>CABUHI010000016.1 GCA_902491345.1 uncultured Collinsella sp.
CGCACGAGCCGAAGGCCACTTAATGTGGCCTTCGTGCGAGCAGGACTGTCCGCAGCAGCGAGTAAAGCCTAGCCGCCCGACCCCAATCAAGTTAAAAGGAGCTGATATGTGCGATTGCACAGATCATAAGGACGAGATCCCTGCCTACGACGCGCAGGCCATTGAGTCCAGGTGGATGAAGGCCTGGGAGGACTCTAACCTCTTTGCCGTCGACACCGACGACAGCAAGCCCAAGAAGTATGTGCTCGAGATGTTCCCGTATCCGTCGGGCGACCTGCACATGGGCCACGCGCGCAACTATACCATCGGCGATGCCATGGCCCGTCAGGCCCGCATGCGCGGCTACGACGTGCTGCATCCCATCGGCTTCGATGCCTTTGGCCTGCCTGCCGAGAACGCCGCCATCAAGCACAACACGCAGGCTGCCGCCTGGACGTATAAGAACATGGACCAGGCGCTCGCCACGATGAAGCGCATGGGCTTCTCCTACGATCTGGATCGCATGGTCAAGACCTGCAGCCCCGACTACTACCGCTGGGGCCAGTGGATCTTTGAGAAGATGTGGGAAAAGGGCCTGGTCTACCGTAAGAAGAACCCGGTCAACTGGTGCCCCACCTGCAAGACCGTTCTGGCTAACGAGCAGGTTACCGAGGGTAAGTGCTGGCGCTGCGGCACCGAGCCCGAGAAGCGCGACCTGGAGCAGTGGTACTATAAGATTACCGAGTACTCCCAGGAGCTGCTCGACGATCTGGAGAAGCTCCCCGGCTGGCCCGAGCGCGTCAAGCAGATGCAGGCCAACTGGATCGGTCGCTCCGAGGGCGCCGAGGTCGACTTTACCCTGTGCGACCAGGATGGCGAGCCCATCGAGGGCGACGAGGGCAAGATCACCGTCTTCACCACGCGTGCCGATACCCTTTTTGGCGTCTCCTTCTTTGTCCTGGCTCCCGAGTACGCCGGCCTGCACGAGCTCGTCGAGGGCACGGAGTACGAGGAGGCCGTCACCAAGATCGTCGAGGACTCCAAGCATATCTCTGCCGTCGAGCGTGCCCAGGGCACCCTCGAGAAGCACGGTGCCTTTACCGGCCGCTACGTGGTGAACCCGGTCAACGGCGAGAAGGTCCCCGTGTGGGTTGCCGATTATGTCGTTGCCGACTACGGTACCGGTGCCGTCATGGCCGTTCCCTGTGGCGACCAGCGCGACTTTGAGTTTGCTCGTAAGTACGACCTGCCGATCGTGCCGATTATCCTGGACGATGACGATCGCGCTGCCGTCGAGGCCAGCGGCGAGACCATCGATACCTTCCATGCCGAGACCGTCGACTGGGATTGCGCTCACGCTGCCGAGGGCACGCTCGTCCAGTCCGGCAAGTACACCGGCATGCGCGGCGGTAAGCACTCCGAGGGTGAGGCTGCGATCGTGGCCGACCTCGAGGCCATGGGCTGCGGTCGTCGCAAGGTCGAGTTCCGTCTGCGCGACTGGCTCATTTCCCGTCAGCGTTATTGGGGCAACCCCATCCCGGCCATCCACTGCGAGCACTGCGGCATCGTGCCCGTGCCCGAGGATCAGCTGCCGGTGACGCTGCCCGAGAACCTGGACTTGGGCGCCGGCGAGACCCTCGCCGAGTGCAAGGACTTCTACGAGACCACCTGCCCGGTCTGCGGCCGCCCGGCCAAGCGCGAGACCGATACCATGGACACCTTCACCTGCTCTAGCTGGTATTACCTGCGCTATACCGATCCGCACAACACCGAGCTGCCCTTCTCTCGCGAGGCCGCCGACCGTTGGATGCCCGTCGATAACTACATCGGCGGCATCGAGCACGCCATTCTGCACCTGCTCTACAGCCGTTTCTTTACCAAGGCGCTGCGCGACCTGGGCTTGCTGAGCGTGGACGAGCCCTTCACCAACCTGCTGTGCCAGGGCATGGTCAAGGACGAGAACGGCGATACCATGTCCAAGTCCAAGGGCAATGTGGTGCCCCCGAGCTCGGTCATCGAACCCTACGGTGCCGACACCATGCGTCTGGCGATCTTGTTTATCGCTCCGCCCGAGAAGGACTTCGACTGGGATCCCAAGGCCGTCGAGGGCGCTAACCGCTTTATCAAGCGCGCCTGGCGTATCGTTTGGCAGCTCGTCCAGTCCGGTGACGCCAACGTGGCCTTCGACAAGTCCGCGCTCGACGAGGTTGCGATGAAGCTCTATCGCGAGCGTCACCGCACCATCGCCAAGTGCACCGAGGACTTCGATCGCGGCCAGTTCAACACCGCCATCTCGGCCGTCATGGAGCTCGTCAACGCGGCGAGCGCCTACCTCAACGCCACCGAGGGTACCGCCCGCGACAAGGCGCTGTGCTACGGCGTGGCTAAGGATATCGTGAGCGTCCTTGCCCCCATCTGCCCGTTCTGGGCCGACGAGCTGTGGCACGAGGCCCTCGGCTGCGAGGGCAACGCCTACACCGCCGCCTGGCCCGAGTTCGACCTGGCCGAGTCCGTTGAGGACACGGTGCAGATCGTCGTCCAGGTGCTCGGCAAGGTCCGCGGCCGCGTCGACGTTGCCCGCGATGCCTCAAATGAGGATATGCAGGCTGCCGCCGAGGTCGCTGTCGCCAAGTGGCTCGAGGGCAAGACGGTCGTCAAGGCCATCTGCGTGCCCGGCAAGCTGGTCAACCTGGTGGTCAAGTAAGCACTGCGCGCTTAACTGGCGCATAAAAGACGAGGGGCGATCCGGTTGGGTCGTCCCTCGTCTTGTGTTTTATGCCCTGCTTAGTCAGCGCGTCGCACCTTCTTCTATGGGATGTGTACCAGGTCCCTAAAGTAAACGTTGCCCGTTGCCTCTTCGAACATCCAAATGTTGAGGTAGATGTCGTTGAGGTCGTTGTTCACATCAAAGTCCGGATCGTCGAAGGTGCCCACAAAGGTGAGCATGGCGCGCGTTTCTTCTCCGGCGGCGACCGGTTGGCGCATGCGTGCGTCGCGGGCCTTACCGTTGACGTAGGCATATGAGTCCACATCGCCAAACATCATGTCGACACCGGTGTTGTTGGACACCGTAAAGACGAGCGCGGCGTCCCCGTAGCCGTCGGTGTCCTTGCCCACGCAGGTAACATGGACGTTCTCGTCTGCCTCAAGGTCGATGGGGAACTGTTCTTGGGAATCGGGACCCAAGCTCTGGGGATCGACGATGTCCTCGTCTATTTTGTTGAAGCTCGCCGGGGGTTCGGTTTTCTCGATGGCTTTGGTGCTGCCAAGATCCGGTTCGCATGTTCCGGTTTTGCTGTTCGTTTTGCCACAGCCCACGAGGGTCAACGAGCACGTTGCGATGGCGAGCGCAGTCATGCAGAGGGTGCCTAGGCGTTTCATGGGTGCCTCCTTACCGTAAAGGATCTCGAAAGGTTCGTCGTTGCGCGACTTGCTGGCTGGCTTGTTGCAGAATGCCCCTTAACGTAAGTCTGATCGATAGGGGCTCGGGGAGGAATGCCCTTGGGGTCCGAACGGGCCTGTGGATTGGGACGCATGGCCCGTTCTTGGACCCTCGGACGTTTGCCTCATGGAGTCTTTAGTCCAATTGTCCTATTCTTGTGGAGAAGCTGTGCGCACGCTGACCTGCAGATTCGTACTGTGCTTGCACGTTTCCGCAGCTATTGGTATAGTTTGCTTGCAAATGAAGTTGTAATTGAAAGAAGTGGGGTTTCGGCCCCGCTTCTTTTTTGTATGGATGGAGGTGCCGCAATGGTCAAGACCAAGACCGAGCAGGCGATCATCGACGCGCTCGAGGCCGTCGCTCCCCAGCACGATGTCGACATCGTCGACGTCGAGCTCGTGGGTGCCACCAAGGCCCCCTGCGTGCGCGTGCGTATCGAGGGTGCCGAGGGTCAGAGCCTGTCGCTCAACGACGTCACGGCCAACACCAAGTGGGTCGGCGATGTGATTGAGGAGCTCGACCCCATCTCCTCGAGCTATACGCTCGAGGTGTCGAGCCCGGGTATGGCGCGCCCGCTGCGCCGCCCGAGTGACTTTGCCCGCTTTGTGGGCGAGAACTGTGAGCTCACCTCCACCGCCACCGAGGGCCGTCGCAAGTACGCCGGCAAGATTGCCGCCGCCACCGAGACGAACGTGACCCTCGAGCTCGAGGACGGCGAGTCCGTTACCCTCGATTTCTCTGATGTTAAAAAGTGCAAGTTGAAGCCCACCTACGACTTCAAGCCCGCGAAGGAAGGAAAGTAAGATGGCAGCATCCGACATGATGTCCGCCCTGATGGAGCTTTGCCAGGAGAAGCACATCGACCAGCTCTACCTGATCGACCGCCTGGAGCAGTCGCTTGCCAAGAGCTATGCCGAGATCCTGCATCTTGAGTGGGGCGCCAAGGTGACCATCGACCGCACCACCGGCAAGATCTACGTCTACCGCCTGGAGCCGATCGACGATTCCATGGACGAGGAGGGCAACTTCACCGAGTTCGAGGAGATCGACGTCACTCCCAAGAACACGAGCCGCATCGCTGCCCAGCACGCCAAGGCCGAGATCAACGCCATCGTGCGTAACTCCGCCCGCGAGCAGATCTACGAGGAGTTCTCCGGCCGCATCGGTGACCTCATCAGCGGTACCGTGCTGCAGTCCACGCCCGACTTCACGATCGTCAAGATCCGCGAGGGCGTCGAGGCCGAGCTGCCGCACTTCGATCAGCGTCGTTACGAGAACGAGCGCAACGAGCGCCCGATGGGCGAGCGCTACCTGCACAACCAGCACATCAAGGCCGTGATCATCGACGTTCGCGACCCCAACTCCAACCTGCAGCCGGTTCGTGGCGAGCACAGCCGTCCGCCGATTGTCATCTCCCGTACCCACCCCGAGCTCATGCGTCGTCTGTTTGAGCAGGAGGTGCCCGAGATCTATGAGGGCACCGTCCAGATCAAGTCGATCGCCCGCGAGCCCGGCCAGCGCTCCAAGGTCGCCGTCCACTCGCTCGATGACCGTCTGGATCCCGTGGGCGCCTGCGTCGGCCCCAAGGGCAGCCGTGTTCGCGCTGTCGTGGGCGAGCTCCGTGGCGAGCGCGTCGACGTCATCCTTTGGGATGCCGATCCTGCCGTCTACGTCGCCAACGCCCTGTCGCCCGCCAAGGTCACCCGCGTCCTCATCGACGAGGAGAAGGCCTACGCCGGCGTCATCGTGCCCGACGACCAGCTGTCCCTCGCCATCGGCAAGGAGGGCCAGAACGCCCGCCTCGCCGCGCGCCTGACCGGCTGGCACATCGACATCAAGTCCGAGACGCTTGCCGCCGACATCCTCAAGAACGTTCCCGTTCACGAGGAGCCCGCCGCCGACCTGATCGGTGACGAGGAGGACGAGGACGTCCGCCGCTGCGAGTACGTGTCCGAGGACGGCATCCAGTGCCGCAACCAGGCTCGTCCCGGCTCCCGTTTCTGCGGTGTTCATGACACCGACGCCTTCGATGATGCGGAGGATCTGATCTAGCGCGCGGTCGCGCCGGGCGGGTCCCGGCGCGTCTCCCACGCTCGTTCAGTCTCTAGGCACCCAAGGTGCCAGAAAGGGTAGGTGAAGTCATATGGCAAAAGTCCGTGTGTCCACCCTGGCCAAAGAGTTCGGCATGACCTCCAAGGAACTGATGGGTCATCTCGCCGATATGAAGATTCCCGCTAAGTCCGCTTCCTCCACCCTGGAGGACGCCTACGTTGCCATGGTCCGCAAGCAGCTCGCCTCGGTGATCGAGGCCCGCGCCCAGGAAGTCGAGGCCGCCAAGCAGGCCGAGGAGCAGGCAGCTGCCGCCGAGGAGGCCGCACGCGCCGCCGAGGCCGAGCGCGAGCGCATCGCCGCCGAGAAGGCCCGCGAGGAGGAGCGTCGCCAGTTTGCCGCAGCCCAGGCTGCCGAGGAGGCTGCCCGCGCCGAGGCCGAGGCCAAGAAGAAGGCCGAGCAGGAGCGCCTTGCCCGCGAGAAGGAGGAGGCTGCCCGCGAGGCCCAGCGCCGCGCCGTTCCCGCTTCCGACTCCGGTTCGCGTTTCCGTTCGCTGCTCGACCAGATCGCCGCACAGGAGACCGTGCTCAAGGAGAAGAAGGACGCCGAGGACAAGGCCAAGGCCGAGCGCGCCGCCGAGCGCGGTAACCGTCGTGGCGGCAACAACGACCGCCGCGGTGGCCGTCGTAACGATCGCAACGCTTCCGACAACAACTCCGAGCGCAACGCCTCCGAGAGCCGTCCGCACAGCCATCGCACCAACGCCAGCAACAACGTCGCTGCCGGCATGGACTTCCCCAACCCCGACAAGCAGGGCAAGGGCAAGAAGCGCAAGGGCGGTCACAACAACGAAGAGGACCACTACAGCCGCATGGCTCGCGAGGCCGAGGAGTACAGCCGCGAGAAGGTGCTCGAGGAGGCTCGTGCCGCCGTCGAGGAGGCCTCTCGCGAGTCCACCGGTCGCCGCAAGAAGCGCAAGGAGAAGCGCGAGCGCGAGGCTGCCAAGGCTCAGGAGGAGCGCAAGATAGAGGAGGCGCTGGCCCAGGGCGTGAACCCCGAGGAGCTCGATGCCATCAAGGTCTCCCAGGGCGTTACCGTCCAGGAGCTTGCCGAGGCGCTCGACGTTCCGGCCAACGACATCATCAAGCGCCTGTTCCTGCTGGGTACGCCGCTCACGATGACGCAGTCCATGTCCGACGACCTTGTCGAGCTCGTTGCCGACGACCTGGGCCGTCAGATCAAGATCATCACCCCCGAGGAGGAGAACACCTTCTCGTTCTACGACGATCCCGCCGACCTTAAGCCGCGCGCCCCGGTCGTCACCGTCATGGGCCACGTTGACCACGGCAAGACGTCGCTGCTCGACGCCATCCGTCACACCGGCGTTGCTGCCGGCGAGGCGGGCGGCATTACGCAGGCCATCGGCGCTTCGCAGGTCATGATCAACGACCGCAAGATCACCTTTATCGATACCCCGGGTCACGCCACCTTTACGGCCATGCGTGCCCGTGGCGCCAAGGTGACCGACATCGTCATTCTGATCGTGGCCGCCGACGACGGCGTCATGCCCCAGACCGTCGAGTCGATCAACCACGCCAAGGCTGCCGGCGTACCCATCGTCGTTGCCGTCAACAAGATCGATAAGCCCGGCGCCAACCCCGACCGTGTGCGTCAGGAGCTCACCGAGTACGGCGTCATCCCCGAGGAGTGGGGCGGACAGAACATGTTCGTCAACATCTCGGCCAAGCAGAAGATCGGTATCGACGACCTTCTGGAGACCGTGCTGCTTCAGGCCGACGTGCTCGAGCTCAAGGCCAACCCGGACACCTTTGCCTCCGGCAACGTCCTCGAGGCCAAGCTCGACAAGGGGCGCGGCTCGGTCGCTACCGTGCTCGTGACCCGCGGTACCCTGCACGTGGGCGATACGCTGGTCGCCGGTCTTACCTACGGCCGCGTCCGCGCCATGCTCGACCCCAAGGGCCGCGCCGTCACCGAGGCCGGTCCTTCCGACGCTGTCGAGATCCTGGGCCTGCAGTCCGTGCCCAACGCCGGTGACGAGTTCCGCGTGTTCGAGGACGAGCGCGAGGCTCGCGCCCTTGCCGACGAGCGTTCGCTCAAGGCCCGTATCGAGGAGCAGAGCCGCGTCAAGCACGTCACGCTCGAGAACCTCTTCGAGACCATCGCCGACGCCGAGGTCAAGGAGCTCAACCTGATCATCAAGGCCGACGTCCAGGGTTCCATCGAGGCCCTTCAGGACTCGCTCGACAAGATGGATCAGTCCGAGGTCCGCATCAACACGATCCACTCCGCCGTTGGCGCCATCAACGAGACCGACGTCGTCCTGGCCGACGCCTCCAACGCCATCATCATCGGCTTTGGCGTCCGTCCCGACGGTAAGGCCCGCTCCGCCGCTGAGCGCGAGGGCGTCGAGATCCGTTGCTACGACGTCATCTACAAGTGCCTCGAGGAGCTCGACGCCGCCCGTATCGGCATGCTTAAGCCAACCGAGGTCGAGGTCGCCACGGGTACCGCGACCGTCCTGGACACCTTCAAGGTGCCCAAAGTCGGTATCGCCGCCGGTGTCCGCGTCGAAGAGGGCGAGATCGCCGCGACCGATTCCGTGCGCCTGGTGCGCGACGGTATCGTGGTCTTCAACGGCAAGATCGCCTCGATGCGCCACTACAAGGACGAGGCCAAGAGCCTCAAGAGCGGTTCCGAGGGCGGCATTGGCCTGGAGAACTTCCAGGACATCAAGCCTGGCGACCAGATCGAGGGTTACCGTATCGACCAGATTGCCCGTACCGAGTAGGGGGTAGCGCTATGAAGCAAACGCAGGCAACCCGCCGTCTGGGCGAGCAGCTTCGCGAGAAGCTCGGTTATATCCTGCTCTTTGAGGTTTCCGATCCGCGTCTCGACCTGGTTACTTTGACCGCGGTCGAGGTCGCGGTGGACCGTTCGTTCGCGCGTGTGTACGTGTCGTGCGATGCGAGCCGCTACGACGAGGTCATGGAGGCGCTCGCCAGCGCTAAGGGCCGTATTCGCAGCCTGTTGGCTCGCTCGCTCGATTGGCGTGTTGCGCCCGAGCTCGATTTTCGCATCGATCGCTCGACCGATGAGGCCGAGCGCATCACGCGTGCGCTGGAAAACGTTCCCGCCACGCTTGCGATCGAAAAGGACGAGGACGGCTATCCGATAGCGGATGCCGCCCAGGAGGCAGCTTTAGATGACTAATTCCGCCGACCTCGCCTCGTGCGAGTCTGCAGATATTCAGCGACGCATCCTCGAGCTCATCGAGGGCGCGTCCTCCATTGCGATTTCGGGACATACTTCTCCCGATGGCGATGCCTTGGGCTCCGTGTTGGGTCTGGGTCTCTCGCTTATGAAGTTTTTCCCCAACAAGGACATTGCGCTGCTGCTGGCAGACGATGACCCGGTTCCGCGTATCTACCGCTTTATGGAAGGCTCCGATCGCCTGGTTCCGGCATCTGCGTACACCGGCAATCCGGACCTGTTCATCTCGGTGGACGTACCGGTCGTCGAGCGTCTCAATAATTCCGCCGAGGTGCTTCGTCGCTCCAAGCATGTGGTGTGCTTCGATCACCATCCGGCGCGCGAGGAGTTTGCCGAGCTGAGCCTGAGGCGCGTCGAAGCCGCAGCCTGCGCGATGATCATCGACCGCTTCTTGGACAATTGTGGCATTGTCGCACGTGATGACGTTGCGACCTGCCTGCTGTGCGGCTTGGTTACCGATACCGGCCGTTTTCAGTACCAAAACGCCGATGCCGCTGCGTTCCATGCGGCCTCGCGTCTGGTTGCCCACGGTGCCGATCCGGCGCGTGTGGCACTCGAGGTATATCAGAGCATGCGCGTTGAGTTTTTGCACCTCAAGTCCATCGTTATGGGCCGCATCAAGACGGTGGCCCACGGGCGCGTCGCGTATAGCTACGCGTACCAGAGCGACCTTGAGGCTTGCGGTGTCACCTCGGATGAGTGCGACGGCCTGGTCGACGTGGTGCGCTCGGTGATGGGCGTCGAGGTCTGCCTGTTCCTGAAGGGCATTGAGGGCGATACCAAGGTGCGCGGCAACCTGCGCTCCAAGGGCGACCTCAACGTGTCCGAGATCGCTGCTTCCTTTGGCGGAGGCGGGCATCCCGCTGCCGCCGGTTTCTCCAACAACGGAACGATTCTCGAGACGCTCACCGTGGCACTTCCCATGCTCGCCGAGCTGGTAGGGGAGGATCCCGCTTCGGTGACCGTCGAGCTTTAACTTTTTGGATGGTACATGGCTCGTCGTACGTCTTCTCAATTGAATATGCTGCTCGCCGTCGATAAGCCGGTGGGCTGCACGTCCCACGATGTGGTCTCGCAATGCCGGCGCGCCCTCCATGAGCGGCGCGTCGGCCATGCCGGCACGCTCGACCCCATGGCTTCGGGTGTCATGGTGGTGGGCGTGGGCCAGGCCACCCGTCTGCTGGGCATGCTCACGCTCGATACCAAAAGCTACGTCGCCGACATCTCGTTTGGTGCCGAGACCAATACCGATGATGCGGAGGGCGAGGCGGTCCGCACGGTGGCTGTTGCCAACGAGCTCCGCGATCCTGCCTATGCCCGTGAGCACTTGGCCGCCATGTTGGGTCCGCAGATACAGGTGCCGCCGGCGTTTTCGGCTATCTCGGTCAATGGCGTTCGCGCCTACAAGTCTGCTCGCGAGGGCAATGCGGTGGACCTACCTCCGCGCCCCGTCGAGGTCTATGCCGCCGATCTGATTGCCGTGGGCGGCGAGGGTGATTCGTGTGTGTGGACCGTGGCGTTCTCGGTGAGCAAGGGCACCTATATCCGAGCGCTCGCTCGCGACCTGGGCCGCGCCTGTGAGAGCGCCGCGCACATTTCCGCGCTGCGCCGCACGGCCTCCGGTGTTGTTTCCATTGGCGCCTGTCATGCGGTCGAGGAGCTTTCTCCCGAGTCCGCGGCTGGCTTTGCCCTGGATCCCATTGCGGCCCTGGGCGCTACACGTGTTGACTTGCCGGGCAATCTTGCCGACGACCTGCTCTGCGGCCGACGCATTCCCGTTGAGCGTGCGCTTTCCGATTTCGATGCCTCGAAGGCGCCGTTTGCGTTGGTGCTCGATGGGGGACTCAAGGCGCTCGCCCGCATTGAGGGTGGCCGCTTTGTCATGGAGCACGTTTTTCCGCAGGCAATCGGCGGTGTTCGATGATGTTGTCCGCTCGCGAGCTCGCGCGTATCTTTTTCGCGGGCGAGTCGGACGAGGCTTGCATCGTTACTGCCGATGCATTTGATGAGTGCGAGCACTTGGGTGCTGCCTCCATCGCCATCGGCGTGTTCGATGGCGTGCACCGTGGACACCAGGAGCTCATTGCAGCGCTTGTCCGTGATGCCCGCGCCCATGGTTGCAAGGCGGTCGTGGTCACCTTCGATCCCGACCCGGACGTCGTGGTGAGCCCTTCGCCCGCTCAAAAATTGATGACGACGGCCGACCGTCTGCATGCCTTGGCTCAGACCGGGGTCGATGCGGTGGTGGCCGTTCCCTTTACGCCAGAGGTTGCGGCACTCGACCATGTTGGTTTTCTTGCGCTGCTGTCGCGCGTGGTTGACATTCGTTCGATTCGCGTTGGCAGTGACTTTAGACTGGGTCGTGGCGGTGCTTCTGGTGTTGCCGAGATGCGCGCCTGGGGTTCCGAGCACGGCGTTGACGTGTATGGTCACGACCTGCTTTGCGAGGGCGGTGAGGCCATTTGCGCCACCCGCATTCGTCATGAGCTGGGACAGGGCCATGTGGAGCTGGCTGCTGAGTTGCTCGGCCGCCCGTATATGGTGCGCGGCGGTGTTATTCGCGGCCGTCACGAGGGTTCTGGCATGGGCTTTCCCACGGCAAACCTGCAAGTTTCCGACGGCATTCAGGTGCCTGTCGATGGCGTGTATGAGGGTCTGGTGCTCGTCGATGACACCGTGTGGCCCGCTGCCGTGAACGTCGGACTGCCGCCGACGTATGCCGACGATGCGGCATCTGCGCATCTTGAGGCTAATTTAATTGGTTATACGGGCGACCTCTATGGCGCTTCCGTTTCGCTGGCGTTTACGCGCTGGCTACGTCCCTCGCGTGTGTTCGATTCGCTGGATGAGTTGATTGCGACCATCGAGGGTAATATCGAGGACATTCGTCACAACTTGGGTGAGCAGGGGGTGAGCATCCGTGATTAGCGATGAGGAAAAAGACCAGGTACGCGCTGCGTCCGACTTAGTCGCCATCGTGCAGGAAACGGTTGAGCTCAAGCCCCGCGGCCACGAGTTTTGGGGTTGCTGCCCCTTCCATGGCGAAAAGACGCCGTCATTCCACATTATCCCTGCCACGCAGGTGTGGCATTGCTTTGGTTGCGGTGAGGGTGGCGACGTCTTCACCTATATCATGAAGCGCGAGAACCTGAGCTTTCCCGAGTCAATCCGTTATTTGGCCGACCGCGCGGGTATTGAGCTGCATGACACCGGAGATCGCCGCGAGCGCGGTACTAAGCGTGCGAGAATCTACGATCTGTGCGCCGAGACTGCTCAGTTCTACCACACCATGCTTATGCGTGGTAAGGACGGCCGTCCGCGTGAGTACTTTGCCAGCCGCGGCATGGGTGGCGACGTCTGCCGCCGCTACTGCCTGGGCTTTGCGCCGGGCTGCAACGCGCTGGTGTCGCACCTGTCCCAGGCGGGTTTTACCCCGCAGGAGATGATCGATGCCAACGTTGCCGTGAGCCGCGGGCGCGGACAGCTCGCCGACCGCTTTTACGACCGCGTGATGTTTCCCATCTTTGACGAACAAGGGCATAACATCGCCTTTGGCGGTCGCATTATGGGCGACGGCCAGCCTAAGTATCTCAACACTGCCGAGACGAGTGTGTTCCATAAAAAGCGAAACCTCTACGGTTTTAATTGGGCCAAGGAGTTTATCGTCGCGCAGGATACGGCCATCGTGGTGGAGGGCTATACCGATTGCATTGCCTGCTGGGAGGCGGGGATCAAAAACGTCGTCGCCACGCTGGGCACTGCGCTCACGGAGCATCACGTTAAGACGCTCACCCGCTTTGCCAAGCGCATCGTGTATATGTTTGACGGAGACGCCGCGGGTCAGAAGGCCGCCCGCCGCGCGATTCAGTTTATCGAGCAGGATTCGATGGATCTGCGCTGCGTGGTGCTCCCCGACGGCAACGATCCTATGGAGTTTATTACGGCACATGGTGGACAGGAGCTGCAGACGCGCATCGACGCTGCCGAGCCGCTTATGGACTTTGTCTACCGTTCGCTGCAGGAGTCGAGCGACATCACCACGCCGGGCGGTCGCGCCAAGGCGCTGGAAGATGCGCTGACGCTCATCTATCCGCTGCGCGACAGCTATATGATCGACACGTACTTTATCCAGATTGCCGATCTGTTGGGTTTGGATCTGGAGACCGTGCGCGCGAGCTCGGGCCGCGTGTTTCGCGACGTCGCCAAGCGCGAGGATGCGGAGCGCCGCCGCGAACAGAACTATGAACGCCAGCGGGCACAGGCTGAGCGGTCCGGTAGCGCGGGCGGTCGGTCGTCTGGTTCGCAGGGGACATCTCGTGGTGCTTGGGCATCGGGCGCGACTCCGGCCGTAGCGGCGCCGGTCGAGGAAGAACCGTACGACTACGTCCCGCTCGATGCCTATGGCGCTGCACCAGTGGAGGTCGTCGACGACTTGCCGCCGATCGATGTGCCTGATGGTATGGGCGCTGTGCCCGCCGATGGCCCGGCAGACGCCTCGGCCCCTATGGTCCTGACCGATTTGGAACGCAAGTCCTTGGCAGGGGAGCGTGAGCTGTTGACGATGCTTACTAGCTACCCCGACCTGTTCCGCACGTATGCCGACCGCATCTGCTCCATCGAGTGGGTTGACCCGCGTCACGAGTCCATCGCATGGGCCGTTCTGGCAACGCCGCCGGGAACCGATCCTGCAGTCTGCATGGATGCGGCACGCTCGGTGTGTCCCGAGGCGGCAACGCTTGTGAGTGCCGGGCGCATCTCGGCGACGAGCAAGCACCCCACCGAGACGAACATCGTGTTTATGCTCGATACGCTCGAGCTCTACACCATCAAGCGTCGCATGCGTGCCGCACAGGCCAAGCTGCGCCGGGACCGTTCGCTCGACGATGAGGCCCGTCGCGCACTGACCGTGCAGGCCGCGCAGGATTCGCAGCGTCAACGCGAACTGCAAAAGTCGATCGGCGGCGTGGCGGACCCGTTCCGTTTGATCGGCCTGGAGGCCGCGGGCACCGAACAAGCCTAAATGTTGTGGTCAACCAGCGTATTCTCGCCTATATCCAGTCCTCTTTTTGGGTATAGACGTCAATGTGTGTGCTAAAGTATTGAGTCCTGTGGACTATGAAGGGAGAATCTGTGCCAAAAAAGACTGAGAGCACGGGTACTGGGCTGGAATCCTACGTTGCAAAGCTCATGGGTAACGGCTCAAACAGGACTTCGGTAACCGAGGACGAGATTCAGGTCGCCCTGAAGGATATCGATGTTTCTGACGAGCAGCTCACCGCGGTGTATTCCGCGCTGCGCAACAGCGGCATCCAGATTATCTCCGCGAGCGGTAACGACGACGCCCCCATGGACGTCGACGATGACGATAACGATACCGATACCGACGATTTCGATGACGACGACGAGCACGATTCCGGCACGCTCGACGATCACGAGCTTAAGATGGCCCGTCAGGCCGACGCCGAGATGGGTTCTTCCAAGAGCAAGAAGAAGCGCACCGTGCACACGTCCCGTTCACGCTCTCGCGTGCGTGGTATCGATGCCTCCACGGTGATGCTGACCGGCGATCCGGTTCGTATGTACCTCAAGGAGATCGGCAAGGTCGACCTGCTGACCGCCTCCGAAGAGGTCGATCTGGCCATGAAGATCGAGGCCGGTCTCGAGGCCACCGAGAAGCTCGAGGCTGCCGAGGCAGGCGAGCTCGAGCTCACGCGTTCCGAGATGCGTCGTCTTACGCGCATTGAGAACGTTGGCCTCGAAGCCAAGCAGGCACTCATCAGTGCAAACCTGCGTCTGGTCGTCTCCATCGCCAAGCGCTATGTCGGCCGCGGCATGCTGTTCCTTGACCTGATCCAGGAGGGCAACCTCGGTCTGATTCGCGCCGTCGAGAAGTTCGACTACCAGAAGGGTTTTAAGTTCTCCACGTACGCCACGTGGTGGATCCGTCAGGCCATCACGCGCGCTATCGCCGACCAGGCCCGAACCATCCGTATTCCCGTGCACATGGTCGAGACCATCAATAAGCTCGTTCGCGTGCAGCGCCAGCTTCTCCAGGACCTGGGTCGCGACCCGACCCCCGAGGAGATCGGTGCCGAGATGGACATGAGCGCCGACCGCGTCCGCGAGATCCAGAAGATTTCGCAGGAGCCCGTGTCGCTCGAGACCCCCATCGGCGAGGAAGAGGATTCCCAGCTGGGCGACTTCATTGAGGACTCCCAGGCCATCGTTCCGCCCGATGCCGCCAGCTTCTCCATGCTGCAGGAGCAGCTCACCCAGGTGCTCGATTCGCTTGCCGATCGTGAGCGCAAGGTTATCGAGCTGCGCTTTGGCCTTGTTGACGGTCATCCTCGCACGCTCGAGGAAGTCGGCCGCGAGTTTGGCGTCACGCGCGAGCGCATCCGCCAGATTGAGTCCAAGACTCTGGCTAAGCTCCGCCACCCGAGCCGTTCGAGCAAGCTCAAGGACTACATCGAGTCATAACCTCGCAAGCAAGAAGCGCCCTCAAGCACATCCGCTTGGGGGCGCTTTCATGTAGTCATTGGGGACGTTCTTGAATGACTAGTCGTTTAAGAACGTCCCCAATGACTAGGTCGGAAAAATTCTCAAAAAAGTTCTTGCCCTGAGCTGATTCGTCCGTATAATTAACTTCGTTGCTTGAGAGCACGCACCTATTCCTCGGTAGCTCAATGGTAGAGCACGCGGCTGTTAACCGCGCTGTTGTAGGTTCGAGTCCTACCCGGGGAGCCAGAATTTTCAGCCCATTCCGCTGGGCTTTTAAATTCCTCGGTAGCTCAATGGTAGAGCACGCGGCTGTTAACCGCGCTGTTGTAGGTTCGAGTCCTACCCGGGGAGCCAGGTTGTAAAACCCGTCGCTTATGCGGCGGGTTTTTTCATGCCGCGACCAATTGACTCGAACGTTGCCATATCAACATTTCGTGTCGAGGATGTAATCCCGCGACCCACCACCTCAACATGGCGCGGTCGTTGTAGAATATTGCGATGATTGCTCCCACGACATGGTGCTGCGAGCACCAGATAAGGAGATTCTTGTGTCTGAGACCATTAACGGCAGCCTGAGCGTCTCGAACGACGTTATTGCCGATATTGCCGGTTATGCCGCGATGACGTGCTATGGCGTCGTCGGTATGGCTGAGCAGCTCCAAGGCGCCGAGAGCGTGCGCCTGCTTGCCGGTCAGCGCCTCCGCAAGGGCGTGCTTGTCTCCGCCGACGAGAACGGCCTCACGGTCGATCTTCACGTCGTGCTCGAGAACGGCGTCAACATGAAGTCCGTCTGCCACAATCTTTCGAGCTCCGTTGTCTTCACCCTGCAGGAAATCGCTCAGATCGATCCCGCCAGCCTTAAGATCGGCATCCATATCGACGCGCTCAAGAGCCGTCTGAACTAGCATCCGAAAACGGAGATTCAAATACCCATGATTGCAAAGACCATTCGCACCTGTTTTCCGATCGCTGCGGCTGCCGTTTCCGACAAGGCCGAGGAGATCAACAAGCTCAACGTCTTCCCCGTGCCCGACGGTGACACCGGCACTAACATGTCGCTCACGCTCGCCTCGGTGACCAAGGAGCTCTCCGCTCTTCCTGCCGATGCCGACATGGAGGCCATCGCCGGCGCCATCACCCACGGTTCCCTGATGGGCGCCCGCGGCAACTCCGGTGTCATCACCTCGCAGATCCTGCGCGGTGTGGCCGAGGGTCTCGTTTCTGCCGATGAGCCCATCACATCCGCCAACATCGCCTATGCGTTCCGCCGCGCCGTTAAGGTCGCCTTCCAAGCCGTCCGTAAGCCCATCGAGGGCACGATCCTCACGGTGCTTCGTGATGTCTCGACCAAGGCCGACGAGTGCGAAAAGAAGAAGTTCTCGGCCGAGGACGCGCTCGATGCCATCGTCGTCGAGGCCTACCAGTCCGTCGCCCGCACGCCCGACCTGCTGCCCGTCCTGAAGGAGAACGGCGTGGTCGACTCCGGTGCCTTTGGTTTTGCCATTTTCCTGGAGAATTTTGTCGCCGCCGCTCTTGGCCGCAGCACCGTTGTCGAGGATTTCTCCGCCACGTTTGATTCTGCCGGCTCTGCCCGCGACGCGGCCCTAGGTCGCGTTGAGATCGAGGCTAACGACGACTGGGAGGGCTCGGAGTTCCGCTATTGCAACGAGTTCCTCTTTAAGGCCGACGCCCCGTTTGACGAGGACGAGTGCCTTAAGTTCCTGGGCTCCATGGGCGACTGCGAACTGCTCGTGGGCGCCTACCCCGACTACAAGATTCACGTGCACTCCAATACCCCCAATCTGGTGCTCGAGCACATGCTGCAGCTTGGTCAGATCTATGAGGTCTTTATCCACAACATGGAAATGGAGGCCCACGACCGTACCGCCAAGATTCACGAGGACCAGGAAAAGGCGGCCGAGCCCGCCAAGGCGCTGGGTTTTGTCGCCGTTGCCGCCGGCTCCGGCGAGGCCGACATCCTCAAGTCCCTCGGTGTTGACGTGATCGTCTCGGGTGGCCAGACCATGAACCCCTCGACCGCCGACCTGCTGGGTGCGGTGGATCAGGTCAACGCGACCTCGGTCATCATCCTGCCCAATAACGGAAACATCCGCATGGCTGCCGAGGCTGCCGCTTCCGCCTGCACCGACAAGAAGGTTTCCGTTGTTCCCACCAAGACCGTCCCGCAGGCGTTCTCCGCGCTGTTCGCGGTCCTGCCCGATTCCGAGCTCGAGGACGCCGTCGCCGCTATGGTCGACGCCATCAGCGAGGTCCGCGATGGCGAGGTCACCCGTGCCGTGCGCGATTCCAGCGCCTCCGACGGCTCTCCGATTCACTCCGGTGACGTTATGGGTATCATCGCCGGCTCCATCGACGTGGTCGGCTCCGACGTGAAGCAGGTCACGCTCGACTGCATCAACCGCATGCAGGAAGAAGAGGAGGGCGACGCGCTTACGATTCTGGCCGGTGAGGAGCTGTCCGACGAGGCCTTCCGGGAGATCGTCGACGCCATCGAGGAGGCTCAGCCTGACCTGGAGATTGATGCCCATCGTGGTGAGCAGCCGCTCTATCCCGTGATCTTCTCAATCGAGTAGGCATCTGCCCATGTCCGAGCTGTGCTCCGTGCCGCGCGTCTCGGAGCGCTTTGCCCAGAGCAATGCGCTCGACGAGGATATCGCGCGACTCAAATATGTTTCGGGTAAACGTGAGGAGGCCCTTCGCCGTCTGGGAATTCGGACGGTGGGGGACCTCCTTCTCCATATCCCTCATCGATATCTCGACTTTACGCGCTCCTGGTCCATCGAGATGGCTCCCATCGGTACCGTGTGCACGATTGTCGCCACGGTCGATCGCATCGTCCAAAAGCAGCCCCGCCCGCGTATGCAGGTGACCGAGGTCTCGCTGGTGGACGAGACGGGCGTGCTGCAAGTCGCCTTTTTCCGTCAGCCTTGGATTGCCCAGCAGTTTAAGCAGGGCGACCGCCTGGCCGTGATGGGTAAGGTCGAATTTGCCTACGGCTTTAAGCAGATGGCCTCGCCGCATTTCGAAAAGCTCGAGGAAGGGCGTGCAGCGGGCACTATCCTGCCGGTCCATTACGTGAGCGATGGCGTGAGCCAGGCGTGGATGCGTCGCATCGTAAGCGGCGCGCTCGAGGTTGTCGGTAATCCCTTCGACCCGATTCCCGCACGCCTGCGCGTCAAGCGTCGCCTGATGAGCAATGCCCGCGCGCTGCGCTCGATTCACTTTCCCTCGAGTATGGCCGAGCGCGATATCGCGCGCGCACGGCTTGCCTATGAGGAGTGTCTCTACCTGCAGCTGGCGCTGCGCTTGCGCAACGACGGCGGCTTGGTCGAAGTCGCTCCCTATGCCCACGCCGCGGGCGAGCACCTGGCGGCGCTCAAGGAAGCCCTGCCGTTTTCGCTGAGCGACGAGCAGGAGGCCGCGTTCCAAGATATCCTGCGCGACATGTGCGATGGCGATCGCGTGATGAACCGCCTGCTGCTGGGCGACGTCGGTACCGGCAAGACGGCCGTCGCCGCGTGCGCGCTGGCCGTCGCGGCCGATTCGGGTACTCAGTCCTGCGTTATGGCGCCTACGGGCGTGCTGGCGCGCCAATATGCCGATAAGACCGGCCCCTTGCTCTCGCAGGCTGGCATGTCCTGGGCGCTCCTGACGGGTGCCACGCCGGCGGCCGAGCGCGAGCGGATCCATGCGCAGCTGGAATCGGGCGAGCTCGACGTGCTCTTTGGTACCCACGCGGTCCTTTCGGATGACGTGGCGTTTAAGCATCTGTCGCTTGTCGTCATCGACGAGCAACACCGCTTTGGTGTGGGCCAGCGCAATGCCCTGCGTGCCAAGGGCCCGGGCGCCGACCTGCTCGTTATGACGGCCACGCCTATCCCGCGCACGTTGGCGCTCTCGGTCTATGGCG
This sequence comes from uncultured Collinsella sp., assembly GCA_902491345.1. GTDB lineage: Bacteria > Actinomycetota > Coriobacteriia > Coriobacteriales > Coriobacteriaceae > Collinsella. The sequence continues at coordinate 19,194 of CABUHI010000016.1, forward strand.
ACCTGGACACGAGCATCATTCGCCATCGACCTGTTCCGGGTGCGGGTGTTACGACGCGCGTGCTCACCGAGTCGAGCCGCGACCTGGCCTACGGCGCCATCCGCGAGGCGCACGAAAAGGACCAGCAGGCCTATGTGATCTGCCCACTTGTGGAGCCGAGTGACTCGGCCGATGAGCTGGAAGACGTGCCCGGTATCGCTCGTGACGACGAGGGCCGCGTGACTGTCCCTGTGCCGCTGCACGATACGGCAACCGAGCTCGACCGACTGCGCCTGGCGTTGCCGGGGCTTACCATTGAGCGCCTTCACGGCCGCATGCCGGCGGGGGAGAAGGACCGGGTCATCGATGCCTTTAAGCGCGGTGAGATTGATGTGCTCGTCTCGACCACGGTGGTTGAGGTGGGCGTCGACGTGCCCAACGCCACCGTCATGGTCATCGAGAATGGCGAGCGCTTTGGATTGGCGGCCTTGCACCAGCTGCGCGGTCGCGTGGGCCGCGGCAGCGTGTCGGGCACCTGCCTGGTCATGACGCACTCCAAGGGCAATGGCGGGGCCTCGGCGGCACAAGAACGTCTCCAGTCGCTCGAAAAGACCTCGGACGGCTTTACGCTCGCCCAGATGGACCTGCGCCTGCGCCACGAGGGCGAGATCCTGGGTTATCGCCAGCACGGCGGCGTGACCTTGCGCTTTGTGGACCTGGACGCCGACGAGGATCTTATCGAATGGGCCCATTTGGACGCGGTCGAGCTCTTGCGGTATGCTTGCAACCTTGACTCCGTGGCGACGCGCCCCTTGCGCGATGCGGTCGCCACGCGCTATCGACATATCTTTAAGGAGGTCAGCGGAGGATGAGAATCATCGGCGGTGAATGGCGCGGCCGCAAGATCGAAGAGCCGCGCGGGTGCGATGTTACCCGTCCCACGACCGATCGAGTGCGCGAGGCATGTGCATCCATGGTCATGTCGGCGTTCGATTTCGATTTGGACGAGGTCCGCGTGCTGGACGGCTTTGGCGGCTCCGGCGCCCTGGGTATCGAGATGCTCTCGCGTGGCGCCCGCACGCTCACCACGTTCGAGATCGATCGCAATGCCGCCCGTCTGATCACCAAGAATATCGAGTCACTGTGCCGCGACCGCTCGCGTTGGCGCGTCGTTACCGGCGATGTGCTGGCGAGCGCCTCGCGCGGCCGTGTGCCGGGTGGTCCCTTTAATCTGGTCCTGCTCGATCCGCCGTATGCCTTTGGCGCCGAACCGGTTGAGGGGCTGCTGCTAAATCTTGCCCAGCAGGGTTTGCTGGCGCCGGGGGCTTTTGCTCTGTTTGAGCATGCCGCATCCGATGCGGGCGCTCATCCAGCTGGTTTTGAGACTGTGCGGGAGAAGCGCTATGGCATTACCTCGGTTGACTTGCTGTGCTGGGTGGTCGAGGACGAGAACGACTATGCTGACGAGAACGAAAATGACGAGGATGCGCCCACGGAGGACACCCATGAATGACACCATCAACCGCGTGATCGTCCCGGGCACCTTCGATCCCATCACGTTTGGCCACATCGACGTGATCCGCCGTGCCCGCCGCATCTTCCCCAGCGTGATCGTCGCCGTTGCCGAGTCGCAGGGAAAAAACGGCGTGGGCACCACCTTTATGCTCGACGAGCGTGTTGCGCTGGCTCGCGAGGCCCTCGGCGATTTGGACGGCGTCGAAGTACTGCCCTTCACCGGCCTGCTGGTCGACTTTGCACGTGAACAGGGGGCAGGTGCCGTCGTTAAGGGTCTGCGCGCCATGACCGACTTTGAGTACGAGCTGCAGCAGGCCGACCTCAACTATCGCCTGGATAGCGAGCTGGAGTCCATCTTTGTCATGAGTGCTCCGCAGTACGGCTACATCTCGAGTTCGGTGGTGCGTCAGATCGCATCGCTTGGCAGTGACGTGTCGACGTTTGTGCCGCCCAACGTGGTCGAAGCGCTCAAACATCGCTTTTCGTGACGTTTTTTATTGCCTGGTGGCATGTGGTAAACTAACACGATGATATGTTACCTATGAAAGGAGACCGGATGCCGGGCGAGAATTTTCCTGGCGACAGGATCGTGAGTCTTGTCGACGAGCTCGAGGGGCTCATCGAAGAGGCTAAGACGCCGTTCGGCAAGAACGCCCAGATGAAGGTTATCGACGCTGACGTCTTCTTTAACATCCTCGATGAGATCCGCATGAGCTATCCCGAGGAGTGGCAGAAGTCCCGCCGTATCCTCAAAGAGCGCGAGGAGCTTATGGCTTCCGCCGCCGCTCAGGCCGATTCCATCATCGCCGACGCTCAGCAGCAGGCCCTCACCATTGCTGGTGAGCAGGAGATCGTCCGCTTAGCACAGCAGCAGGCCGACGACATCCGCGATCGTGCCCAGCAGTACGAGCGCGAGACGCGTTATGCTGCCGAGGACTACGCAGAGCAGGTCTTTACGCACCTGGAGGAGAACCTCAAGAGCCTGACCGGAACCGTTACCCGTTGCCGTCAGCAGCTCAACGAGGGTGCCGCCCAACAGAATGGTCAGTGGTAATGACTGAGTTCCCGAGCGTTACCGTCGATCTTTCCGAGCAGCTCGAGTTTCCTGGTGATTCGTATCCGCTGACCGGCAAGGTCGATGTCGCCGCCTACACGGTGGGCGAGAAGGAGTACCAGCTGCAGGACGGCATTGCCTACGACGTGGTCTTTACCAACGCCGGTACCGGCGTTCTGCTCTCTGGCATGGTCCGCGCCCACGCCACCGGCGAGTGCGACCGCTGCCTGGAGCCCGCCTCATTTGATATCGCAGGCGAAATCGAGGAGTTCTATCTCTTTGAGGAGCCCGAGGACCCCGAGGCCTACGAAGACGGCTACGAGTTGCTGGGCGAGGATCGCATCGTCGATCTGGGTGAGCCCATCAACGACGCGGTCGTCATGGACACGCCGTTCGTCGTCCTGTGCAAGCCTGATTGCCGCGGCCTTTGCCCCACCTGCGGCATCAATCTCAATGTCGAGCAATGCGATTGTGCCGCCCAGGCGGAGGCCGAATGGGCGGCTGCCACGGAAAATCCATTTGCAGCATTGAAGAATCTCAAGCTTGACGAGTAAAACTGTGGTAGTATCGCTACTTGCGCGTAATCGCCACACTGGATAGTTCATAAGGAAGGTCACTATGCCCGTACCTAAACAAAAGCAGGGTCGTATCCGTACCCATACCCGCCGTTCCGCCAACATGAAGATCTCGGCTGCGGCTCAGTCCACGTGCCCCCGTTGCGGCGCTGTTAAGCTCCCGCACCACGTGTGCCCCAGCTGCGGTTTCTACAAGGACCGCGAGGTTATCGTTACCGAGTAACTGTATACTCTGGATACGATGCCGTTCCAACTGGAACCACAATGGCCGGCTCAATGAGTCGGCCATTTTTGTATAAGGAGTATATGAAATGAGTAACGTTCGCGTTTGTGTAGACGTTGTGGGCGGAGACGAGAAGCCCCAGGTTGTTCTCGATGGTATCGAGGCTGCGCTTGCGGCAGATCCCGAGATCGAGGTCTTGGCCGTCGGTCCCGCCGAAATCGTCAACCCCTTTGCCGCGGCGCATGCCCGCGTGGAGGCCTTGGAGGCTCCCGACGTCATCAGCATGGAGGACGATCCCATCCGCGCTGTGATGACCAAGCGCAAGTCCTCGATCGTGCTTGCCTGCCGCGCTATTAAGAAGGGCAATGCGGATGCGTTTTTCTCGGCCGGCTCGACCGGTGCCATGACTGCTGCCGCCACAGCCTATGTGACGCCGTTTAGGTATTTGGCGGAGGGCAAGAAGCAACCGGTTCGTCCGTGCCTGACCAACGCGCTGCCGAATCGCGCCGGTGGCCTGACGGTGCTGTGCGATATGGGTGCCAATCCCGATGTCACGGTGGACGATATGGTGCGCTTCGCCCAGATGGGCGCTGCCTATGCCCGCGTGGTTTTGGGTATCGAGCATCCTCGCGTGGGCCTGCTTGCCAACGGCACCGAGGACGAGAAGGGCTCCAACTTTACCAAGTCATGCTTCCCGGCCGTGAAGGCCGCGGTTCCCGGTTTTGTTGGCAACTGCGAGGGTACCGATCTTACGTCGGGCAATTTTGACGTCGTGGTCGCCGACGGCATGTCGGGCAACATCGCGCTTAAGGCCACCGAGGGCGCTGCCAAGTTTTTGCTGCAGGAGCTCAAGGGCGCTTTTATGTCTTCGCTCGGCACCAAGATTGCCGCGCTGCTCATCAAAAAGCAGATGCGCGAGATTAAGGCCAAGCTTTCGGGCGATGCCAAGGGCGGAGCGATCCTGTTGGGCCTGCGCGGCGTCGTGTTGATCGGCCACGGTGCCACATCGGTCGAGGCTGTCAAGAACGGTACGCTTGCCGCGGCCCAAGCAGTACGCGCCGGGCTTGTCCAGGACGTTGCCAATTCTATGGACGGTATCGTTTTGTAAGAGCCCCGTTACGGGGCTCAACCTGTACCGTGTGGGGTAGAATCGGAGCCGTATTGCAATGCGGCTCCGATTGCCGTGTTGCGTTGTGTTCCATGACATACGAGAGGAAGCGCTATGGACCGCTCCGAAATCTTCGATAAGATCGCCGAAGTCGCCGCTGACGTGCTGGGCGTCGATGTCGCCGACATTAGCGACGAGACCACTTTTGACGATCTCGATGCCGATTCGCTCGAGCGTCTGCAGCTGGTGACGGCCATTGAGGACGAGTTCGACCTCGAGATTGATGACGAGACCCTGCTGTCGCTCAACTCTGTCGCCGACGCCGTCGACGCGATCGAAAACGCCAAGGAGGCCTAAGTCTTGGCTTTGTCTGAACGACTCACGCGTGCCCAGGAGATTCTGGGCCATGAGTTCAATAACAAGGTGCTGCTGCGCGCGGCGCTCACGCACCCCTCGGCCGTCGAGGGCCTGCCGGTCTCTGCCAGCTATGAGCGCCTTGAGTTCTTGGGCGATTCCATTTTGGGTGCCGTGGTAGCCCGTTCGCTCTTTGAGTCCTATCCCGAGTTCGATGAGGGCAAGCTCACGCGCCTAAAGGTGTCCCTTGTCTCGGGCGCCACGCTGTCCGAGGTGTCGCATGAGCTGGGCATCGACGACATCATCATCTTTGGTGCCTCCGAGACCGGTACCGGCGCGCGCGGCCTGCATTCGGCGCTCGAGAACGTCTATGAGTCGCTCGTGGGCGCGCTGTACCTGGATGCTGGCTGGGATGCGGCGGCGGAGTTCATCCACCGTACGCTTAAGCCGCACCTGGCCTCCGAGCGTGCAGAGCACCCCGCGAACCCCAAGTCGTTTTTGCAGGAGTGCGTGCAGGCAGACGGCCACGAGCCTCCGGCGTATAAGCTCGTTGGCTCTGAGGGCCCCGCGCATGCGCCCACCTTTACCGCTGTGGTGCTCATCGACGGTATTCGCCAGGGCCGCGGCATCGGTTCCTCCAAGAAGGAGGCCGAGGGAGCCGCTGCACTCGAGGCGCTCGATCGCATGGGCTACACCACCAACGGCGTGATTCTCAACAAGAAGCCTGTTTAAGCGAGGAACCGTGTATCTCAAGTCCCTCACGCTCAAAGGGTTCAAGTCGTTTGCCGACCGCGCCCATATGTCATTTGAGCCGGGCCTGACCGTTATCGTCGGTCCCAACGGCTCGGGAAAATCGAACATCTCCGACTCGATTCTGTGGGTCCTGGGCGAGCAGAGCGCCAAGCAGCTGCGCGGCCAGGCCATGGAGGACGTCATCTTCTCGGGCTCGTCGGCGCGCAAGCCGGTGGGTGTCGCCGAGGTCACGCTGGTGCTCGATAACTCGGACCATATGCTGCCTGTCGACTTTGACGAGGTCGCCATCACCCGTCGTATGTACCGCTCGGGCGAAAGCGAGTACCTCATCAACTCGAGCCCGTGCCGCCTGATGGACATTCAGGACATCCTGCACGATTCGGGCCTGGGCAAGGATACGCATTCCATCATCAGCCAGGGTAAGCTCGACGCCATTTTGCAGAGTCGTCCCGAGGAGCGCCGCGCCCTGATCGAGGAGGCCGCCGGCATCTCCAAGCACAAGCGCCGCAAGGAGCGTGCGCTCAAAAAGATTAAGTCGATGGACGAGCACCTGACGCGTGCCCGCGACATCAATAAGGAAATCGCCCGTCAGCTGCGACCGCTGGAGCGTCAGGTCGATCGCGCGCGCAAGTACAAAGAGCTGTCCTCGCGCGCGAACGAGCTTACGCAGATGCTGGCCGTCGACGAGCTGCGTTCGTTGCAGTCGCAGTGGAACGATCTGGAGAGCCGTTCCAAGGAGGGTGCTGCCGAGCTTGAGCTTGCGCAGTACCGCCTGGGTGAAAAGGAGCGCGATCTCGAGAAGCTCCAGGTCATGCTCGAGGAAAAGGGCCTGTTCGTGGGCGATCTGGGCGAGCAGCGCCGCCATATGCAAGACGTGGTCGGTCGCATCAACTCCGACATGCGCCTGCTCGAGGAAAAGGGCCACAACATGGTGTCGCGTCTGTCCGACATGCGCGGCCAGATCTCGAGCTCCGAGCATCAGCGTCGTCGCGTGGTCGAGGAGCTCGAGGACGCGCGTGCCCAGCTTGAGGAAGTGACCGGTGCGCACATGCAGGCCCAGGACGACGTTGACGCCGCCGGTCCTGCCGCCGCCCAGCTCCACGAGCGTCGCGTGGCGCTCGACAATCAGATTTCGCAGCTTGCGCGCGAGCAGCGTGATGTGCAGCGTGTGGCCGATAACGCCGCGCTCGAGCTCGCCAAGGTGAAGGACTCGCTGAGCAATGCCGAGGTCGAGGACAACATGTACGCCTCGCGCCTGGAGCAGATTGACGAGCAGCTCGAGGAGGTCACGGCCTCGCTCGAGAGCCGTCGCGACCGCGCTGAGGAGCTCGAAGGTGCACTCGATCAGGCCCGTCAAGCTCAGGTCGATGCACGCGAGGCCACCGAGGTTGCCCGTGCGGCGTTGAAGGACTTGCGTAATCGCGAGAGCGAGGCGCGTAACAAGCTGTCCGAGGTGCGCTCGGAGCTTGCCAGCCAAAAGAAGCTCGATGCCCGCATGGCAGACAGCTCGCCGCTGGTGAGCCGTCTGATGGGTGCGCTGGGCGATGATGTCTCGGGTCGTCTGGGCGACGTGCTCGAGGCTCCTCGTGAGCTCGAGGGCCTGGTTGAGCAGCTGCTTGCCGGCGACATCGATGCCCTGCTGTTTGATGACGCAGCCACGCTTGAGCGCGCCGGTCGTGCGGCTCTGGACCAAAAGAAGGCCTCGGGCGAGGCACTACTGGTGGCGCGCGGCGTGAGCGGCTCTGCTGCTGCCGATGGCGCTGCCGGTTCGCGTCTGGTCGATCGTCTGTCCGTGCGCTCCGGTTATGGTCCGGTTGTCGAGGCCCTGCTCGGCGGCTATTACGTGGTCGATGACTTGGCAGCCGCGCTAGCCGCGCCTGTCGTTGACGGCGTGACCTATGTGGCGCCCGATGGCGCCCGCGTGAGCTGTGGTGGTCTGGTGCGCGTGGGGCTCGATGCCGGCGAGGCTTCGGGTGCCTTGGAGCGCAAGCGCCGCATTCGTGAGCTCGAGGGCCTGGAGCCTGATCTGGCTGCTATCTTTGCGCATGTTTCGGACCAAGTCGTTGAGGCCAACGCCGCCGTCGAGGAGGCCCGTGCCGCCGAGGGCGATGCCGCCGGCGAGATTGCCCGCCTTGAGGGTGAGCGTCGCTCGCTACTGTCCGAGATCGGCCGCCTTGAGCAAAGCGCCAACAACGCCGAGGTCGAGCGCGTGCGCATTTCCAAGCGCCGCGAGCAGGCCGCTGAGGCCGTCCGTGCCGCTCGTCCACGCGTGGATGAACTTACTCGCTCGCGTGACGAAGCTCGTGCGCAGGCGAGTGACCTAGGTCTCCAGATTGCCGAGGCCAACGATGAGCTCGACCGTGTGCGCCGCGATGACTCCGAGGCCGCCGGTAAGCTCGCCGATGCCAAGGTGCGTCTGGCCCAGACGAGCGAGCGCCTGCGTTCGCTGACGGGCCGCGTTCCCGATCTGGAGTATCGTCTGGAGGGTATCGACCGCCGTATCCGCGGAACGCGCCAGGCTTCGCGCTCGCTTGAGCTGCTGCGACTGCGCGTCGATCCCATGCACGAGCGCTACTCGGCCCTGCTGGAGCGCGCCTCGGACTGGGCCGCACGCCTTCGTGACCAAGCTTCGCTCGAGGAGGCGGACTCCGCCTCGCTCAAGAAGACCATCGAGGACGCCAAGGCCGAAGTCGCTCGCGCCAAAGATAAGGTCGATACCGCCGCCGCGACGCAAAACGACTTCAAAGTCGCACGCGGCAAGCTCGAGGTGCAGGTGGAGGTGGCCATCAAGGCCATCACCGCCGACGGTACCACGGTACTCGAGGAAGCGCTCATGCTTCCCGCGCCCACCGACCGCGACGCTGCCGAGCGTGAGCTCAGCCAGCTTGTTCGTCAAATCAACAACTTGGGTCCTGTGAACCAGGTTGCCATGGAAGAGTACGAGCAGCTCAAGCGCCGCGCTGATTACATCGAGGAACAGCTGGCCGATCTGGAGAGCGCGCGCAAGGCGCTCACCAAGATCACCGTGGCTATCGACCGTAAGATGCGTAAGGCCTTCCTGGTGACCTTTGAGAAGGTCGATGCGAACTTCCGCGAGATCTTCGCCATGCTCTTCCCGGGAGGCCAGGCTCATCTGGAGATGACCGACCCTGAGCACCCGGCCGAGACGGGTATCGAGGTCGTGGCTCAACCGCGCGGCAAGCGCATCACCAAGATGATGCTCATGTCGGGCGGCGAGAAGAGCCTGACGGCGCTCGCCTTGCTCTTTGCCGTGTACCGCACGCGTACGGTGCCGTTCTATGTACTGGACGAGGTCGAGGCGGCGCTCGACGACGCCAACTTATCCAAGCTCATCGGCGCCCTTGATGTACTGCGTTCCGATACGCAGCTCTTGGTCATTTCACATCAGCGCCGTACTATGGAGGACGCTGACGTTCTCTACGGCGTTTCGATGCAAGCTGACGGCGTCAGTCGCGTCGTCTCGCAAAAACTCGATCGCGAAACCGGAAAGGTCGTGAATGCATAATGGGATTCTTTGACGCTCTCTCGCGCGGACTCGAACGCAGCCGCGAGGCCCTCAACGAGGTCTTCTACTTTGGCGGCGAGGTTGACGAAGATTTTTGGGAGGATCTTGAGGATACTCTCGTCATGGGTGACATGGGTGCCGAGGTCGCCATCCAGGTTTCTGATGACCTGCGCGATGCCGCGGCCAAGAAGAACCTCAAGACCGCTCCGCAGCTTCGCCGCGCTCTGGCCGAGCAGCTCGAGCAGCACTTTGTGCCCATCGAGCGCGATCCGTTCGCCGATACGCCGAGCTGCGTTCTGTTTGTGGGCATCAACGGCGCCGGCAAGACCACGACGGTCGGCAAGATCGCGAGTGCCATGGCCGCCCGCGGCAAGAACGTCGTGATCGGTTCTGCCGATACCTTCCGCGCTGCTGCTATCGAACAGCTCGATGTGTGGGGCCAGCGTGCCGGCGTTCCCGTCATCAAGCGCGACCGCGGCTCCGACCCGGCAAGCGTGTGCTACGATGTGCTCGACGAGGCCGACAAACGCGGCAGCGATTTGGTGCTTATCGATACCGCCGGTCGTCTGCACACGAGTCCCGAGCTTATGCGCGAGCTTGCCAAGGTGGTCAACGTGACGCGTAAGCGCGCCGCCAATATGGCCGCCGGACCCATGCCCGTCTCGGTCGTCCTCGTAATCGATGCCGCGACAGGCCAAAACGGTCTCAACCAGGCGCTCGAGTTTAACGAGGCGTTGGGCCTGGACGGTATTATCATGACAAAGCTCGACGGTACGGCAAAGGGCGGTATCGCCATGGCCGTGGCCGAAAAGCTCAAGCTTCCCATCCTACGCATCGGCGTGGGCGAGCAGGTCGATGACCTGCAGGAGTTCAATGCCAAAGATTTCTGCCGCGCCCTGGTGGGCGAGTCCAACTAAGGAGTGACTAGTGTTTGATTCCCTGAGCGATCGCCTCAACGACACATTTGACCGCCTGCGCGGCAAGGGTAAGCTGACCGAGGCCGATATCACCTCGGCCATGCGCGACATCCGCATGGCGCTGCTCGAGGCCGACGTCAACTTCAAGGTCGTTAAGGAGTTTGTCGCCAAGACCAAGGAGCGCTGCATGACCGCCGAGGTCATGGAGTCGCTGTCGCCGGCGCAAAATGTCGTCAAGATCGTGCTCGACGAGCTCACCGAGATGCTCGGTTCCACCGAGAGCAAGCTCGTCTTTAGCAATCGCATCCCCAACGTCATCATGCTCGTGGGCCTGCAGGGCTCCGGTAAGACCACGGCAGCCGTAAAGCTGGCCTACCTGCTCAAGAAGCAGGGTCGCTCGCCGCTGCTCGCCGCGTGCGACGTCTACCGCCCCGCCGCAGCCGACCAGCTGGCCACGCTCGGTGGCGAGATCGGCGTGCCGGTCTTCCGCGGTGACGGCGCGCACCCGGTCGACATTGCCAAGGGCGCCATCCAGGAGGCCGTCGACCACCTGCGTGACGTGGTCATCGTCGATACCGCCGGTCGTCTGCAGATCGACGAGCAGATGATGCAGGAGGCCGTGGACATCAAGAAGGCCGTCAAGCCCGATCAGGTGCTTATGGTCGTCGATGCCATGACCGGCCAGGATATCGTCAACGTCGTCTCGACGTTTGCCGAGCGCACAGACTTTGACGGCGTGATCATCTCCAAGCTCGACGGTGACGCCCGTGGCGGCGGTGCGCTTTCGGTGCGCCAGGTGACCGGCAAGCCCATCAAGTTCGTGAGCATGGGCGAGAAGCCCGATTCGCTGGAGCCGTTTTACCCGGACCGCATGGCCAAGCGCATCTTGGGCATGGGCGACGTCGTCGGCATCATCGAGAAGGCCCAGGAGGCGGCTGACGCCAAGCAGCTCGAGGCTGCCGAACGCATGCTGCGCGAGGGCTTCACCATGAACGACATGCTCGAGCAGATGAAGGCTGTCAAGAAGATGGGCGGCATGAAGGGCATCCTGGGTATGCTCCCCGGTGGCCAGCGTGCGCTCAACCAGATGGGCGGCAATCTGGACGAGGGCATCTTCGATAAGAACGAGGCCATCATCATGTCGATGACCAAGGAGGAGCGCCTGCGTCCCTCCATCATCAACGGCCAGCGTCGCGCCCGCATCGCCAAGGGCGCCGGTGTGACCCCCACCGAGGTCAACAGCCTTATGAAGCAGTGGGGCGAGATGAATAAGATGATGGGCCGCATGCGCACAATGGCCAATCAGGCGCAGGCCGGCGGCAAGAAGGGCAAAAAGGGTAAGAAGGGCAAAAAGATGCGTATGCCCAATATTCCCGGTCTGGCTGCCATGGGCCTGGGCGGCATGGGTGGCCTGGGAACGGGCGGCCCCAAGTCCGATATGGAACTGCTGCGTCAGATGGAAGCGCAGATGCGTAATAAGAAGTAACGGCTTGATTGAGTCGGCTATGACGAAGGCCGCCTGGATGGTGTTCCAGGCGGCCTTCGTCGTTGTTGCGTGGTTTGTTGTGTGTGTGGCGCGTGTCGGCACCGAGGTGCTTGCCAGTTAGTGGCACCCGCAGCCCTCGTGGCCTTCGTGGTCGTGATGGCCATGGCAACCGCAGGATTCGCCATGCTCGTGGTCGTGACCATGGCAGTCGCAGGTGGCCTTGCCGGTCTGCGCGAGCGTGCCGGCAATGAGGGCCTCGACGCAGGCATCGCAGCTGCCCTGGGCGCCCGCATAGACCGTGATGCCGGCCTGGGTGAGCGCGTTGATAGCGCCGCCGCCGATGCCGCCGCAGATGAGTGTGTCGACGCCACCGTTGGCGAGCAGGCCCGCTAGAGCGCCGTGACCGGTGCCGTCGGTGCCTACGACCTGCTCGTTGAGCACCTTGCCGTCCTGGATGTCATAGATCTTGAACTGCTCGCTGCGGCCAAAGTGCATAAAGATATTGCCGTTGTCGTACGTCGTTGCCACTCTCATGGTGTCGACCTCCTTTGCTGGCCATGCGGCCGTTGTCGTGGTGATGGGGGAGTACGCGATGTTGCCGCCTTCGATGACGATCGCCCGTCCATTGACCAGCGCGTTTGCCACCTTGCGATGCGCGCGGCTGCAGATGGCCGCCACGGTGGCACGGGCGATGCCCATGTGCTGGGCGACTTCCTCCTGACTGAGGCCTCCCAGGTCGCAGAGGCGCAGGACCTCGAGCTCGTCGACCGTCATGTTGATGGCGTCGCCGCTTGCCAGGCCATCAGGGGTAAAACCGCGATATTCGGGGATGATTCCGACGCGGCGCAATTTTTCGCGTCTTCCTGCCATACGTGCTCCTTATCTGACATATGTCAACAATAGGATAGCGTGTATGCGGTGCCGCGCAAGTTATTTTTAGCATATGTCAGAAAATGAGGGCTTATGTTTGGGCTGTGGGGCCGCGTGCGCCTGGGCTACAATAAATCTCGCTTATAGGCGACTGACAGGAGGGTCAATGAGCAAAGCTGATCAGCAGTTTGTAACCATGTGCCGCGATATCTTGGACCATGGCACCACCACCGAGGGCCAAAAGGTCCGTCCGGTGTGGGAGGAAGGCACCCCTGCCTATACCATTAAAAACTTTGGCGTCACGGCGCGCTATGATCTGCGCGAGGAGTTCCCCGCGCTCACACTGCGTCGTACGGCGCTTAAGTCTGCCATGGACGAGATTCTGTGGATCTATCAAAAGAAGTCCAATAACGTGCATGATCTCAACAGCCATATTTGGGATGAGTGGGCCGATGAGACCGGTTCCATCGGTAAAGCCTACGGCTATCAGATTGGGCAGAAGAGCCATTACGCCGAGGGCGACTTCGACCAGATGGACCGTGTGCTGTACGACCTTAAGCACACGCCGTATAGTCGCCGCATTATGACCAATACGTACGTGTTTAGCGATCTGTCCGAGATGCACCTTTATCCGTGCGCCTATAGCGTGACCTATAACGTGACGCAGCGTCCTCAGGACGACAAGCCGACGCTCAACATGATTCTCAACCAGCGCAGCCAGGACATTTTGGCCGCGAACAACTGGAACGTGTGCCAGTACGCCATTTTGCTGATGATGGTCGCGCAGTCGGTCGATATGATTCCCGGTGAGCTGCTGCACGTGATCGCCGACGCCCATATCTATGATCGTCATGTCGATATCGTCCGCGAGCTTATCGAGCGTCCGCAGTTTGCGGCACCCAAGGTAACGCTCAACCCTGACGTGCACGATTTCTATGCGTTTACGACCGATGACCTGATCGTCGAGGGCTACGAGCACGGCCCGCAGGTCAAGAACATTCCCATTGCGGTGTAGGTGGCGCTCATGACGTGTAAGCTTTCTGCCATCGTCGCCGTGTGTGACGACTGGGGCATTGGGTGCGAGGGCGATATGGTGGTGTCCAATCGCGCCGACATGCGCCATTTTGTGGCGTGCACCAAAGGTTGCCCGGTCATTATGGGGCGCAAGACCCTGCTGAGTTTTCCCGGTGGGCATCCGCTCAAGAACCGCCGCAATATCGTGCTTACCCGCGACGAGGGCTTTGCCCTCGAGGGCGTTGACGTGGTGCATAGCATCGACGAGGCGCTCGCCGCGATAGCCGATGACACCGTTGCATGGGTGATCGGTGGCGGCGAAGTGTATCGGCAGTTTTTGCCGTATTGCGTCGAGGCCGAGGTCACGCATAACCACTGTGCCCATGTCGTGGATACGTACTTTCCCGATTTGGAAGCCGATCCTGCGTGGGAGATTGCGCAGCGTAGCGGGGTCGCGACGATTGTCTCCGGTGAGGGTGACGAGGGCGTTGATTATGAGTTCGTGACGTATCGTCGCATCGAGGCGTAAAACCGATTATCCCTTCGGTATTATCGGGATGAAATGAATGGCGGGGCGGCGCATGGCGTTGCCCCGATATTTGTATAGGTGCTGCAAAGAAAGGTGCGGGCTGGCTACTATGACTGATGCCGTTGAGGTTCTGCGAATCGATTCGCTCGAGGATGAGCGGCTCGATGCCTATGTGCGACTGACCGAGCGTGAGCTGCGCTGCGTACTGGAACCGCAGAAGGGCATCTTTATCGCCGAGAGTGCCAAGGTCATAGAGCGTGCGGTGCGCGCCGGATACGAGCCGGTGAGCTTTCTGTTGGGCGAGCGCTGGCTCGATCAGATGATGCCGCTGTTCGAGCGCCTGGTTGTGCGCGAGGGCGCGGGTCCTGTTCCTGCGTTCGTGGCGTCCATGGAGCTCATGGAGCAGTTGACGGGATTTAACGTGACGCGCGGTGCGCTCGCGGCGTTCCGTCGCCCGCGACAGATTCCGGTTGATGAGTTCTTGGGCGGCGTCATCGAGGCGGCGGGGGACCGCCCGGTGCGCGTATGCGTTCTCGAGGGCATTGTCGACCACACGAACGTGGGCGCGATTTTCCGCTCGGCCGCCGCGCTCAATGTCGATGGCATTCTGGTGAGCCCTACGTGCTGCGATCCACTGTATCGTCGCTCGGCTCGTGTGAGCATGGGCACCGTGTTTCAGGTGCCGTGGACGCGTGTCGGCAGTGAGGCGCGCGTGTGGCCGCATGATGGCCTGGCCGCGCTTCATGATGCCGGCTTTTCGTGTGCCGCTATGGCGTTGACGGACGACTCTGTTTCGCTTGATGATCCTGTGCTGCAGAAGATTGATCGCTTGGCGATTTTTATGGGCACCGAGGGTGCCGGCTTGGGCGTTAAAACTATTGCTGGCTGTGACCGCGCCGTGCGCATTCCGATGGCGCACGGGGTCGATTCGCTCAACGTTGCCGCGGCCAGTGCCGTCGCCTTTTGGCAGCTGTGCCCGCACGTGAGCAATGAGTATCACTACCAGCCGGGTTTGTATCACTAGGCAGATATTTCTCACCGGGCTCTGATTCAGGGTGTTTCGGTCGCCGCCAGTCGGTGTTAAGCTGGTATTGGCTTTGGTCTTAAATTGCCGTTCTGTTGTTTAACGTATGCTGGTGGGGAGGGCGTGTGGCTAAGAAATCTACGGCTATCGATGTAACACAGGGTGTCATTTGGCAACAGCTGCTGTCACTGTGTGTCCCTATCTTCTTTAGCTCGTTTTTTCAACAGGCTTACACGCTTATCGGTACGTATATCGTCGGCCAGTTTGGCGGCAAGCTCGCATTGGGTGGCATTCAGGCCACGATGGTGCTCACTGAGCTCTGCATTGGCTTTTGCGTTGGCGTCGGCGCCGGCTGCGCGGTCATTACCGGTCAGTATTTTGGCCAGCACGATGATGAACGACTGAGTCGTTCGGTCCACACGGCCATGACGCTCGCGCTGGTGGGCGGTATCGTCGTCTCCATTCTCGGCATAGTGTTCGTTGAGCCCATGCTCGTTTTGATGAATACGCCGCATGAGCTACTTGCCGAGGGCGTTGCCTATGCTCGTTGCTACTTTGCCGCCATGGTTGCGGCACTGCTGCTCAATATGGGCACCGCGCTGCTGCGCGCTGTGGGCGATACGCGCGGGCCTGCCGTGATCATTGCCTCCGGCTGCCTCGTTAACGTGGCGCTGGATATCATTTTTGTTGCCGTGCTGCATATGGAGGCTTTGGGCTGCGGTATTGCGGTGGCGCTGACCATTTGCTCCAACGCCACGATGATCGTGATTCGTATGATGCACGCACCGGGTGCGTGGCGACTTTCGCTGTCCAAGCTCGGCATTGATCATGGCATTTGTAAGAACATGATCTCGTGTGGTCTGCCGCTCGGCTTTCAGTCTGCTGCGTATTCGATTTCCAACGTTTTGATTCAGGTGTCGGTCAACTCGTTTGGTGCCGATGTCACCACGGCGTGGGGTCTTTCGGGCCGCTTGGATGGCATTGTCTGGATGGTTACCGAGGCGCTTGGCGTGTCGATCACCACGTTCTCGGCGCAGAACTTTGGCGCGCGCAACTACGAGCGCATGCGCAAGGGCTACCATACGTCGCTTGTGCTGTCGTTTATGCTCATTGGTGGCCTGTCTGCCGTTCTGCTGGTGTTCTCGGGTCCGTTGTCGCGTCTGTTTGTCGACGATGCTTCGATATCGTCGTATACCACGACGATTCTTCATTTCATCGCGCCGTTCTACGCTATCTTCTCGATTATCGAAAACGCATCGGGCTCCATTCGCGGTGCCGGCGTGAGCTTGCAGCCCATGCTGCTCACGATTTTTGGCACCGTCGTGCTCAGGGTGATCTGGGTGTTTGCGATTATGCCGTTCGATCCGTCACTTGAGCACCTGCTGCTGGTTTACCCTGTAACCTGGTTCATCACGGCCACGATGTTCACCATCTACCACCACAGCGGCAACTGGCTCGGCCGTGCCACCGCCTAGCCGGCACTTGACACTTGGGGACGTTCCTTTTCTGCCGGCACATAGGGACGTTCCTTTTCTGCCGGCACTTTGGGACACTCCTTGGGAAGCAATTTCGCCGTTTTCGGGGACTCTGTCTGCCACGCCCTGTAAACTGTCAGAATGGGCTTAGCAAATTAGATCGTCCGCGCCTATCAGATGTTGCCCGGTGGGTTTGCGATGGGAGGGCGATATGCCAAGAACGGGTCGAGTCGTTTCGCTAACGGGCTATAACCACATTATCGCGCGTGGTAATGGCGGCATCTGCATCTTCGAAGACGATGAAGATCGCTATCGGATGCTCACGCTGTTCGAGGGTAAGCTTGTCGGCAATGGCGTCGGTGTTACGGCGTGGTGTCTCATGTCGAATCACTTTCATCTTATGGTCGACGATCCTCATGAGAAGATATCTTCGTGCATGAGCGGTGTTCTTACCTCGTATGCGATGTATTTCAATCGCAAAACCGACCGAGTTGGGCACTTGTTCCAAGATAGATTTACTAATATTCCGGTCGAGAATGATGTGCAAGCAATTTCGCTTGCCGACTATATTCATATGAATCCGGTCAAGGCGGGCATTTCCGCCGTTGATACATATCGTTGGTCTAGTTATCGAGCATACGCTTACGGCTATGATGGATTTGGATTCTGCGACCCCGGGATTGTTTTGGATCTCGTGGGTGGATCTCTTGAGTATCGTCACTATCTTGTCGATCGAATTGACCAAGCGCCCTACGATGCTGAGCCTCGACCGCGCATCCTGGATGATGAAGCTCTTGAGGTCGCTAAAAGCGTTGCCGCCCCTATATCACTTCCCGAGCTTGCCTCCATGAGGCCATCTGAGCGAAAGCCCATTCTCTGCAAAATGAGAAGAGCGGGACTAACGATTAATCAAATAGTGAGGGTCGTTGGCATTGGTCGTACGTCTGTTGTTTCTGGTACGGCAGGTTGGAAGAAGATTTAGGTTACTGGATAGGTGGCGGCGCAGGAGTGTCCCCAACTGCCGGCAGAGACGATATGAGCAGGACATAAAAACATTGAGAGCCCCTGCTGCATGAAAGACCG
>CABUHI010000017.1 GCA_902491345.1 uncultured Collinsella sp.
TCGCGAGTTCCGCACGCAAAGGAAAGCACTTAATGTGCTTTCCGTCTTGCGCAGGACTGTAGAGCAGGAAACTTAATTCCGCGCCGCTCCCCGCCCGCGCCGGGCAGGCACTCCCTTGTACTCTATCCCACTAAAGTGTATGATTCTGAACGTTACATGACTCACTTTACCTAACTAAAGTGCTATCGAGGGGGAATACCATGAATACCGATATGTCTCGTCGTCAGTTTGTTGGTCTAGCTGGTTCGCTTGCCACGGTGCTTGGCCTTGGTCTTGTCGGCTGCGGCGGTGGTGCTGGCAAGGGCTCCGCTGCTGGTTCTGCCGCGGCCAAGGATGTGAAGGGCGCCGCGGAGTCCAAGAAGCTCGTGGTGGGCTTTGACAAGTCCTACCCTCCGTACGGCTTTGTGGGCGATGACGGCGAGTACACGGGCTTTGACCTTGACCTTGCCAAGGCCGTTGCCGATAAGCAGGGCTGGGATGTCGATTACGAGGCCATCGATTGGGATGCCAAGGACACGCTGCTCAACTCCGGCGCCATCAACTGCATCTGGAACGGCTTTACCATGGAGGGCCGCGAGGACGACTACACGTTCTCCGAGCCGTACATGCTCAATGAGCAGGTGCTCGTGGTCAAGAAGGACGCGGGTATCAAGAGCTGGGACGATCTTGCCGGCAAGACCGTGATTACCCAGACTGATTCCGCTGCGCAGGATGTGCTCGAGGGCGACCAGAAGGATCTGGCCGCGACGTTTGCCACGCTCGATACCATCGGTGAGTACAACACGGCGTTTATGCAGCTCGAGAGTGGTGCGGTCGATGCCGTTGCCTGTGACCTCTCGATCGCTCAGTATCAGCTGGCCGCCAAGCCCGATGCCTATACGCAGCTCGACAAGCCGCTGTCCAGCGAGCACTACGCCGTCGGCTTTAAGAAGGGCGACAGCAAGTCGGCCGACGCCGTGACCGAGTCACTCAAGGCGCTCTACGAGGGCGGCACGGTCAAGGACCTGTGCGATAAGTATGCAGATTACGGTCTATCCTTCGACAACTGGGTGCTCAAATAGCGGCTTTCCCAGGCACCCGATTTTGCCGTTCAAACCGTCGCTTGCGTACATTTAGTACGCGGCGCTCCTCTTTCACGGCAAACTCGGGCACCTGGAAAACCCGCTTTAGCATTGGGTTCGCTGTTCCGTTACTGTGAAAGAGAGCTTGGGTTGTCTATTCAGGTCATGATGCAGATGCTTGGCCAGGGATTCTTGGTCAGCTTGCAGCTGTTTGTGCTGACGCTGTTGGGGTCGATTCCGCTGGGAATTCCCGTGGCGTTTATGCGCATGAGCAAAATTGCGCCGCTTCGCTGGATCGCGCGCATCTATATTTCGGTCATGCGCGGCACGCCGCTTATGCTGCAGATGTTTGCGATCTACTTTGCCCCGTACTACGTGTTTGGCGTCTCGCTCACGCCCGATTCCAAATGGACGGCGTGCGTCGTGGCATTCATCATCAACTACGCCGGCTACTTTGCCGAGATCTATCGCTCGGGCCTGCAGTCGATTCCGCGTGGTCAATATGAGGCCGCCGAGGTGCTGGGCTACTCGCGTCTGCAGACATTTTTGTACATCGTGATGCCGCAAGTTGCCAAACGCATTTTGCCGGCGATGGGCAACGAGATCATCACGCTGGTCAAGGATACATCGCTGGCGTTTGCCATCGGCGTGGGGGAGATGTTCTCGACGGCCAAGGCGCTGGTTGCCTCGCAAGTGAGTATGGTGCCGTTTGCGATCGCGGCGCTGATTTACTGGGTCTTTAACTTTGTGGTCGAGATGCTGCTGGGCGCCGCCGAAAAGAAGCTGGACTATTATCATGACTAACTCAGTGATGAAAATCGAAAGCGCGCGTAAGGCGTTTGGCGGCAATGAGGTGCTCAAGGATATCTCACTCGAAGTCAAGCGCGGTGAGGTCGTGGCGATTATCGGACCTTCGGGCGGCGGTAAGTCTACGCTGCTGCGGTGTGCCACGCTGCTCGAGACACTCGACGGAGGCTCGCTTTCGTTTGGCGACCTTGCCGTTGCGACGGACGCGGGGCCGGGTGCGGTCTATGCGAAAGGCGACGTGCCCAAACAGGCGCGCTCGCGGTTTGGCCTGGTGTTCCAGAACTACAATCTGTTCCCGCACTATACGGTGATGAAAAACATCATCGACGCGCCAATCCGCGTGCTTAAGCGCCCGCGCGAGCAGGCGGAGGCGCGTGCGCGTGAGTTGATCGCGCAGATGGGGCTTACGGGCAACGAGAACAAGGTGCCGTGTGAGCTTTCGGGCGGTCAGCAGCAGCGCGTGAGTATTGCCCGCGCCCTAGCGCTCGATCCGGAAATCTTATTCTTTGACGAGCCGACCTCGGCGCTCGATCCCGAGCTGACGGCCGAGGTGCTGCGTGTCATTAAGGACCTCGCTGCGCAGAACATGACGATGGTGATCGTGACCCACGCAATGCAGTTTGCGCGCGATGTTGCCGACCGCGTGGTCTTTATGGATGGCGGTCGTATTGTCGAGGAGGGTCCTGCCGAGCAGGTCATCGACCATCCGCGTGAGCAGCGCACCCGTGAGTTCTTGAGCCGTATCGAGGGATAGGCTCAGGTATTTACTCAACTATTAATTGAGGCGAAGCCGCCACAGGTCTTACGGTCTGTGGCGGCTTTTTGTTTACATCGACGGGGTTCAATAATTGCCTCACAAGCTTGTCTCTTCCTCTCGCCGCCTGTATTCATACGTGTGCCGAAAGGTATGCATGGACAGCCGCCCGTGAGGGTAGGGTGGTGGCATAGGACATTTGGAGGGTGAGTCGGCTCGGCTGCCGACCATGCTGCTCCCGGGACGGCACCGACCGCGAACTCTCCCCGTTGGCGTCGCGCATTGCGCGCGGCCCTGCAAGGAGGTCATCATGGGTGCTCCCAAGACCGGTAACGTAAGGAACGTGGTGCTCGTAGGCCAAGGCGGGGTGGGCAAGACTTCACTCGCCGAGGCCATGCTCCACCTTTCCGGCAAGACCGCCCGCCTGGGCGGCCACGACGGCACCAAGCCCACGCTCGACTATGACCCCGAAGAGGTCAAGCGTGCATTTTCCATCTCGACGACCATCGCGCCGATCGACTGGAAGGGCGCGCGCATCAATGTGCTCGATGCCCCGTGCTACCCCGATTTTATCGGCGACGCCTTTGCCGCGATGAGCGTCTGCGAGACGGCTCTGTTTGTGGTCGACGCCGAGGCCGGCCCGCAGCCTACGACGGTTAAGCTCTGGTATGCCGCCGAGGACCTACGCCTGGCACGCGCGGTGTTCGTAAACCGCCTGTCGCGCTCCGAGGCCAGCTTTGCGACCACGATGGACCTGCTGCAGGAGCGCTTTGGCACGCGCCTGGGCGCCGTGACCCTTCCCTGGGGCGAGGGCGAGGACTTTGACGGCATCATCGACCTGGTGCGCATGAAGGCGCGCCACTGCAACGGCGCCGAGGCCGTTGAGTCGGAGATTCCCGAGGAGTATCGTGCCCAGGCCGAGGAGGCCCATGACCATCTGTGCGAGCTGGTGGCCGAGGCTGACGACGAGCTGATGATGAAATACCTGGAAGGCGAGGAGACGCTGACGCAGGAGGAGCTTGAAGGCCTGCTGTCTAAGGCGATCGCCGAGCGCATCTTTGTGCCGGTCTTTGCGGGCGATTGCATTAAGGAGCAGGGCGTCAACTCGCTGATGGACGACATCGCCACGTACTTCCCGGCGCCGACCGACTATGGCGAGATGCCGCTCATCGACGGTGATTCGATTAAGATCTCGAGTGACGATGACCGCCCGGTGGCGTTTGTGTTTAAGACCCTGGCCGATCCGCAGCAGGGCCGCATCAGCTTTATCAAGGTGCTGACGGGCACGCTTGAGCCGGGCCTTGAGCTGGTCAACGCGCGTACCCGCAAGAGCGATCGTCTGGCTCACCTGTATGTGATGTGCGGCCGCGACATGACTGAGGTCGGTCATGCCTATGCCGGCGACATTATCGTGGCGCCCAAGTTGGCGGCAGAGACGGGTGACACGCTCTCCATTACCGGTAAGGTCGAGGCGGCGGCGTTTAAGTTCCCCAACTCGCAGTACCGCATTGCCATCGAGGCCGAGAACCGCGGCGACGAAGAGAAGCTCTACACGTTTATCGAGAAGGCCTGCAAGGCAGACCCGACCATGAGCATCGACCGCGACGAGGAGACTGGCCAGACCATTATCTCCGCCGTTGGTGAGGCGCAGGTTTCGGTGCTGCTCAACCGTCTGGAGGACCGCACCAAGGTCGCCGCCAAGAGCGTGCCGATCCGCATTCCGTATCGCGAGACCATCCGCCGCACGGCGAGCGCCCAGGGTCGCCACAAGAAGCAGACCGGCGGCGCCGGTCAGTACGGCGACTGCTGGCTGCGCGTGGAGCCGCTCATTGGGCCCGACGGCACGAGCGACGGCTATGAGTTCGTGGACGAGGTCGTGGGCGGCCGTATCCCGCGCTCGCTGATTCCCGCCGTGGACAAGGGCGTCCAGGAGACCATGAAGGACGGCATCATTGCCGGCTACCCGCTCACGGGCATTCGCGTCGCGGTGTACGACGGCTCGTATCACAGCGTCGACTCCAACGAGATGGCGTTCCGCGCGGCGGCACGCATCGGCCTGCGCAAGGCATGCGCCGATGCCGACCCGGTGGTGCTGGAGCCCATCGAGGAAATCACGGTGACGATCCCCGAGAGCTACGCCGGCGCCGTGATGGGCGACATCTCGGCCTCGCGCGGTCGCGTGACGGGCATGGAGACCGATGAGCGCGGAGACACCGTGGTCATTGCCCAGGCGCCTCTCGCCGAGCTGACGGATTACTCGACGCGCCTGCGCTCCATCACGCGCGGAACGGGCGACTTTACCATGAAGCCTGCAGGCTACGAGCAGGTGCCTTATGACGTTCAGGCCAAGCTGGTCGAGCGCTATGAGGAGGGTCGCGCCAAGTAGCGTGTGATTTTGCCTGCAACATACATGCCGATGCAAGGGCCGCTCTGGGTAACCCAGGGCGGCCCTTTTTGATCCCTGGGGGACGGAGGAAAACAGATCATCTTTGGGTTACGGGTGGCGCGGTCGGCACTAGTCTCCGGATGCCTGGTTGCGACCGGTGGCGTAGTCGATCTGCACGTGCGGCTGCAGGTTGTAGCAATATACGTGGAAGCAGAGGGTCTTGCCGTGGTCCTCGACCGATTGCGCCTCAAGGCGCACGCCACGGCAGACAAGTTCCTCTTCGTTATACATGGGCGTGACGCGGTAAAGCACATGGTTGCCCGTATCGCGAATATAGTTGAGAATCTGCTCCTCAAACGGCAGCATGCCCGTTTCGTTGAGATAGCGCGTGCCGGTGAGGAGATTTTTGCGGTTGGCGTTTTCGCCGCAGAGCGACCAGGCGATAAGGTGGCAGCGGTTGTAGAGGCTCTGGCCCGGAATAAAGTCGTAGCGCTGCTGGCGCCATCCAGCGGGATGGATACGCGAGATATCGCCGCGCTCGCCTTGACCGAGTGATTCGGGGCCCACGCAGGCGAGCGCTTTGCGGGTGCGGCCCAGGCTGTCGAGCTTGGAGAACTTCTTAAAGCAGCCCTCTTCTGCAGCGCGCTCGTATTCATCGAGCGTGAATGATGGTGTGCCTAGCGGGTGCGTGCTGTCGGCGCGAAGGGCAACGTAGGGGTTGCCGGCGTAGTCGGGAATGCTGCTGAGATAAACACCGCGGGCGCGGTTGAGGTCGGGGTTTTCGACCTCGTCGATGGGGGTGGCGGCACTGTCCGCGGAAACGTCGTCATCGGTGTCGGTTGCGGCGGAATCGGAGCCATCACCAGAGTCCTGGCCGTTTTGAGGGTCCGGGGAGCTCGCTGTTCCCGATTCGAGCCGGGCAACCAGGTCTGCCTCGTCGTCGGTGCGGCTGGGACTCTCGTTTTGTTTCTCGGCCAGAGCTGCCGCCTGCTCATCGCTTTGCGGCGACAACAGCTTGGGCGCCCCGTCGAGCGACCCTGTGAACAGCGCAAACCCCAGCACCACGGCGGTGCCGATGGAAAGTACTTGCTTGTAGGCGGACTTGCGCGACATGGAGGCTCCTGGATGGACGGTTGGGAATCTATCAGTCTAGCAGGAGCCGGCAGGGGCCGTTCTGTCGAACAAATAGTTAAGATTTGGGACAAACGCTACTGATTCATTTGTCCCGCGGTCTAGATCGAGGTGGAGTCGAGCCAGTTGAGCTTGCACTCGAGAATGCGCTGCTCGCCGGGTTCGCTGCTTCCGTCAAGTAGGGCGAGCAGCATCTCGGCTGCTTCGCGACCTTCTTGGTCGACGGGCTCGATGATGGTGGAGACGGTCGGTGTGGTGAGATTAGTCCAGTCTTCGCAGTTGAGTCCCAAAAGGCCGATTTGCTGCGGAAGCAGATGGGCCATTGGCTGGAGGGCCTTGTAGACACGGGGAAGTGCCCACTGATTTTGCACGAAGATAAGGGTTCGCTTGGCGGGATTGAACTTGAATTTAAAGTATTTGGTGAGCTCGTTGATTGACGGCTTGTTGTGATCGATGGGAATCGCTTTGTAGAGCTGCCCGTTCGCTGCCAGCGCCTCGGCATACCCCTGAAAACGCTCCATGCGGGTGCGCATTTCGGTCATGTTGGCGGCAATGGAAAAGAAATCTTCGTAGCCGGCGTCGAGGAGTGCCTGTGTGGCGTTGTACACGCCGTCGTAAAGGTTGGTTTTGATCCAGCTGGTACCTGGGCTATAGATGGCCGCATCGAAAAAGACGACCGGCTTGCCGGCGCGTCTAATGCGGTCATGCACGGCTTTGAAGTTTGCCGTGGGCTGGATGATAAAGCCATCGACGCCCAGCGAGAGCATCTTGTCGACGTACATGAGCTCGGTCTCGGGGTTAAAGTTGCTCGTGCAAACGACCGTCTGGTAGCCCGCGGGGAGCATGACCTGCTCCATGCCATTGAGAACGAGCCCCGCCCATTTGTTGGTGTTATCCAAAATGATGATGGCAATGACGTGGGTTTGCTTGCCGGTGAG
Organism: uncultured Collinsella sp.; assembly: GCA_902491345.1. Lineage (GTDB taxonomy): Bacteria > Actinomycetota > Coriobacteriia > Coriobacteriales > Coriobacteriaceae > Collinsella. The sequence continues at coordinate 7,078 of CABUHI010000017.1, forward strand.
CGTCTGCGCTTGGGCGTTGGGAACGTATCCGAGTTCCTTAATGACGCGCGCGATTTTGTTCTGCGTCTTCTCGCTAAGCTTTTCTCGTTTGTCGTTGAGGTAATACGAGACGCTTGCCGTCGAGGTTCCCGCCTCTCGAGCGACGTCTGCGATCGTAACGCGCTGTTTTGCCACAGCGACTCCTTCCGACAGATGAGCATTTTCCAACATGATGACTTTGAGTCTTGGTGAAGGATACGCTTCGGTGAGCGGCTTTTTCCTTTCATATGAGTATGCAACAAATGCGGCATACGGGTGGGGTCGAAATTTGTGACCGGCATGCGCATCTGCCGTCTGCCGAGAAAATCAAATACTTCTTGACTTTTGAAATCGAGGGCAAAATCGCAGGATTCATTTTTGGTTAAACGCATAACTAAATCGCATAACCAACGCTCTGACCTGCGCGTTTACCGAAATAAGCTGGCATTAAGAAAAACGAGCACCTATATTGTTCTTGTCGAAAAGACAGCAAGTCCAAACGGCAGGGGATGCTCCGGAGGCCTCCGCAAACGGTGTCTTGCGCACGCAACTCTATGAAAAGAGGGAAGCAATGAAGATCGTAGGCGTTGCCGCCTGTACTGTGGGTATCGCCCACACGTATATGGCCCAGAAGGCGATTCAGGATGAATGCGCCGCCCGTGGCATCGAGTGCAAGGTCGAGGCTCAGGGTGGCCTGGGTATCGAGAATGAGCTCACGCAGGAAGACGTGGACTCCGCCGACCTGGTCCTGGAGTCCGTCGACGTGGGTGTCGAGAACGAGGACCGTTTTGAGCAGAAGATGGCCGAGGGCAAGTTCCTGAAGGTCGGCACCTCGGATGTAATCGCCGATCCGGTAAAGATCATCGACCAGGCCATTGAGATCATCAAGGCGACGGGTGGCGCCGTTGACGCGCCCAAGGCCGAGGCCAAGGCAGAGAAGAAGGCCGTCTCCGCTGCCCCGCAGGCCCCGACACCGGCGTCCAAGCAGTCTATCTTTGCCGATCCTGGCAAGACGCTGCTCAATGCATTCAATACCGGCGTTTCCTATTTTATCCCCATCGTCGTTATCGGCGGCGTGTTTCTTGCCTTCTCGCTGGCATCCGGTACCGCCGGCGCCAACGGCATGGAGGTTACGAACCCGCTGATGGTGAGCCTTAACACCATCGGCATGGCCGGCATCTCCATGATGATCCCGGTGCTTGCGGCATACATCTCCTACTCGATGGCCGGCAAGCCCGCGCTCGCCCCCGGTTTTGTCCTGGGCTACCTGGTCAACAACGCAGTCGTTACCCCTAACGGCAACAGCGTTTCGACCGGCTTCTTGGGCGCCATGATCATGGCGGTCATCTGCGGCTACTTTGTCCGCTGGATGAAGACCTGGAAGGTCAACAACACCATCCAGACCATCATGCCCATCCTGATCATCCCGATTCTGACCTCGCTTGTCCTGGGCATGGCCTATATCTACATCCTGGCCACGCCGCTTGGCTTTGTGATGGACTGGCTCACCGGCGTGCTCGGCAGCCTGCAGGGCGGTTCCGCAGTTGTCCTGGGTCTGGTCATTGGCGTTATGACCGCCTTCGATATGGGTGGCCCCATCAACAAGACCGCCTCGACCTTCACCATGGCCATCATGGCCTCCGGCATCTATGGCCCCAACGGCATGTTCCGCGTCGCCGTCGCCATTCCCCCGATTGCCTGCGGCCTTGCTGCGCTCATCGCCAAGAACAAGTTCGATGACGCCGATCGCCAGATGGGTATCTCCGCACTGTTCATGGGCTGCATCGGCATTACCGAGGGCGCTATCCCCTTCGCGGTCAAGGACCTTGGCCACACCCTGCCCGGCATCTGCATCGGCTCTGCCGTGGGCGCGGCGCTCGCCGCCTTCCAGGGTATCGACTGCTACGTCCCGCACGGTGGCTTTATCGTCGCCCTTGCCACCAACAACGTCGCGCTGTTCTGCCTGGACATCGTGATTGGCGCCGTGGTCGCCGCTGCAATCCTGATTGCCATGAAGCCCACGCTCGACAAGCAGGCCAAGTAAACCTTTAAGGACTCCGGTTGTGCGGAGGGATGGATTTGACTCCTCACAACCGCCCCTACACAACAAAATCCATCCGTACTGATAGGGCCCACATCTGGGTCCCAGGGAACTTTTGTCAAAAATCCTCTGGAGAAGGAGAACAAAATGTCCAACCTCACCATCCGCCAGGCCGTTCAGGGCATGCTCAAACTGCAGGATAGCGGCGATCACGCAACCATGGTCGGCATTGGCCCCATGAGCCCCAACCTGATTCAGGCCGTGTTCGAGCTTGCCAAGGACGAGGATTTCCCGCCCATGTTTATCGCCAGCCGCAACCAGGTCGATATGGACGAGATGGGCGCCGGCTACGTCAACGGTTGGGACCAGACGCGCTTTGCCGCCGACATCAAGAAGGTCGCCGACGAGGTGGGTTACACCGGTCCGTACTACCTGTGCCGAGATCACGGCGGTCCGTGGCAGCGCGACGAGGAGCGTAACGCCCACCTGCCCGAGGACGAGGCCATGGAGCTCGCCCGCAAGTCCTTCGTCGCCGACATGGAGGCAGGCTTTGACCTGCTGATGGTCGACCCCACCAAGGATCCCTATCAGATCGGCAAGGTTATTCCGCTCGACGTGGTGCTTCGCCGCACGATCGATCTTATCGACTACCTTGAGCAGTACCGTCGCGAGCATAACCTGCCCGAGGTCGCCTATGAGGTCGGTACCGAGGAGACCAATGGCGGCTTGACCTCTACCGATAAGTACGAGGAGTTCATTTCTCAGCTGCAGCCCGAGCTCGAGAAGCGCGGCTGCCCCATGCCCACCTTTATCGTCGGCCAGACCGGCACCCTTACCCGCTGGACGGAGCAGGTCGGTCACTACAACTTCAAGAACGCCCGCGAGCTTGCCGATATGGCCAAGCGCTATGGCGTGGGCCTGAAGGAGCACAACGCCGACTATCTGGACGACGCGACGCTGCTCGAGCACATCCCGGCACACGTGACCGCCTCCAACGTCGCTCCGCAGTATGGCACCGAGGAGACCCGCGCCTACCTCAAGCTCTGCGCCACCGAGCAGATCCTGGTCGACAACGGTCTGTGCGATGACCCCTCCGACCTGTACCACACGCTGCTGGTCAAGGCTATCAAGACCGAGCGCTGGCGCAAGTGGATGACTGGCGACGACGTCAACCTGCAGGTCGATGACATCCTTGCCGACGATGAGCTCAGCCTGAAGATCCTGGATGTCTCCGGCCACTATGCGTTCAACGATCCCGAGGTCAAGGAGCAGGTCGAGAAGCTCTATCGCAACCTCGCTGCCCAGGACATCGACGGCAAGCGCTTTGTGATCGAGCACATCAAGCGCCCGATCAAGCAGTACGTCGTCGGTCTTAACCTCAAGGGCGTCACGACCCGCATCGAGGCCGCTCTTGCCGAGTAAGTAGCTTTTCCTACGCGACGCCGGGCCTGGGGCATGTCCCAGCTGCAGGCCCGGCACATGGGACAAAGGGGCAGTCCCTTTGTCCCATTCTTTTGAGTTTTAGCTTCCTTTGAAGGGGTTCACCATGAAGTTCTTTATCGATACCGCCAATCTGGACGAGATTGCCGAGGCCAAGAGCTGGGGCTGCCTGGCCGGTGTTACCACCAACCCGTCCCTGTACGCCAAGACCGGCGGCAAGCTTGCCGACTTTGAGCCCCATATGCTCAAGATTGCCGAGCTCTGCGAGGGTCTGCCCGTGTCCGCCGAGTCCACCGCGACTACTGCCGAGGGCATGATCGAGGAGGGCAAGCGTCTTGCCGCCCTCGCTCCCAACATCGTGGTTAAGCTTCCCGTGTGCGAGGCCGGCCTTGCCGCCTGCCGCGCCCTGGCCGACGCAGGTGTGCGCGTCAACATGACGCTTGTTTTCTCGCCGACCCAGGCCTTGATGGCCGCCAACGCCGGCGCTCGCTACATCAGCCCGTTTGTGGGGCGCTTCGATGACATCGCCGAGGACGGTATCTCGCAGCTCGACAATGTTGTGACTTGCATCAAGAACTATGACTGGACCGGCAAGAACGTCGACGACACCGTTGAGATCATCACCGCTTCGGTCCGCACGCCCAACCATGTGACCCAGGCGGCGCTGCTTGGTGCCGACATTGCGACCGTCCCCATGGCCGCTCTTAAGAAATGCTTGCATCACCCGCTGACCGACCAGGGCCTTGCCTCTTTTGAGGCTGATTGGCAGAAGGTCGTCGCTCAGGCTTAACGAGTGGATTGCCCCGGCATCGCGTCATCCGGTGCCGGGGTTGTTCTCAAGAGAGGAATTCGTATGACCAACCAGGAGCTGGAGAAGGTCGCCAATGAGGTCAGAAAGGGTGTCGTGACTGCGGTTCACGCGGCCAAGTCGGGACATCCGGGTGGATCGCTCGGTGCTGCCGACATCATGACGTATCTGTACTTTGAGGAAATGAATATCGATCCTGCTGACCCTCACAAGGCCGATCGCGATCGCTTTGTGCTCTCCAAGGGTCACGCGGCGCCGGGCCTGTATTCGGTGTTGGCAAATCGCGGCTATTTTCCCGTCGAAGAGCTCGAGACGCTCCGCCATATTGGCAGCCGACTGCAGGGCCATCCCAACATGAACGACACCCCGGGCATCGATATGTCCACCGGATCGCTCGGTCAGGGTATCTCCGCCGCGGTTGGAATGGCACTCGCCGCAAAGCACTGGGGTGACAGCTACCGCGTCTACACGTTGCTGGGCGACGGCGAGTGCGAGGAGGGCCAGGTGTGGGAGGCGGCCATGTTTGCCGGCAACCATGCGCTCGACAATCTTGTTGCCGTCGTCGACCACAACGGCTTGCAGATTGACGGCACGATCGATGAGGTCAACTCGGCCATGCCGCTCGCTGACAAGTTCCGCGCCTTTAAGTGGCATGTGATCGAGCTAGCCGATGGCAACGACATGACACAGATTGAGGCGGCTTTCGCCGAGGCTCGTGAGGTGACCGGCGTGCCCGTCGCTATCATCGCCGAGACGGTGAAGGGCAAAGGCGTCTCCTTTATGGAGAACCAGGTTGGCTGGCATGGCAAGGCGCCCAACGATGAACAGTTTGAGCAGGCCATGGCCGAGCTTGCGGCAGCAGGAGAGGAGCTCTAATGGTAGAGGTCAAAAAAGTCGCCACGCGCGTAAGCTACGGCGAGGCGCTCGTCGAGCTGGGCAATGAGCACGATGACTTTGTAGTGCTCGATGCCGACCTGGCTGCCGCTACGCAGACGGGTAAGTTTAAGGCTGCGCACCCTGAGCGCTTCTACGATGCCGGCATTGCCGAGAGCAACTTGATGGGGCTCGCCGCCGGCATTGCGACCACGGGCCACGTCGCCTTTGCGAGCACCTTTGCCATGTTCGCCGCCGGCCGCGCGTACGAACAAGTGCGTAATTCCATTGGCTATCCGCACCTCAACGTCAAAATCGGTGCCACGCATGCGGGTATCTCGGTCGGTGAAGACGGCGCCACGCATCAGTGCTGCGAGGACATCGCGCTCATGCGCACGATCCCGGGTATGACGGTAATCGTTCCCGCCGATGACATCGAGGCTCGCGCTTGCGTGCGCGCCGCCTATGAGTTTGAGGGACCGGTCTACATGCGCTTCGGACGCCTGGCAACGCCGGTCATTAACGATCACGAGGACTATGAGTTCAAGATTGGTCGCGGCGTGGTCGTGCGCGAGGGGTCCGATGTGACCATCATCGCTTGTGGCCTTATGGTCGCCGAGGCGCTTGAGGCTGCCGAGGCGCTCGCTGCCGATGGTATCGATGCCGAGGTCATCAATATGCACACGATCAAGCCGCTTGATGAGCGCCTGGTGGTTGCCAGCGCCAAGAAGACCGGTCGTGTGGTCACTGCCGAGGAGCATTCGATTATCGGTGGTCTTGGCGAGGCCGTGGCCTCGGTGCTCGCGGAGCAGCATCCGGTGCCGATGCGTCGCGTCGGCGTGCGCGATGTGTATGGCGAGTCCGGCCCTGCGGTCGATTTGCTGCACAAGTACGGTTTGGACGCCGACGGCATCGAAGCTGCGGTCAGGTCCGTGTTGTAAGGAAGGTTTCCATGGGATTTGTATCTGCCAACCAAGTGACAATCGGGTATACCGCCGCCTCGCGCGAGGACGCCCTACATTATTTGTCCGAGCAGGCCATCGAGCTCGGCTTTGCCGATGACGCATCTGCCGTAGAGGCCGCCTTCATTGCTCGCGAGAACGAGGCCGAGACCGGCCTTGTCGCCGGTTTTGCCGTTCCGCATGCCAAAAGCGACGCGATCCACACGCCGGGCGTTGCCGTGCTTAAACTGACCGAGCCCGTTGAATGGCCGAGCTTCGATGGGGTGCCCGTCGATGTTGCGCTCGCGCTGTACGTGCCTGCCGGCGAGGCTGGAACCACGCATCTGCGCCTGCTCTCCAAGGCTGCCGTAATGCTGATGGACGCCGGCTTCCGCGACAAGGTGCGCGCGAGCACCGATCCCGTTGAGATTGCGGAGCTCATCAATAGCGGACTCGAAGACTAGGACGGTCATCCCGTTCAATCAACCGATCCTTCTCCAAGGAAAAGGGCCGCGACGCCATATAGGTGTCGCGGCCCTGCTTGCGTTTTCCCAGATAAAACCTGCCAAAATAAACCTATCCCTTTTTGGCAGGCTAATCGTGAGTTATTTCACCGCAACTTAGGACACGGTTAGGAAGTGTGCACCTTAAAGAGTGGAGCCCTTGATTAGAGAGATTGCGCTCGTCTCTCTAAATGTCTCTCTAAAGAGAAAGCTAGTTAAAGAGATAACATTGGGCAATCTAACAGTGAATTCGATACATCTCTCTAAATGTCTCTCTAAAACAAGGCGCTTATCTCTCTAAAGTTAGAGAGATAAATCTATTGTTTTAGAGAGACGGAATGCCAAAATTCATCCGTCAACTACCATCTGCCAAAATGGCGGATAAAGGGCTCATCGAAGTAATGGGTTCATCGACGAGTCGTAACCGCCGATATCGGAAGAAGTAGATGCAGCCGAGTCGCCTCTCTAGTGTCTCTCGAGGCCAGATGGGTGCTGGAGGGGCGATTGTCTTGCGATATTTTCCCAAGATAAAACCTGCCAAAACAAACCTGTCCCTTTTTGGTAGGTCAGTTAACGCAGTCCAGGTTGAGCATATGCGAGCGAGCGGGCCCCGGGTGCGGTAAGGTGACGTGAAACAAGCGGGCGCTGACCTTTTGGTCGCGCCCGTGAAGTTGAACGTCAGGTTGCCGTGCCCGGGGCCTGCGCAGCGCCGAGCAGTTACGCCGTTTGTAAAACGGCGTAACCTAAAGGTTCATGTTGCCGTGAATGTAGGGGGTGACCTCAGGGGAGATATGGTCGCAGCCCAGTTCGCGCAGCGCGGACTCGATAACGGCGGGCAGCGGGGTTTTGCCCTCGGCATCGACGGCGTTGCCGCCGAGGGCAGCAATCTTGGCGACATCTGCGGGTGCGGCCTCGATATGCATGCAGCCGCCGATCAAGCGCGCGCGTACCTGTGCCAGATCAAGATCGTGCAGGTAATCCTCGCAGGCGCGGATTAAATCGACCTTCTCGCGCGTAAGCTCCTCGCCCGTGGGGACGCGGGTGGCAAGACATGCTCCCGCCGGCAGGTTCCAAACGGGATAGCCCCATGCGCGCAGCAGCTCGCGCTCTTCGTCCTTGGTAAAGCCGACCTCCATGAGAGGGGAGCGTACGCCGAGCTCTTCTGCCGCGCGCATGCCAGGGCGGTAGTCACCGCGATCGCTTGCATTGCTGCCATCGATGACGGTGGGAAAGCCGAGCGACTTGGCGTGGTTGACGATGGCGGTAAAGCCGGCGTGCTTGCAGTGGTAGCAGCGATTAGCATCGTTGCAGGCTACTTGGGGGAGCTGCAGCTGATCCACCGAAAGATTGAGCACGGGGAGCTTAAAATGCGGCCCCTCATTGGCCTGTCCATCAACGGACTGCTCAAACGAAGTCTGTTCGGGCGTGCCGATGAGCGGCGTGGCGAGATGGACGAGGAGGGTATTGGTAGGCATGATGCGGGCGCAGACCGCGGCCAAAAAGCTGCTGTCGACGCCACCGGAAAACCCGATAGCCACGCGCCCGTATGCCAAAAGCAGCTGTTCGAGCGCCGATAGCTTGTCTTGAAGCTCCTCTGCGGGTGCCGTGGTGTCTAAAATCATGAAACGATCCTTATCGTTGAGTACTCGATTGAAAACTATAATCCTAATGCGTTACTTGCCATAAGACTTCTATCTATGTAACGAAAGTGCAATATGGTATATACGTTATATACAAGTTGTCAAATGCGGTAGAGTTGCGGCAATGCGACAGCGAGAGTCGATGGGGGATCGATATGATCAAGGCTGTTATTTTTGACATGGATGGAACGCTGGTCGATACCGAGCGTTTGGGGATTAGGGCCTGGAAGGCAGGCGCCGCTGAGCTGGGGCTCGCGATTGATGAAGCGCTGATCCATCAGTTTATCGGTCGCACGCTACCCGATGTCATGAACATCCTCGATAAGCATTACGGCAGCCACGAGACCGCCGAGGCGATCTATGTCCGCCACAAGGAGATTCGCGACGAGATGGTCAAGACCGATCTGGAGCTTAAGGCCGGCGCTGCCGAGTGCATAGACGAGCTGTTGGCTGCGGGCTATCACGTAGGCCTTGCAACGTCATCGCGCCATGTTACGGCCGAGCGCAACCTTAAAGCATTCGGTCTTTTTGACAAGTTTGAAACGGTAACGTGTGGCGAGGACGTCGTGCATGGCAAGCCCGACCCCGAGATGTATCTGCTCGCCTGCGAGCGCGCGGGCTTTACTCCCGAGGAATGTGCCGTGGTCGAGGATTCGCGCAACGGCTGCGTCTCGGGCATTACGGCTGGCTGCCACGTCTTTGCCGTCCCCGATATCGTGCCGCTGCCGCAGGACGTGGTGGATGGCTGCGAGGCCGTGCTCGATACGTTGTTCGATCTGGCGGCGGCGGTCAAGGCCGTGCGCTAGACAATTGCGGCGTTGAAACGAGCAATTGCTTACGTTTGCGCTTAAACAAAAGGGGTCCGGCAATGGTCGGGCCTCTTTTGCTTGAGCGGCGACTTAGCATACTTGCGGGCGTGCTATAGATACGCACCGAGGTTGATGGCCGTGGCGTCGGTCTGGCTGCTTGCCTGGGTGCTGGCGCGTTCCAGCAGGAACGGACGTACCAGTTCTTGGCGGTTGATGTCCTCGGCGGCGGTGACTGCGGTGACGGTGCGCGCTGTAGAGCCGACGCGGATATGCTTGGTCTTTGCTGGGGCCTTGTTCTCGATTTGCTCCATGAGCAATTGAACGCCCTTGCGGCCAATCTCGTAGCCCGGGGGCGCTACCGTAGTGAGCGGGACCGATCCGCTCCAAGCGAGCGGGTTGCCATCGCAACCCGCTACGCGTACTTGCCCGGGGACGGCGATGCCTTTGTCGACCAGCGCCGAGATGACGCCCGAGGCCAGCACGTCGGTCAGGCCGACGACAAAATCGGGGCGTTCGTCGGCGGGGCGCGCGGCGATTTGGGTGCCGATGCCGTAGCCGTCGGCGGCGGTATTCCATTCGCCGGCGTCGATGACTTCGATCTTGATATCGGGATGTAGGGCGAGCGCCTTATGAATGCCAAGGACGCGCAGGGTGAGTTGCATAAATGCTGCTCGGCCGACGACGACAATATGGTGCGCGCCGCGGGCGATGGCGAGCTCGGCGATGATGCGGCCTTGTGCCTCGTTGTCGGCGGCCACGTAGTAGCCGGGCTCGGAGCAATGGATGTCCAGATGGACGATCGGCACGGGCATCTTGGTCAGGGCGGGGTGCCAGTCGGGGGATGCCATGGGCTGAACCATGACGCCGGACATCTGGGTGCCCATAAAGTAGCGCAGGTAATGGTCCTGGAGAATATCGTCGTTATCGGCGTTGGCGATGAGCAGGTCGTAGCCGTGCTTGCGGGCCTCGTTGTGGGCGCCGCTGGCGATTTGGAGTGAAAAGCCGTGGTCGAGACGGGGGAGCACCAGGCCAAAGGACTTGGTGGCGCCGCCCGCGAGCTGACGAGCGCTTTGGTTGGGCAGGTAGCCCAGTCGATTGATGGTTTCGTTAATGAGCTTGAGGGTCTCGGGACGCAGCTTTTCGGGGTGGTTGAGCGCGTTGGAAACCGTGCCCAACGAAACCCCGGCCTCGCGCGCGACGTCGCTGATTTTTACCTTTGCCATAGCGGCCCCTTTGATGCGTTTCAAGTACAAGCCAGATTGTAGCATCCCAAACCTTCCAAAAAGGGACAGGTTTATTTTGGCAGGTTTTATCTGGGGAAACGCTGTTGCCAGCGCGACCACCACGAAGGGGGCAGGTACCTTTGTGGTGGTTTGGACCGGCTGGACGTGTGTGCATCGAGTGGTATCTAAGTTGAGATACCACTTCTGGTATATCAGCTTGCGTTTGCGTGAGTACAATACTCGAACGTTGTACGTCTCAGCGCCCTTTGTGCGTGGACGTCTTGCAGTCACGCGAACGAAGGGATTTATCTTATGTGCGGAATCGTCGGCTACACCGGCTCTGATATTGCAAAGAACATCCTGGTCACGGGCCTCAAGCGTATGGAGTATCGCGGCTATGACTCCTCGGGCGTCGCGCTCGAGGTGGGCGAGGGCGCCGCGGCGCACCTCGACGTCATCCGCCGCGTGGGCAAGGTCGCGGGCTTGGAGAGCGAGCTTTCCAACATCGACAGCGACGCTACCTGCGGTATCGGCCACACCCGTTGGGCCACCCACGGCAAGCCCTCCGTCGTTAACGCTCACCCCCACACCAGCTGCGACGGTCGTATCGCCATCGTCCACAACGGCATCATCGAGAACTTCGCCGAGCTGCGCGAAGAGCTGGAGGGTCGCGGCCACCACTTTAAGAGCGAGACCGATACCGAGGTCTTCGCGCATCTGATCGAAGAGGCTTATGCCGAGACGCACGACCTGATGGCCTCCGTGCGCGAGGCTTGCGCCCACGTGGTCGGTGCCTATGGTCTGGCCGCCGTGTGCGCTGACGAGCCCGGCGTGATCGCCGTGGCCCGCAAGGATTCCCCGATCGTGGTCGGCGCGGGCGAGACCGGCGCCTATGTCGCCTCCGATGTCATCGCGCTCATCGACGCCACCCGCGATGTCGTGGTGCTCGAGGACGGTCAGTTTGCCAAGCTCACGCCCGCAGGCGTCGAGTACACCGACGAGGCCGGCAACGTTATCGAGCCCAAGGTCACCCACATCGACTGGGACCTGGACATGGCAGAAAAGGGCGGTTATCCCGACTTTATGCTCAAGGAAATCCACGAGCAGCCGCGCGTCGTGCGCGACACGCTGGTTGGTCGTATGACGCCGGCCGGCGAGCTCGACATCGACGAGCTGGGCCTTTCGCTCGAGGAGCTCAACGACATCGACCGCGTCTACGTGATCGCTTGCGGCACCAGCTATCACGCTGGCCTCATTGCCAAGAATCTCATTGAGGGCTGGGCTCGCATCCCCACCGAGGTGGAGGCGGCCAGCGAGTTCCGTTATCGCAACCCCATCATTACGCCGACGACGCTTGTCGTTGCCGTGTCCCAGTCGGGCGAGACGGCCGATACCCTTGCCGCCATTCGCGATGCGCGCATCAAGGGTGCCAAGGTCTTCGGCATCACCAACGTGGTGGGCAGCCCCGTGGCGCGTGAGAGCGACGGCGTCATCTACACCAAGGCCAACAAGGAGATTGCGGTCGCCTCGACCAAGAGCTTTATCGGCCAGGTTGTGAGCCTCACGCTTTTGGCTCTGCTGTTGGCACAGGTCAAGTACCGCCTGACCACCAAGCAGGCGCGCATGCTGTTCCGTGAGCTTTCCGATACGGCCGAGCAGATCCAGTGGATTTTGGATACCCAAACCGAGGCCGTGCATGAGGCCGCCCTGCTGTGCAAGGACGCGCAGTCGGCGCTGTTCGTGGGCCGTGGCATGGGTGCCGCTATTTCCTACGAGGGTGCGCTCAAGCTCAAGGAAGTCAGCTACCTGCACGCCGAGGCATATGCCGCCGGTGAGATGAAGCACGGCCCCATTGCCCTGATCGACCCGGGCTTCCCTGTCATCGCTGTGGCCACCAAGAGTGCCACCTACGACAAGACCGTGTCGAACCTTATGGAGTGCAAAGCGCGCGGCGCCAAGGTCATCGTCGTTGCCACCGAGGGCGACGAGGAGATCAACAAGATTGCCGACTGCATCATCCGCGTGCCGGCAGTCCGCGACGTGTTCAGCCCCATCACGGCGAGTGTCCCGCTGCAGCTGCTCGCCCGCGAGGTCGCCATCCTGCGCGGCTGCGACGTCGACCAGCCCCGTAACCTGGCCAAGAGCGTCACGGTAGAGTAGTTGGTTCCGCCGTTCTAGCGACTAAGGCCCGGCTCCGCATCAAAGACGGAGCCGGGCCTTGTTGCATTTGACCAGATAAAACCTGCCAAAATGAACCTGTCCCATTTTGTAGGTTAGCGGAGCTTGCTGGTCTCGAAGTACTCGGGGAACTGGTCCAGAACTTCGGTTTGGTTGCGGAACATCATGTGCAGGTGCTTGCTGACCAAAAAGCTCGCTTCGATGGGGTCGCGACCGGCGATAGCGCGGCGAATCTGCTTGTGCTCGTTCACGATGTCCTGATTGTCGAGAACCTGTGTGGCGGCGCGCAGCCAGCGGAAGCGCTCCAGGTCGGCATTGGTCTCTTCGAGCCACGACCACACGGTGCTGCGACATGCGATGCTAAAAATCATGTGATGCATGAGGTTGTCGCTCAAAAAGAAGCCGATGCGATCCTCTTCGGCCATGGCCTTTTCCTGCAGCACGATGGCGCGGTCGAGCTGCTCGATGCCGGCCGACGTGGCGCGCGCACAGCACTCCACGATCACCTGCTTTTCCAGATGCTCGCGGATGTAACAGGCACTCTCGGCAAGGGTGAGGTTGATGGGCGAGACGTAGGTACCGCTCTGGGGCACGGTGCGCACCAGGCCTTCCTGCGCCAAACGAACCAAAGCCTCGCGCACAGGGGTGCGCCCCATATCTAGGTCGTCGCAAAGTTGCTTGACGCCCAGCTTTTCGCCCGGCTTGTAATCCAGGTAGACGATTTTGCGTCGAATGGTGTGGTAGGACTGGTCCTGTAGGCTCGTTTCCTGCTCGCCGACGTGCATCGATTCTTCCATAGCGCCTCGCAACTGTTCTATCAAACTCATATGTCAGTTGTTAATTATGCCGCGAGTCAGCTCTCCGCGGTGGGTAATTCGGCTGTTGCCTGAGAACTATTGCGGCATCTTAGTCTGTGTTTGCGCAAGGCTGCGCTCAATGTTGCCGTATCATAAGCCGTCGCAAACGTGAAATAGAAAGAAGGAGTCCCATATGCAACTGGCAAATATCGTACGCGAGCGCTGGAAAGGCGTCTTGTTCTGCCTGATCATCGCTATCCCCGCGACGTTGCTCGGCAAACAGATTGAGGTGGTCGGCGGGCCGGTATTTGCCATCCTTTTTGGCATGGTCCTGGCGCTCGTCTTTCCCAAGAATCGTCGCGAACCGCTCGCCGCCGGCGTTACCTATACGTCCAAAAAAGTCTTGCAGTACGCGGTTATCCTGCTTGGCTTTGGCATGAACCTCTCCCAGATTCTGTCCAAGGGCGCCCAGTCGCTGCCCATTATCGTGGCGACAATCTCGACCTCGCTTGTCATCGCCTTTGTGCTCTGCCGCGTCATGAACGTACCGGGCAAGATCGCGACGCTTGTGGGTGTGGGTTCGTCGATTTGCGGCGGTTCTGCCATCGCCGCGACCGCACCCGTCATCGATGCCGACGATCGCGAGATTGCCCAGGCCATTTCGGTCATCTTCCTGTTCAACGTTATCGCGGCGCTCGTGTTTCCGACGCTCGGCGGCATGCTCGGGCTGACCAACGAGGGCTTTGGCCTGTTTGCCGGTACCGCCATCAACGACACCTCGTCCGTAACGGCTGCGGCGAGCGCTTGGGACAGCATGCATCCCGGCGCCAATGTGCTCGAGAGCGCCACGGTGGTCAAGCTCACCAGGACGCTGGCCATTATTCCCATCACGTTGGTTCTCGCATGCTGGCAGATGCATCTGGCGCGCAAGGCCGGCGGCGACGCCAAAAGCACGTTCTCGCTTAAACGCGCGTTTCCCATGTTCGTGCTGTTCTTTGTGCTGGCGAGCGTGATCACCACGGTGTTTCAGCTTCCTGTGTCCATCACGGCGCCCATCAAGGAGCTGTCAAAGTTCTTTATCGTGATGGCCATGGCGGCTATTGGTTTTAATACCGATATCGTCGAGCTGGTCAAAAAGGGCGGCAAGCCCATCGCATTGGGCTTTTGCTGCTGGATTGGCATTGCGTGCATGAGTTTGGGAATGCAACACGTGCTGGGAATCTGGTAGAGAAGTAGCTTATTTGCGTGCTGCGTGCTGCGTGCTGGCGAGCGCATTCTCACGGTGGAGCGATAGGAGCTCTTGCGGGTATGGCTTGTCCGCAGGTTTATAAGTCCCGAAGAGCTCTTATCGCCCCGCCAGGATGGCGATGCGGGGCAACACCTATACTCGCAGGACGGCGCTTTCTGCCCTATAGTGTTTGGTGAGCAATATCGTTCAATTTTGAAACACTCGGTCGTGCGACCGCCGGCGGTTGCACGTCGCTGCAGACAGGGGCAAATCATGGATAGCGATGCCAAGCTGAACATCTTGACCGATGCCCTGGCTGCTGCCGGGGCATCGGCATTGGCGATCGATGCGCGTGGGGACGTCGCGATCTCGACCATGAATGACGCGGCGCTTGAGCGGGGTGTGGCGACTTTTGTCGCTGAGCGCCTCGACCGTATAGGAGACGGCGCGCGTCTGGTTATGGGGCGTGAGGGTACGCGCCTGAGCCTGACCGTTCGCCCCACCGACAAAGAGGGCGGGGGCCTTTGGGTCGTCGTGGTCCGCGAGGTGCGCGGTGCCGCGACGCATGCGGGTATCGAGTGGCTCAACGCCGACGAAGTTGAGGCCCGCTACGAATCGAGCGCGTACGGCATCGTTGAGGGGGCGGCCTCGGTGGCTGCGCCGGTTGCAGAGAGTTACGCGCGCGGTGTGCCCCTTATGCTCGAGGGCGAGCTGGGAGCGGGTCAGGTCGAGATCGCCAGGCGCCTCTATCTGGACGGTCCTTTTGCCGGTCAGCCCTTTGTTTCCGTTGCGCTCGATGAGCTCACCGAGCGCGGTTGGCGCCATGTGCTCAAAAGCGCCGAATCGCCGTTGTTCCAAACGGGGCTGACCCTTTGCATTGAGGGCTGGAACGCGGTTGGCCCCCAGCGCCTCCGCGAGCTGGTCTCCACGATGGCCGACACCGCGTTGGCGACGCGCTGCCATGTGGTGCTGACGGCGAATGACATGCCGGGCGGCAGCGAAAGTGATCAAGCCGCCTTTGTGACCGAGCGCTTCGCCTGTGCGGTGAGCGTGGCGCCGGCAATCGCCGAGCAGGGAGCCGCGTCGACGAAGGTTGCGCGCTATTTGGAATATCTCGCTGACGCATTTGGGACGGCAGCGCCCACGCTGTCTTCCGCGGCGACGAAGACGCTCGATGCTTACCGCTGGCCGCGCAATTATCTGCAGCTCCGCGAGGTCTCGGAACGACTGTATATATTGGTGGGGGCGGGCGCGGTGGACCGCGCTGTGGCGGAGGAAGTGCTCGCCCAAGAGGACGTGATTAAGACCGCAGCCTTTGGCGCCCCGACGCTCGAAAGCGACCTGTATATCCTGCGACCGCTGGCCGATACCGAGCGAGATATCGCGCATCTGGTTGTAGATCATCTCCACGGCAACCGAACCCGTGCGGCGGAGGTACTGGGCATAAGCCGTACAACGCTGTGGCGCTTGCTGAAGGACGATGACCGTTGAGCGAGGCGCCCGTGACCGCGCGCGACGCGTGTGCTACAGTCCAAAGCGTTATTGTTTCGATTTGGTTACGGCGTGCGAGGGCATATGGCTGAGACTTCAAAACCGAGCCGCAGAAGGCGGAGTGCCGCGCCGGTCAACCGACGCACGACATCGGTGACGTGGGGTAAACACGCCTCGGGGTTTGATGGCTCGTTCAAGCGCACTAAATACGGCTATCCTTCGGCAAGCGCCCGCTTGGCAATGCAGGCAGAGTCCTCGCTGTGGGGCCGCAAACGCGTGGTGGGCTCAAAGCTCAAGCACGACGGAACGCTCGGTTACATCAGCCGCGGGGCGGCTCGCCGCAGTGGACTCAATCCGGCTGGTTGGCATCGTTATGTTCCGATCGTGGCCGTCGTTGCAGTGATCGTCATCGCACTCGCTGCGCTTGGCTACGCCGGCGGTGGCGCCAACTTGGACGCAGTGTTTAAATCGCCCGAGCTCGCGCATGCAGGCACAGAAGTTATCGAGGGCGCTCAGACCCAGACAGGCGTCGCGCCCCAGCGCGGCATCGTCGCGGCGGCCACCACCATCGCCGATGCTCAAAAGGACGAAGACAAGCAAGGCGACGACGCCGAAACGACCCAGACAAGCGAAGCGACGACAACTCAAATATCAACATAGCTTGCCGGCAGAAGGGGACGTTCCTTTTCTGTCGGCAGTTTGGGACACTCCTGCGCTACTTGACGTACACCACGTTGTTGCGGCGGGGTTTGGGCTCGGGTAGCGTGTCCTCGGCATAGCCCAGAATGCAGTTACCGACACCGCGCAGGCTGCCGTCGGCGGGCAGGCCCCAGCTGGCCAGCAGCTCCAGGCCCTCGGGCGAGTCAAAGACCTCATGCGCGCGGTGAATCCAGCACGAATCGACACCCAGTGCATAGGCGGCGTTGAGCAAGTTGCCCATGGCGAGCGAGCCGTCTTCCAGATGTGTGGGCACGCTGCGGTCAACCAGCACCACCACAACGGTCTTGGCGCCATAGAAGGGGTCGCTGTTGCTGCCCATGACCTGGGCGTTGAGCTGTGAGAGACGCTCGACGGTCGCGGGGTCGGTGACGGCGACAAACGTCACCGGCTGGCGTCCCATGCCGCTCGGTGCATATTGGCCGGCTTCGATAATACGTGCAAGCTTTTCGGCCTCGACGGGACGATCGCTGTAGTTGCGGCAGCTGCGACGGTGAATGAGTGCTTCGATAGTCTCCATGGTGTCTCCTTGCGGTGGCGTTGCAGATGCCTCGTTCATACCCGCCGGGCTTAAACGATAGACGGTCAATTGCCCGGCCAAAAGGATAGATTCCAATTGGGAAAGTAGGTTTGCATAAAAGTACCTTCAGAATGTGACAAACAAATGGGATGGTTAAACGTTTTATCCCGTCTACCCTGCGGTTTTTTACCACTTGCCTAAATGACGAACGCATAACCTCTGATAAAGGTTTTACTAAAGGAGTACCAACGTTTATCAATGCGCCGTGGTGGCGCCGGGCCAGGAGGTAACATCATGTTCCAGGCTGGAGATGTCGTCGAGACCGATTTCGAAGGATTTCTGAAGCTGCTGCGTTCCAAGACGCGCGCTTTCGTGTCGATCAACGATCACGAGTACTACATCACGCACACCGATGGCTATTGGCGTGTTCAGGATTGCGAGGCCCTCAACGACAAGGGCCACTTTACTGACTGTTCTGAGTTGGTCAACACGGTCTGCGAGGTCGTCGAGCTGCCGTGGATTGCCGGCAAGAGCCTGCATGACAGCTTCTCGGGCGCTACGGTCTATGAGGCCGTCGCCGCTTAACAGGCAATAAAACCCGATTTTCACGTGACCGCTGGCGCCGCCCCCGCGCCGGCGGTCTTTTTCTGCCGATAGGCCATAAAAGTGCACGCATTTGCGGAGAGGCTGTTGACGATAGTCAAAACTCGGACTAATCTAGAGACATAAAATTGGTCAAAAATCGGACAATCGAATGGTGGGATAGATGAATGGTGCGGTTAAACTGGTCGACTTCGACCGGTTGCTCAATGGACTCGACCATATCTATTCGGAGTTCTCGCGTGCCTGCGGCCTTTCGGACTGCGCTTACTGGATGCTCGTCGATACCAGCACGGCGGGCGGCAGTATTGCCGTAAGCCGTCTGACAAGCGAATGGTTCTATAGCAAGCAGACCATTAACTCGGCAATTAAAACCCTGAAGGCGCGAGGGCTTGCAACGCTGGAATTTGCCGAAGGCAGTCGTAAGAATAAGGTCGTTTGTTTGACCGATGAGGGCCGGCGGTTCGCCGAGCACTATGCGTTGCCGGCGGTTAAAGCCGAGCAGCGTGCCTTTGGCGCGCTCGAGCCCTGGGAACAGCGTGAGATTATGCGTCTGGTCGGCAAGTTTTCCCATGTGCTCAACGAGGAGTGCGAAGCGTTTAAACAGCAGATGGCCGCCGAGAGCCAAGTGGAAAACCAAGAAGAGGGGGAGACGTGCGACTCTTAATGAGGTTTATGAGGCCGTATCGCGGGCTGATTGCAGTGACACTGTTTGTGCTGCTGATAGATAACGTCGGCACGCTGCTGGTGCCTACGATGCTGGCGAATATGGTCAATACCGGCATCACGACGGGTGATGTCGACTACATCCTGCGCAACGGCCTGTACATGCTTATCGCGACCAGCATGGCTAGCGGCGGCACGGTGCTGGGCTGCTATCTTTCGGCGCGCCTGGCCGCCAACGTGGCTTGCGATATCCGCAATGCCGTGTACGACAAATCGCTCGAGCTCGCGGCCAGCGATTTTGAGCGCTTTGGCACCGGATCGATGATCACGCGCTCGCTCAACGATATCAACGTGATTCAGCAGGCGATTCTGCAGACGATTCAGCTGGTGCTGCCCGTGCCTTTTTTGGCTGTGGCGGGCATCATCTTCGCCTGGTTTATCGATCCTGCCATGGGCACGCTTCTGGGCGTAGTCGTTGCGATTGTGCTGGTGGCGGCGGTCTTTACGGTTGCCAACGCGGCTCCGATCTTTATGCGCTTGCAGAGCTTTATCGACCGCATGAACGTGGTGCTGCGCGAAAACATCGTGGGCGTGCGCGTCATCCGTGCGTTTAACAAGGAGCGTCACGAGGAGCGGCGCCTGGACGAGGTGTTTAGCGACTACGCCGCCAACGCCATCAAGGTCAACCACCTGTTTGTGGGCCTCGACAGCTCCAGCTTCTTTTTGATGAACATCGCCGAGGTGGCGGTGCTGTGGGTGGGCGGCAACCGCGTAGGCGCCCACGCCATGCAGATTGCGAGTATCTCGGCGGTGCTGGAGTATGCAATTCTGATCCTGTTCTTTGTGATGATGGCCCAGATGGTGGTGCTGACGCTTCCGCGTGCTGCCGCGTGCCTGAACCGTGCGCAGCAGGTGTTGGAGATTGAGCCGAGCATCGTCGATGGCGAGCGCACGCTGGATGACGGGGCGCGCGAGCCCCAAGACGAAGCCGATGCGGTGGCCGTGTTCGACCACATGTCGTTTCGCTTTGACGATGCCGACGAGGACACCCTGTGCGACCTGAGCTTTGCCTGCCGTCGCGGTCAGACGACTGCGATCGTTGGCTCGACAGGCTCGGGCAAATCGACGGTGGCAAAGCTTCTGCTGCGCTTCCACGATGCCACCAAGGGCTCCATTCGCCTGAATGGTGTGGACCTGCGCGAGCTTACGCAAGACGAAATCCGCGGGCGCATTGCCTATGTGCCGCAGAAGGCGTGGCTGTTCTCGGGCACGGTGGCGAGCAACCTTCGCTTTGGTAACGAAGGCGCGACCGAGGTCGACATGCTTCACGCGCTTGAGGTTGCCCAGAGCACCTTTGTACTCGACCAACCGCAGGGGCTCGATACCCCGGTTGCCCAGGGCGGTACGAACTTCTCGGGTGGTCAGCGCCAGCGTTTGGCAATCGCCCGTGCGCTCATGAAGCATGCCGATCTATATATCTTCGATGACAGTTTTTCGGCCCTGGACTTTAAGACCGATGCGGCCCTGCGCCATGCATTGCAAGACGAGACGCGTGACGCTGCGGTGCTCATCATCGCGCAGCGCATCTCGACGATCTTGCACGCCGACCAGATCGTCGTGCTCAAGGATGGCGAGGTTGTGGGTCTGGGCACGCATGGCGAGCTTATGGAAACCTGCGAGGTGTACCGCGCCATCGCGGAATCGCAGATGAAGGGAGGTGAGTAGCATGACCGAGGAGCTCAAGAAGCAGGGCGGCGTTGATGACGCCGCTGCCGCGGGACTGGTCGAGGAAACGGCTGCCGCGTCGACCGAGCTGGATGACGCCGCCAAGGCTGCAGCCGAGCGCGAGGCTCGCCGCCAAGCGCTCTACGAGGAAAACGAACGTGCCGAGGACGAGCGCGCCCGCGCCGAGGCAGAGCGTATGCGCGACGTGGACGACGAAGACGAGGACGAGACGCCTCGGGATACCTGGGCGACGGTGCGCCGCCTGTGGAGTGAGGCCGCCGGCGACCATTGGCGCTTCTATATCGTGTTCGCGAGCATTGTGTTCTATGTCATCTTTAACACTGCCGCGCCGGCATATAGCGCCCGCGTGATCGATGAGCTGTGGGGCCACATTCAGGTAGCGTTTGTCAACAACGCCACCTTCAGCATCACCTGGGAGAACTGCGGCAGGACTATCTTCATCTACTTTTTGATTTGGACGGCCGCCGCTTCGTTCTACGCGCTCCAGAGCTTTTTGATGTCGAGCGTGGCCGAACGCCTCAATCTGCGCCTGCGCAACCGCATCGCGCAAAAGCTCAACCGTCTGCCGCTCGCCTATTTTGACGCGCATCGTCCCGGCGAGGTCGTCAGCCGCGCGACCAACGACCTGGACAAGATGTCCGAGAGCATGCAGCGCGGATTGCTGCAACTGCTCGTGTCGATCGGCACGGTTGTTGGTGCTGTGAGCGTGATGTTCGTGTTCAGCGTGCAGCTTACGCTCGTCTTTCTGTTCTTTACGGCACTGTCGCTGCTGGTGACGAAGGTCGTCTCGCGCCGCACACACGATGTGACGGGCGAGCGCCAGGAGTGGGTGTCCAAGATTACGAGTGCGGTCGAGGAAGGCTATTCGGGCCGTCTGGTGATCCGCGCGTTTAACCGCGAACGTCAGAGCTCCGCTGAGGTGCACGAGGCTTCGAAGGAATTGGCTCGTGTGAGCACCAAGGCCGACTTTATGATCAATGCTGTCGGCCCCGCGGTGCGCTTTATCGGCCGTTTGGCGCAGATCGTTATTGCGCTTGTGGGCTGCAGCATGCTGGTTGCCGGTCACATGACCGTCGGCGTGTTCCAGGCGTTCTTCCAGTTTATCTACGAGGCGTCCGAGCCCATGACGCAGTTGTCGTTTACCTTCAACTCGCTGCAGAGCGCGCTGGCGAGTGCAGAGCGCGTGTTCGACCTGCTCGATGAGCCCGAGATGGAGGCCGATCCGCTGCCGGACAAGGCCGCCAAGCTGCCGGGTCGCGTGGAGGGCCGCGTCTCCTTTGAGCATGTGCGCTTTGGTTATTCGCCCGACAAGCCGCTTATGCGCGACGTGTCGTTTACCGCCGAGCCGGGCCAGAAGATTGCCGTGGTGGGAACCACGGGCGCAGGCAAGACGACGCTCATCAACCTGCTCATGCGCTTCTACGAGATTGACGGCGGGCGTATTACGCTCGACGGCGTGGATACGAGCCTCATGAACCGCGGCGAGCTGCGACAGCAGTTTGGCATGGTGCTGCAGGACGCCTGGCTGTTCGATGGCACGATTGCCGAAAACATCGCCTACGGCTGCCCCGAGGCAACGCGCGACGAAATTGTGGCCGCCGCTCGTGCCGCGCAGGTCGACTTCTTTGTGCGCACCATGCCGCAGGGCTACGACACGCGCGTGGCCAACGATGCCGAGAGCATCAGCCAGGGCCAGCGTCAGCTGCTGACCATCGCTCGCGTGCTGCTCAATAACCCGGCGATTCTCATCCTGGACGAGGCGACCTCAAGCGTGGATACGCGTACCGAGCTTGCCATCGGTCGTGCCATGGACGCGCTCATGCGCGGGCGCACGAGCTTTGTGATCGCGCACCGCCTGTCGACGATTGTTGATGCCGACCTGATCTTGGTCATGGATCACGGCAACATTATCGAGCAGGGCACGCATAAGGAGCTGCTGGCTGCCGAGGGCGCCTACGCCGACCTCTATCTGAGCCAGTTCGCATAATGTGACAAAGGGACAGTCTCTTTACCACATCACAAATAAGGCGCGCCGGGGGTGAATCCTCTGGCGCGCCTTTGCGTTGGCGTCAATGTTGTCGGTGGTCGTCCGCCTCTAGCGTTCGTCCACGAGCTTGGCGACGAGGGCTTTGAGCTCGGCCACCTCTCGCTCGAGTTCCTTGACGCGGCGGGCGTTCTCGGTGATGCCCTGGCGGTTGAGCGCGGACTGCTCGGCGGCGTCGTCGGGCATGTACTCGCGATGCTGCTTGGCATCGAAGCTCTCCTCGAACACGCGGCAGCCGTTGCGCTTGATGATGCGTCCCGGCACGCCCACGACGGTGCAGTTGTCGGGCACGTCCTTGACGACAACCGAGTTGCCGCCGATCTTGACGTTGTTGCCAATGTGGATGTTGCCGAGCACCTTGGCGCCCGTGCCCACGGTGACGTTATCGCCGAGCGTTGGGTGGCGTTTGCCGGTCTCGTTGCCGGTACCGCCGAGCGTGACGCCCTGGTAGAGCACGCAGTTGTCGCCCACGATGGTGGTCTCGCCGATGACGACGCCCATGGCATGGTCGATAAAGAAGTGCTTGCCAATCTGCGCGGCAGGGTGAATCTCGACGCCGGTGATGTGGCGGGTGATTTGCGAGAGCACACGGGCGAGCGAGCGATGGCCATGCTTCCAGAGCCAGTGCTCGGGCACGTGGTTCCACTTGGCGTGCAGGCCAGGATAGGAAAGGAAGATGACCAGACCGTTTTGCGCGGCGGGGTCCTGCGCTTGGACGGTCTTGATGTCCTCGCGAATGGTATTGATAAAGCTCACCGGCCGCCCTCCCTTAGCGCCATGGCAATGCGATTCAATAAAGTATAGCGATTCGCTAGGGATTAGGAGGGACAATCTTGGCGGCATTGCGCGACAGGTGTCAGTTATGCAAACTTGCTGGTAATGGAGTCATGCTTTTGTGGGGTTGCGCACGAGGGGGCACCGCAACCGTATACTGGTCAACTTGGACGTATCCGCGCCCACAACTGAGAGGTTTTACTTCATGGGTTTCATCAATTTTATTGCCGAGCTGCTTAAGGACCCGCGCACCGCGATCGCCAGCTGGATCGCCGCCGGCCCGCTTATGGCCTACGGCTGCGTGTTCCTGATTATCTTCATTGAGACAGGCGTGGTGTTCTTCCCGTTCCTTCCCGGTGATTCGCTGCTGTTCGCTTCGGGCTTCTTTGCCCACAATGGCGGCTTTAACATTGTGGCGCTTCTGGCCACCGCATGGGCCGCTGCCATTTTGGGCGATCAGTGCAACTTTATGATCGGTCACTTCTTTGGCAAAAAGATCATCGCTTCGGGCAAGGTCAAGGCCATGACGCCCGAGCGCATTAAAAAGTCCGAGGACTTCTTGGACAAGTGGGGTCACCTGGCCATCTTCCTGGGTCGCTTCTTCCCGTTTATCCGCACCTTTGTGCCCTTTATCGCTGGCATGGGCGGCATGCACTGGCGCAACTTTGTCGTTTTTAACGTGCTGGGCGGCATTACCTGGTCGACGGTCTTTACGCTGCTGGGCTACTTCTTTGGCGGCATTCCCTTTGTGCAGGAGCACTTTGAGCTGCTGATTGTCGGCATCGTTGCCGTGTCGATCATCCCGACCGTGGTCGGTCTGGTCAAGGCTAAGCTGGGCAAAAAGAACGCGTAGCTCGAGCCAGCGCGCAAACCGTGCCGTTGAGGCCCGTCACCGCTTACGGTGGCGGGCCTCTTTAGTTTCGGTCAAATGAAAATACTTTAGTTAGTTAAAGAAAAACGTTTTATCCGACGCGTACGGGGAGTACAATCTCGTGCATGCGAATCGACGTGCTATCGGCTTTGATGCTGTTCGCGTGTCCCGTCCGGCCCTACGCTCCGGGCGTGCGACGTTGCGACGCGGTCGGCCTCGGTCCTTGCGTGCGGGTTCGCGAGTTTGCAACTGTGTATGTAAGGAGCGACATATGACTGTCGAGAAGAAGGATGTCGATTGGGGTAGCCTCGGCTTTGGCTACATGAAGACCGATTACAGCTACGAGGCTCATTGGAAGGATGACGAGTGGGACGAAGGTGGCCTGACCACCGACCACACCCTGCATGTCTCCGAGTGCGGCGGCATCTTCCATTACTGCCAGGAGGTCTTTGAGGGCCTGAAGGCCTACACCGCCGAGGACGGCAGCATCGTCTGTTTCCGTCCCGACATGAACGCCGAGCGTATGTACAACTCTGCTCAGCGCCTCGAGATGCCCCCGTTCCCCAAGGACAAGTTCGTTGAGGCCGTCAAGCAGGTCGTTTCTGCTAACGCCGCCTGGGTTCCGCCCTTCGGTTCCGGTGCGACCCTGTACGTGCGTCCGTTTATGATCGGCTCCGGTGACGTGATTGGCGTGGCTCCCGCTCCTGAGTACACGTTCCGCATTCTCGTGACTCCGGTCGGTCCGTACTTTAAGGGTGGCCTTAAGCCCGTCAAGCTGCGCGTTTCCGAGTATGACCGTGCTGCACCGCACGGCACCGGCAACATCAAGGCCGGCCTCAACTACGCCATGTCCCTCAAGCCCACGATGGAGGCCCATCGCGAGGGCTATGCCGAGAACCTGTATCTCGACTCCGAGTCCCGCACCTATGTCGAGGAGACCGGTGGCGCCAACGTCCTGTTCGTGAAGGAGGACGGCACCCTCGTCGTTCCGCAGTCGCACACCGACTCCATCCTGCCCTCCATCACCCGTCGTTCGCTTGTTCAGGTTGCTCAGGACCTGGGCATGACCGTTGACCAGCGCCCCGTCGAGTGGGCCGAGGTCAAGGCCGGTACCTTTGTCGAGTGCGGCCTGTGCGGCACCGCTGCCGTCATCTCTCCGGTTGGCGAAATCGACAACAAGGTCTATGGCGCCGACGAGACCGTGACCTTCCCGGCTGGCTACACCGAGATCGGTCCCGTGATGAAGAAGCTTCGCGAGACCCTGACTGGTATCCAGTCCGGTGCTGTCGAGGACAAGCACAACTGGGTTTACACCGTGGCGTAAGCTGTCTTAGCTGTCCGGCCCGAGGGCGACCTTCCTTTCCGGCGCGTCCTCGGACATGAAAGAACCCCCGCTGCGCACTACGTGCGGCGGGGGTTCTTTCGTCCTGCGGAGTGCGCCGGAAAGGAAGGTCGCCCTTTTGTTTTGCTTCGCGCCATGTGGGGGCGGTGGCGACGTGCATTTTTGCGAGTATTCTGCAATCGAAGGCCCCTGCATACCGGCTTCGGGCAAAAAATCGGGATTTCTTGATGTTTTCTACGAATGATGGGTGGGGTTACGGGCTGACAGCGTTTGATTTGCAGGGATATTCGCGGTCTTTGGCATTTGTCGTGGCGCCCGAAGCCCTTGGTTATGTTGAATACTCCTAAAAATGCACGACGCTTAGAGGGGGACCTTCGCGAAAAAGGAAACCGCCCCGTCGAAGTATGCATTCGACGGGGCGGTTTATGCATTTGGCCGATTAAGGATGCGCTGTCAAACTACTAGAACTTGACGGTCGGGGCCTGGCGGGCTGCTTCAGCGGCCTCGAAGCCCTGGCGCTCCTTAAACTGGAAGATGCCGGCAAAGATGACAGCCGGGAACGTCTGAATGGCGTTGTTGTAGCTGAGCACGCAGTCGTTGTAGCTCTGGCGTGCATAGCTAATCTTGTTCTCGGTGTCCTCGAGCGATGCCTGCAGCTGCGTAAAGTTGGTGTTTGCCTTAAGATCGGGATAGGCCTCGGCCACAGCGAAGAGCTGGCGCAGTGCGCCGGTCAGCACGTTGTCGGCTTCCATCTTGGCCTCGGGCGTGGTGGCCTTGACGGCGGTGTTACGCGCGCTGATCACGGCGGAGAGCGTCTCCTGCTCGTGCTTGGCGTAGCCCTTGACGGTTTCGACCAGGTTGGGGATCAGGTCGTTACGGCGCTGCAGCTGCGTATCGATGTTCTGCCAGGCGTTATCGATGCGGTTACGCTTGGTGACCATGTTGTTGTAGATGCCGGCGATGGCGCAGACAATCACAATGACAACAACGATGCCGATGATGACGGTAATCATGATGTCTCCGTTTCGAATGGCCGCGGCGGCATGCGCCAGCTGCCGTTGGTATAACGCTACTAGTATACCCGCAACGTTTTACCGTGCCGAACTTTCCGGTAAGCGTTGTGTTTTCGGCGGGGTCGGCACCGGGGCAAAGCGCGCGAGGTACAGGTGTAAGATATGCGACAGATTGACGAGTGTTGTCTTTGCCCTGAGGATGGCGATACCAGTGGACCTTCGCATTAAGAAAACCTACCGCGCCCTTTTCGATGCCTTCACCGAGCTTCTCGAGGAGCATCGTTTTGAGGACCTGACGGTTGCCATGCTGTGCGACCGCGCCATGATTCGCCGCACGACGTTCTACAAGCACTTTCGCGACAAGAACGATTACTTTGCCTTTTATATCGATGAGCTCATGTCGGGCTTGCCGCAAAAACAGCCCGATGAGGCCGGCGCAGTGTCTGCCGAGGACGTGCGCGCGCTTCGGCACGCGATTTTGGACGATGCTATGGATTTGATTCTGACGCACGAGCGGCTCATGGATAACATTTTGGCAAGCAGCATGTCGGGCATGTTGACCAACGTTATTTGCGACCGCATTGCCCGCTCCATCCGCGAGCGTGTGATGAACGTGCTTGCCGAGGATGCCCTGGCCCCCGTGTCACTCGAGACGACGTCCGAGTTTGTCGCCGGCGGTATTATTCGTCTTTTCACGATATGGTGGGAATCGGGCCACGATCTTGAGCGTCGACCTGAGATAGCCGACGTGGTCGATGCGTTGTTTGAGCGGACCATGACACCGGTGAATCACTAAAGTGGCGGAGAGAGGGGGATTCGAACCCCCGGAACGCTCTCGCGCTCAACGGTTTTCAAGACCGCCGCATTCAACCGCTCTGCCATCTCTCCGTGAGTCGTAATGATAGCATCGTTTTGAATTTGCAACAGGGAAGGCGAACGATGACGATCACCGAAATCGACGAGAAGTTCATGCGCGAGGCGTTGGCGGAGGCGCGAGTCGCCGCGGCGGTGGGCGAGGTGCCCATCGGAGCCGTAGTGGTGCGTGACGGTGAGATCGTCGCGAGGGCGCACAATCGGCGCGAGCTCGACCAGGATCCTTCGGCTCATGCCGAGTTTGCGGCCCTGTGTGCTGCCGCTCGGTCGCTCGGTCGCTGGCGCCTTTCCGATTGCAAGGTCTACGTGACGCTCGAGCCCTGCTGCATGTGTGCGGGGCTTATGGTTAACGCGCGCGTAGGACGCTGCGTGTATGGCGCGGCTGATGCCAAGGCGGGCGCGTTGGGATCCCTATACGATTTGAATGCCGACTCGCGCCTGAATCATCGGTTTAACGTGACGGCTGGGGTCCTGGCGGATGAATGCCGCGAGCTGCTGAGTAGCTATTTTGGCGGTCTGCGCGGAGCGGGTGGCAGCGGCTGTGGCTGCGGTCCGAACCTTGAGGCGCATGCCGCCCACGCCGCGGCGCTTGCAGGTGCCGGTGAGGATGCTGGCATGGCGGTTGACTTTGGTCCTGCGTGTCGCCGACCCCGCCGTGTGCTGTTGGCGATCGACTCCTTTAAGGGCAGCGTTTCGAGCGCGCAGGCGGAGGCGGCGGTTGCCGAGGGCATGCGCCGTGTGTGGCCCGATGCCGAGCTGAACGCTTTGCCGCTGGCAGATGGCGGTGAGGGGACGCTCGATGCCGTTGCCGCGTGCGGCGGTGAGATTGTGACCTGCGAGGTTGCGGGACCCTTTGGCGATGGTGTGCCTGCCCGGATGTTAGTGGACGGCGAGCACGAGTCGGTTGTTATTGAGATGGCCGAAGCAGCAGGCATCGGGTACTCACCTTGCACGGAATCGGCGGCGCTGGCTGCTACAACCTATGGCGTGGGCGAGCTGATGCTCCGTGCAGCTCGTGTCGGGGTAAAGACTATCTATATTGGCTTGGGCGGCAGTGCCACCAACGACGGTGGCGCCGGCATGCTGCAGGCGCTGGGCGCGCGTGTGGTCGATGATCAGGGATGCGATGTCGCCCCCGGTCTTGCCGGCCTTGAGCAGGTGGCGAGCGTTGATTTGGCGCCAGCGCTGCAGGCTTTGGATGATGCTCGTATCGTTGTGCTTTCCGATGTCGAGAATCCGCTCGTGGGGCGTCGAGGCGCACTGGCGGTGTTTGGCGGGCAGAAGGGCCTGCCGGCGGATGATGTCGAGGCGCTGCGCAGATACGACGGCTGGATGGTCGGCTACGGTCGCCTGCTCGATGCGGCAATTTTCGAGGCGCGAGCCCAGGGGTTGTTGCGCACACCCGAGGACGCACGGACATTTGGCTCGGTGCTCGGCGTGCCCGGCGCGGGCGCTGCCGGTGGCTTGGGCGCGGCGTTACTGGCGCTCGGTGCGGAGCTACGCTCGGGCGTGGAGACGGTGTTCGATCTGATTGGGTTTGACGAACGCATGCGTGATGTCGACCTGGTCATAACAGGCGAGGGCAATATGGACGAGCAGTCCGCCGCCGGTAAGGCGCCGGTGGGTGTGGCTCGCCGCGCCAGGCGATATGGCAAGCCGGTGGTCGCCGTCGTGGGCGGCCGTGCTGACAACCTGAACGCGGTATATGAGCAAGGTATCGACTTGGTACTGCCGATCTGCCGCAAGCCCATGGACCTGGAACGGGCACTCGATTCGCAAGAAGCCACAACCAACCTCATCTGCGCCGGCGAGGCAGCCGCCCAATCCTACGACCTCGCTCGCCTCTAAGGCCTGTCTCCCTATAAGTTGCGGTGGAATACGGAGTGTTTTTGCCTTTAAGGGGCCAATTCAGTCCGTATTCCACCGCAACTTCGAGAATGGTCATTCGAGGTTGGCTGCCTTGGGTCTTGGGTCGGACCGTTTGCCACGAAATGCGGCCATCTACTACGTTAAACCGGCCACCTTCGACCATCCCGGAATTTGCAAAAACAAAACCG
>CABUHI010000018.1 GCA_902491345.1 uncultured Collinsella sp.
GCCATGCGGATCCTTTCTTGCATTGAGTGCATTACGTCGTTGTAACCGCACTATTATGAAGCCTAATCGGGTAGCCCGCAACCTGCGGGTTTAACCGCCTTTCGGCTCGTTTCAGCTCGTTCAATCCGGGTCGGAAACCTTGGAAGGGTTGCAAAAAGGTTGCCCGTGCTCGACAGCCGAGCCGCACTCGCAGGCAGCATCAAGGGCATCAGCAACATCCCTGTTCGCGGTCGCGTACAGGTGTCCGTAGGTGCCTAACGTGGTCTTTACGTCCTCATGTCCCAGCCTGTCGCGGATAGCTAGGGCGTTGACTCCAAGACTAATCAGGTACGCCGCGTGCGAGTGGCGCAGCGCGTGGACGCGGATACGGTGAACGCCAGCGGCGCGGGCGTGGCGCTCGATAATATGCTTGACAGTATGCTTGTTCAGCGGGTTGCCGCACCAGCTCAAAACAAACTCGCTCGATATGTTCGCCGCCTGCACATCGTGCCAGCGCTCCAACCACCCGACCGTGACGGAGTCGAGCGCGATAACGCGCTTGCCAGCTTTCGTTTTCGGCGGGGTAAGTTTCCAGTCATGCGCATTTCGGTAGCTCATGGAATACCCCACGGACAGCGTGCGTGCGCCAAAGTCGATAGCAGACCATTTGAGGGCTTGGGCTTCACCGACCCTAAGACCCGTCATATAGAGCAGATACACGCACATAAAGCCGAAAAGCCCGTAATAGTCGGAAGTATCGAAGCTCGCAATAACGCGGTCGAACTCGTCTTTCGTCCAGAAATCAACTTCCCTGCGGGGCTTGGGGATGTTGCCCACGGTTCGGGCGGGGTTGCGCTGCAACAGCCCGAGCTTCACGGCAAGGTCAAGAACCATAGCGAAATGGCAGAAAACCAAACGCGCGTAGGCGGGAGAGTACCCCGACACAAGCTCGTTCTGCCACCGCTTGAGCGCGGGCGCGTCAATATCGCGCAGCCGACAGCGATCCCACCGCGCGAAATGCTTTCCCGCCATACACATACGCTCCCGAAACGTGCTTTCGCGAACCCTCGCCCTGAACTCGGGAACGAAATAGGTACGGTTGAACTCGCCGAAACTCATTGTCGAGTTGACCTTTACGGCAGTCTTGGAGAAGTCAGCCATATACGCATCGTAGGCGGCTTTCGCGTCCTTCTGGGTCTTGTAGCCACGCCCCCAGTGGCGCACGCGCTTACCCTCGGCATCGGTGCCGAGGTTAGCCACGAAATACCACGAGCCGTTACGGTTGTCGCGGTAGACGTTACTCACCTTCGGCATCGTGCGCCCCCACGGGGTCAACGCCGATAATGTCGGCAACGGCGGCGGCAGGGACGCGCCCCACCTTGCGGGAGCCGTAGAACCCGAAGCCGCGCGACACCATGAGCCGCTTGGCGGCTCGGATTATGTCGGCAGACTTGGAGGGCGTGAAGCCCAACGCGATTAAATCGGTCTTATCGACCATCACACAGCTAGCCATAGGCTACCAGTCCTTCCCTATCTTCGTGTACCGAACCTTTCGCGGGGCGTATCCACCGCCCTCACCGTAAAGGTCTGGTATCAATTGGTCGTATTCCTTCGTGAAAGCCACCGAATAGCCCTCGAACGAAAGAGGTTCGAGCGTGGTAAAACGCTCTTCCACGGGCTGAATAAGGTTCTGACTGCGGAAGAACTTCTTCTGCTTGTAGGAACCCTCGTCAACGTCCTTGCTGAAATACTTGGAGATATAGCGACCAACGTTCATACGCTGGTCAACGTCAACGCGGTTAATCTTGACGAAACCGTGACCCCACACCTCGCGCAGCTCGGACAGCCTGATATACGGCAGACCGAACAGGACAACGTGGTAATGGATAGCCCCGCGTTTCTGGGCTTCCCACACAGCCAGATAGCGCACTTTCGTCTTATCCGTTCCATACACTCGGCGGTTAAGGCGCTTGATAAACTTGCGAAACTCGCGGTTGCAATATTTAATATCGGTTACGTTATCTGCGAACGTGAGCGTGAGGAACTTGGTCGAATCATCGAAATTGCAGTCGATAAGGCGGGCTATCTCCCATCGAACGCCCCTGTAGTGCCTTTGCCGCCGTTTCGCGGCATCGTAGTAGGCGGCTGCATCGCGGTTGCGCCCACGTTCGCTTTCATCTTCTGAATCATCATCGCGGCGGGCTTCTGGGTTCATGCGCCCAGCGGGAGCCGAATACTCCCAAACCTCAATCGTTGTGGGCGTCTCGATGGTCTTGACCCATTCGAGCGCCAACTGGTATATACCACCTTCCGCACATCCGCGAAAAAACTTGGGTTCACCAGCGGGAACCGCCCAAAACGGGCGAACTTCCGCGGACAGATGTTGACATATATATCAAGTAAAGTACGGTCGGGCTTCGCCCTCCCCGCCACGGGTTCGGGGTCGCTCCGCTCGGCTGGCGCGTCCCGCGCCGCCGACCCCGCCCCCGTGGCGCTATACCCTATGCGTCTTGAATATCTGCGGGCTTCTCGGCGGTTTCGCCCTCGGGGTTCACGGGAGATACCCCGTTACGGCGCTGAGCAGCGATATAAAGCCGTTTCAGCTCTTTTGGGTAGTCGACCTTCGAGTAGTCCGCAAACGGGGCTTTAAAAGGTCTTGGAGCGTCCCAGCCGTCAAGCATGATATAGCCCGTACCCTTTTCCTCGATGGGCGCGGCATCGACCGAGCAGCCGAAAGCCATCTGGTAGCCCTCGCGGGACAGCGTGCCGAGGGACACGCGAGCGCCCAAGTTGTCGCGTATGTCGGTCGATATGGTATCGGCGCGGGGCTGCTGCATCGCCAGAATCACGAACACGTTGGCGGCGCGAGCTTTCAGAACCAGCTGGGTCAGGTTGTCCCAGACCTCGGCGAACGTCTTTTTGTCCGCGCCAGCCTTGAACGCCGCCACCTCGTCAAATATCAGGAACACGGGGTTAAGCCCGTAGGTAAAGGCGTTGGCACCGAAACGGAACCGCTCGGGGTCCTGCATGTACTCGTAGCGCCTATCCATTTCCTCCCTGCACAGGCGCACGACCTTGGCAATCTGGGCGGGCGATACGCCCACGCGGTCGGAGCCTATGACATGCGAGAGCGAAGCCAGCTCGGCGTTCTTGGGGTCGCAGATATAGACCTCACCCGCGAACCCGCGGGAGTTTCCGAGCCGTAAGAACTCGGCTATCAGGTAGTAGATAAACGTGGACTTGCCGCCGCCAGTGCCGCCGGCTATGAGCATATGGGGCAGGTGTGCGAAGTTCCACGACAACTCACCCGTCAGCGGTATCGCATCGAGCCGACCCGTAGGCTCGGGGGACAGCAGGCGGGGAACGGCTTGGATACGGGTATCCTCGACAACGCGGTACACGTAGTCCCAAGAAGCTATGCCATGCGTCTTGGATTCAAGCCTACAGCCCAAGGCTGCACCCAGACCGAGCTTATCCAACTCCCCCGTCCGCCTGCACCACTCGGCATCATCGAGGGCGCGGACGGTGAGGGTCGAGCCGCGGGAGTAGACGCGGACGCGCATACCCGAGACGCGGGCGGTCTTGCCGCTCTTTGTGTCCACGACTTCCTCGCGGTAGAGCTTGGCATCGTTGAGGAAAGCCGAGACGGGAATCACAGCCCAAGCGCAGGGGTAGAGCCTGACATTGAAGCCGACAGCCACCAGAAGGAGCCACGCGCCGAGGGCGATCGAGAGCGCGGCGGGGACGAGCAGCGGCAGGAAGATAAAGCCCCTGCACGCGAACGAGAGCAGCAGATAGGCGATGAAGAACGGCAGGAAGGAGTTTATGCCGAGCAGGAGGGCGGGGAGCAGGGCGGGAACTAGGGGCTTGCGGGCGCTCACCAGAACGCCGCGCTCCAAACGCCTATCGTCACGGGCATCGAGACGGGCGGCGAGGGGCAGGAAGAACCGCGACACCCAGCGGTTAGAGGTCAGGAAGTCATACAGCACGGGAGACACCCCCGAATCGGCTAAAGACGGCACGGGAGCCGTCAGGGTAAACGGAAGTGACGGAGACGGAGAGCGGCAAGCCGTCACGCAGCGGGGGCGCGACCTCGTAGGCGCACCAGAGGGCTACGGGTTCGCCGTCCGCGCCGACCTCGACACCGTGACCGACAAAGGAGCCGAGAACGGAGCGACCGCCGACCGAAGCGGAGGTGACGGAGATTGACGCGGCATCGGGCGAGCTCACCGCGAAAAGCAGGGCGGGGGTCTTGCCGCCAGAGGGGACTAGGCGCAGCGAGAGCGCGGAGCCGTCCGAGGACTCGAACCTATCGAACTCGCGGGCGTTGACGGGTACGGCGGCGCTACCCCGAACCCAGGGCGCACAGCACTCGAAGGGCGGGAGGGGCGCGGGCGGGACGGCGGCGCTAACGCGGGCAGTCTCGGAGACGAGCCAGCCGAGGACGAGGGCGTAGAGAACCGCGACCGAGACGAAGAACACTCGGAGATACTTGGACATGGCGCACCACCTAGTAACGCCCAAACAGGTGGAACGGGTCAGGGTTGCCAACCATAGCCGACAGAACCCAGAGGACGAGGGCGAGCAGCAGAATCAGCTGGGCGGTCTGGACACCGCGAGCGAGCGAGGGCATACGGTGGCTAGCGAGCCAGTCAGGAAGGAAAAACCAGACATTCGAGAGCGTTGCAACTATTCCCTTAAAGAGGGCGATAAAATAAGCCATAGTAACGGCTCCTTAATCGTAAACGGGTTCAGTTGAAAGAGAGCCGCCCCGCGCTCGGGATTGGCGTTTTGAGACGCGGGGCGGTAGCTGGAATCGGCAGCGGTTACGGAGTCGCTACTACTCCTTGCCGCGCGGCTGGTTAGCCAGTCGGCAGGCATCAGCGGACGCGGTGACGGCGATACGACCGTTACGACCGACATAGGGGCGGGCGTTGAGGTTGGTAAAGACCACCTCGGTACCCGTGGGAATCTCGTCCTCGGGGTCGAACAGCAGGGCGGGAGCGCCCTCGACCAGCACGTTTAAATGCTCATAGCCGTTGGCGAGGTCAACCACATCGAAGCGGGTACCGCTGATGGTATCGGTGCGCTGATTTGTGGCGCGGTCGTACTCGTAGGCAATCGAGTTGCCAGCGAGGAAGAAACGGTGACCGTTCAGGTCGAGCTTGTAAGCCATGATGAAAAGCCCTTTCTAGGCGATAGCGAAGCTATACGTAACGTTGCCAGTGACGGAATCGGAGTACCAAACATCCTGCTGGGTGCTAAGGGTATCCTCGGAATCGGAGCCGTTGATATGCAGCACGCCCTTGGAATCGTTCGTACCGTTGCTAATGTCCTTGGCGCTGAACTCGGTCTTGCCCTGCGTGACGGACAGCATATACGGCGCTTGGTGACGGTCGGTCTGGGCACGAGCCGTAACCTTTTTGCCATTGCCGATGATGCCAGCGACATTGACCTTGTACTTGGCGCTGATGGAGTTGGAGCCAGCGCCGATACCCGAAACGCTGATAGAGGTCGGCACCGTGACAACATACTTGCCCATGTCATGGTCAGTGCCGCCCTTGTCCTTCCACGTGCCGTCAGCGGTAAGGGTGACGGGAACGTTGGCGGTCGCGGTACCCTGCTCGGAGCTTTCGATAGCGTTGTCAGCGCCGAGGTTGACGGCGGGTGCGGCGAACGCCGAAAGCGGGCTACCGATTACCGCAGCCAGCGCGAGGGCGGGCATGAGCTTTACGGCGGTCTTGGGGTTTAACATGACAGTCTCCTTTCGGGAGGGGTTACGTTCCCGCGCCTATCGCGGGAACCTTGTTATGACAGCTTTCGAGAATGATCGAAAGCGGGTCAGCTACTCAACCGTCAGGTTGAAATCAAAGGACGTGGAGCTAGCGGGCGTTTTTCCATCAGACGCGAGCACCGAGCGCCACACGGTGCGGGCGCTATAGGTGCCAGCTGGGACGGACTGCGTGAGCTTGATACGGTTTACCTCACACCCAGGGCGAATAAAGGCACCGTACCCCGTTTTATCAGGGGCGTTATAAACACATTCGTTGTCGGAAAACTGGTTATTCCCGTCTATATCCACCCAGATGCTAGGGCTACTCAAAATGGGGTTCCCGCCCGTTTTGCCCTTGGCGTACTTGCAGGTCGAAGGGAGCGAAAGACGAAAATCTTGGGTCAGGGTATCGGCTTTCCAAATGCTATCGACCGTGGCATCATACGCGGCGTAATCGACCGAGACAACGGGCTTGGACGCAGCGCCAGCCGTGCCCGTCATGCCCGATAAGAACTCAGCCGAGGACGAGGGCGAGCAGAGCAACAGGGGCAGGCAGAGCAGGAGCAAAACGAACACCAGCGGCAGGAACAGGAGCCACTTCCTGACATGGAGGACAGCGGCGTAGGTCAAATGACCACCTGCTTGAAATTCCTTAATCTCAACCACACCGCCCTCACGGACGAACAGCGCGCGCAGCGGGCGGCGGGCTTGCGGGTCGCGGTGGCTGAGGACGTGCATAAACTCGCCATGCATGACGCAATCAACATCCCCGTGACGCTCAAAAAAGCGACAGAAAGCGCGGCTATAAAACTTCGCACACGACCAAGCATAGAATTCGAGGTCAGGGCGTTCTGCATCATCTGCGGGCTTGCGGGCGGGGACTCGGCCAAGAGTCCCATAGCGGCGAACATCTTTCCGCGAAACGTGCAGGCGTTCCACCGTTTCGGGAGCATCCTCGTACTCCAACCACACTGGTTTATCATCGGCAACGGTGTACAGCCACATTAGAACATCTCGCTATCAGCATTGGTGCCGTTGGGGTACAGGTCATCGAAGATGGACGGGTCAAAGGCGGCGGGCGAGTCCTCGGGGTCGGTGCCAGCCACAATCAGAACATCCCTGAACTCTTTTTCATGGGAGAGGGCATAACCTGCACGAAGGACGTAACGAATCACGTAATTAAGATACATCGGGCGAATAGAAGGGGTCTGGGCGCTCAAGCGGTCGCGCAGGGCGTTGAGACGGTCAATGAGTTCAGCGCCCGTCACGGAAAAGACGAAACGCTGTCCGCACGGGAACGAGAGCGGAATGTGAAAACGCGAGGGCGGGAGCGCCATAATAACATCCGAGAGAACAGCACCGCGATCACGCTCGAACCTATCGAGACGGTCAAGCTCATTCATAAGGGCATCACTCGGCGAAGGCTTGTTAGAGACTCCATCAATCACCGCCTGCGCAGCGGAATAATGGGCGAGTACGGCACACTCACGGGCGGTTTGAAAACTACGTTGCATCATTCGAACCTTTCTCTAGGTTTGTTTGTCGTATTAGGATACGACCTTCCTTAGCACCTATAGTAGTCGTATTTGAATACGAGTGCAACAAGAATCATCAAATTATTTTTTGGGAGCCAGCCGAACCATGCCAGAGCCGCGTTTACAACACCGCCCCTTCCAACACCCCTACGTTGTTCTGGTGGACTACGGGGCATTGAAAGCGGCGGCATTGAAAACGCTAGGTTATCCGCACGATAGCGGCAGATAGGTTGCCCAAAGGAAAGCCCCCAACCCGTCAGGGTCAGGGGCTACAACTCGATTACTCGTCGTCGTCCTCTATCGCCAGAAACTCAAGGTTAAGCTCCTTAGGAGAACGACCCGAATACTGGTCAGAATCTACCAAGAGCGAGGTCCAGCAACAGCCGTCTGTCGCGCCAAAGCCGAGAAGGTTCGCGGTGAGCGCACGACCGTCCAGCTCAACGGTCTTGACTTCCAGCCTAAGCAGGCGGTTCCCGTGGGCGAAAGCAACAATGACGGAACCGAGCTGGTAGCAGTCGATAAGCACGCCACCGCCCTTACCGTCCTCAAGTATTCCGCGCTGGAAGGGTTCGATTCCATCTGGGACGGGATAAAACGAAATAGCCATTTCAATACCTTTCTCTAGGCTTGTTTGTCGTATTAGAATACGACCTTCCTTGGCACCTATAGTAGTCGTATTTAAATACGAGTGCAACAAGAATCATCAAATTATTTTTTGGGATAGCAGCGGCATTGGTTGCCGTGGGGTTCGCCAAACAAAAAGCGCCGACCTGTTTTTGCAGGTCAGGCGCTTAATTGAAGCGAATATCAGCTATTACCGCACTATTGTAGCCGCGAAATCCCGCTCTAAGGCGCCTATCAGGACAAATTCATCAGTTGGGGCCTAGGCAGCCGGCCCAATCCGTATTTGCCTCTTGCATAACTGTACATAGTGTATATATACTGTACTTACCGGTTATATACACGTGTAGCCCAACAGCTAAGGAGCCGCTGTGGACATCATCCTATCCAATTCGAGCGACAAGCCCATCTACGAGCAGATAACCTCGCAAGTCAAAGCTCAGATCCTTTCGGGCACGCTCGCCGCGGGAGCAAAACTCCCCAGCATCCGTGCACTCGCGAGCGATCTTGGCGTGAGCGTCATCACCACCAAGCGCGCCTACGCCGACCTGGAGCAGCTCGGGTTTATCTGCACCGTGCAGGGCAAGGGCTGTTTTGTCGCCGAGGGCAACCAGGAGCTTTTGCGCGAAAACCAGCTCTGCCATATCGAAGAGCTGCTTGCGAAAGCGGCGAGCCAAGCCGAAACCCTGGGCGTCACGCGCGACAAACTGCACGAGATGCTCGACCTGGTGGCCCCCGAAACCATGCAGTAGCCATCTGCAAGAAAGGCTATACCATGCAAAACTTGCTAGAACTCAAAGGCATCTCACGCACTGTAAGCGACCGCTTTTCGCTGCGCGACGTCACGCTTGCCGTGGAGCCCGGCCAGATCGTCGGCTTTGTTGGTGCCAACGGTGCCGGCAAAACCACGACGATTCGAGCCGCGCTCGGGCTTATAAAGCTCGATGCCGGCGAAGTGAACCTGTTTGGGCAACGTTGTGGCGCCGACGCGCCCGATGAGTCGCAACGCCATCTACGCTCCCGCGTCGGTCTTGTCCTGGACACGTGCCCCTTCCCCTCCACGCTCAAGGTGGGCCAGATCGAGTCGCTCGTAGGACCGGCGTACCCCACGTGGGACCGCGAAACGTTCGCGGGATTCATCAACCGATTTGGCCTCGATCCCAAGACAAAGGTCAAGGATCTCTCCCGCGGCATGGGCATGAAACTGCAGCTTGCCTGCGCACTCAGCCACAATGCCAAGCTGCTCGTTTTGGACGAAGCCACCGCGGGCCTCGATCCCATGGCACGCGAGGAACTGCTCGATGAGCTGCTTGCCTTTGTCGCCGACGGCCAGCACAGCGTGCTGCTCTCGAGCCACATTACGTCTGACCTCGATCGCACCGCCGATCGCGTCATCTGCATCGATAATGGCGCGATTATTTTTGACCTGCCGCGCGAGGACATTACCGACCGCGCCGGCATCGCCCACTGCACCCAAGCACAGGCCGCCGAGCTTATGGCTTGCGTCGAAGGCGCCCGCGCCGCCCACCACGCCTACAGTGTGGACGTGCTCGTGCCCAACCGCCGCGAAACGCTCGAGGCCTTTCCCGAGATTCCCTGCGATCGGGCAACCATTGATGACTATCTGCGCCTCATGCTGAAAGGGGCTTCGAAATGAAACGCGCCTTTATGTCCGAGCTCGCCATCGTTCGCACGCTCACCCCGAGCATCGCGGGCGTCGGCCTGTTCATCTTCGTCGTGCTAACCCTTGCCAACGCGTCGGATGGCGATTCCGGCATGAGCGCCGGCGCCTGCGCGGTCAGCGCCATGTCGCCCATCATGGTCATGAGCTCGCTGGCCGGCTTCGACAATCAAAACGGATGGGAGCGTTATCGGGCAACGCTGCCTCTCACGCGCAAAGACATTATTTGCGCACGCTACCTGTGCATCGTTGTCTTCTCGGCCATCATGGCCTGCGCCGCCGTGCTTTTGAACATCATCGCCCTTCCGTTCTTCAACAGCGTGGGCGTGGCCTCGACAGGACAAACCATCTTTGAGATCGCAATTGCCTCGGCAGCATCGATGCTCATCTCCCTCATGATGGTGTTCTTGGCACAGCCGCTGTTCTTCCGATTTGGACACATGGAGGCACTGCGCCTATCCGTTGGCCTGTTTGCCCTGCTCTGGTGCCTTGCCATTGCCACGTTGAGCTCCTCCAACCCCATCAGCAACTGGCTCATGTCGATTGCCGGAGCGAATCCCGATCCTGCCGTCCTTGGCTGTCTGTGTGCAGGAATTGCCGTACTGGCGCTCGCACTATGCGCAATCAGCTGCACCGTCAGCACCAAGGTTTATCGAGTACGCGACCTGTAATCGACAGCTAATAAGCTTAGGTGGTACCCCGCTTATTTTTTCAATGAAACAAGGCGGCATAGCGTCACCACCGCCCCTCACAACAGGCCGTCTAGTTCTTAGCAACCAAAAAGACACCGTCAGCATATCGAAGGTGAATACCTTTCCGAGAAGTGAACGAGTAAAAACAGTGCCCTGTAGCATCGACATTTTTAAGGACTCAATTCCTGCGGTTTTGTCTAAGAATCCTGCAGTTTTGTTCGAAAAAAGTGTGCATGTTCCAGGGGTCCAGATTTACTCGTTCACTTCGCGGAAAACCATTCACCTATGATTCGAGCCTTAACCAAATGCCCTCTTGAACTATGGCCCCTGTCTCACCACAGCGATATCAAAGCTTCATGGCGGGACGGTATCATCGGACGAGCGCCGTAAATCTGGCGCGGTTGTTCTTTGGGGAGGCATTTCACCCGTGTCGTGGGTCGTCGCAGCATTTGCGTCAGCATTCTTTGCCGGCATCACATCCATCTTGGCCAAATGCGGCATCAAGCAGACCGACTCCGATGTCGCGACGGCCATTCGCACCTGCGTGGTGCTCGTTTTCGCCTGGGCAATGGCGGGCATTTCTGGATCCATTGGAACCATTGGCAGCATCGAACCCAGATCCTGGCTCTTTCTCGTCCTCTCGGGACTCGCTACCGGCGCTTCGTGGATCTGTTACTTTAAGGCGTTGAGCATCGGAGACGTCAATAAGGTCGTACCGGTCGACAAGATGAGCACCGTGCTCGCCGTGCTGATCGCCATCGTGCTTTTTGGCGAGACGAGCAACCTTGCGGTTAAGCTCGTGGGAACCGCCGTCATTACCCTCGGCACGTTTTTAATGACCGAGAAGCAGCAATCCGCCGGACCCGAGCAGCAGCAAGACCGGACCTGGCTCGCTTACGCCCTCGGCGCCGCCATGTTCGCAGCACTCACCTCCGTCCTCGCTAAGATCGGCATCGAAGGCGTCGAGTCAAATCTGGCCACGGCAATCCGCACCTGCGTGGTACTGGTTATGGCATGGGCAATCGTGGCAGCTAAAGGCAAGATGGGCCAAGCCGTGCACGTAGACCGCTACGAGCTCGTATTTCTCGCGGCATCGGGCATCGCGACCGGAGCATCGTGGCTGCTCTATTACTATGCCATCGCCGCAGGCCAGGTGAGCGTCGTGGTGCAGATCGACAAACTATCGATTGTCGTATCGGTACTATTTGCGCGCTTGGCATTCAACGAAAAGGTCTCGCGGCGCAGCGCCATCGGTCTCGCCCTCATCGTACTGGGCACTGCGGCGCTCGCGGTTTGGAAGTAGCGCGGCCAGCAGCCGCTACATCCTCACACCTGGCTTGGGATGCCTGTACTGACCGTGGGATGCCGTGCGCTTACCGTGCGAGATGGCAAATTTGGGACAACGGTGCAGGCAACGAAGGCAGGCTGCGCACTCCGGCTTTGTCCAGACGGGAAGGCCGTCGCGCATCTCAATCGCCGCCATGGGACAGCGCTTAGCGCAGAGGCCACACCCGACGCAGCGGCCAGCATCGACGGCAAACTTGCTCGTCTGCTGCATACGCGGCAGTCCAAACGCGTGATACGCGCATGATGCAAACAGGGGCACGCGATGGCGCATCATATTGCCCGTGCACCGCTCCCGCACCGCATCGATCACGGCATCGATCTGCGCCTCGGCAGTTCTGTTGATGCCCTCAACCTTTTGATGATCAGATAAATCGAACAGAGGCGTCCAAGTGTCAGGCATTTTGACGCTCATCGCCGCATGCAGCTCGAGCCCACGCTCGTGCAGCAGGTCGCGGGCAAACTTGGCCGATTGGCCGGTCGTCGAACCGTACGTCGAAACATAGAACGTATAGGGGCGCTCGCCGCCCTTTGCACCGGCAGCAATCGACAGGTCGGCAGTCTTCAAAAACTCGATCATCGGTATCGGCAGACCCCAGGCATACACCGGAGCAACAAATCCCAGCTGGCAGGGGCCTTCCGTCGCAACAAGGCGAAGGGCCTCGACATCAAAACGCTCAATCGACACAACCTTGTCGTCTGTCGCCGCCGCAATGCGACGCGCCACATGTTCGCTGTTCCCCGTCGCGCTAAAGTACAGGATCATCTCGTACCCCTCTGGAGTTGACTCGCGATTAACCGCGCTACTTGCGCAGCGGCTTGGGCAGTGGAATGCCGGCGGCGATGACGGCCGCGATGATCATGCAGACGATACCCTTGAGTGGGAAGCACATGAGCAGCAGGCCCACGACCATGACCGGCTGGCGCATGACCGCACCCATCGTCGATGCCGTGCAGACGGCGACGCAAAAGACCGGATCGGCGCCGGTGAGGATGGCAAGGCCGTAGCCCAGGCTTACGCCCGAGAAGATAACCGGGAAGAAGTGGCCACCGCGCCAACCAAGGTTGATGAGGGCGGGCGTCAGCATGGCCTTAACAAGACCGGTCGCGATAAGCACGCCAGCGGGAATGGTCAGGTAGGTTTCCATGAGCACGTCGGCCTGAGTCTCGCCGGCAAACATGGTGTAGGGCAGGACCGTGCCGCAGATGGCGAGCGCCAGACCGGCTAGCATGGCCTTGACGACAGGACGCTCCCCTATTGCATGGGCAAGCGCTTCGCTCGTGTGCTCAGAGACAAAGTACAGCCAGCCGCAGATTGTTCCGATCAACGACAGAGGGACGAGCCAGGTAAGCTCCAAGTTGCCCACCACGGCAGCCTCGAACCTGGGCATGCCCATGCCGCCGCCCATGAGCTGGCCGAGCAGCAGGTAGGTGCCCAGGCCGCCGGCAATCGCGATGCCGTAAACCACGGTCTTTTGCGCCTTGGGCAGCCTGATGGTGATCTCGTCGGACGCAGAGCCCTCGTCGCCGTCGGCACTACCGGCAAGCGGCGCCACAAAGCCAAAGACGGGCGCGGTAAAGAGCGCCGTCAGGGCAGCCTGGGTACCCAGCAGCGTGAGCTCCCTAAACTCGGCGCCAAAGCGACGCATACGGTCGCCGACCCAGCTGCACAGACCCGCGATAACGCCGGTCAGGCCGGCCTCCGGTCCAATGCTTCCGCCAAACAGCAGCGGCAGCAATGCCGCGAGCGAAAGCTTGCCCAGGTTGTCGTACGGGTAGCGCCCGTCTTGCTTAACCTTAGCCATCACCTGGTTGAGGTCATCGGTCTTGGTGCCTGTCATCTTTTCGTACAGACCGATTAACAGGCCGCCCAGCAGACAGACAAAAAACGGGTACGGCAAAAAGCCAAACGGGCCGCTGGCAAGCTCGGGCGAAGCGACGCCCAGTGCGTGCGGAATCTCGGTCCATAGATAGTCGATACCGTGCTCCATCGCAAAAAAGAACAGCCAGACCGCGGCACCTGCGAACGCACCGGTCACGGCAACGCTAAGTAAAAACAGCGCGCGGTTTTTGGGTTTGGCAAGGTTATCCATCGGGTCCTCCCGCGGTCAAAGTCGACATAGTTACGTTTTATTGTAGAGCGAGCGTTGCCCGAACGAGCCAGCCGTCTGCGCCGCGAACGGCACCATTGGGAGCCATAGTGGGGCAAGCTCAAGACTTATCCGTTGATAATCGAGGCAATCTCGCGCAAATCGTCGGCAAAGTAGATGCCGTGCTGGCGCTGCGGGCTCGATAGGCCCTTATCAATCATGTGCCCGAGCAGCGCCTTGAGGTCGTTGTAGTAACCGTCCAGGTTATACAGGATGCACGGAGCACTCAGGTGCCCCAACGACACAGCGGACATGACCTCGGCAATCTCCTCGAGCGTGCCCGTCCCGCCGGGAAAGGCGATGAACACATCGCCGAGCTCAATCATCTTGGCTTTGCGCTCGGCCATATCGCTCGTCACGATAAGGTCGTCGATGCCGTCATGTTGAAACTCGGCCTCGATAAAAAAGCTCGGCTCAACACCCGTCACGTGTCCGCCGGCATCGAGCACGCTATCGGCGAGCGCGCCCATCAGGCCCGATTTGGACCCGCCGTATACCAGCGCGTGTCCGTTGGCGCCAATCCAGTTGCCCAGCTCCTGTACCGCGGGCAGAAATGCCGGGTCATTGCCAGTGTTGGCACCCAGGTACACGGTGATGTTCATATTTGTCCCCCTGTTGTGGCGCACGACGTTCGTCTTAGCGCTGGCGTCGACGATACTCGCGCACGCGGCGTGACAGATCGGCGAGCTCGTCACGATCGAGCTCTTCCAAATGCTCAAGATCGTCCATAAAACGAGCCATGGTGTCCTTTTGACGCATCTTGATAAGCGTATTGCAGTAGTTCACCGCCACGCCCGTGAGCATGGCGATGTAGAAGATGCTGATAACGCTCAAGACGACGGTAATGGCGCGGGCAACCGGTGTCTC
Organism: uncultured Collinsella sp.; assembly: GCA_902491345.1. Classification (GTDB taxonomy): domain Bacteria; phylum Actinomycetota; class Coriobacteriia; order Coriobacteriales; family Coriobacteriaceae; genus Collinsella. The sequence continues at coordinate 14,643 of CABUHI010000018.1, forward strand.
GGCCGGAATGTCACCAAAGCCGATGGTCGAGACCGTCTCAAAGCTAAACCACAGGCCATCGCCAAACGTGAGGGTCGTGGGCTCGGACAGCCAGACGGCCGTCGAGCACAGCAAGTAAAAGACGAGGAATAGCTCCGTAATGCGCACGAAGCCCGCCTGGCGTAACACGTCAGCAAGCGTCCTGAGCTTTTTCATCGCGACCCTTTCCACGGACAACCAATCACGTTCGCTCGGTATTGTCCCACGCCTCCCCCGCAAACGGAACTAGTCATCGGGGACGTTCTTAAATGACTAGTCAAACAAGAACGTCCCCGATGACTAGTCGTTTAAGAACGTCCCCAATGACTACCAGCTGCCGCCTGGGCAGGCTGAGCTGGTATCCTTATGCGGTAATGTCTCGATTCGTTAGGATTGCATGTGAGAGCTGCCACTGTCCTTCGTTCAGTTATATGTCGCACCCTGGCCGCCGCGCTTACCGCGCTCGCCGTACTGAGCGCCGTCGCGCCCGCCCCTGCCTTTGCCGCCGACTCCGATCAGCAGGTCAAAACGGTCCGCGTCGGCTGGCTCGTCAACAACGAGGGCTTCCAGGACGGCACCCCCGGCGAGCGTCTCTCGGGATGGGGTTACGAGTACCTCCAGACCCTGTCGTACTACACGCCCGGCTGGCGGTACGAATACGTCTCCGGCACCTTCACCGAGCTTATGGACATGCTCGAGGCAGGCGAGATCGACCTCATGCCCAACATCTCCTACTCCGAGGAACGCGCCCAAAAGCTGCTCTTTTCCTCGAACTCCGAGGGCACCGAGCGCTACTACATCTACGCCAGGCCCGACCGTGACGACCTGGCCAAGGGTGACCCTCAAGCACTCCAGGGTCTCACCATCGGTTACAACTCCGGTGTTATGCAAACCATCGTCGGCCAGCAGTGGCTCGCCAACGAGGGAATCGCCTGCACATACAGGGAGTATGACGGAGGCTCCGTTCTCTTTGACGCGCTCGCAAACGGCGAGGTCGACGCCATCATCATGAACGACACCATTTCGTCGCCCGAGGCGTCGCCCATGTTCTACGTCGGTTCGAGCGACTACTACTTTGCCGTTCCCAAAAGCCGCCCCGACCTGATGGACAACATCAACTCCGCAATGGCGGCAATCAACCGCGTCAACCCCCGCTATAACGACGAGGTCAAATCGAACTATTCAGCGCAAAACAGCGGATCATCCTCGCTCACCGGCGATGAGCGCGCCTGGCTCAAGGCGAACAACAGCACCATCACGCTCGGCTACATTACGGGCAAACTCCCCTACTGCAACGAAGACGAAGACGGCAAAATGGGAGGCTCGCTCGCATCGCTTGCGACGACGTTGCACGATAAATTTGGCATTACGGTCAAAACCGTCGCCTTTGATAGCTACAAGATGATGTCAAAGGCCCTGTCAAAGGGAAGCATAGACGTCGCGCTGCCGGTATACCGAGATTACTGGTTTGCCGAGCAATCAGGCGTTGTGCAGTCGGTATCGTTGGGGACCATATCCCTCACCGCCATCCACAGCGGAAGCAACCTGAACAAAGACCTTCAGAACATCGCCTGCACCAAATCATCGTTTATCAACCGAAACGTACTTGAAAGTCTGTTCCCCACAGCGACCGTGACCGAATACCGATCCGACGATGAAGCGTTCGACGCCCTCAGGAGGGGAACGGCGCGCTGCGTCGTCGCTCCCAGTTCACGCGTAAAAACCCTCGGCGATCGTTATGATCTCGAGGACTGCGAGACGGTCGAGCTCCCTGACACCTGCGAGCTCTCGTGCTGGATTTCGCGCGGAAAGCCCGAGCTGCTGGGAATCATCAACAAGGGCATCATCAATGCCGGAGAATCGCTCTCCGCAAGCAATTACTCCTCTACGTCGTACACGGCCCAGGAATCCAACACGCTTCAATTCCTTTATCGCAACCGCACCGCCGTTGCCTCCACCCTCATCGGTATGTTGTCGGTCAGCATCGTCCTGCTCATCTGGGCGCTCGTGCGCGCTCGAACCGAGCGCGAAAAAGCCGACGCCGCCAACGCCGCTAAGACGGCATTCCTCACGCGCATGAGCCACGACATCCGGACGCCGCTCTACGGCATCCTGGGCCTTATCGATATCGAGGAATTGAAGGAAGGCGATATCCAGGTCGCCCGCGAAAGCCGCGCCAAGGCTCGTGTTGCCGCCAATCACCTGCTCTCGCTGATTAACGACATCCTCGAGATGGGCAAAATCGAAGACCGCAAGATAACACTGGAACATGCGCCTTTTAACCTCAAAGAGCTCTGTGACGATACGCTGGTTCTGTGCAAGCTCCGCGCATCCGATAACGGCATCACCATGCAGGACAATAGCCTGCCATACACCACGGGGCCATACATGGTCGGCAGTCCCACCCATATCCGACAGATCATGATCAACCTGTTAGACAACAGCATTAAGTACAACAAGCACGGCGGCTCCGTCACCTTTAGCTCAAAGACCAAGCCACTCGATAACGGGCGCGCGCTCTTTTGCTTTAGCGTTTCGGATACCGGCATTGGCATGACTTCCAAGTTTTTAAAGCATATCTATGAGCCGTTTGCCCAAGAAGGTAACGATGCGCGTAGCAAGTTCCAAGGAACCGGCATGGGCATGCCAATCGTCAAGTCGCTTATTGAACTGATGGGCGGCACCATCGAAGTCACCAGCGAGCTCCATGCGGGCACCTCGTTCTACGTGGAGATTCCGCTCGATATCGACAAGAACCCCCAGGCGCGGGCGAATACGGTCGAGGGGGCGCTCGACTGCTCGCTCGCCGACATGAACGTACTGCTCGCCGAAGACAACGAATTGAATGCCGAGATTGCCCAGGCGCTGCTAGAATCCGAGGGCGTCGTGGTCACCCGCGCCGCCAACGGTAACGAAGTCGTCAATCTGTACCTGTCTCATCCCGCCGGCAGCTTCGATGCGATCCTGATGGACATTATGATGCCGGACATGGACGGTTACGAGGCAACCCGCGCGATTCGCCTGAGCGAGAAGGTCGATGCAGCCGATATCCCCATCATCGCGCTCACCGCCAACGCCTTCGCCGAGGACGCCAAAGCGGCACACGACGCCGGCATGAACGCCCATCTGTCCAAACCGGTCGACTTTAACAAGCTCAAAAACATGCTCGCCCGCATCAAGAAATACGGAGCTGTTTCGCTATAGTTTGTGCTCAACCGCCATACGCAGCAGAAAGGAAGCCAATGATGTTTAGGCCCTTACGTCGAAAGAAACGCGCCATCACTGACGAGGAAGCGCGCAAGTTGCTCGCCACCTGCAAGCGCGGCGTCTTTGCCGTCAACGGCGATGATGGCTACCCCTATGCCATTCCCGTCAACTACTTCTTTGACGCCGAGCACGACAAGATTTATTTCCATGGCGCCAAAGCCGGCCACAAGGTCGACGCACTCAAGCGCGATGACAAGGTCTGCTTTACCGTATACGGCAACGAGTGGTACCAGGACGGTGACTGGGCTCCCTACGTTATGAGCACCGTCGTCTTTGGCCGTTGTCGCCTGGCGAATGACACCCCCGCGTTTATCGAGGACAAAGTCCGCCAGCTCGCCCTTAAGTACTACCCTTCTGCCGAAGAAGTCGAAGAGGAAATCGCCAAAGACATCAAGGGCGTCCAGCTCTACGAGATTACGATTGAGCATCTCTGCGGCAAGCAGATTCAAGAAAAGTAAGCCTCAAAAGCAAAACTCACACATAGCAATATGGCCCGGTTCCAACCAACCTTGGAACCGGGCCATATGCTTATGAAGCGTCGGCGGCTATGTGCGCAAGCGCCTCAATGAGCTCCTGCGAGCTCACGGGTTTACTCAGGTGCGCGTTCATGCCCGCCTCACGCGAAAGCCTGCGGTCGTCGGCAAAGGCGTTGGCGCTCACGGCGATAATCGGCGTGGTCGCGGCATCCTCGCGATCGAGTGCTCGAATCTGACGTGTGGCCTCAAGGCCATCGATGCCCGGCATCATGATGTCCATCAACACCACGTCGTACTCGTGCGGCACGCTCGCGGCAAACATCTCGACGGCAGACTCACCATCCCTAGCGTGTGTCACGACGGCACCGGCACGGCTGAGCGTAAACTGCGCGATCTCGGCATTCAGATCGTTATCCTCTACGAGCAAAACGCGCAAGCCCTGGAGTGCATCGCCGTCTCCCGCGTCCACGCGAACTGCCTGAGGAATCTCGGAGCGTTTGCATTTCTCGAACGGCAGGCGGATGGTAAACGTCGTCCCCTGCCCCAAGACGCTCGTAAAACTCATGGTTCCGCCCATAAGCTCGACCAGCTGTTTTGCGATAGGCGCGCCCAGGCCAGTTCCCGACGAAGCGCCTTCCACCTGCTGCTCCTCGCGGCAAAACGGCTCGTAGAGGTGCTTTTGGAACTCCTCGCTCATGCCAATACCGTTGTCGGCGATCGTGTATTCATAGACGGGGACGCCATCCGCTGGCTCCACCTCGCGGCACACCAGGCGGACATAGCCGCCCTGGCGGTTGTACTTGACGGCATTGCCGGCAATATTGAGCAACAAACGCTTGAGGTGCGTCACGCTCACCCGCGCATAGGGATGATTAAGCGTCTGCTGGTCGGAGATAATTGTCACCAGACGCTCCTCGGCCTGGCGCTCCAGAATATCGCGCACTTCACAGTTGAGGGCCACCAAATTTATGGGCACGAGGTTCAGGTCGACCTGCCCGCTCTCCAGGCGACTCATATCGAGCGCCTCGTTGGCAAGGTCGAGCAGCAGTCCCGATGCCGTCCAGATTTTTGAGCGGCACTCAGTCTGCTTTTGCAGATCGTCCGCATTGGCATCGCCAACCTCGACCATGCCGCGAATGCCGTTGATGGGCGTGCGCAGATCGTGGCTCATGCGACGCAGAAACTCCGTCTTTGCCGAGTTGGCAGACGAGGCCTCACGCGCCGCCTTTGCCAGCTTGTCGCCATAGTCGCGCTCCTGCTGCAGCAAGTCCGTCAAACGTCGACGATCAGCGCGGCGACGCACCGTCACAACAACGGCTATAACACCGCCGTAGAGCACCAGCACGCCGGCGGCAACAGCCGCGGCGACCTCAAAGTAGCGCTGCGCCGAGGCATAGGTGTACACATAGAATTTGTGCGCTTTTCCAAATGTGCCCAAATACCACTCGCCGTCGGCGTTAACCAATCTGACCTTACCAGCCAGGCATCGATCCTTAATACCGTCGACAATAAAGACATCCGTCGCAGGCAGATCGAACACGCCCAATACGGTGGGTTCAACGGCATTGGTCGCAACGACCTTGCCGTCGCTTTCGATCACGATATTGCCACTGTCGATGGTCTCATAACCACCGAGCAGGCTCTGCAGTTTGAGCGTATTGCTTGCAACTGCCTTCGCACTCTGATGCCTGACCGCGATAACGATGCCCTCGCCATCTTGCCGGGTCACGCAACCAATGTCTGCAACCGAATCATCCGAAAGCGCAATGCGGGCGGTATAGGACTTAAGCGGATGAGTTGCCACCTCCAGCACGGGTGATTCTTTGAGATACGTAGCGAGCGACCCGTAGTCCACATCGCCCGTCGAGGACTCGGACACCAAATTGCCCGATGCGCCCGTCACGATCAGCGCGCTCACGTTGAACTGGTCGGCGTATTGCTCCAGCATGGCGTTATCCACCGAACCGTCGCGCTCCATATCGCGGGCAGCCTCTCCGGCGATCTCCATAACGCGAATCAGGTTTTTGGTCGTATAGGCGCTGTTGAATGCATCGTAGGAAAGGCTCTGCGTCGCCACGTAATCGACAACGTCGGCAAAGCGCTGCTCGGCTTGGGCCGTCGTGTAATCGTAGCTCATCATGCCGGCAACAACCGAGAGCGCTATCCCCAGCAGAGCGACAAGGAGCCATGCCCCTGCCGAACGATTGCCCCGCTCCTGAGCGGCGTGGTCGGGCGCATCGATCATGACAGGCCCTCCATATTCAAAAATGGCGAAGGGTCATCGAAGTACTTTGACACCAGGCGTTCCATGGTGCCATCGGCAAGCATTTCTTGGTAGGCATGAGTGAGCTTGACGTCGATGCCACGCGTATCGTTGATATCGAAAGCGGTGCCCAAACCGACCTCTAGCAGCGGCTCATCAAAAATGCGATATGTCACACCATAGTCTTTTTCGTAGGTGAGGAACGAGGACTCATGCGCGGCGATAGCGTCGACCAGGCCCTCGACGAGCGCCGGGTTCAGGTATGAACCGTCCGAAAAGCTGTAGAGTTCCTTGATCTGCGGAACGTTTTCATTTATGCGATTGAGCAAAATGTCCTCGGGCTTGGTGGTGGACTGAACCGCCACGATCTTATCCTCAAGATCGGCAAGCGTGTAGATATCGCTCTGGGGATCGACCGCGACCACCTGGCGGCTCGCAAGGTACGGGCCGGCCCAACGATATTCGTTTTCGCGACCCGTCATACTAAAGCTGCCCATGACACAATCGAGTTCGCCGCTCGCCAGCAGCTCCTTCTTCTTTTCCCAGTCGATCAGCTGGTATTTTGGCTTGTAACCAATGCGAGCCAAAGCCTCGGTCAATATCTCGACATCCAGGCCAACGATATCGCCGTACTCGTCGGTATACACAAACGGTGGATAGAGGTCGCTTCCGACGTTGAGCGTCTTAAGGTCGTCGTCCTTTACCTGCGTGGCGTCCGGGGCTTTTGATGCTGGCGTCGAGGCTTCGTCATTGTGCCCGGAACAGCCAGCTATCGCTACGACAAAGGCACTCGCTACCGCAAGCGCAACAAACAACGATATGGCAACCGAGCGACGGGGTCTTTTCATCGAGCTCCATACGATCCTGTTTACAGACTTAAATGGTTAAAGATAATAGCAAACAAAACCACACGAGTGCCCAATTGTTACAGGCGCTTTACCGTGTGGGACCTTCCAGCCGACTTGGCAGAAGGCCCCGCATGCAGTGCTCACTTACCGTGCATTAAAAACGTAGCGGTCCAGGCGGTCGCACGCCTCCCTTACGCGCGAAAGCGGCAGCGCCAGATTCACGCGAATGTGGCAGGGTCCGTGGAACGGGCGGCCGTCCTGATACCCCACGCCCACGCGTGCCCCCTCATCGAGCAACCACTGAATATCGCGGCCATGCTCTCGGCACCACTCGGTGCAGTCCAGAAACACCATGTACGTGCCCTGCGGACGTGAATAGGACACGCCCTCAAAATGCTCGTCCACGTAATTGCAGAAGTACTCGATATTGCCGGCAAGCACCTGATTGAGCTCGTCCACCCACTCATAGCCCTGCGGCTGGTAGGCACCGATAAGCGCATGCATGGAGAGGACGTTCATCTCGTTGTAGTGGGTCTTGTTGGACACGGCGCAGATGCGGTCACGCAGCGTCTCGTTGTAGACAATGTGGTAGCTGCCAACAAGGCCCGCCAGGTTAAACGTCTTGCTAGGCGCGTAGAGGGCAACCGTGCGCATGCGGGCATCCTCGCTCACCGACTGCGTCGGGATGTGCTTGTGCCCCGGCAGGATGATATCGGACCAAATCTCGTCCGAAATCACCACGCAATCGTGCTGGCGATAGATGTCCATGGCGCGCTCGATTTCGTCGCGCTCCCATACGCGGCCGCAGGGATTGTGCGGCGAGCAGAACACCGCGGCATGGATGTGGTTTTGGGCGAGTTTGCACTCCATGTCCTCAAAGTCCATGCGCCACACGCCCTGGTCGTCGAGTTTAAGCGGGCTGTGGACAATGCGATAGCCCGCGGCTTCGATAGACTTGGTAAAGCCAATGTAGGTGGGGCTGTGGACCAGCACCGCATCGCCCGGCTGGACATACGCGCGCAACGTCGACACGACGCCGCCTAGCACGCCATTTTCGTAGCCGATATGTTCAGGGCTCAAACCTTCGACGCCATTGCGGCGATTCTGCCATTCGATGATGCGATCGAAGTACTCAGCGCGCGGGTTAAAGTAGCCAAACATGGGGTGCTGGGCACGCTGAATGATGTGTTCCTGGACCGTGGGCACCGTGGCAAAATTCATGTCGGCCACCCACATGGGGATGCGGTCGAAGCCCTCGTCGGGTGCGTTCGGAGCCATACCGGGGATCTCGCCCCAAGAGTCAACGGCGATGGAGTCCATGCCGTGGCGGTCGATGATTGAAGTGAAGTCGTATTTCATGCTGGACCCCCGTGCAAAGTAGACTGTTTCGATAGGCGCTATTGTCCACCAGCACGGGCGGTTTTGGCGCGGGGTTTGGCGCTTAATTTGACGGGTGCGGGCGAATGGCTGGTTAGTCTCGCGCGTCGTTGACGGCGACTACGGTTAGCTGGGTTTCATCGACCGTAAACGATATGTCGAGCCCGGCGTAAGCCAAGTGGTAAATGCGGTTTGGCTCGTGCTTGCTGCCTGCGCGGCGTGGGTCTTGGCGAAGGACTTCGACCAAGCCGGGGAGCTTTGCGGGCGGGACCATATCCTGTAGCGCTTGCGGAAACTCAACATCGAGCTCTTGCCACGGAGCATCCTCAATCCAGCCGCCGGTCGCATCCGGGTGACAGTCCGCAAACGGAATGTAGGGTTTGATATCGTAGATGGGCGTGCCGTCGCGCAGATCTGCTCCCAGCACATGGATGATGGGGCCGTCGTCGGTAAGCTCCACGCGGTCGAGCTTAACGCAGGTGAGACCGATGGGATTAGGGCGAAACGGACTGCGCGTGGCAAGCACGCCCACGCGCTCGGCTCCACCCAGGCGCGGCGGGCGCACGGTCTTCGACCATTTTGCGTTGGTACCGGACCTGTCCTGCGACTTGGCATCGGCAGCTATGTCCTTAGCCGTGCCGCCGGGCGTGCCGTTTTCAAAACGCCACAGCAGCCACAGGTGAGAGAAGGAGTCCAGACCCTCAACCGCTGCATTGGAGGCAAATTCCGGCTCAAAAACGATGCGTCCCTGCAGATGAGGCGCCAAAAAGCTGTTGCGCGGAATACCGAACTTCTGCGGCAGGTCGGTATGTATGTGTGCAATAGGTTCCATGCCGGTCATTGTACGGCATGGAGGCGTGGGACGCTGCGCGCAATTCTTCGCCGCGGTCCCCCGTCATGCAACCAACGGTTGCTTGGAAGGGCATCTGCCGCCGCGTATGCTTAAGCCATCAACCAGCAGAAAGGAGCCGCTATGGCCTTTGCAGAAAAGCTCATTGCCATTCGTCGCGCCCATCACCTTACCCAGGAGCAGCTCGCCGCCAAGCTCTTCGTCACACGCCAAGCCGTCAGCCGTTGGGAGCGCGACGAGGTCACCCCGGGCATCGACATGATGAAGCTCATCGCCGCCGTGACCGGCGAGCCCCTGTCTCACCTGCTCGAAATGCCCGAGCACTATTGCCAGAGCTGCGGCATGATACTCACGCCCGACGACTGCGGCACCGATGCCACGGGCGCCGCGACCGATCATTACTGCAAGTGGTGCTACGACCACGGCAAGTACACCTACGACACCACCATGGAGGCGATGATCGAGGATTGCGCCCCGCGGCTGGCGCAAAACACCGGCATGTCGCTCGACGAAGCCGTCTCGCTCATGGGCGCCGTCCTGCCGCAACTGGAGCGCTGGCGCACCGTGCAGGAAAACGAGAAGTGCTACGGCGCCGAAGCGCGGGCACGCTATGGCGATGAGGCTATCGATGCAGCAAATGAAGCGCTGCTGGACATGGACCCCGAGACATGGAACGACATGAAGGAACTTGAACGCGCTGTTCTGGGCCAACTTTCGATTGCCATGGGCATTGGCGACCCAGAGAGCAACGAGGCCCACAAACTTGTCGCAATGCACCGTCGATGGATTGCCCTTAACTGGGGACACGAGCCCCAAGACGAAGCATACCTGGGCCTCGCCCACGGCTATCTTGCCGATCAGCGCTTTGTTGACTACTACGACAAGCCCTGCGGCACCGGAGCCACGGCGTTTCTGGTCCAGGCCATCGAGTCGTCGTTGACGCGCGCATAGACCGCGGCTGCTTTGGGTATTTCAATCGAAACCTCAACCGATTGGAGACCCATGGCTACTAATCATGAGCTCACGCTGTACGTTATGACCGGCTGCCCGTATTGCATAAAAGTCAAGCGATTCCTTGCCGATAACGGTGTGACCATCCCCGAGCGCAATATCTCGACCGATACCGAGGCCGAGCAGACGCTCATCGCCGTCGGCGGAAAACGCCAGGTTCCCTGCTTGTTCATCGACGGCAAGCCGCTCTACGAGTCGAGCGACATCATCGCGTGGGTGCAGAAGAACCTGCTCTAGCACGCGCATTGCAACCGGCCCACCCCAACCCATACCGGCCGAACATGTACGCCAGTATCCAAAGTCGACATTTTTCGACATCTTTGGATGCTGGCGTACAGCTTTTGGGTAGTCACGGACGCTCTTAGCCGGCTAATTGTTTGAGGCGACCTTTGGATTATGGCTGTTTGACGCCTCTGGAAAGGTTTCCGAGAGGGCTGTGGTCAAAAAAGGGCAAATATGAGTACTGCTACCTGTTTAGTAGCAGCGATTTTGATCACTTCAGGAACTATTCAACGTTCCACTCGTCCGCAGACGACGTTATTTCTCCTCATATGTTCAATAAAAGTAGCTCCTAATGGGAACAAATCTTATCAGGAGCTACTATTTATAGCAAAATAAATGCAACCATAATGGCAACAGTACTCATATTTGCCCTTTTTTGACCACGACCCTCCAGAATAGTCGCTGAGAACGACACTAAATGACAAAATCCGACACTTGGACGTTCTTGTATGACTAGCCATTGAAGGACACCCAACGACTATTCCAATTCGTGACACACTGTGTCGCGAATTAAGCTTGTCCCACTATCGAAGACCGGTGAGAGCTCCTGCCCAGAATCTCGATAGCTTAATAAAACGCTCCCCTCCGGAAGTTCAACGAGCATCCAAATTCCAAGCTGAAAAGCAAAGGAGTATCGAAGCCGTCAATGCTCATTTTCTATCGAGCAGGCGGATCGAAACAAGCTAATTAGCCTGATAAACTGCTTGTATTTTTGTCTACAAAACTGTATACAAAAAAGGGAATCCGAGAACCAGCGCTCGACATTATGTCGATCGATAGGAGGCGCTATGAATGTTGAGCAGCTTGAAAAAATGATGGGATTTGCCCCTGGAGAGCTTGAGAAAGCCACAGAGGCATACGAGAAAGATGAATGGCCGAAAGGCCACACCATCAAGCTGGGAAGGCCGTCGATCTCCGATGAGCCAAGCGTTGTTTTGTCGGCACGTGTGGGTGAGTCGGTTCTTGATGCGTTTGACGCAAAAGCAAAGCGCCATGGGCAAACACGCACGGAGCGACTCAGGGAGCTCATCACGCTCGATGCAATGATTGCCTAGTTACCCGCCGAACCAAAACATGTACGCCAGCATCCAAAGTCGACATTTTTCGACATCTTTGGATGCTGGTTTACAGCTTTTGCGGGTAGTCATCGGGGACGTTCTTAAATGACTAGTCGCTAAAGAACGTCCCCGATGTCTAACTAGCCGCGGAAGCGAGCTATGGGTGCGAGTGGCTGCTCGCGAAAGACGCGCTCGACGGCGGCGCGGTATTCGTCGACCTTTTTGGTCTTACGTACGAGTTTGTGAACGGTAGCGGGGTCGGCGAAAGCGCACTTGGCGTAGAACCACCACTCCTTCATACGAAAAACCGCATTACCGCCAATCTCTTCTGCATAGGCCGCAAACAGCGTATCGTGGAAACGCTGCAGCTCAGCAGCCGTTGCAGCGGGGCCGCCCTTGACCATGCGAGCCAGCGCGGGGTTCGCAAGCAAGCCACGCCCCAGCATCACATGGCGTGTCCCGGGATAGGCCTCCACCAGTGCGTCCATATCCTCAAGATCGAAAATGTCGCCGTTATAGGCCACGGGGAACGGCGCACGCTCCAGCGTCTCGCCATAAAACTCTTTGCGCGGCGAACCCGTATAGCGGTCCTTTTGCACGCGCGGATGCACAATGAGCTCTGCCAACGGCATGCGGCAATACAGATAGAGTACGCGCTCGTATTCGTTGTCGCTCTCCAGCCCCAGCCTGGTTTTTACCGACACCGGCAACGGCGAGCGCTCGCACACATCACGCAAGAACACTTCGAGCTCGTCCAAGTTACGCAAGAAACCCGAGCCCTTGCCCTTGGCAACAACCGTCCCCGAGGGGCACCCCAGGTTGAGATTGACCTCGCGATAGCCCATGTCGGCGAGCACCTGTGCCGCCCACACAAACTCGTCCGCGTTCTTGGACATCAGCTGAGGCACTACGTTGAGCCCCTGGTTATTGGCAGGATCGATCTCCTTAAACGCCTTGCCGCCAAAGCGGTTTCCCACCCGCGGCGGCGGCAAAAACGGCGTGTAATAACAATCGAGCGCACCGAAGCACTCCGCATGCACGCGACGGAACACATGCCCGGTAATTCCCTCCATGGGGGCCAGCGAAAGGATCATCTACTCTTCTCTCATATCAACACAACAAAGGGGCCGTCCCTTTGTCACATGCATTATGCCTTGCGCTTCAGGCGATTCACAAGGAAGAGGTAGCTACTGAACGATGACCACCCTCCAGCCGCACCCCATACAACGAGGTCTAATACTTTTCCCGAGAAGTGAACGAGTGAAAACGGGCCCCCGAAGCATCGGCACTTTCGAGATGCAATTTCCTGCGGGTTTGACGTCTAAAAATGTCGATGCTTCGGAGGCCCAAGTATGGCCGTTCACTTCTCGGAAAAGTATTAGACCTCGATTTACATGCCACTCAATGTGACAAAGTGGCTGCTCCTTTGTCACATTCGATGAAAAAGGGCACCGATGTTAGTCGATGCCCCAAAGCGGCTGCAGGTTAAGCCCTACAGCGTATGTCTAAGACGAATCGAACTATTCGTCCCAAGAGAGGTTCTTACCAGTCTTTTTTGCCAGCAGCAAGAACAGGCCGATAATAACGTTGCATGCGATGCAGAAGATGAAGACGCCCTGGAAGGAGCCGACAAGCTCATAGACCTTCATCATAACGGGCATGCCAAAGGCGCCGACGATATAGCCCACGGAGCAGATCAGCGCGAAGATGCGACCGAAATCGCGGGAGCCAAAGACATCCATAACCAAAACGGTCAGGGCAGTGCCAGCGATGACGTACATTACGTCGTTCACGCCTGCTGCGAGGATGCTGAGCGTCGAGTTGCCGCTGCTCATCATGAGCATGACAAAGGAGAGGATGGAGACAGCGAGCCAGCCCAGAATGGCCTTCGTGCTGCCGAACCTATCGCAAGTGGTGCCGACGATCGGATTGAGGAACAGATCGAAGAGCGATGCAGCGGATACCATGAAGCCGCCCACCATGGGGCTAAAACCAACCTCGGAAGCATACGTCGGGAAGAGCTGGTTCATGCAGCAAGTGAGCTGAACGAGACAGAGGAAGCCGATGCAGAAGAAGAAGGCAGGCGACTTAATGGCGCGCGCATAGCTAACGCCACGCGTGCTATCCTCGGTCGTCTCCTCGGTCTCGGCGACCGTCTCGCCCTCGACGTAGCCATAGGGCAGCATGCCCTTGTCCTGAGGCTTGTAGCGGATGATCAGAATGGAAGCTGGGAGAATGAGCACTGCGGAAACACCGGCGAGCACCAGATAACCAGTTCTCCAGCCAGCGGCCTCGATGACAGAGGTGATGACGGGACTCATGATGAGCATGTAAATCGAGTTCACTGCCCAAGCGAGACCGATTGCCAGGCCACCAGATTTTTTGAACCACTGGTCAATAACGTCGGACATAGCGACGCCGGTGGTGAAGGCGAAGCAAACGCCAATCAGGGCGCCAGCGGCGATGAACATCCAGACTTCGGTGTAGAAGGCCATGCCTGCGCCGGCAGCGAGCAAAATAAGCTCGACAACGGGGAGCCAAACCTTGCCAACGACCTTGGGAATGAGTTTTCCGACAAACGGAAGAGCTGCCGCAAGACCAATGAGCGTTGCGGTGAAGTAATACGAGAAGATGGAATAGTCAAACCCGAACTCCTCGCACACGGGTGCGACGAAGGAGCCCGCGATTACGCTATAGGATCCGGTCGTGCCGGCAGACATAAGGCCGAGCGCGATTACGAGAACCCATGCGTAAACCTTGCTGCTCTTTAACTTTGCATTTTCCATTGATGCAGCTCCTAGAGACCCAGAAGGGCACACATAACGGCCTTGATGGTGTGCTGACGGTTCTCTGCCTCACGGAAGATGACCGGAGCGTTGGCCTCAAAGCACTCGTCGGCAATCTCGAAACCCTCGGTGATGATCTCGCGATGAAGGTCGTTCTTGCACTGGTCGAGGAGCATCTTGCCAACACGGTGATCCGCGTTGTGGACAGAGGGAAGCTCATGCATGCAGAAGATGTCGGGATTGTTGGTGCGCTTGCACAGCTCGCTGGTGACGCGATAGGGGTACAGAGACTCGGCATCGCCCAGCCAGGAGTTGTAGTCGTCGGGATCCAGAACCTCTTCGCCGCACTCGGGGTTGATGTAGCGCCACTCCTCGGTAACGATAACGTCAACGCCATCCAGGGCATCGAGGTCAGAGGTGATGGTAAAGGTCCTATTGGGAGCGTACTTGGCGTAGCAGGCCTCCACCTCTTCGATCATTTCCTTGCACATCTGATGACGGAGGTCGTCGGGGCCGATGGCGAGGAAGTCCATGTCGAGCATAGCGCACAGACGGCCATACCACACCGGGGCGCCGGCGCAGTTGCCAACGAAAGCCATCTTCTTGCCGCGGCTCGTACGCAGACCGCCCCATTGCTCTTCCATCGTAAGAGCGTCAGCGAGCATCTGAGTCGGGTGATCGCCGAGAGTAAGGGCATTGATGACCGGGATGTCAACCAGGTCGGCGACGTCATAGAGGAACTGCTCGTCCTTCTGTGCGCGGTAGACGATGAGATCGTACATGCCGTTAAAGACGCGCATGGCATCCTTGACGGTCTCGCAGTCACCCATGTGGGAGTTGGTCAGATAAGTAAAGCCCATGCCCAAATCATTGCAGGAGGTCTCGAATGCGCAACGAGTACGGGTCGAGCCCCACTCAAAGTTGGCTAGGACGTTTTTGCCGGGGAAGTAGCGCTGGTCGACACCAGACTTCTTCTGAGCCTTAAGGTTCCAGGCAAGATCGATGAGATAGCGGAAATCCTCGGAGGAGAGATCATGGATGTTGATGTAGTCGCGACCGCGGAGGCTGTTGTTCATGCCTATTTCCTTTCGAATTATTATCAAAATTATTGTTGAATGTGTCCCCGAGGAAAACACGGATATCCCTCGGGGAGCGGTACATGTGGCGCCTAAGCCAAAGAGCGCAGGCTCTAAGGCTCACTAACGACTGGCCGCCACGTCCTTAGTCCAGCAGTGCACGCCGCCGCCGGACAGGTTAAGCGCGAGGGAATCAATCATGATGACCTTGCGATCGGGAAAGCAGCTCTCAAGAACTGCCTTGGCCTGCCCATCCTTCTCTTTCACGACCTCGCTCATGCCCTCGTGGTAATAACGCTGGCCAAGAACGACGCCGTTGCAAATCAGGAAGTTGCAGTAGCTCGCTGCGGCGTAGAAGTGGACGGGGCCCTCGGGCCAGGGGGTGCCATCCATAAACTTGCCGCCCATTTCGTCGATGAAGCCCTTATAGAGCTCGTAATCTTCATCGCCAGGGGCGATAACGACTTCAATAGGCTCGGCGGTGGGCATACGAACGATCTCGAAGGGCTTGCCCTCCCAGTCCGTTTCGTTGCTCAGGATCTCGTAGGCTGCCTCAATGCGGCGACGAGACTCTGCCCCAGCCTTGCTCGAGGCTGCCTCTTCATCGGACACCTCGGCAAGAAGAATCTTGTTCGGAGTGATAAAGCGACACATCTCATCAATGTGAGCTGCAAAGCTCATGCCAAAGACGGGAGTTCCGTCTTCCTTCTCGTCGAGGATGCCCAGTCGATAGTCGTCGTCCTCGAGCATAGGCTGCGGAAGCCAGATAACCTTGTTGAGGTTGTAGATGCGCTTATACTCGGCCTCTACTTCCTCTTTCGTGAACTCGGGATTACGCTTGCGGCATTCCGTGTCCTCGATGGCGATCAGAGTGCCGTGACCGTCAAACTCGCGGTCGCCGCCCTCCGAAACCATTTCGGAATTGACGATATCGAAGCAACCGAGCGCAACCGCCATGTGAACGGCTGCCTTACGTGCGGACTGGCACTCCGGGGAGTTCTTGTCCCACACGCCGTAATAGGTCCAAGTGGGGTTGACCATATAAGAATGGCCCTTGTCGTCGACCATGATGCTGGGACCGTTGTCGCGGACATAGAAGTTGGAGTCTTCGAACTGCGTGATCTCGATGCGATCGAGATCAACCCCCTCCTCCTTCAGGCGCGAGCAAGCCTCCTCATAGGAGCCGGGGGTGCCGCAATTGAGGTTGACCGTAACGTCGCCATACTCGAGCAGAGCCTTGATCACGTCAACGCAGGGCTGGCGGTTATCGTAGCCCTCTGCACGGATGTAATCGGGAAGCCATGTCACATAGACGTTGGAGCGCTTCTCGAACTCGCCCGGCATACGATAGTTCTCGTACATGGTTGGTCCTTCCGTCGGGTTTCCCGCGATGCTGTCCGGCCGCGACAATAGCGGGGTTTCACCTGCTATAGTACTACTATACCTACCGTTCGGTAGATAATTTTGAATAATTGCCGCTCGCCTACTGATACATACCGTTCGCCGTATATAGTGGTCATGTTTGGACACGAATTGATGTTCCGTTGCCATCCTTAATAATGTTGGTAGTGCGGAAGTGATTTGCAATGGAGAAATGCAGCGTGAGCACAAGAAAAAAAATATTGGACGCAATGTACGATCTTGTGGCAGAAGTCGGTTATGACAAAGCGTCTATCGGAAAGATTTGCGACTTTGTCGGTATATCCAAGCCGTCGGTGTACTACTACTTTCCCTCAAAAGAGGAGATTTTCACTACGCTCTTGGACAGCATGTTTCCGACCATTGACTATCAGCGCGACTACTCGCTAATAGTCGATAGGGACGGGTTCAAGGCCGCGCTTATCGAGCTCGGCAATTCAGTTATAGGTGGCTATCGAAGCGATGAAAAGCGCCGGCGCGTGCTGGCCGAGGTTAGCGTTCAAGCAAATCGAATTCCTGCAGTTCAGGAACGTCAAGCGACGGCGACCAAACGAACCATGGATGCGCTTAAAGACATTCTTCTTCATGGTGTAGAGATTGGCGCGTTTTCCGATAGTGCCGACGTGATGCTCTACGTACAAATTCTTTATACCGTTCTGGAGGGAGCAAGCAATACGGTCGCTCAAGGTGAGGATATTGATGAAAAAGCGGTTTGGGCGGGAATAGTCGAGCTTATGTTCAAATAAACCAGCCAAGCTGAAGCGCATGTTGGCACCCATGGTGCCTGCGGGCAACCTTTAAAACGAAAACAGGGGTCGACTCCAGTCTGGCTTGGAGTCGACCCCTGTTGCGTGGCAATCTATGCCGATGCAAATCGGCGCTTATTACTTTTCAGCAGCCTTATTGAGAAAGCCGGAAACGATAGCAAACGCAGCAATCATAAGGTTGCAGGCAATGCAGAAGATAAATACTCCCTGGAATGACCCCGCCATGCCGTAAACCTTCATCATGACCGGCATTCCAAAAGCACCGACGACATAGCCCGCTGAGCAAACGATCGAATAGATCCTTCCAAAATCGCGTGATCCAAAGAGCGAGAGTAGAAGCATCGGCATTGCGGTTCCAACGATGGCGAACATGACATCGTTTACACCAGCTGCAATGATGGAAACGGTCTCATTGCTTCCGCCAATGATAAGAAGCAGGAATGAAAGAATGCTGACACCTGTCCATGCGACCGTTGCTTTAATAGCGCCAAGCTTGTCGCATGTTTTGCCCACGAAGGGATTTAGGAAGATATCGGAGAGTGAAGCTGCCGAGACCATTAAGCTTCCTACGATAGGATTGAAACCGACCTCGCTTGCATAGGTTGGAAACAGCTGGTTCATGCAGCAGGTGAGCTGCGCCACGCAAAGCAAGAGGACACAGAGAATAAAAGACGGCGTTTTCGCGGCATCGCGGAGTGCCATGCCCGAAAGGACATCTTCCTGCTCATCGGCGCTGCAGCTCTCATGGGTTTCGGAGGCGGTCTCTCCGTACGGAAGCATATTGCGATCAGAGGGGTTAAGGCGAATGATAAATGCGCTTGCAGGCAAAATCATAGCTGCAGAAACGGCCGCAAGCACGATGTATCCCGTACGCCAGCCTTGCTGCTCGATGACCAGCGTAATGACAGGACTCAATAACAGCGTGCAGAGAGAATTAACGCCCCAAGCGAGGCCGATGGCGAGACCGGACGATTTGCTGAACCATTGGTCAATGACATCGGACATGCAGACGCCCGTTGTAAACGAAAAGCAGATGCCGATCACTGCGGCGGAGACGGTGAACATCCAGACCTCGGTGTAGAACGCCATTGCGGCGCCGGCGGCAATAAGGACGAGTTCAATGCAAATATGCCATGGTTTGCCGATTACTTTTGGAATGAAGCGACTCAAAAGCGGAAGCCCAAGCGCAAGGCCAAGAAGAATCGCGGTGAAATAGAAAGAAAAAGAAGTGTAGTCAAAGCCCAGATCTTCACATACTGGAGCAACGAATGAGCCGGCAATAATGCTATATGTGCCAGTTGTTCCGGCGGACATTAAGCCGAGCGCAATAACGACGACCCAAGCAAATGCGCCGCTTTCACGGAGACAATCTTTTTTGGCTGGTGTGGTGAGAGTCATGGTTGCTCCATTTCTATCGGCAATACATCCTATATGCCTACCGATAGGTATATAAACCAGAGGACTCTTCGTCAAGCATTAAGCGGGGAGAGGGAGTTCTTAACCTGCCGAACGGTAATTAGACCCCGATTTCGCAAGGGTCTCAATGTGACAAAGGGATTGTCCCTTTGTCACATTATTCGGAGCGAAGAGCTTCCACGGGGTCTTTCTTGGATGCACTGCGGGCCGGCAGCAGGCCGGCGACGACCGTCAGCAGCACCGAAATCGCAATGAGCGTCAGCGCATCCTGCACGGGGAGGCTCATCAGGTTGGGGACCTGCTTGGCGGCAAGTGCCCAGGTATTAACCGGAAAGCTCACGGCCACCACAACGACAATAGCAAAGACGCCGGCAATGAGGCCCTCGATAAAGGTCTCGGCGTTAAACACGTTGGCCACGTTGCGCTTTGACGCGCCGATCGCGCGCAGGATGCCGATCTCCTTCTTGCGCTCCAGTACGCTGATGTAGGTGATGATGCCGATCATGATGGAACTCACCACCAGGCTGATACTCACGAATGCGATGAGCACCAAGCTGATGGTGTTCACGATGTCGGTCACCGAACCCATGATGATGCCCATGTAGTCGGTGTACGAAATTGCCCGATCATCATGGCCAGCGGCTTTGACCTGCTTGTTGTACGCATCGATGTGATCGAGTACGCGCTCCTTGGCCTCAAAGTCGCGCGGGAAAATCTTGACCGAGATGGGATCTGCCTCGTCCGCATAACCCAACGTGGTCAGATTGTTGTCGTAGGTAAGCTTCGACGCCTTCGCATAGCTCATCATGAGCGAACTCAGGTCCTCGGCGTCCATGTTGAAATGGATGGCACGAGCAAAGACACTCGCATCCACGTGCATGGCGCTCGCCAGGTTGGCAAAACTCGAAGACATCTGCGTCGCCATCTGGTCCATGAGCCCTGCCGCGCCCGCCTTGAGCTGGGACGATACCGTCGACGCTATCTGCTCGCTAATCGCCTTCATCACCTGGTCCATAGCCTGCTGCAGATACGGAGCCAGTTGCTTTTGCACATAGTCGGCCATCGCCTGCTGTAGGCGCTCTGCCAGGGCATCGCCGCCGAGCGCTTTGAGCTGGGCCAGGATTTGCTGGGCTGCCG
>CABUHI010000019.1 GCA_902491345.1 uncultured Collinsella sp.
CAGGTCCCGCCGTCGAGGACCCACCCGGTCGCCATCGCGCCGGAGGCGTTGAACCAGTACATGGAGCCGTTGCACTCGTAGAGCCCGGTGGCCATTACACCGCCCGCGTCGGGGTCGAGCCAATACCAGGCTCCGCCCTGGCGCAACCATCCGGTATACGCTTTGCCGTCAGAGGTTGCGTAATACCAAGTGCCCTCTTTTAACTGCCAGTAATAAAGAGAGACATCAACATACGCGTAATTCATATCAACATTTCCGCTAATACCAGAAACTTTTCCGCGGCTTGTATACTGCCAAAAGCTGTAACTGGCGGTATAGTGACATTGGGAGTTGTATTGAGCAATCCAATGATCCCAAGAACCGCTCTTAAATACAGGGTCGGTCAATATATTGTTAAACCAATTTAGGTTTGCATAAATGCCTGGCTTATATCCAGCACTAGAAATCTTATTACAGAATGTCTGAGCTCTAGATGCAATTCCGGATTGACGACCATCTGCAATAATTGTCTTGTCCTCAAGATCGTAATACACCGGTAGCCTAGGATTGTGCCCCGATAGGCAGTCAATCACCATGGACGCCTCATCGGCTGCCTGTTGATTATCAAAAGCATATGAATAGATATAGACGCCGTAAGGAATTCCGAGTCGCTCGCACTCAGAAATATTTCGATTAAATTGATAGTCAACTCGACCGCCCCAAGATGGAGCGCCAAATCCAACACGCAGAATAGCGAAATCGATACCAGAAGCCTTAACAGCATTCCAGTCAATACGTCCTTGATGCTCACTGACATCGATGCCCTGCGCCGTAGCCCCATCGGGAAGAATGTCCATGGACAATAAGGCTATTCCATCTTCTTCGGAAGAAACATCCTCTGCGACCAATTGTCCATCCTCATAACGCCAGGAATTCTCAACTAGGGACCGCGCAGCTTCCGCGTTCGAAGGAAAAACAAACACAGAAATGGGCGCAAGGACCATCAGCACCAACAATGCCGAAAATAACTTAAGATGTTTGCTCATGTAAACCTCGTCATTCGTTCTTGTTTGCGTCTAGCTTACAGCATGGCTGTGAAGGATTCCCGAACATCCAACTGGACAAGGCGCCATCTAGGACGACAAATAACTGCACGCAATACCACAATGTAAACAAGAACTTCCCAGCAGGGTGAAACCAAGGACTCCTGGTCCCTACTCTTTGCCCAAAGAATGCCGACATCAGTTAGCTTTCAAACCAGATGTCAAAAAGGCAGGGGGCCCAGAGAGTCCCCTACAACTCGGAATTCTAACGAATCAATATTACTTTCGATGGACCCAAAGCAGTCAAACCAGAAATACGGTTTCCATAACCGTCACTATGCCAAAACAAGTTTTCGCTCGGCGAATTGCCCCAGAAAAAGCCAATGTGGCTATCGTCCGCATATGGGTTGTAAGGATTGAAGAATACAATGTCCCCCTTACGAGCCAAACCGCTACGTAACAACTCATCAATAGAGTTGAAATAAGTCACGTTCGCACACGTATCGATAGCGTAGCCGTACCAACGATAAGCGTTTACGCAGCCGCCCCTTCCGGGACCTCCACTCCAAGGGGAATGGCTCTGCTCGGCGGCAATGGGAGCTAAATTCCCGCCCGCCTTCATATATGCATGCGATACAAATCCACCACAATTCATGCCCGTATAACCGTCCCAACGCGGATCACCCTTTGGGTACATGCACGTTTCCTGGCTGAGATGCGTGTCGTAGCGTGTTCCACGGTAATAGCCGTCGTTTTCGTGGCTCATAAGCCAATTGACCAAGCTGGACCTATTGACCCCCAAAACAGAACCAGACGTATTCAACCATGCACCACTTGCATTGAAGTAATAGTCAACGCCATCGATTTTCAGCCACCCGTTAGCAAACATGGCACCCGAAGGCTGGAGCCAGTACCACGTACCGCCGTAATTAAGCCATCCAGTTTTCATCTTGAATGTGGAAGGGTCCATCCAATACCACGCACCGTTGACATATTGCCAACCAGACTTAAGGACACCATTGGAAGATGCGTAGTACCAAGTATTGCCACTTTCGTCAGAAGCGTCTTTCGACATAATCCAACCAGACGCCACGTTAACGACACCATTCGCATCCGCATAGAAAACCGCATCTCCAATATGAATCACACCTGGCAATGAAGACGAGTCAGTACGATCAGCGACTACAGGAGATCCATCAGATGAAGTAGGCAACGGCTCGCTCAGTGCTCCAGACGAATTCGCCCATGCCATACCATCGTTCAAGTTGATCCAGCACGAAGATGCCATTGCACCGGAATCATAAGAAAAATAGCGCTTGCTTCCTACCGCAAATTCACCAGTACGCATTGCGCCGGATACATCATCAAGGTAATACCAGGCGCTTCCGGACTTTATCCATCGCCCTCGTTGAATAGCTCCGTTTGATGCGGCGTAATACCAAGTACCATCAGCAAGTGCCCAGCCTGTTGCCATGGCACCTGAGCTCGTAAGGAAATAGGTGGACGAGCCCACTTGCACAAAGCCCGTGAGCATAATATGGCTTCCTGGATCCAGGTAATACCAAGAATTCCCTAGAAGTAACCAACCTCCATGCAGTAAGCCGTTGGAGTCAGCGTAATACCAGTTGTTGTCAATAAGTGCCCACTGGGAGGATAGCATGGCCCCTGAACTGTTAAAGATATAAGAGGTGCCATTGCATTCATTCAGCCCGGTGGCCATAGAACCGTCTGCAGGATCAAGCCAGTACCAACGACCCCCATCCGAGAGCCAGCCCTTTACCAGAGCGCCAGAGCCGGAAAAATAATGCCAGACAGAAGCATCAAGATGCCATCCGATAAGCATTGCACCAGAAGAAGAGAATCCATACGTGGCTCCCCCAATCTGCAGCATCGCATCGTGGACCATCTTGCCCTCATCATCCAGCCAATACCAGTTGCTGCCGTCTGAAAGCCAGCCTTTTACCATGGCGCCAGAACCGGAGAAATAACGCCAAGCAGAAGTGGAGCCCGTAGAATCTAGGTACCAGCCGACACGCATTGCGCCCGAAGAGGAGAAGGCATACGTCGCACCCCCGACTTGAACCAACCCATCCTGAGCCATTCGACCTTCGTCGTCAAACCAGTACCAGCTACCGTCTATATGTCTCCAAGAAGAAACAGCGATTGTTCCGTCGGACAAGCCCCAACGCCAAAAACCAGCCCCTTCTTCGGGTGATATCCACCCCTGATGCCAAATAATTTGATTCGAAACCTCGGAAGGGGTCTCATTATCCACCTGAGAGTTCTGCTCGACAGCGAAGGTCGATTCGCGCTGAGCATCAACGCCTGACTCGACAGAAGCAATAGCAACGTTAGATGCGGGACCTTCGTCAGTGTTATTCGAATCAAGGGCGTATAACATCGAGGGCGAACCCAAAAGGAGCCCAAAAGAAATGAGGCCCGAAAAAGCCAGCACTCCGAATGACCATTTCTTCATAACAGCACGGTATCCAATCACGCAGCGGCCCCGTCGCTTCAGGGCAACGGGGCCTCAATCAAAACTAGCTCAGTAATGTGCTAGCCAATTTGCTGGCAGTTTTTGCACTCTCGTGAAGCGCCACGCCTCTGGGCCTCCTGAATAGAGATCTGCGAATAGCCCTTTGCGTCCTTACCAACGGTACGGCACTTATGCGTATGGTAAACATCGCTACCGTTCTTATACCAAACTAAACCGTAGCCCGGAATCCACTTGCCGTCCTCGCCGACATAGTAGGAGCCAACCCAGGCATTCGTAGCCATGGCACCGGAAGACTGGAGGTAGTAGTCGCCGACCCAGGCGTCGTGAGCCATAGCGCCGGAACCGCTAAAGTAGTACCAGGCGCCGCCGACCTGACGCCAGCCGGTGGCCATCGCGCCGGAGTCGCCGAACCAGTACCAAACTCCACCAACGTTAGCCCAAGAGTTAGAGGCCATAGCGCCCGAACCTCCGAGCCAATACCACGTGCCGCCATTGCTGAGCCAGCCGGTTGCCATGGCGCCCGAACCGCTCGCATAGTACCAAGAGCCGCCTGCCAAGAACCAGCCAGTGGCCATTGCACCGGAGTCGCCGAACCAGTACCAGGAGCCGCCGAGGCTGCGCCAGCTGTTAGCGACCATGGCGCCCGAGCCGTCGAGGTAGAACCACGTACCGCCGATGTTGAGCCAGCCAGTGACCATCGCACCGGAGGCATTAGTGTAGTACCAGGTACCCGAATCGTTGATCCAGCCAGTCAGCATGACCCCAGATTCGTTGAAATAGTACCAAGCCCCGCCGAGATTATGCCAACCGGTCAATAGCTCACCGTCGGAGGTCGCATAGGACCACTTTCCGTAGATGGAGTCGTAGAACCAGCCACTATGCTGCATGCGGCCATCGGCGTTGGCACCAGGGGTGTTCAGGAAGTAGTTCTTGCCGTCAATCTGAACTCGGCCGTATGCCATATCATGGTTTTCGGGATAGAAGTAATACTTGTCCCCACCGATAGACTGCCAGCCCGACACCGCGGTCCCGTCAGCGCCAAAATAGTACCAGACAGCTTCGTATTCGTTATGCCACTGGTTCGTGACCATGGCGCCAGTTTCGGGATCGAAATAGCGAAGGTTGCCGTCCTCGCACCGAACGAGTCCAGTCTTCGGACGACCGTCGGAACACCATTCCGTAATCGGTCCACCGCCTCCGCCACCGCCAGCAATATCAGCAAATGAGGGCACCGGGGCAACCGTCATGCAGGCAGCGGCAAATGCAACAACTCCCAGCACTGTTAGTCCGCGCCATCTTTCTCGAAGGTTTTTCATACGACATCCTTTCTCCGAGATTTAAGGCTCTCTTAAGTTATTTTTAAACTATCAATTCAGTATTTCAACGGGAAATCGATAAAAGGTGTCTTTGTGACTGCAATTTAAATATGAGTCGCCACACCTCAACCGTTACGCTAAATAGCTTCTGAGTCAAACCGAGCACAGAAGCGAACCAAATTAATTAATACGGCCACCTAAAAAATCCTGACACACGTTTTCGATATGACAAGAGCCGCTTCAACGAGGAGGACTTGAACCCCACCGCTCTTGCAGCTCTTGAGGATACTTTGCCGGATCTTGGAATTACTTCGCTCTAAAGCGAGAAGTACTCACTGTCGGAGGATAGGTTTGGTCCGAGCCACGGATCGCCTCCCAAGAAGAACTCAGGCCAGCGTTGCATGAACAGCGCCTGTTCACGTTTCCAGCGGCGCAGTTTTTCCTCGTTGGCCTCTTCCCTGCCGCGCGAGGTGAACTCGTAGTGGTACAGCTCTGCATAGGGCGTAAAGATGGTGCGGTAGCCGGCATCCCACACGCGCAGGCAAAAGTCAGCGTCGTTAAAACCGACGGCGAATTCCTCGTTGTAGCCGCCGACGCGCTCAAATACGTCGCGTCGCACCATCTGGCAGGCACCCGTCACGGCGCTAAAGTTGCCCGGGCGAACGGCACGGGCAAGATAGCCCTCGCGCTTTGCCGAGAAGTCCTGGTTGGCATGGGCAAGTGCGCCGCGCACGCCAACCAAAATGCCGGCATGTTGCACCAGATGATCGGCAAAGTAGAGTTTGGCGCCCACCACACCCGCATCGGGACGTTGCAGATAGCCCATCATCTCTTCGATAAAGTCGGGGCTTATGACCTCGGTATCGTTGTTCAGCAGCAGTAGATAGTCGCCCTTGGCATGCTCTACGCCAAAGTTGATGATCTGGGAGTAATTGAACTCGCCCGGCCAGTACACAACGCGCGCGATGCCCTTGCCTTCGGATGCTGCAGCCACGCATTCCGGCAGGGTTTCGTAATACGCAAACGTCTCCGGATCTTCACTGTTGTTCTCCACCAAGACGATCTCGTAGTTGGCATACGTGGCCTTCTGGGCGATCGACATCACACAGGCATCGAGCGTCTCAACGTGGTCCTTGGTGGGAATCACAATGCTCACCAGCGGCGCAGGCTCCGGCAGCGCATAACGCATGCGGTAGACAAACGGCGTCTCGGTCTCCTCGACCGTTCCGCGAACGCCAAGCGAGTCAAAGTGACGCTGCAGCGCCAAACGACCGGCTTCAATGGCATACGGCTTGCTATCTGCAGAGCCATCAGCGGTAGAACCGGGATGCACGCGCCAGTGATACAGCACGTGGGCAATATGCTCAAACCGTGCGCCCGATGCAAGGCAGCGAAGCGTCAGGTCGTAATCCTGGGCACCCGCAACGTCTTCTGGGGACGTGCCAATGCGATCGATAAGCGCCTTCTCCACCATCAGGAAATGCGTCACGCAGTTATGGCTATAGAGCAAGTCTACATTGAGCTTGGTCTTAAAGACCGGCTGGCCCCACTCCCCCGTTTTCTGAAACATGTCCTCGTCGCAGAACAGGACCTGGGGACGCTCGCCCTCGGCAGCATTGTTCAGCGCGGCAACATAGTGGAACAACGCGTCCGGCTCCAGAATGTCATCGTGGTCCAAGAACGCGATGTAGTCGCCCATCGCTTGCTCAATACCCGCGTTGGTGTTGACCACAATGCCGCCGTTGCCGGGCAGCCCAAAGCGACGAACGCGCTCGTCGTGGGCGCCTGCCGCAAGGTCGGCAACCGCATCCCATTCAGGTGAGGCATCCATAAGGAGCAATTCCCAGTTGTCATAGCTCTGGGCTAGCACCGAGTCCAGCAGCTCGCGCAGGTAGACTCGATCGGTCTTGTAGCACGGCACCACAATGCTCACGAGCGGCCTATAGGCAAAGGCCGCCGAAGCGACACGCTGGCACGCCAAATCGCCCGGCTTTGCGCGATGCTGCTCAAACCAACGTCGATAAGCTGCGTCGTCTGCACGCGCGTCCTTCATACGGTTCCAGCTGTCGTCGACCATGCCGTTGTACAGGCGACCATCCATGGCGCAAAACCCGCTCTGGATCTGCTCTGTGGGATCGCTCACAATCGCGACAAAATCTCGTATATCCTGAGGCATCTCAACGCTCAGAAACGTTTTATTGACGCGGCATCCGTCCTGCTGCGGCACATCGACCTGCGACTCAAACACATGCACGGTGACATCGATGGCATTCATATGCGTATCGGAGATCTGGAACTCGGGTGCGCACTGGGGGTCTCCCGCCCAGGTAACCTCATAGCGCCACACCGCGCCGGAGTCTGCCGGCAAATAGCGAATGGCATCGATCTCGTAGCGACCGCAGCATTCGCCACGCTGCGCATCGCGGATAAGCGCGCACAGCGCAGGCTTTGCTTTGTAGTTAATCTTGGATTCCAGCTTGGCCACGCGGCTATCGAGGCGAATAGAGCCCAACCTTTGACCACCGGATGCAAAAACGACATCCATCGACGAGCCATCCAAAAACGGAAGTACCATGACGGCGAGCTCGCGCTCGTAACCGGAAACGGAAGGGCAAAGCGCCAGCACACGGCCATGATCGACCGGGAGCACCAGCGACGGCACACGAGAACCGCTCGTCGTCGCATGGACAAACGCTTGAGAACCCTCCCGCTCAATAAGCGCGGCGACATCCTGACCGGCAAAACGAAGCAGCACAAACAGACGGCCCTGGCTGCGGCAAAGTGCCAAACGTTTGATACTCATCTACACTTCTCGCTTTCCCAGGGCGTTCGCTGCCATGCGTTTGCAGGCACCCAGGCGCCCAAACCTCAAGACGTCGTAATCGAACATGAGCTTTTTGCACAAACGAGCAGCAGGGGCCTTACCGATAAGTGCCGCGCGCACCATGGCGGCAACCGAAGGAGCACATTGTGCGAGCGCAGCATCGTTGTCCACGGCAGAACCGTTAAGCGCCGCGGCAACGGCAGCAAACACTTTGCCGCAGTCCGAACCCAGCAACCTCAGCGCATCGTACAGCACCAGATCACACAGGAAGTACGCCAGGTCATCAGCATGCTGTGCGTCGAGACCGTCGCGCTGCCAGTCAGCCAGCATAGCGGAGTAAATCTTCACGTGCTCCAGCAGACGTGTCTCGTCGTCGTAGCGCATGGTGTCCATGAGCGAACCCTTGCGAGCCACGCGATAGTCGTACAACTTGTTCGAGATAAGCGCGGTCTTGTGCGAACGACCGTACACGGCAAAGTCGAAGACCTGGTCCTCGCCATACTTAACGGTTTCGTCGAACACGATCCCGTTGCCCAGCAAGAAGTCGCGCTTGCAGGCGGTGCGCCATGCAAAGGGACGAGACGCTTCCTTAAACAGCAGGTCGGAGCTATAGCCCTCAAACGACACATCGCGCGGGCTAAGCACATAGTTAAGCCACGGATACCCCGCCTCCAGCGGATACGGGTTCGCGCCAAAGGTCAACACGTCGCAGTCCTCGCGCTCAAAGGCATCGACGATCACGCGGCATGCATCGGGCGTAAAGCGGTCGTCGGAATCCAAGAACGCGACAATAGGCGCCGTGGACGCGGCGATGCCTGCATTGCGCGCGCTCGACAGGCCCCCGTTCTCTTTATCGACCAACGTAAAGCGCGCGTCCTTTTCGCAATAGGCAGCCGCAATATCGCGCGAACCGTCCGGCGAGCCATCGTTGACCAGCACGCCTTCCCAATCGGGCATGTCCTGCGCAAGCAGGGAGTCCAGGCACCAGGCCAGGCACTCCTCCACCTTATAGATGGGAACGACAACGGAAATCTTGGGGGTAGTCATAGCCAAGTGCTCCTACTGTGCGGCCGGCACGTCATCGGGATGCGGATTATCGCCGTAGGTGCGCTGATACGTCAGCACGCGCCAGACCAGCGGCAGGCCGCCAATCTTAAAGTAGTGCTTAAACGTATTGAGCTTGCCGGGCTTCTTAAAGTCAAAGCGCGAATCGATATAAGCACGGGGCGACTTGACCATCAGGCGCAAGTCGGTCTCGCCGCGCGGATCGAACAGCGACAGATCAAAGCGACCGGCATCCCAATCGGCCTTGAGCTCGGGCGAAGCCTTCTCCCAAAACTGCTCGCGCAGCTCATCGATCAGACGCTCGTCATTCCAGCGATACGTATCGACCTTCATGCGCATTAAAATGCCCTGGAGCTGAACCTTGAGCTCGGGACGTTCATCCAAAAAGCGCTGCATCTCGGCGTATTCGTCGCACACGCAAAATACCTTGTTGGGCGAAT
Source organism: uncultured Collinsella sp. (assembly GCA_902491345.1). Classification (GTDB taxonomy): domain Bacteria; phylum Actinomycetota; class Coriobacteriia; order Coriobacteriales; family Coriobacteriaceae; genus Collinsella. The sequence continues at coordinate 9,165 of CABUHI010000019.1, forward strand.
TAACTGAACTCTTCTCGTTGTCTTGGCGATAGCACAAAATGGGGTCCGCGATAAACGCTGCACGCTCGGCGCATGCCCAAACCTTAAAGTTAAAGCCTGCGTCCTGATACGAGGCGCCCGGCGTGGGAAGGAACCGAATCTGATTGTCGTTGAGGAACTCGCGCCGATAGATGGCCGACCAAATGGAAGGTTTGCGGTAGAAGATGCCCGGGCGATCGACGGGGCGATACGCGGCGCCCGTCATATACTCGCCGATGATCCCAAACAGCTCACGGCGCTCGCTGGGCGTGGACCAATACAGATAAAAGTCGCCCTTTACCACATCGGCATGCTCAGCATCGGCCTTGGCGACCAGCTTTTGGAGCGAATCCTCAAACATAAAGTCGTCGGACTCAAGAATGCCCACGTACTCACCGCGCGCCATCTCCAGACCGCGGTTCATCGAGTCGCCGTAGCCGCTGTTGGCTTTGTCGATCATCTTTACACGGGGGTCGCGCTCCATGTACTCGCGGATGATATCCGGCGAGCTATCGGTGGAACCGTCATTGATACAGATGATCTCGATGTCCTCGAGCGTCTGCGCCACGGCGGAATCGAGGCACTCGCGCAGATAGCGCTCGACATTGCAAATGGGGACAAGCAGCGAAACTTTAGGGGTATCAGAGTTCTGCAAGAGAACCTCCTGTTGAATAGCGTGTAACAGGGTTATTTTAGCAGCCGGGTTGCGGCGGGCGGCAGCGCTTGGAATTAGATAAAGCGCTCCAGACAGGCTTTGAGACCGCGAGTCGAAAGATAGAACAGCGTGGCGTCTGCCATCGAAACGCCCGAGGTCGCCGCAACGAGCTTGTGGGCAACACGCCGAACGGCGCCCTTAGCAGGCATATCCGCCCACGCCGTTCCCAAAAACGTCGTGAGATCCATGTTGACGCGAGCCGCCACGCGATGGAAACCATCGGCATCCAAGCGCGCCAGGTCGAACACAATTAGGTCTAAAAACCAAGTTATCAGCTCGCCGGGGCACAGGTCCAAAAGACCGTAGGCCGCCCAGTCCTCCAAGACCTCCTCGAGCATCCTCATGTGGGCGTCAAGCTTTTTGGCGCGAGCATCGGCACTGTTGAACTCGTGCGTCGCCGATTCACTCTCCATCACGTAGTGGTAGAACTTGTCCGGCATGACGACGGTCTTGCGGGCAAGCGCATAAGCCGCAAATTGGAAGACGACGTCCTCGCCCAAAGCCAAACCGGGGGCGAAGCGAATGCCTTCGCGATTGAGCAGCTCGCGCGAAAAAGCCGCACGGCAGGCATAGGGCTGCGCATTCGAATGGAACAGCAGTTGGGGATCACGGGCGCCGAAGGTACCGGCTTTGGGGCTCATGAGTTGCTGGACGCGTTTGGGGGCAGCATCGGCAGGTTCACAGACGCCGCCAAAAACGGCGGCCTCGGCATCCGCAGACTCCATGACATGCAACACGCGCTCGACCGTCTGGGCATCGATGTAATCGTCGGCGTCCACAAAAAAGACGGTCTCGCCCTCGGCGGCATCGATGCCGGCGTTTCGAGCGCACGAGACACCCTCGTTTTTCTGGTCAATCACCAGCACACGTCCGTCGGTCTGTGCCATTTGATGCAAGACGCTCAGGGAATCATCAGTCGATCCGTCATTGACACAAACGACCTGAATCGAGCGCTCGGACTGTGCCAACAGCGAGTCGAGGCATCGCTGAATCGAGCGTGCCGAGTTGTATACGGGAACGACGATGGTCGCTTTGGGGGTCGAAGCCTCTCCCATGTCGACCTACCCCCTCAGCGATTCGATGAGGAAGGCGGCGACCACGCCTGGGCCTCCAACCGAGGCGTAGTATTTGGCGCGTCCCAGGGCGCCGTCCGTCGCAAAGTGCGGGTGCTCGTCCACCCAAGCTTCAGGGTCTTTGAGGATCGCAGCAAGATTCGCGCGCTTCCACGGCTTAAGGTCGTCCAGCGAAAAGTCTCCTGCGTCCAAGGAGGCCTGGAACTCCTTGGTCATCTGGACCAGGAACTCTTTATAGAACTTAGGCGCCAGGCGCACGTAGTTCCACATGTACGAATCGTACTTAATGAGCTGATTGAACTTGAGCATGCGCGCGACATCGCCGCTTGCGTGGTCGCGGGCATAATCCTCTCGAATCCAACGCTCAATCTCGGCATACTCGGTATTGACGCAAAAGACCTTAGCCGAAGAATTGACCGAGGAATTCTCGTTGTCTTGGCGATACGACAACACGGCATCATGCAGGTAAACAGCCTTATCGGCGCACGCGATCACCTTAAAGGCGAATGACGTGTCCTGAAAGGATGCCCCCGGAGTCGGCAGGAACGTAATGCCGTTGCGCTCAAGAAAATCGCGACGGTACACGGCCGACCAAATCGACGGCTTTTGCTTAAAGAACTGCGTCGTATCGCTCGGGTGCACCGGCTTGCCACAGTCCTTGGCTTTAAACATCTCGTGCAGCGAACGGCGCTCCTCGGGCTTAGACCAGTAGAAATCAAAGTTCGCCTTCGCAAAGTCGGCATTATTGCTATCGGCGGCCGAGACAAGCTTTTCGAGTGCGTCGGACGCCATAAAGTCATCGGACTCCAAGATGCCCACGTACTTGCCACGCGCCATCTCCAGACCGTGGTTCATCGAGTCGCCGTAGCCGCTGTTGGCTTTGTCGATCATCTTGACGCGCCCATCGCGCTCCATATACTCGCGGATAATCGCCGGCGAGTTGTCGGTCGACCCGTCGTTAATGCAGATAATCTCAATATCCTTGAGCGTCTGCGCCAGGGCGGAATCGAGGCACTCGCGCAGGTAGCGCTGAACATTGTAAATGGGAATAAGCAGCGACAGAACAGGGCTGCCAGAGGCGTTAGTAGACAAATGTGCTCCTTAGGAAATACCTGTCGTTTCATGGTATCAAAGGGTCAGCGCGCCAGCGGGCGTTTATATAATCTATGGAGCCCGCAGAGGCAAACCGATAAGAAAGGACGTCATGCAGCCCAAAGCCGCACGCAACATACCCATCGAAGCGCTGCGTTTGGTCGCGGTCGCCGGCATCGCGGTGTTCCACACCTTTCAGTGGACCTTCCAAGCCGTCTGCGTCGGCGCCGTGGAATATGCCCCACTTGCGATGTTCCCCTATTCCGGCGTGCTCGGTTTTATTAACTTGCTGGGCTGCTGGGCCAACGAGGTCTTCTTTATGATTTCGGGCTATTTTCTCATCGCTTCGGCCGAGCGTGCTTGGGACGGTGGAGCAACATGGAAGTCGCAAATGCAACGGACGGCGCAGCGCCTGGGCAAGGTCATTTTGCCCACTGCGTTTTATTGCCTCGTGGCGCTCGCGTGGTCCACGGTCGTCTCACCCATTCCCGATGTTACCCTCAATACGCACTACTGGTACACGCTAGGCCTTGAGTTTATCTGGGTCTATGCCGCCACGGTCTTCATGGCGTCATGGTTTGGACTGGCTAAGAGTCGACTCCCCCAGAAAACCTACAAGACGACGGTCATCGCCGTTGGCATCCTCGCATTTGTTGTTAACGGGTATTTAGCCGCTATGAGTGCGACAAGCGCCGGCGAGTTTTCTTGGCTCCAAAAGCTCATGAGCGCCGTCACGTACATTATCGCGTTTTTGATCGGCGGACTGCTCCGCGACGTAACCGGCGCCATGGATTCGGACAAGGCGGGCGCCTTAGGCACGCGGTCGCTCGCAGCGGTTTTGGTGCTCGCCACCATCCTGGAAGGAGCACTCTCCTTCACCGGCAACCTCACGGCGATGGCAGTCCTCTCCTACAAATCAACCTCGTTGATCTCGTTTGCCCTCGCTGCCGCCTCTCTGCTCTTTGCGGCGACCCGGCGCAGGGCCTCAGGCAATCCACGGACCGCAGGTGTCATCGTCACCTTATCGACCGCCACGCTTGGTTTCTATGTGATGCAGTCGCTCACCAGTAGCCTGTGGCGTCCCGTCTTCAATACGTTGCTCGCAAACATACTGATCAGCCAAAACAGCCCGGCAGCTATATGTATCGTCACGGGTATCGTCATTAGCATCGTCTTTGCTCTGGCACTTCTCATCATCGATGCAGCTAGAAGTCTTATCGAACGCAAGCTCAAGAGGCAATAGACACGCTGCCGTCAGACGCTAAAGCCGCTACAGCCGTGGCAGGTTCCTGCGTTTTATTCAAAGCTTGCCGCCAAGGTGCGCCGAGCCTTTACAATAGGACAGTCCCAAGGACGTATTCGATAGCTTCCGCGCTGCACTCGCCCGCCGCGCGTGAAAGGATATATTGCCCCATGCCTTCAACCCTTCCCGCTCCCATCGATAAGCTCGCCATTGTCGTCGTTACGTACAAGCGCCAGGAACTCCTGGCCAACTTGTTCGACTCCATGACCGAGCTCACGGCAACGCCCTGGCGCATCGTGATTGTCGATAACGAGAATTCGCGCGAGACCGAGGCCATGTGCACCGCATTCAACGAGCGCCTGGCCAACCTGTGGGGCACCGACATCGAACAGCCCGACGCGAAGGGCGGCACCGACCGCGTCATCTACGCACCACAGCTCGAAAACGGCGGCGGTGCAGGTGGCTTCTCCGCTGGCACCAAATGCGCCTACGACCTGGGCGCCCAGTGGTTCTGGGTGATGGACGACGACGTGCTCGTCATCCCCGAAGGCATCGAGCGTCTTGCCAAGTGGACCGACCGCTACGATGTCATCCAGGGTTCGCGCCTAGACTTTGACGGCGGCGCCTTCTTTTGGCAGTACCAGCTCATCCTTTCGCTCGGCATTCCCAACCCAGTCGCCAAGTGGGACTTGGGTCCAGAGGGTTATCGCGCCATGAACCAGCTGTGCTTTGAGGGCGGCATGTTCTCGCGCCGCGTGGTCGACAAGATCGGCCTGCCCGACGCGCGCTTCTTTATCTACGGCGACGATGCCTGCTATGGCTACGTGGCCAGCCAGCACTTCCCCGCCGCCGTTGTTGCCGACGTGGTGCTCAAGCGCGCCCGCGCCGTCTCTAACTGGGACATCGCCGGCAAACGCCAGCTCAACTCCACGAGCGACACCAACCGCTACTACATCATGCGCAACCGCGGTTATCTGGCACGCTACATGCAGATCTACGGCGACTACCACCCCGTGCTGTTCCGTCTGGGCAACGCCGCGACCTTCTGCAAGGAATTCATTCGCCTGGTTGCGGTCGATAAGTGCTTTAAGACCGGTATTCCGGCGCTGCGCCGTGGCATGAAGGACGCCCGCAAGATCGTCAAGGACCCCAACTGGAAGCCCATGCCGCCCATGAAGGACGCGGAGTAGTAAAGGGCTTTCGTCATCCCCTATAACCGCTGGCACACCACGGACACACGCTGCCCGTCAAAGCCAAAGCCCCAGCGCATGCGTCCAATGGCGGGGCGTGGCACACGGATTTCGTCGATGCCGTCGCGCTCTATGTCGAGCAGCGCCTGCACGGCCAGCAATTCCAGGCCCAGCGCATCCACACCGGGGTCATACATCATGTTGATCGTTATCAGCGGACGTTCATCGAGCATACCGATCGTATCGGCTATGTCGAACACGGCGCCCGTGGGAAAAACCTGGATGTCCCAGCGATCCGCGCCACACTTTCGCCTCGAGGCAGGATTGGCATAGCCAGGCAAGCCAAAGCAGAGCCCCTGCAAGAGCAGATGATATGGCAGCGGCGTATCTGGGTCGGTCTCGCCGATTCCCGCATCTCCCAAGATGCGGCTTAGCGCCCGCCTCACGGTATCCTCGTTCCCATGGCACAGCCCGTCGCGAAACACATCGACGTCTCGAATGTCTTCTGCAGCGCACTCAAACCACTCAATAATCACTAGACGCAAGGCCTGGCGAAGCTCGTTATTGGGCAATCGCAAAGCACGGAGGCGATCGCCATGCTCTGGCTCCTCAGTCATATCCGTCGTGAGAAAACCGGACAGATACAGCGCTGTCCACATGCCATCGTCAGGCGAGACATCTGGCTCTGCAGTGCCCAAACAAAGCGGGACCTCAGCGCACCCATGGGCCTCGAGCAAATCAAACAAGACCGAAAGGCGGTCGAGATTCCACCCGGCAACTACCCTACTCAGGCAATCGGCATATCCATACAGATCGGCACGCACAGGCGCCGTGCAGCCTCGGCCCAGAAAACCGATCACACGCTCTGGACTCGAGCAATAGGCCCTGCCAAACCGATACCCCTCGAGCCATTCACGCGCATCATCCAGGTATTCCTCGCGCCCAGCATGATTCAAAAGAGCCTCGACCTCGGCATCCGAAAAACCGAACCATCGGTCACACCACGCCGACAGCGGCGTCGTCAGACAATACGAGCAGCAGTGCAAAGAAAGCGCCGCTACGGCAGGGCCGGGATACTCCCCCATCAGACACGCCAGCCGCAACGAATCGCGCGCAGTGGCAATGGCGTCGAACAGCACGCGATCGAGCAGCTCCGCCGGACCGGCTACGGAAACGTCCCTCGCGCTCGCACGGCGAGACCACGCCGCATCGTACCCATCAACGAGCAATACAACCTGCCCATCGCAGGCCATCTCCAGCAGCTCAATGAGCACACCGAGCACCGAGTCAACCTCATCCTCGCTCGCCGCGCCACGCGCAACGCGTTCGATGTGACGTACCTTGTCTCGAGCTAAATCCGGAGCCTCCAAAAGCGCCAGCAGGCGAGCGCACTCGTCCGAAAGAGCATCGCGCACGACGTCGGCAACATCGGTGCCACGCCTCGCAGCGCCAGAAAAGTCCAGCGATATCACCGGATAGCAAGCGTACTCATCCCGATAGCGCCCGCCGTCCGCATCCCAAATCTGAGCATCGGCAAACAAAAGCTGACCAGCGCGACCGACCGCTGGACGCTCCAGAAAAGCCCTGAGCATCGACAGGTTCATGCTCTTGCCAAAACCCTCGGGTCGACAGCACACCACAACGGACGCGTCGCAGTCCAACACATCGGCAATAAACATGGTCTTGTCGACCAGCGTGCAGCAACCAAGAGCCTCCGCATAGTCGTGCATGCCAATGGGCAAAGCCGCATCGTCGGCACAGCCGATCAAACGCACGCCAAAGCCGTCAGCACAACCATTATTTGCCTGTTCAGACACCAAAACGTTCCCCCTAAATCGCAGCACGATGCCAATTGTAATGACCGCATCGCATGTACCGATGTCGCCGCGCAAACATATCGGGCAACGGTAGTAACAAGAGGTGTGAGGGGGCACAATTAATCGTTGCACAACAAAACGGGGCCCGATACATTCGCACCGGACCCCGTCCCGACTATTTAGTTATCTGGCAACTGAGAGCCTACTCCCCCGAGTCGTCCTCCCCAGAAGCCTTCTTCTGCTGATCGAGCTTATGCTTACCACTTACGATAGACGTAGCGCCCAGCGTGGCCAAGCTCGCGCTGGCAAGGCTCGCCATAACGATAAGGTCGCCCGTCTTGGGCATGTTACCGCCCGAAGTCTTAGTCGTTGTAGTGGTGGTTGTAGTGGTCACCGTCTTGGAGTCATTTTGCTCTTGGTTCTGGTTGTCGGTGTTGCCTTTACTGCTGTCCTCGCCCTGCTGCTTTCCGTCCTCGGTCTTGTCCTTGTTCTTGTCCTTCTCCTCAGATTCAGACTTCTTGTCCTCGTCCTTCTTCTGAGCGGACTTGTCGTCCTTCTCATCAGAGCTAGAACCCTTATCGGATTCAACCTTCTCGGAAGCCTTATCCTTGGAGTCGCCCTTTGCGGCTTCGGTCTTTTCCGTGGAAGCCTGATCAGAGTTGTCCTTGTTCTGGGCCGAGCCGTTATTGACGCCAGCCATCAGCGAAGAACCCAGCGTAGAACCAAGCTGCTCGGAGAAAGAAGGCTTCTTGTCCGGCGAAGCAACGGGAGCGTCCGGCGCCTTATTCGAGTCGTCCTTGGAAGCATCGGAATCAGGGGTTGCGTCAGAGCCAGAGCCGTTGTTAGAGCCGGTGTCAACGGACGAATCGCTCGAGCCGGTGGATGAGTTAGAGGTGTCAGCGTCGGTCGAACCAGAAGCGTCGCTGTCCGTATTGCCGGCAGAGCTTGAAGACGAATCGCCCGCAGCAGAGCCGTTCGAATTGGAGCCGTTCGAGGTAGAGCCGTCGTTGGTAGTGCCACCAGCAGAGCCATTACCGTCAGCATCGGTCGAGGGCGCATCCATCCTGTCATCGTTGGCATCGTCACTCGAGTCGTCATTCGAATCAGGTGTCGGCGAGGGCGCCGGTGTAGGCTCGGGCTGCACGGGCGTCGCAGCGGCAGCGGCCTCGTCCTCGGCGATATAAGCCAAGCAGTCCTTCAGCTCATTCTTATAACGGTTCTTCCAGCCCTCATGATACTGGGGCTGGCTCGAATACTTGGTGGCGACATTGTTGACCACGCTATTGGAGAGCGCCGTCACAAACTCACGGTCAGTCATATCATTAGAAAGATTCGCCCAGCGGAAGAAGTCCCTGCAGCCACCGGTGCCGCACATGTTGGTAATGCTCCACACCATGCCCTTGACGCAATCGGCACGGCCCGAAATATCAATACCAAGGCCGCTCTTGAGCCACGCCTCGGTCACCGCATAGTACGAGTTGTACGCATAGGCATCTTGAAGTGCTGAGAACTCAACAGGATCGGTGTTGTACGCACCTTGGAAGGCATCCTGAGCGATACGGCCCAACTCGGTGAGCTGGCCGTTCTCGTACATGGCATTGCTCGTGTTGGAAATCTCGCTGCCGCGATCAATCGCATCCTTGAGCATGCTGTATTTTTCAGGGTTGTAGTTGTAGGCCTGCTTCATAAACGGGATGAGCGACCAACGGCGGTCGAACTGGTAATAGCCCAGCGCGTTATAACCGTCGCCATACGAAAAGCCCTGGTTATAGTTGCCATGGCTCTCATATTTGGTGAAGTACTTCATCTCGGGAGTCACGTTGACAAACGAAACGCCCTGGACCGACCTCAGCACGCCCGAGAAGGACTGCTGGGTGTAAAGGCCCTTATCGATATCGGTGGCATCCGAGGCAACGCCCGGCGTGGGCTCCTCGGCAGCGGCGGGCGCGGGCGCGGTAACGGCGCCAAACGAAAGCGCCAGCGTCAGGCCCGCGACAATAGCAGAATGCTTGGGCTGCATAAGATCCTCCCTGCATTGGTATAGTTAAAGTGCAGTTTGCAAAGATAGAAATAAGTATTGCAGCTCGCCCGTTGTTGCACAACAACCCCTCGGTAAACGGCAACAACCCTCCGCGAAATCTTAAGTAATTAAACAAACTGGTCGTCGGGCGCCATCAGAAGCTCGCCGTATCGCTCCATCAGCCCGTCCCTCAACTGACAGAAAGCGGGAATATAGACGTTCAAGATGCGCTGAATCAAATCTTGAGCGAGCTTGTTGTCGTAGATATGGACGTTCGTATTGCGGTCTCTGAGCATATCCAGCCAGGCTGCCTCATCAATAAAGTCGTAGAATCGGTAGGACTCCTTCAAGATGGCACGAGGAGACCCCGACGCGGCAAGCGTGGCGCCCTCATACTCGAGCAGACGCTTAAGGAGCTTCCAGCTCAGTTCAAATTGAAGATTGAACTTATTAATCAATCCACTCTGAACAAAATCATTGTTGAGATCCTGATTGGGCGCATCCTCAAGATTCGCCAAGGCGCTAACAAAGTTCTCATATTTTTTCATACAGAATCACACCATCCTTGGCAATCTCATCGAGCAATTGCTGCGATAGGGACTCGTCGAGATTGACGACATCTACATCTAAAAGAGTATCAAGATGTTCCTCGATCAAATATGAGAAACGGCCGAAATCCCGGCAACCTGCTACGGCGATGTCAATATCGCTCTTGGGCAAGTTGTCGCCTCGAGCACGAGAACCAAACAACACGACCTTCTCGGCGTCACATTCCCGAGCAAAAACTTCGATTTGCTTGTACACCTTGTCGAGAGATGCCATTTGCACCCCTACAGCTTAATGTCAAAGTTGATTTCGGGGACGGCGGCCAGGTCGGCCAACGTCACGCCGTCGACGTACTTTTCGATCACATCGTCCAGGCCGCGCCAGAACTTGACGGTGGAACACAGGTCACTGCGGGCGCAGCTGTTGTCGATGCCGTCGCACGCCACGGGCGCCGTGCTGCCCTCGACAGCGCGCAGGATGTCGCCGGCACGCACCTCGACCGGGTCCTTGGCCATCATGTAGCCGCCGCCCTTGCCGCGCACGCTCTTAAGCAGGCCCGCCTTCATAAGCGGACGAACCAGCTGCTCCAGATACTTTTGCGAGATATGCTCGCGGTCGGCAACCTCGCGCAAGGCAATCTTGCCCTCGGCGTCGCCCAGCGCCGCGATATAGATCATTAACCGGAGGGCATAGCGGCCCTTGGAAGAAATGAGCATACCTACCCTCCCATCGCATCTGGGACAACATAACCGGGTTTGTTTGTCCCAAATTTAAAGTAAGTGGGACAAACACAACAGGTTATTTTGTCCCAGAATTTGAAAAGTCGAGTGGATTAGTCGGGTTTTTCCTTGACTAACGCCGAACCCATAGTAACTTTATTCCGAGAAGATTCCTAGGGTTTAGTACACCTATGAGTACACCATATACAGAGAGGGACAGCATGAGCGCAAATCCGCTGCTTTCCATCGAAGGTCTGACCGCCTCCGTGGACGAGAAGACCATCCTCCACAACGTCAACCTCAACGTCGCCGCCGGCGAGACCCACGTGTTGATGGGTCCCAACGGCGCCGGCAAGTCCACCCTCGGCCACCTGGTCATGGGCGACCCCGTTTACACGGTCAACGACGGCCGCATCGTCTTTGACGGCCAGGACATCACCGAGCTCACCACCGACAAGCGCTCGCGCGCCGGCCTGTTCCTGAGCTTCCAGGCCCCGGTCGAGATTCCGGGCGTGCCGCTGTCGAGCTTTTTGCGCGCCAGCATCGCCGGCCGCCCCGGCCTGGAGATGAAGGGCAAGGAATTCCGCCGTCGCGTCAAGGAGCTCGCGGCCGAGCTCAACATGGATACCGCCTACCTCAACCGCGAGTTGGGCGTAGGCTTCTCGGGCGGCGAGAAGAAGAAGGTCGAGATGCTCCAGCTTCTGCTGCTGCAGCCCAAACTCGCCATCCTGGACGAGACCGACTCAGGCCTGGACGTCGACGCCCTGTCCACCGTCAGCCACGGCATGGACGCGTACCGCAAGAGCTGCGACGGCTCCATGCTCATCATCACGCACAACACGCGCATCTTGGAGCACCTGGATGTCGACCGCGTCCACGTTATGGTCAAGGGCCACATCGTGCGCGAGGACGATGCCTCGCTCATCCCCTGGATCGACAAGAATGGTTTTGAGACCTTCGAGCGCGAGGCCGCCGAGCAGCGCGCCCAGGCCGAGGCCGCCGCTGCCGAGCAGCAGGCGTAAAGGGGCGACGCAATGACCAAGAACCGCACCGAGGTCGCGGACATCGACCGCAGCCTCTACGACTTCACCTATGGCGAGGAGGGATTCGAGCGCCTCGACGCCGGCATCACGCCCGACATCGTGCGCGAGATCAGCGCAAAGAAGGACGAGCCGCAGTGGATGCTCGACCTGCGCCTCAAGTCCCTCGAGATCTTCAACCGCTTCCCCGACCCGACGTGGGGTCCCTCCATCGAGGGCCTGGACATGGACAACATCGTCACCTACGTCAAGCCCAACACCGACCAAAAGCACGACTGGGAGTCGGTGCCCGACGACATCAAGAACACCTTTGAGCGCCTGGGTATCCCCGAGGCCGAGCGCAGCTACCTAGCGGGTGTCGGCGCGCAGTACGACTCCGAGCTGGTCTACCACAACATGCAGGACACGGCGTCCAAGATGGGCATCGTCTACTCCGGTATAGAGGAAGCCCTGCATGACCCGCAGTGGGAGCCGCTCATCCACGAGAAGTTTATGACGCTCATCCCGCCCACCGACCACAAGTTTGCGGCCCTGCACGGCGCCGTGTGGTCGGGCGGCTCGTTTGTCTACGTGCCCAAGGGCACCAAGTTGGACTTCCCGCTGCAGAGCTACTTCCGCCTTAACGCCAAGGGCGCCGGCCAGTTTGAGCACACTCTCATCATCGTCGAGGACGATGCCGACCTGCACTTCATTGAGGGTTGCTCTGCGCCCAAGTACAACGTGGCCAACCTCCACGCCGGCGCCGTCGAGCTCTTTGTGGGCAAGCGTGCGCACCTGCGCTACTCGACCATCGAGAACTGGTCCAAGAACATGTACAACCTCAACACCAAGCGTGCGCGCGTGGACGAGGACGGCGACATCGAGTGGATCAGCGGCTCCTTCGGCAGCCACGTGGGCTACCTCTACCCCATGAGCGTGCTCAACGGCCGTCGCGCCCGCTCGAACTTTACTGGCATCACCTTTGCCGGCGCCGGGCAGAACCTCGACACCGGCTGCAAGGTCGTGCTCAACGCGCCCGAGACCTCGGCAACCGTCGAAACCAAGGGCATCTCCAAGAGCGGCGGCATCCAGACCTTCCGCAGCTCTATCGTGGCGACACCCAAGGCCGAGGGCTCCAAGGCAACCGTGAGCTGCCAGTCGCTGATGCTCGACGACCAAAGCCGCTCCGACACTATTCCGGCCATGGACATCCGCGCCAAGAACGTCGACATCGGCCACGAGGCCACCATCGGACGTATCGGCGACGACAAGGTGTTCTACCTGATGAGCCGCGGTATCTCGGAGGAAGAAGCCCGTACCATGATCGTCAACGGCTTTGCCAACCCGGTCTCCAAGGAGCTGCCGCTGGAGTACGCCGTCGAGATGAACAACCTGATCAAGCTCGAGATGGAAGGAGCGATCGGATAATGAAACAGGAAACCAACACCGTTGCTACCACGCTCGAGCAGGTCAACGCGATGCCGGCTGCCACTTGGGGCTGGCTGAAGATGAATCAGACCAAGCTCGAGCTCTCTGACGAGCTTGCCGCCGCTCCCGCCGAGACCGTTAAGGTTGAGGGCTTGGACGAGCAGTTTGCTGGCGTGGCAGACGCGTTCGACGCCGCCATGGACGCCATGGCCGAGCGCTTCCCCGAGCGCCGCGCCTCCGCGCCCGGCGATGCCGCCGACCGCGCCCGCATCACGCCCGAGACCGAGCTCGACGTGCCCGCAACCTCCGTCTACCAGGCCGGCGCCATTAAGCTCGAGGAAGAGCTCTCCCCTGCTGAGGCCTTCGAAACCGGCATGGGTGAGCCTGCCTACGCCTACTTGGCCGAGCACGCTACCAAGCGCATCGTCATCGATGTACCCGCATACAAGCACGCCACGGTTACCGTGCGCGTGAGCGGTGTCAATGCAGCCGCGGCCATCGCCGCCATCGACGTCGTCGCCCGTCCTCAGTCAACGCTCGATCTGCTTATTGCCCTGGACTCTCCCGTTGCCGGCCAAGGCGTCGTGGGATCCGTGCTACGCGTGTGCGCCCACGAGTACGCCACCGTCAACGTGACCTGCACGCAGACGCTCGACGATAGCTGGATCGCGCTCGACGACACCGGCCTGTTCCTGGACGAGGGCGCGCGCGTCAACGTGCAGCACACCGTCCTGGGTGCCGGCGCCAGCGCCACCGGCCTTGCCGGCGACCTGCTGGGCGATACCGCCAAGGTCACCATCGATACTGACTACCTGGGCGCCCGAGAGCAGGTGCGCGACTTTAACTACGAGCTGCGCCACCGCGGTCGCAAGACCGAGTGCGAGATCGACGCCAACGGCGTGCTGACCGGCACGTCCAAGAAGGTCTACCGCGGCACCATCGACCTCGTGCACGGTTGCAAGGGTGCAACCGGCACCGAGCGCGAGACGGTGCTTTTGGCCAACAAGGGCGTCGACAACAAGACCGTTCCCGTCATTCTCTGCGACGAGGACGACGTCGCCGGCAACCACGGAGCCACCATCGGCCACGTCCGCGACGAGCAACTGTTCTACCTCGCCTGCCGCGGCCTTGACCAAAACGCCGTCGAGGACCTGTTCGTCCGCGCCAAGCTGGAGGACGCCGCACTTTCCGCCACCGACGAGCGCACCCGCGCCGCCGTCGTCCGCCTGGGCAACAACCTGATCGATAACTTTGAAGAGGAGCTCGCATGATCGACACCGAGCACGTTAAATGCGATACCTGCACCGCCCCCGAGCCCATGGAGCTCGACGCCAGCGACGAGGCTTCGCGCGGCTGGCCCACTGTGGACATCGAGACCAACCCCTACAAGGGCCAGTTCCCGCTGTTCCAGCAGCACCCCGAGATCGCCTTCCTCGATAGCGCCGCCACCGCGCAGCGCCCTGCCTGTGTGCTCGACGCCGAACGCGACTTCTATCAGCGCATGAACGCCAACCCCCTGCGCGGCCTGTACTCGCTGTCCGTCGAGGCCACCGACGCCATCGCGAAGGTCCGCCAACAGATCGCCGACCTCATCGGCGCCGCCCAGGCCAACGAGGTCGTCTTCACCCGCAACACGAGCGAGTCGCTCAACCTGGTCGCCAAGAGCTTTGCACCCACGGTGCTCGAGCCCGGTGACGAGGTCGTCATCACCATCATGGAGCACCACTCCAACCTAATCCCGTGGCAGCAGGTCTGCCGCGAAACCGGCGCCAAGCTCGTCTACCTCTACCCCACCAAGACCGGTCAACTCACCACCGAGGAGGTTCTGTCCAAGGTGGGCCCCAAGACCAAAATCTTGGCCGTGGGTCAGGTGTCTAACGTGCTGGGCGTCGAGAACCCGGTCAAGAATCTCGGCAAGCTCGTGCACAAGTACGGCGGCTATCTGGTCGTCGACGGCGCGCAGTCGCTGCCGCACATGCCGGTCGATGTGGCCGATCTGGGCGCCGACTTCTTTGCCTTTAGCGCGCACAAGGCCATGGGCCCCATGGGCATCGGCGTGCTGTGGGGCAAAATGGACCTGCTCAACGCCATGCCGCCCATGCTCACCGGCGGCGAGATGATCGACTCGGTCACCGAGCAGGACGCCGTCTGGGCGCCCGTTCCCGAGAAATTCGAGGCCGGCACGCAGGACGCCGCCGGCATCTTCGCCACGGGTGCGGCACTCGACTACCTGGTCAACACGGTGGGTTACGAGAACATCCAGGCCCGCGAGCAGGCACTCGTCCACTACCTGATGGGTGAGCTCATGCAGCTCGACTTTGTCCAGATCATCGGCTCCATCTATTGGGACAACCACCACGGCGTTGTGAGCTTTAACGTCAAGGGCATCCACCCGCACGACGTCGCGAGCATCATGGACATGGACGGCGTCTGCATCCGCGCCGGTCACCACTGCGCGCAGCCGCTGCTTACCTGGCTAGGCGTCGAGAACCTTGCCTGCTGCCGCGCCAGCGTGGCCTTCTACAACGACAAGGCCGACATCGACAAGTTCATCGCCGGCCTGCATCACGTTTGGAGCACGTTCAATGGGTAATCTGTACACCTCCACCACATTTATGGAGCACAACTCGCACCCCGACTATAAATACGAGATGGATGCTCCCACGCACGAGCACGACGGCATCAACCCCAGCTGCGGCGACGAGCTCACCTTGCAGCTGCGCGTCGAGAACGGCGTGATCGAGGAGGCCTCCTTTACCGGCCACGGCTGCGCCATCAGCCAGGCCAGCGCCGACATCATGGCCGACCTCATCACCGGCGAGACCGTCGAGGAAGCTCACCGCCTGGCAGAGCTCTTCCTCGCCATGATCCGCGGCGAGCAGCTCTCCGAGGAAGACCTGGAAGACCTGGACGAAGCCGCCCAGCTCCAGGACATCTCGCACATGCCCGCCCGCGTCAAATGCGCCGAGCTCGCCTGGCGCACCCTCGACGGCATGCTCGAGGGGCAAAATAATCAGTAGTACTTGTCCCAAATCTTAAGATTTTTGTTGGCCGAATCGCTTGACAAGAGTGGTTCGGCCATTTTCTATTCCGAGAGCTCAGCCTGTGCCTTCACCCGCGCATAAGAACGCACGATACGAGATACGGTACTCTTGCTGATTCCCGTATACCGTTCGATCTCGCGCACCGTGTAGCCGCCATCGTGCAGAGCGAAAATGATTCTGTCTCGCCGCGAGGGCTCAACGGTCTTGAGATCATTGAGCGGAACCCCGAGGCTCTTCGCCATCTTGTCGGCAAAGGCGTGGCGTTCCCACTCTGTCTCTTTCATATCGCACAGCGCTGGCTCGCTACCGTCGGGCGTCGAAAGCGAATAGGCAATAAAGCCCTCGGCAGAACCAAAAAGTTCAAGCACGCAAGAAGGATCAGAAAATCCCCTCGCGGCATCGGCCGCATCACAGTCGTAAGAGCGCAGATGTTCCGCAAAGCTGCTCCAGGGATAACGCTCGATTAGGCTAACGCCCACCTCCTGCGGATCGGCGTGTACAGAGCGAATAGCCTCCATCACCTGCCAATCGGTATCGAGCGAACGCCGGTCAAAACGGTTCTGGAACAGATGGCCTGTGCGCCCCATGCGCTTATTGAACCGCCGCGCGTACGTCAAAAGCAGCCGGTGCATCGCCGCGCTCATCCTGTCCTCGTAATCTGCAAGCACCAAATGCACGTGATTGCCCATAAGGCACCAGGCGATAACCGTCACACCCTCCTCGCGGCAGCACTCGCGCATCAGCTCCAAAAACTCCCACCGGTCGTCATCGCCCTCAAAGATGAGCCGCTTGCCCGTACCGCGGGCACAGACATGGTAAAAGCCGGTAACCGTTCTCCAAACGCGCTGCATGGCGCTCCCTTCGCCGGGATCTGCTTGCCATCCAATACAGCACGATTGAAGCGTGCCATCAAAACATTCACGCAAAACAATACACTCGCGCGGCCAAAGGCAGCAAACAGGCGGCGAACGGCACCGTTGCAACAGGTCAACCACTGCAACGCTTACAAGAGCGGACCAAAAGCCTGCCCAAGACGGACCCCCTCTACGGAAGCTCATGACCACAGAACATAGAGTTAAACCGTTTCAATTAAAACTTCAGGACTTCTCGCTACGAAAACTGAGCCGTTCGCCGAATATTCCGTGCATTTCGCGGTATTATAGGGGCTGCATGTCATGTCCCTTTCGAAGGGTCGCCCGGCAATCGCCAGCCACGACCCCCAGACGGGACGCCAACACGATAGAGAGGAGAGGCATGCAGTACTCACAGGAAGTGGAGAACATGTGCCCCGTTGCCAAGGGTGCATACCACGGCCCCGCACCCATCCCCGAGGAGGGCAAGTGGGTCCAGGCTAAGGAGATTTCCGACATCTCCGGTCTTACGCACGGTGTGGGTTGGTGCGCACCTCAGCAGGGCGCCTGCAAGCTCACGCTGAACGTCAAGGACGGCATCATCGAGGAGGCCCTCGTTGAGACCATCGGCTGCTCGGGCATGACCCACTCTGCCGCCATGGCTTCCGAGATCCTTCCCGGTAAGACCATCCTCGAGGCCCTCAACACCGACCTTGTCTGCGACGCCATCAACGTTGCTATGCGCGAGATCTTCCTGCAGATCGTTTACGGCCGCAGCCAGACCGCGTTCTCCGAGGGCGGCCTGCCCGTGGGCGCCTCCCTCGACGACCTCGGCAAGGGCCTTCGCTCTCAGGTCGGCACCATGTTCGGCACCAAGGCCAAGGGCGCTCGTTACCTCGAGCTCGCTCAGGGCTACGTCACCCGCATGGCTCTCAACGACAAGAACGAGATCATCGCATTCGAGTTCCTGAACCTCGGCAAGTTCACCGACGCCGTCAAGGCCGGCAAGACCCCCGAGGAGGCCATCGCTGGCGCTATGGGCCACTATGGTCAGTGGGAGAACGCTGCCAAGTACATCGACCCGCGCACCGACGAGGAGACTCACTCCGTCGCCAGCGTGTTCCCGGTTCACGAGTAGAAAGGGAGGGAAATAACTATGACTGTTACGTTCGAAGGTTACGAGCGCCGCGCTGACAAGATCAACAAGTGCCTCGCCGACAACGGCATCGCCTCCCTCGAGGAAGCTCTGCAGATCTGCACCGACAAGGGCTTCAACCCGCGTGAGATCGTCAACAACACCCAGTCCATCGCCTTCCAGAACGCCGAGTGGGCCTACACCCTCGGCTGCGCTCTTGCTGTCAAGCGTGGCGCCAAGACCGCTTCTGAGGCTGCTGCCATCATCGGCGAGGGCATCCAGGCCTTCACCGTTCCCGGCTCCGTCGCCGAGGACCGCAAGGTCGGTCTGGGCCACGGCAACCTGGGCGCTATGCTGCTCTCCGACGACACCGAGTGCTTCGCCTTCCTGGCCGGCCACGAGTCCTTCGCTGCCGCTGAGGGCGCTATCGGCCTGGCTCTGAACGCCAACAAGGCTCGCAAGAAGCCGCTGCGCGTTATTCTCAACGGTCTGGGCAAGGACGCCGCTCAGATCATCGCCCGCATCAACGGCTTCACCTACGTGAAGACCCAGTTCGACTACTTCACGGGCGAGCTCAAGGTCGTCGAGACCATCCCCTACTCCGATGGTCCCCGCGCCGCCGTCAACTGCTACGGCGCCGACGACGTCCGCGAGGGCGTTGCCATCATGTGGCACGAGAACGTCGACATCTCGATCACCGGTAACTCCACCAACCCCACGCGCTTCCAGCACCCCGTCGCTGGCACCTACAAGAAGGAGCGCCTCGAGGCTGGCAAGAAGTACTTCTCCGTCGCTTCTGGTGGCGGCACTGGCCGTACCCTGCACCCGGACAACATGGGCGCCGGCCCTGCCTCTTACGGCATGACCGACACCATGGGCCGCATGCACTCCGACGCCCAGTTCGCCGGTTCTTCCTCCGTGCCTGCGCACGTCGACATGATGGGTCTCATCGGCATGGGCAACAACCCCATGGTCGGTGCCACCGTCGCCTGCGCTGTCGCCGTCGAAGAGGCCCTCAAGGCCTAATCGCGCCCGCGCGATGCTCAGATAGTTGAGCTTTGGAGCCGCTACCTTTCGAGGTAGCGGCTCTTTTTGTTTGCGCTGGCGCAGGGTATCTAATGCTGATATATCAGCTGGGGCGAAATACGAGATGTGAAGAGATGGAGCGTCAGAGCGTCCATGACGCCCACCTGCCATATTTGCCCTTTACCGATTTGCCGAGTCTTTGCGGCCCCATTGCCGATCACCCGTGCGACAATGCGCCGGACGAGAAAGGAATCCGATGGAATCGACTGATGTACTGGTAATTGGATCTGGCATTGCGGGCCTTTGTGCCGCCATCGAAGCGGCACGCACGGGCGCAACCGTCGCTGTGGCAAGCGCCGGCAAGACCATGAGTGGATCGAGCTTCTTCCCTGGAACCTGGGGCCTAGGGCTTATCGGACCCGTTAACGAAGACGACGAACAAGACCTCATCGACACCATCCAGACCGTCGGCGGCGGTGTTGCCGACCCCGAGCTTGTCCAGACGTTTGTCCACGGCATTCCCCAGGCAATTGAATGGCTCGAGCAAGACCTGGGCGTTGAGCTCAAGCGTCCGCAAAACGCTGAGAGCGCTCAGCAAAAGCAGTTTATCCCCTGCTTTGACCACAAAACGCGCATGTGGCGCGGCCTCACCCGCAAGCCCCTTGAGGACGCTCTGACAGCCCGGATCGAGTCGCTCGGCATTCGCCTGCTCCCCCGCCATGAGCTTATCGACCTTGTTGAGGACACGAACGGCAGAATCACCGGAACCGTGCTCTACAACCTCACCGAAGATCGAATCTTGCCCTTTGCTACCAAAGCCACGATCATCGCAGCCGGTGGCACGGGTGGCCTGTTCGAGCGAAGCCTCACTTCCGCCGACGTGCTCAGCTCATCACAGGCCATCGCACTGGCGCACGGCGCATCGCTTACTAATATAGAGTTCATGCAGATGATGCCCGGCTTCATCGAGCCCAAGCGCAACCTTGTCTTTAACGAGAAGACCTGGCGCTACGTACATGTAGACCAGCCGGCAGATATTGCCGACGACAAGCTGGACGACCTGCTCGAGCAGCGCTCTGGATATGGTCCCTTCACGTCACGCTTGGCCTCCCGCGCTATCGATCTCGTCATCGAACAGGCAGGTGTCGAAGGCCTGGCACTCCACTACGACTTCCCCCGCGAGGATGTCCCAGAGTTTGTGCAGACCTTTGCCACCTGGCTGCAAGACGAGCACGGCATCGCCCCGACTGACGAGATGCGCGTTGCGATGTATGCCCACGCCGCTAACGGCGGCATCAAGATCGATAAGACCGCGCACACGGGCGTTGAGGGCCTCTACGCTTGCGGCGAGGCGACAGGCGGCATGCACGGCGCCGACCGCATTGGTGGCTTGTCAAGCGCCAACGGCATCGTATTCGGACGTATCGCGGGCGCATCGGCAGCCCTCGCAGCGCAGAAAGAGCCTGAGGCGGCCCTGAAGGCGGATATCACCCTCCCCCAGTACGGCATTGCCACAACAGATGCCGAACGCCTGACACACAGCCTTAGGCACACGATGAGCACCTTTTGCATGATCAACAGGACCGAAACAGGCCTATCCGAGGCCCTGCAACAGCTTGAAAGCCTGCAAGACAAGGTCATGGCGCTGAGCAAGCCGCATACCGATGACAGCGAGATCGCAGCCCTCGCCCGCCTACAGTCGCAGATTCGACTAGCACAGGAAATGGTCAAAGCCATGCGCAAGCGAACTGAAAGTCTCGGGTCGCACTATCGAGCAGACTAAATCGATTCTCACTTTGAGTTTGATCACAACTTCTCAACATGCATCGAGCCCCGTGAGCATAATTCACATAAGGAGAGCACGTTTATGGGGCTTTAGCCGTGTTTCCCTAAGGGAATCACGGTGCAGTTTCCCCAACTTCGCGCCCCGACGGGTTCGACCCCATGCAAGGTCAACAAAAAAACGGCCAACCGAAGTTGACCGTCTTAACTTGCTTTGGTGGGCCGTCAGGGGGTCGAACCCTGGACCTTGGGATTAAGAGTCCCCTGCTCTACCAACTGAGCTAACGACCCAAAGCTAAAGTCCGTTGTGGCGGACTTTAGAGGAGATATCGTGTGGTGGGCCGTCAGGGGGTCGAACCCTGGACCTTGGGATTAAGAGTCCCCTGCTCTACCAACTGAGCTAACGACCCGATATCAACACGAAGCAAGAACTGGGGTGGGTAAAGGGACTCGAACCCTCGACCTACGGGACCACAACCCGTCGCTCTAGCCAACTGAGCTACACCCACCGTGTCCTGTGCGCTTCGCGCTCGACTATTATTGCAAGGAACGCCACGCGATGCAAGCCCCAATTTTCAAGAATTTTGAAAAGAGTTTTTCGCCTTGATTGTCATTTTCATTGCAACAGCCTCAGGACTCAGCGCAACGCGTTGC
>CABUHI010000020.1 GCA_902491345.1 uncultured Collinsella sp.
TTGCAGGGAGCGCTCCCGCAAACTGCCTCTTGACAACTTATAGGAGCGTCGGTTTTAGTTTTCGTTATGCGGGTTGTGCGTGGCCATTGCGAAAAAGTCTACTCACTTAGGCTCGAGGGTCGTTCGTTGGCGCCTATTCGCGCTTGTTTGCCGACGTCGCGACCATCAGAAGCCCCTAGGACTCCTGCGGTAGGCGCTTCTTGCCCTTGCGGGCGCGGTTCTTAAAGTTCTCGACGGCTTCTTCCATGCCCAGGGGTACATAGGTGAGCTCATCGAGGTTATCGGGCAGGTAGCAGGCAAGGCTTTGCTCCTGCGCGCGGCCCGCCGCGAGCTGTTCATCGCTGGGCTGCGCGCCGGGTGTGGCGCAAATGCCATAGACGACGGCACCCATCTCGCGCGTGCGGCATTCATATTCGGTCTCGGGGTGCTCGGGATGGTCGCGGCGGACGTTGTCGCTTACCCAAAGCGTGTCGTAGCCGGCCGCGGCAAACTGCCCCAGGGCGTAGTCGCGCAATGGCTTGCTGTCGGTGCGCAGCGTGACGGTGGCGTCGGCTGCAAAGAGCGGGCGATAGAGCATTAGATGGTCGACATGGACGAGTCGCTTTATGGCGTACTTGGCCTTGGGCTGTGGCGTGGGAAAGTTAATGGTGATGGCATCGAGCTCGCCTGTGAAAAACAGCTGCGGCAGCGATGCGGCGCCTCGGGGCAGGACGAGTGCGTTGGTCAGTTCCTGCTCGCAGACTTTCTGCGCGGCATAGGCGATGCAGATGGGCTCCTGGTCCATGCCGATAAAGAGGGTGTCGGGCTCGCGGTGGGCGCGCTCGACCAGATAGGTTCCCTTGCCACAGCCAAGATCCAGGTGAAGGTGCTCGAAGGGCTTGTTGCCTGCGGGCGCACAGGCCTTGCGCCAATCTCCGACATAGGCCTCGGGGTTCGTCTCAATCGCATCGGCGTAGCGCTCCAGGCGCTCTTCCAGCACAAAGTTCTTAGGCGTGCGAACGTGGACGGCTCCCATGAGGCTCC
The DNA here is from genome assembly GCA_902491345.1 of uncultured Collinsella sp. Classification (GTDB taxonomy): domain Bacteria; phylum Actinomycetota; class Coriobacteriia; order Coriobacteriales; family Coriobacteriaceae; genus Collinsella. The sequence goes on from CABUHI010000020.1 coordinate 1,024, forward strand.
TTGGTCATAAGTATGGAACGCATAGCTGCGCGTTCCGTCAATGGGTTGAAAAAGGGTGGGCATAGCTTGCCCGAAAGATGCGATGCGGCTCGGTGGCGAGTCATCGATGCTTACAGACGCTTGAGGATCACATAGCGATTGAGCTCGCCGCTGCGACCGTCGGCATGGAAGCGCTCAAGCTCGCGCACGGGGACCTCGCCGCTCTTGTAGAACGTACGGACGCCACGCACCAGATCGGTGATCTGCTGATCGTCAAAGTGATGGCAATAGCGGTAGGCGTGGCGGTCGTTTTGCCAGCCAATGAGGTGGTCGCCGGCTTCAAACTGCGCGGAATCGTAACCCTCAAACGGCGGGGTGAGCTCGGCGCGGGCTTCGGCACGAACGGCCTTGCGCGCCATGCGCTCGTCGTTCATAAACTCCCAAAAGCTGATTGCGATGATGCCGCCCGGGCGCGTCTGCCGCACCAGGGCGTCGAGCACGCGTACACGGTACTCGCACGACGGCACGTGGTGCATAAAGCCAAAACAGACCGAGATGTCGGCGAGCGGGGCATCGAAAAGCACATCGGGCGTCTCGGCGGGATTGAGCTTCATGAGGGCATCGAGCACATCGAGCTCCTGGAAGTGCAGGTTGGGAATGCGCAGCGCGTGGCCATGTGCATCGATGGCCAGGTCTTGGCACGAGTCGACACCATAGAACTCAAACGGGCAGCTGGCATCCGCCGAGGGGTTTGCGCCGTCGACGCCCTTGGCGGCAAGTGCGCCGCCGCCGGCAAAGTTCTCGAATCGCATATTGCCGCAGGCGAGATCGAAGACGCGGACGGGATGCTCGATCGTGGCGACGTCGAGCTGTTCGAGCGCGATGTCCATAGTGCGCACCCAGCCGGGCCATGGGGCCTGACGCGTATCGGAAAAGGAGGCGGAGTGCTCGCGATAGAACGTGTTGTTGAGCTGGATGAGCGATGAGGCGAAATCGCGGTTCACGGCGCGGGACTCCCTCCGTTGGCGGTGCGGAATAAACAGTACGACCATACTACCGTTAACGCCGCAACGGGGACAACCGAGCTGCGGGTCATTGCTTTGTTTGGACACATTTCCGCAGCTCATATATGCCCGCAACCGCCGGTTGTCAAAAATCTCACTAAAATAGGTGGCATGTTTTTGGCGGTGGCGGATATATTTTTAACTGTGCAAGGCGCCTAAGAACAAATGAGGTCCGGCGGCACGGCTGGCAAAAGCATAGGAGGAACCATGAATGTAGAAACTGCGCAGCGGCTCGCCGACCTTCGTCGCAGCAAGGGCTTTAGCCAAGAAGGGCTGGCACGAAAGCTGGGACTGTCGCGCCAGGCGGTCAGTAAATGGGAGCGCGCGGAGAGCTCGCCCGATACCGAAAACCTGATCTCGCTCGCCAAACTCTATGGCGTGAGTTTGGACGAGCTCCTCAATCCGAGCGATGAGATCGAGGACGATATCGAGTTTGAGAACGAGGACCGCGCTCGTCAGCGCGAGGCCGAGGCGGCAGAGCGCGCCCGCACCCATGAGGCAGCGGCGCGTGCGACTGAGGCGGCAACGCAGGCAAGTGACGCGGCAGCCAAGGCGGCGCAGGCGGCAAGCTGGAGTGCGCAGGCCGCCAATGCGGCGACGGCTCAGGTGACGGGTGCCGTTGCGGCCGGCCCGACTCCGGTGAAGGGTCCGTTCCAGTCGTTCCCGTATTGGGCCGTGTGCTGGCTGCTGTTCTTTTTACTGATGTTCCTGGTTGGTGCCAGTCCCTTTCCCGCACTGATCTTCTTTACGATCCCCATCTATCACTGGGTGGCACGTGCGCTCGATGGTGATTGGGCGCGTGGGGATATCCAGGTTGGCCCGGCACCGGTGGCGGTCAAGGCCCAGGGGAAGGATACTTCTGCGGAACCTGATGCTGACGTGGCTGCCGCGGCCACCGCTGAGCCGGTCGTCAAAGAGGGTGACGAATGATGAAGCTTTCGCATGAATCCAAGCTGCGCCTGGGCGTCGGCATCGGAGCGTTTGTACTCATCATCGGGCTTGTCTTTGGCATTTCGCGGACATTGATTCATTTTGATGGTCCGTGGGATCTTGACGATGTTGTATCCGGCTTGTCCGGTATGGACGATGCGGTTGACGAGGACGATCTTTTGGATGGCGGTAACTATTCCGCTCGGCCTCAACAGCTTTCGTGTACGACCTTTGATGCCGATGAGTTTCGCTACCTCGATTTCGATATCAATGCGGCTACGGTGGACGTCAAGGCTGTTGATGACAACAAGGTTCGCGTTATCGAGCGGGGACGCGTTGCCAAGGGCGTGGATGCCTCCAAGGCTGCGACGCAAAACATCGCATCCGTCGAGGACTCGACGCTCAAGGTTTCCCAGTTTGGAAGTGATGACGGTAAGGCAATTGACCGCTCGGTTACGGTTGAGCTGCCACGCCGTGTTGCCGAACATCTGAAGGGGATCAACGCGCACGTGGGCTCGGGTGATCTGCAGATTGCCGGTGTCATCTGTGATGGTTTTGACCTTTTCCTGGGTTCGGGAGATGTAGAGTTTACGGGCAGCGTGACTGATGCGCTCAGCGCTGAGGTCGGTTCGGGCGATGTGACGTTCGAGCTCTACCCGGCCCCCGCGAAGTCGATGGACGTAAGCGTGGACTCGGGCGATGTAGAGATAACGGTTCCGAACTCTACGGGCTTTAAGGCGAGCCTCACCGTGGGCAGCGGTGACTTCGAGAGCGATTTCCTTCCGCTTGGCTACGATGGCGAGACCATTTTGAATCCTGAATTCGATAACGGCGATAAGTCTGCTACGTATCGTTTTGAGGTCGGTTCGGGCGACATGTCGTTTGATTCGGAGTATTGAGGCAGACGAAAGCCTAGGCGAAGACATAGACGCGCTGTTTGATGAAGGTGCCGAAGCCGAGATTGGCTTCGGCACCTTTGCCTTTACAATGGGGTCATGGAACAGATTATCTTGAACATACTCGAGGCTCTGCGTCGCGGCGAGACCGTGGACGACAAGGCACTCGTCAAACTGATACATGCCGAGGCGCGCCGTGAGGGTGCCGACAAACGCGATTTGGCCAAGCGTCGCCTGCTGCCGTTTTGCCAGCGGGTGAAGCGCGAGGAGCCGGCTCGTTGGACGGCATGGAATGTCGATGCCGAGCTGGAGCGTCAGCTGCTGCAGGTGCTACGCATGAAGCCGCGCCGCACGGCCTCGGGTGTGGCGACCATTACCGTCATTACCAAGCCCTGGCCATGCTCGGGCGATTGCCTGTTTTGCCCCAACGATCTGCGCATGCCTAAAAGCTATCTGCATGCCGAGCCGGCGTGCGCCCGTGCGGAGCAAAACTGCTTCGACCCGTATCTGCAGGTGAGCGCTCGTCTGACCGCGCTTTCGCAGATGGGGCATGCGACCGACAAGATAGAGCTCATCGTGCTCGGTGGCACCTGGAGCGACTATCCGCAAGGGTATCAAACGTGGTTTATGTTGGAGCTTTTCCGTGCGCTCAATGACGATGCCGTCGCCGGCGTGGCGGCAAACCCCATGTTGGCGCGTCCGGGCATCAGCCGTGCCGAGGCAGGGCGCCTGCTCGATGACGCTCCCGCCGATGCCCTGCCGCCGGTGGTAACAGAGCGCCGCGAGCGCTATCGGGCTGCCGGCATTGCGACAGACGAGGCTGAGCTCGCTGCCGGCGTTGTCGACGAGCAGGGGCGTGTGGATACTGCCGTGGGCGGCTATAACCGCGCGGTGCGTCGTCTGTACGGCCCTGGCACGCCGTGGGGCGAGGTTGCCGAGTGGCAGACCGCCACGATGGAGGAGCTTGAGCGTCAGCAGCGCATCAACGAGACGGCGAAGCATCGTGTGGTGGGACTCGTTATCGAGACGCGCCCCGATGCCGTAACGCCGCAGGCTCTCACGCTCATCCGCCGCCTGGGTTGCACCAAGATTCAGATGGGTATTCAGAGTCTCGACCAACATTTGCTCGATATCAACGAGCGTCGTATTTCGGTGGCGCAGATCGAGCGGGCGTTTTCGCTTGCGCGCCTGTTTGGCTTTAAGATCCACGCGCATTTTATGCTCAACTTGCTGGGCGCCACGCCCGAGGGGGACAAGCGCGACTACGAACGCTTTATGACCGAAGGGGCCTTTATGCCCGACGAGGTCAAGGTTTACCCGTGTGCGCTCATCGAGGGCTCGCGTCTGGTGGGCTGCTACGAGCGCGGTGAGTGGCGTCCCTATACTGAGGAAGAGCTGCTCGATGTGCTGGCCGACGACATCGTGGTGACGCCGGCGTTCTGCCGCATCAGTCGCATGATCCGTGACTTTAGTTCCGACGACATCATGGTGGGCAACAAGAAACCCAACCTGCGTCAGCTCGTCGAAAACCGCTTGGCCGCTCGGGGTGACGGTGCGACGGTGCGCGAGATTCGCTATCGCGAGATCAGCACGGCGGGTGCCGACTTGGATGAGCTATCTCTTGATGAGGAGGTGGCGTACGAGACGCCGGTGACGCACGAGCGCTTTTTGCAGTGGGTGACGCCGCAGGGCAAGATCGCGGGCTTTTTGCGGTTGTCGCTGCCCGACCATTCGTTTGTTGCCGCGCATGCGGACGAGTTGCTGACGATGCCGGACGAGGCGATGATTCGCGAGGTGCACGTGTATGGCATGGCGGCGCGCGTGGGAGATCAAGGCCAGGCAGCCCAGCACCATGGATTGGGGCGTTTGCTCGTAGAGCGTGCGTGCGAGATTGCCCGGGATGCGGGTTATACGCGTATCAACGTGATTAGCGCAATCGGTACGCGCGAGTACTATCGCCATTTGGGTTTTTGCGACCATGGACTCTATCTGCAAAAGGAGCTCTAGATGAACAAGCCGAGTGTTTCTGCTGGCGTCGTTGCCGGTGTTGCTCTGGGAGCCGCGGCGCTTGGTGCGGCCGCTGTCGCTGTTCGTGCTGCCTGTCTGCAGGTTGCGCGAACCCGCAATGGGTTGGCGCGTGTGAAACGCGTGCACGATGAGGGCGGCGACGAGATTCGCGTGTTGGTGCAAGGCAGCGTCTACCAAAGCGCAAGTTACGTTGGTGAGCGTTGGGCAGAGCCGGTCTTTGCGTACTATCGTGCATTTTACGATGTGATTGAGGCCGAGGATGCGATGCGCGACGCTTATGGTTACGGTATCGACCGTATGCTCATGCTGGGCGGGGGTGGGTTTGCCTATCCCAAGTTCGCGCTGATGTCGCACGAGGGCTTGCGCATGGACGTTATCGAGTATGACGGAGAGATTACGCGCCTGGCGCGCCGCTGGTTCTACCTGGACGAGCTGGAGCGCGCGGTGGGCGACCGCTTGCGGGTGATTACCGCTGAGGCGCGTTCGTATCTGGGTGTGACGAGCGTGGGCCATCGTCGCTACGACGTGGTCGTGAGCGATTGCTTTGGCGGTGCCGAGCCCGTGCGCGAGCTGGCGACGGTTGAGGCATTGCGTTTGGTGCGAGGCAGCCTGAACCCCGGGGGTATCTACGTTGCCAATATCGTGAGCGCAAACGAGGGGAGCGACGTGACGTTCCTGCGCGACTGCGCTGCCACGGCACTCGAGGTATTCGCCCACGCCTGGGTGGTCCCATGTGGTGATGCGGAGTTCGGCGGCGAGGAGAACTACCTGCTCATCGCCAGCGACGGCGACTACGCCTTTGCCGAAGCCGTGCCCTTCGACACCGACTTCCTCGGCACCGTCCTTCACGACAAATAAGTCTCCTCGTCCCAAAAAGACTGGTCTTAGGCGTGGTCGCGCCAGCCGAGAACGCGCTGCTTCATGTCTTCGATGCCGAGCACGCCTTCGGCAAAGCCCTTGCGCACGAGCTCTTCGGGAACAAACTCGTCGTAGCGGTCAAAGTAAGGCACCTCGCCAGGATAGACGAGCTCGATGGGGTCGAAGTCCTTCTCGGCCTCGGCGGCGAGCACCTCAAAGAACGTCTCCTCGTCGGCCTTCATCTTAAACTGCATAAAGTACGGGCGTGACGGGTCGAGTCCGCGAAGGCCCAGCTCCGCGGCACACTTAATCTTGAGCATGCGTTCGAGCGCCAAAAAGGCGTAGCTGCCCAGCCAGGGGAAGAGCACCCAGGTGTCGCCTCCCAGGTTAATGAGCGGTTTAGTTCCCGCACCCGAAAGCTTGGCCGTATGGCGAGCCTGCGCCAAGCGGGCCCGCGCGTTACCCATGAGGTACGGATATGCCGCGTGCTCGTTGAGCGCCTTGCGCATACGCTCGAGTACGTGCGTGTTGATGTCACCGGGGCAGTCGCCAAAGTAGGCCGGCACACGGCCCTTGACCTGCGTGGCAAAGACGGTATGGCGCTTCCAGTCCACTTCCTCGACAATCCAGCAGTGTCCGGCGATGGCGATGCGCTCACCGGGCGGTGGCGGGTTGACGATCGTGCCCAATTCGGCCGACTCGCTACGAACGGTGAACTCCTCGTTTTCCTGGAATACGGCGTAGAACTTAAAGTTGTTAATGATGCGCTCTCCCGCGAGACCCACGATGAGTCCGCCGCCCTCGGTGACCTGGATATGGTCGATCTTAATGAGGTGACGAAGCAATACGCGATAGTCATCGGCCGAGATGCGATGGAAATAGCTGAGCGTGAGCACGCGCTGGGCAAGTTCGGCCGGCGTGAGCTCGCCGGTGCTGGCGAGGGTCGACATAGTCTGGTGATAGAGCAGGCTGTAGGGGAGTCGATCGAGCTCGGGCGGCTCGACCCACTTTTCCTCGCGATAGAGTTGTACGAGCGCGATACCCTGCAGGAGCTTCCATGGAATGGTTTCGGGCATCATCGTGCGCGGTTCGGGCTCTTCCTCGCGCATGACAAACCACATCTCGGGCGGAAGGTCGCGGCGTCCCGTGCGGCCCATTCGCTGCAAAAAGGAGCTGACGGTAAACGGCGCATCGATCTGGAACGCGCGCTCCAGGCGGCCGATATCGATACCGAGCTCCAGCGTAGAGGTGGTGACGGTTGTCTGCGCCTGCTCCTCGTCGCGCATGAGCTCCTCGGCCGTCTCGCGCAGCGATGCCGAAAGGTTGCCGTGATGGATTAGAAAGCGGTCGGGCTCGTGTCGACTTTCGCAGTAGCTGCGCAGCATGGAACACACGGCCTCTGCCTCCTCACGCGAGTTGGCAAAGACCAGGCACTTGCGGCCGCGCGTATGCTCAAAGATATAGCCCATGCCGGGGTCGGCGTTGTCGGGCGCCGTGTCGGTGGGGTTGAGAAGCGCCTGCTCGGTCGCTCGTGGGATGTCGACTTCGCCCTCGGGGGCCGAGGAAGTGCGACGGTCTTTGGGAGCGGCCTTGCCCCGTGCCCGCTCACGACGTTGACGGCGTTCCTCCTGTGTGAGCTGTCCACTGTGGCGCATGTCTTGTCCGGATGCGGGCAGCGCCGCGGATGCCGTTGCCTCAATGCGCTCGCATGCAAGCACTTCGGCCTCTTGAGGACCCATGCTCTCGAATCCTCGCTGCTGTGCCTGGGGACCCGAGTTGTAGAAGTGTTCCATGGAGATACGCCACACGCGGCGCGGTTCTTCAAAGCGGGGGATAACGCAGTCGCGCCCCGTTCCCTGTGAGAGAAAAGCGCCCGTGCGCTCGGGGTCGCCGTTGGTGGCCGAAAGGCCAATGCGGCGAGGCTGCATGCCGGCCATGCGCGAGAGTCGTTCGATAAGGCAGAGCGTCTGCCCGCCACGGTCGCCGCGCATAAGCGAATGGACCTCGTCGATGACGACGTAGCGCAGATCGCAGAACATGCGCGGGATCGCCATGTGCTTATGGATTAAGAGCGCCTCGAGTGACTCGGGCGTAATCTGCAAGATGCCGCTCGGTTTTTTGATGAGCTTAGCCTTGTGCGACTGCGGGACATCGCCATGCCAGTGCCAGACAGGGATGTCGGCCTCTTCGCAGAGGTCGTTGAGGCGGACGAATTGGTCGTTGATGAGCGCCTTGAGGGGCCCGATGTAGAGGGCGCCCACGCTTGCGGGCGGGTTCTCCCAAAACTCGGTCAGGATGGGAAAGAAGGCTGCCTCGGTTTTGCCGGAAGCCGTGGATGCCGTCAGGAGCACATTGTCCTGCGAGTTAAAGATGGCATCTGCCGCCGCAACCTGAATGGAGCGCAGGCTCTCCCAATCGTGGGAGTAGATGAAGTCTTGGATAAACGGGGCGTAGCGGTTAAAGGCGTTCACGGGGCCTCCTTTCAAAAACGAATCTCTCAACGCGGTGGGCAGTGGCTTGCTGCATTAATGCCTCGACGTTTGCCCAGATAAAACCTGCCAAAATAAACCTGTCCCTTTTTGGCAGGTTAGATGGTGAATTCGGCGAAGTTACGGTCGTCGTCCGCGGTGCCGGTGTCGTCTGTTGCGGCTGCTGGCGCCAGCGCGTCGCCGCCGACGCTTTGCAGTAACTCGGCCACGTTGGCGTCGGGGTTTTGGCATAGGATGTCGAGCAGCTCGATAAAGTCACGAATGACTTCACGCGGCGTCAGATGTGTGTCGGCCCCCACGCGGCCAAACTCAATCTTGAGAAAGTCCACCAAGTCGTTCTCGGTAAGCGTGGGCGTCCAGCCAAAGTAGCCGGCATGGATCTGCATGAGCTTTTCGATGAGCACCAGCAGCTCCTCGTAGGTGAGCGGCTGCAGGCGGATGATGGGAGCGAGCATGTCTTTGAGATCATCGCGCGCAAAACGGCCCTGAGCGAGACGGCTCCGAAGGGCCTCGTAGGAAAAGACGCCGCGGCGGCGGTCCTCGATGGAGGTTGGCGTGCCGCCCATGATCATGCCCAGGTACTGCGCCTTGCCCTGGAGCGTGTCGTTGTACATAGTCAGGATCTTCTCGTAGTTGTATTGGCGCGTGATCGCGTTGGGAATCTTGTACAGATTCACGAGTTCGTCGATGAGCACCAGCATGCCCTTGTATCCGCTGCAGACCAAAAAGCGTGCAATGAGCTTAACGTAGTCGTACCAGTCGTCATCGCTGATGATGGTTGAGGACCCCAGTTCGGCGCGAGCCTCGCTCTTGGTGCGGTATTCGCCGCGGATCCATTTGGTCACGCGGCTCATGGCCTCTTCGTCGCCCTCGGATACGGCCGTGCGATAGCGTCGGAGCATGCGGGTGAAGTCGAAGCCGTGGACCATTTCCTCGAGCGGGGCCAGTTGGGCATTGACGGCAGACTCATCGGCATCAGCACACGAGGCGACCCAGCGATCCAGAATAAGGTTGAGCGCACCGCCCTCGGGGCGCGTCTTGGTCGATATATTGCGGATGAGCTCGCGGTAGGTGGCAAGGCCCTGCCCCTGACCGCCCTGCAGGCGGCGCTCGGGCGATAGGTCGGCATCGGCGACGACGAATCCCTCGCCCATAGCGTGCGTACGGATGGTCTGAAGCAAGAAGCTCTTGCCGGCGCCGTAGCGACCGACCAGAAAGCGGAAGCTTGCGCCGCCATCGGCGATGAGGCTCAGGTCGGTGAGCAGAGCACGGATCTCGACCTCTCGCCCCACGGTGATATAGGGAAGGCCAATGCGCGGGACAACGCCGCCCTTGAGCGAGTTAAGAATGACGGCGGCGACGCGCTTGGGCACACGGGGTGCTGCGGATGCGGTATCACTCATGGTCTAGGTATCCTCTCACGTCTGCTTCGTAGTCCTCGATAATTTGCGGTCCTGCTGAGCCAAATTCAATAACGGTGTCGCCCACCAGGTCAAAGAGCGCTTCGTTGATGCTATCGACGAGCATGTCCTCACTCTTGCCCGACTGTGCCACCGCCGATGCCGTCTGCGCTGCGTTTTGCTCGAGGAGCGCTCGAAGATAGGCGTCTGCGGCGGAATCGAGTACGGACGCGGTGTCGGCGGGCGTGGGCGCTGGTGCGAGGAGCGGGGCTACGACGCCAAACTGCTCGGTGGAGATGGTCGGCTCGCTAGCCTCGTCCTGCTGCATGGTCGTCGCGACTGGTTCGGCGATCGTGTCGGCCACGGGCTCGGCTTCCCGCCGTTCGGCAACTGCCACCTCGGCATCCGCAAGCGTGCCGTCCTCGCGCTCCTCGTCGATCAAAAGCGCCTCGCGCGTTTGTGCGGCGGCGCTCCGAATGTGCCCCAGCTGGCTCAGGTCGATATCGATCTTGACGGGCTGATGTGCGGCATCCCATGAAAGCCATGCCGTGATCTCGTCATCGATAATCTTAGCCAGATATTTGGGGACCTTCTCTTCCTTAAGGGGATGGCCGGGATCCAGTGCTAAGCGCAGGCGCTGATCGCAAGCGCGCATCATCTCACCGAGCTTGCTGCTTTTTTGCCTGCTGCCGTGGATGCGCATACATTCCCAAAAGCCATTTTGGCAGCGGTAGATGTGAATGGGGTCCAGGCGATATTCGCAGTCCTCGTGGCGCTCGGGCGCAAAGAACACGGCCGAGGCAAACATGGTGTAGGGCATGGCCGTCTCCTCCCCAAACAAGCTCGCCACGATACCGGTCTTTCGGTGCGTGTCATAGTAACGCGCCATGCGGACATACACGGCGCATGCCACGTGGCGCAGGTCGCGATGGTGGCTGCGATCGAGTCTTGAGTTATTGAGGTTATACGTGGAGAGGGCGTTGATAGCGGCCATGAGTCGCTCCTCGCGCGCCTCGTCGGGCGGAAGGGGGAGGATCGGCTCAGAGGATTTACGACGTTTGGGGGCCTGCCCGGACGGCGCCGGTGCGGGCGCAAGGTCTCGAGCCGCGCGCCGCAGCTCGATAAGGGCGTTATCGAACATGACGGTTTTAGAGTCGCGAAGCAGCTTGGGATCGAGCCCGTGGAACACGGCGTAATCCTGCAGCCACACGCGTGCAAACCGGTCGATGCCGGGCTCGAAGGCACGATAAGCATCCCAAAAGGTCTTGATCTTGCTAAAACCATCGAGCGGGCCATCTACGCCAATGCCGCAAATCAGCTCATAGAGATACAGGAAGGCAAAGGACGTAGACGTTTCCTCGACGGTTCCGCGACGCACTTGGGCACGCCAGGTAAAGTAGCCGCGCAACTGTCGATCGCTCATGGCATTGTAGGTGGGAAAGTACGACTTAAAGGTGCCGTTGTAGGGACAATCGTCCTCGAAGTCGGCCATCAGCAGGCCCTGGCGGTAAAAAAGCTCGGCTTCCGAAAGCCAGCGCCCCGCTCCGCCCTTGGGGTCGTCTTGCCAGCGCGATATCTCGCGCATCTTGCGGTATTGGTCGGGAAGGAAGTTCTGCATCTGACGACCGGTTTTGAGAATCGGCTCGTCTGCGTAGACTTCATGTGAGAAGCGGGCAGACTGATGGGTCCGGGCCTCGGCCATAATGCGCTCGATGAGCATCTTGATGTCCTGGTCGGCCACCGCTCCTCCTCTCGAACGCAGCTACGGTGACCTCATATCATAGCACAGCATCAAACAGATGTTCGAGTTACCGCTGTGTAGATAGATTTAGAACAGGAGAGCGTAGATGACGGCGATGACGACGGAAGGGAGCATATTGGCCGTGCGGAAGGTCTGAGGACGGATGAGGTTGACGCCGACGCAGAAGATGAGCATGGAGCCTACGAGCGAAAGGCTGTCGAGGGCTGCCGTGGTCATGATGGGGGAGAGCGCGCCGGCAAACAACGTGATCGTCCCCTGGAACACGGCTACGGGCAGGGCGGAGAAAATGCAGCCGCGGCCAAGCGACGCCGTCATGGTGCAGACGATGATGCAGTCCAATGCGCCTTTCAAGGCAAGCGTTGACCAGTCACCGAGCAGACCGTCCTGAATCGAGCCCACGATGGCCATGGCGCCGATGCACACCGTGAGCGATGTCGAGACAAAGGCGTTGGTGAACTCGTTGTCACCCTCGCTGCCGGTTTTTCGCTTGAGCCATTCGCCAAGGTTCTCGATGGCGGCCTCCAAGTTGATGGCCTCGCCGATGAGCGAACCGAGCGCAAATGAGACGATGAGCATGGTGGTACCGGTGGTCGCTAGCGCCTTTCCATCGATGATGAGCATCTTTTGCATGGTGCCGCCCAGGCCGATAAACAGGACGCACAGCCCCGATGCTTTCATGAGCGTGTCTTGGATGCGCGGTGTAATGAAGCGGCCGCCCGCTAATCCCAAAAGACCGCCCGCAACTAAAAGCACAACGTTGATGATTGTTCCCAAGCCCGGCATGAGCCCTCCTGTATTGATGCCAACGTGGCAATCGTAGCAGAACGAAATGCGAGGCACATCGCGACTCATCTAATACGTTATATAAGTGGTGTTAGGAATGATGCGCAGCATTTAAGCCTCAGGTGGTTGTCGGGACATAGGGATAGTATTCAAAGCGCAGTGTCATAAGCCGCTGCGGGAATTCAATAGCCGCGGCGATGATATTGGCATCGCGGGCACGATCAAACCCTACGAGTTCGATCTGATACGAGACGTCTTGCATAATGTCCAGACGCCGCCAGGCTAGGAGTGTGTCGCCATCGAATTCCAAGGTCTTGCCTCCATCTGGAGCAACGGCATATAGACGCAGCTTGGCGGTGGTTGCAGGGTCGACAACCGTGACCTTTTTAATTTCGTTTCGAGTATTCTTGGCGCCCAACAAGGTGAGCAGTGTTGGGGCCACGACCTCGCCCGATGGCAAAAAGACGACTTCGATGGATTCGGGAAATGCGATGATAGCCGACTTGCGGACGGGCTGATTGGCGGCGGCAACTTCGATGTTCGCAGCGTCGATGACCTCTGTGTGGTCGAGTGCGGCAAGCACGCAACAGTTACCTTCATCGATCTCTTGAGGATCAGCAAGCCCCAGCCTGTCCGCGAGCTCGGGATCGTTTGGATCGGTAACGGGCTCATTCGGTGCTTCGAAAGAAGCTGGGGCGCTGTTTGTCGGCGACGGCGTGTCGCCCGCACCTGCTTCTTTGTCCGCGCTCTCTTCTTGTATGGTTGCGTTGATGGGTTCGTCGTTTGAGGGGAGCGTCTTGGCGTCAAGCGCGGAGGGGAGAATTCCGATGGCTCCGGATCCGTTCCACTCCATTTCGAGAAGCGCCGGGTCGGCAAGAATGCGTTGCCTGCTTTGCGCGTGGGCATCGATTTCAATAGGGCCTGCCTCTATCCCTCGTGTAAGGCTGAGTGATCCGGCTGGCTTCTCGAAATGAGCGTCTGTGTCTTTGGTACTGACGGCGTAGAACAGCAGGGACGCTTCTCCCGCCGCGATGGCATCGGTACCGGCTTTGGTCAGCCGCAACGATGCCGTGAATGAGAGGGTGGGCTGCGTGTCGTCTGCATTCGCGGCGGCGCAGCCCAGACATATACCGCCTCCTTTCTCAAAAAACGTACCGTCGAAGGCGACCTTCGCTCCGTTCGCCGAGTCATCGACCGAAGCGATGTCGATGCGCAGCTCTAAATTGCATGGATCGCCATCTGCATCGAGCACAACCGAGCGCCACGTGCAGACGGCGCACCCCGCCTGGGAGCCGTTTGCCTTGTTCGAACGATTGATATCCACGACTATCGAGCCGTCCGTATTACGACGAAGGCATCCCGAGGTTGAGATTGCGGCCTGTGCGATCGAAAAACGCTTGCACGCAATGGCGCTCGACGGATTTGGTGCGGAGCTTAGGGCTGCTGGTAAGGAGTCTGCCATGACGGGAGTCGCCCAAGCGGCGACAGGCGTTCCGGTTGCGAGCGCGCCGCAGAGTGCGACGACGGGCAAAAGGTTCTTCGATGCCATGGGGTCTCCTTAGCTAATTTAGTGCGGCCTGTCCGTGTTTTGTTTCTGGCTGCGTTTGATGTGCAGACCGAGGCCGGCGGTCCCCGCGCCTGCTGCTGTGGCGCCTGCTGCCAAGAGCCATCGTCTGTCGCCTGTCTGCGCCAACGGTTCCTCGCGGTCGCCGCGGTCGAGCTCCGAGAGGTCGACCGTCACTTGCGTGGCGGCCTGCGCCTGTTCTTGCTGGGCAAAGGCCATGGCTGGCCCAAGCGCTAGGATGCTGACGGCGGCGGCCAGGGCGACGGCCTTATGCCGTGTGCGCACCGGGCTCGACCGTCCAGGTGATCGTTGCAACCTGATCGCCTTCGCCGGTTACGCGGAAGATGTCGCGCGTGACGCGGGCGACGTTTCCGCTTGTCTTGAGCTTAATTTTGTCCGTGCCGCCGGCAATGCCCTGGTAGCCCATGTCGAAGGCTGCGTTCTTGGAAAGATCGAGGCCCGTCCCCTGCATTGCGGCGCTGGCGTTCTGGAGTTCCCCGTCGGGGCCGACCTTAAAGTCGATGGAGTTCTGTGCGGTTCCGGCCTTGGCGTCGGCAGCAATGGTCCAGGTGTTCATGGCGTCGATCTTCATGTTGGTGACATGGATGCCGTAGGCCGAAAGATTGTCGATGGTGGTCGCGTCTTCTGAGGGGCCCTGAAGCGTGCCGTCGGCCTTGGCGACGAAGGGAATAACCGTCGGAACTTTGAACTCAACGTTGTCGATCTCGGTCCTGACCATTACTTTCGTGGTTCCAACGCGCCCGGCCGCCATAGCTGGCGTCGGGGCAGCGCCCATTGCGAGCGCGAGCGCGAGCCCTGCGCCCACGACGAGCGCTCTGGCTCCGTTCATGTTCCTGGTGATGTCCATGGTCGTTCCTTTCTATTCGCCGCGGGCCGTCCCCGCGATGATTGGACGAATGCTGGTGAATTGCATGCGGTGCCGCGTCGGCCGGAAAAGCTAGTTCTCGGCTTGCTCAACCCGCACCTTGACACGTGTCGGATTGCCGTGGCTGTCGAGGGTCTTGGCATCGAGTGCCTGGATCTCGATGTACGCCTCGCCTTCTTTGATGTCGCCGGCGGGGCACGTCTCGATTGTCTTGCCGGTCTCGACCACACCGGATTCGTACATGGTCTCGTCGTTTTGGATGACGCGGAATCGCTGGGGAAATCTATTGTCTTGGACGTTTTGCACGTTGACGCGCAGCTTGCCGTCCTCCTGCAGCTGAGCGACCGGCGCGACCGAAATCGTCATCATGTTGTCGCGGACGATAGCGTCGAGCTCATCTTGGATTTCCTGACGCGTTTTGCCCTCGGCCGTCGTAACCGAAGCGCCCGCCTCGGGTACGGGCTGCGACTGCCAAGCGTATAGTCCTACGGCGACAAGGGCGCAGACGATGGCCAAACAGGCAACGATGAGCTTCTTGCGACGACCCAGGCCTACAAAGTGGGGTGGCCTCTTCGCGCTCATGCGGCATCCTTGGTGGTATAGACGCGCGCAAAGGTGGACGGGTCCGCTCCAAAGAGCATGTGAAGCATCAGACGGCGCGAGTAGACGAGCTCGTCGAAGTCGGGAGGGAGCTCGATGTCGTGGATATGCGCGATGTGGTGGGCGAGCGCCGAGAACGACTCGGGGTCGCAGATCACATCGGTGGTAACGTGGTAGACCGTCGTATCGGGGAATGCCTCTTCGTCGAAAGGTAGGAAATGGGGATCGTCGTCGACTTCGATGGCGATGCCGTACTGGGGCCAGTAATATGCCATGGGAACCTCCCTGCTTCTGGGCCAAAACTTCTATCGGTTTTGGCTGTCGACGCCGACCGTATCAGCCGCTACTTGACCAATTTCTGACCAAATGCTTGACGGATTGGCGTCTCCGCAGGTAAAAGGCGGCAAAAAATACTCCAACTTTTTTCGAGCGACAATCGCGCGGTCGGCGACGGCGGGGCCATATGTGTCAAAAGCATCGTCTGCCGAGGAAGCCTTGCCGTTCGCCGAATTGCACGAACGTAAAAATCGCCAATTATGGAGACGGTCTCGAACACGTCGACGAAACGATGCGGTAACATCTCCCTGCAAACACTGTAGTTAGCTAAAGGGGGAGTTCGCGTGTCTGCAACCATCAAACCCTTCACCGACGAGTTCGAAGAGTATGGTCGCGATGAGTCTCGCGCATCGGGCGAGGCCTCGAGCATCTCGTTTCCGACGACGGAAGACGAGGTCCGCGCCATTTTGGGAAAACTCCATGCCGAGTGTGTCCCGGTAACGGTTCAGGGCGCCCGAACCGGCCTTGCCGCCGGTGCCGTGCCCCACGGCGGGCATATCCTCAATACTTCCCGTATGAATCGCTACTTGGGCCTTCGCCGCGATGAGCAAGGCCAATTTCTGCTGCGCGTGGAGCCGGGCGTTGTTCTCTCGGAGCTGCGCAAGCAGCTGAGCAAGAAGGTGCTGCCGACCGCTGGTTGGGACCAGGCATCGCTTGAGGCCTACGAGGAGTTCCAAGAGGCCCCCGAGCAGTTCTTTCCCACCGATCCCACCGAGGCGTCTGCCTGTCTGGGCGGCATGGCGGCATGCAACGCCTCCGGCGCCCGCAGCTACGCTTACGGCCCCATGCGCCCGCATATCACGGGACTCCACGTCGCGCTGGCTGATGGCGATTTGCTTGAGCTTCAGCGCGGCGAGGCTTTTGCCCAGGGCCGCCACCTGTCGCTCGTGACGGCAGCGGGCCGTGCACTCGAGCTCGATCTTCCTGACTACACCATGCCCAAGACAAAAAATGCCTCAGGCTATTTCGTTGCGGACGAAATGGACGCCATCGACCTCTTTATCGGTGCGTGTGGCACACTCGGCGTCATCACCGAGCTCGAGATTGCCCTGCAGGCGGCGCCTGCGGTCGTTTGGGGCGTGAGCTGCTTCTTTGATAGCGAAGACAAGGCCGTGTCCTTCACCGATTCTGTGCGTCCCGTCCTGTCCCACGCGGCTGCCATCGAATATTTCGATGCGGGCGCCCTGGATATCCTGCGTCGTCAGCGTGAGCAGTCGACCGCGTTCGCCTCGCTGCCGGCGCTCGACAAAGACGCCAAGGTCTGTGTCTACGTGGAGCTCGACTGCGACGACGAAGCCCAGGCGACTGAGGAGCTGTATCACTTGGGGTGGGTACTGGAGCTTGCGGGCGGAAGCGACGATGCGACATGGGTCGCGCGCACCGAGGTCGATCGCGAGTGTCAGCGATTCTTCCGCCATGCGGTGCCCGAGAGCGTCAACATGCTCATCGACGAGCGTCGCCGCACGGATCCCACCATCACCAAACTGGGCTCGGACATGTCGGTGCCCAACGCACGCTTGGCCGATGTCATCGCCCTTTATCGCCGCACGTTGGCCGAAAGCGGGCTTGAATCTGCCGCCTGGGGGCACATCGGTAACAACCATCTGCATGTGAACATCCTGCCGCGCGATGCGCAGGACTACCGTCGCGGTGGCGAGCTGTTTGCCCAGTGGGCTGCGGAGGTAACGGCTATGGGCGGTGCCGTTTCTGCCGAGCACGGCGTCGGCAAGATCAAGGCGGGCTTCTTAGAGACGATGTACGGTCACGAGGCCATGGTCGAGTCGGCGCGGCTCAAGCTCCAGCTCGATCCCGACGGGCAGCTGGGTCGCGGCAACCTGTTTTCGGAGAAGCTCTTGGATGAGCTCGTCCAGAAAGGGAGTGCGTGAAGATGAGCGATTTCCATATGGTGGTGTGCGTCAAGGCCGTGCCGGGCAGCACCGAGGTCAAGATGGACCCCAAGACCAATACCATCGTGCGCGATGGCAAGCAGACGGTCATTAATCCCTTTGATGCGAGCGCTTTGGAATGCGCGCTGGCGCTGAAAGACGACTTTATCGGCTTTGGCATGGACGTGCGCGTAACGGTGGTGTCGATGGGCATCCCCGCGACCGAGTTGCTGCTGCGCGACTGCATCGCTCGAGGTGCCGACGACGCGCTGCTGCTGACCGATCGCGCCTTTGCAGGTGCCGATACCCTGGCGACCACCTATGCTCTCAAATGCGGCATCGAGGCGCTCGACGAGGACTTCGATCTGCTCATCTGCGGCAAGATGGCGGTGGATGGCGATACGGCCCAGATTGGTCCCGAGCTTGCCGGTGCCTTTGAGATTCCCTGCGTGACCGACGTGAGCTGCGTGCAAAGCGCGGGCTTTACGACGTGTGGCTCGCTGGCGCTCGTTCACGGATGCGATGCCGGCGAGGAGACGGTGTGTCTTGAGATGCCGTGCGCGATGACGACTGCCAAGGAGATTGGCCAGTTGCGTATGCCGAGTATTGCCGGTATTCGCGCGGCGGAGGAGGCGGACGTGCGCGTGGTCAGTGCCGCCGACGTGAACGCCGACCCCGCGCGTTGCGGTCTTGCCGGGTCGCCGACACAGGTCGTGCGCTCGTTTGTGCCCGACCGTGATCAAACGTGCGAGACCGTTGAGGGCACGGCGTCCGAGCAGGCGGCAAAGCTTGCCAAGATTATCGAGGGGATGACATAGATGAGCGGAATGATTATCGATAGCGAAGCCTGTATCGGCTGCGGTCGCTGCGTTCGCGCCTGTGCCTCGGGCGGCATCGTAGTGGAAGGCGAGCGACCCAGCCGATGCGCCCGCGTAACCGACGGCTGCATCCTATGCGGTGGGTGCGTCGACGCCTGCCCTGTCAACGCTATCTCGATCGAGCGTGACGAGGCCGCTGGTGCGGTTGACCTCGATGCGTATCGAGACATTTGGGTATTCGTGCAGACCGACGAGCACGATACGGTGACTCCCGTTGCTTATGAGCTTATGGGCAAGGGGCGCGAGCTTGCCGATGCTCGCGGCTGCCGTTTGGTGGCATTGGTCGGCATGAGCCCCGAGAGCTCGCTCGAGGAGCTGGAGCATCTGGTCTGTGCCGGTGCGGATGAAGTTGTGGTCTGTCGCGACGAGCGTCTGTGTCAAAACGACGCAGAGACCTATGCCCGTCTGATTTGCGATTTGGTGGCCGAGCGCAAGCCCGAGGCCATCCTCTACGGCGCGACCGCCTTTGGTCGCGAGCTGGCACCTGGTGTCGCCGTACGTTTGCAGACGGGCCTTACGGCCGATTGCACCGTGCTTTCGATGGATACGGAGACGGGTCTGCTGCAGCAGACGCGCCCGGCGTTTGGCGGCAACTTGATGGCCACCATCATCTGCCCCAGTCACCGACCCCAGATGGCCACGGTGCGCCCCGGTATTTTTAAGGCGCCCGACTTCGACTACAGCCGTTCTGGAACGATTACCCAGGTAACGCTTTCAGAAGACGTCAAAGCTCGTGTCGAGATCTCGATTCCCGCCGAGGAGTGGGGACAGCAGGCTTCGATCGCCGATGCCGAGCGCCTGGTCGTGGTGGGTCGCGGCATTGGTTCCAAGAAGAATCTGCCCCTGATGCGAAAGCTCGCCGAGGCTCTGGGAGCCGAGCTTGGCTGCACGCGACCTGTCGTGGAGGCCGGCTGGTTGGAGTATCGCCATCAGATTGGCCAGACGGGCGTATCGGTTTCGCCCAAACTTCTCGTGAGTATCGGTGTTTCGGGCGCCATCCAGCATCTTGCCGGCATCGGTGGGGCAGAGTGCATTATCGCCATCAACGAGGACCCGGATGCCCCCATCTTTGGTGCTGCCCAGTACAAGGTTGTCGGCGATGCCGTCGAGGTCGTCGAGGAGCTACTGGCCCAGCTTGAGCGCTAGGCGCGCGCCAGCCAGTCGCGCATCTCGTCCTTTAGGCGCTCCCAGGTCGCTTGCGTGGCGGGATCGGTAAAGGGGCGCGTAATGCCAAAGGGCGCGTCGAGCAGGCGATAGATATCGCCCTGCACGCGCGCCAGCGCACGGCTTGCCGGATAGACGAGCTCAAACATAAAGCAGATGAGCCCCACCAAGAAGTCGGCGGGCTCATCGCGCTCATCGCGCGTGACGCAGCGGTGCTCGTCAAAGGCGGCCAGCGTCGGTGCCGAGAAGTGGCTGGCGAGAAATGCGTCCTCATCCACCTTAAGGATGGTCTCGACGGTGCTGTCGGCGATGGTGCGCATAATGTCGATCTTGTCACCATCGCGCACGATATCGCAGAAGCTTCGCGTGCGCACGTCGAGCTGCGCGGGTAGACGGAAATCGCTGTGATAGGCAATGCTCGCTCGGATGAGCTCATCTTCTGCCGGGTCATCGATAAAGTCGCGGATGCTCGTTACGGCGGGTGCATCGGCGGGATTCTCGCCAAAGAGGACCTCGATGCCCAGCGCCGCATGGCTCATGCTCTCGGCGTCCTTAAAGGTGTCCCAGCGTCGCAGCTGCTCAAAGCGGCCCATATCGTGTAGCAGGCCGCAAAGCCATGCCAGGTCAATATCTTCTGACGACCAGCCCTGCTCGCGCGCTACGGCATCGCATGCCTCGGCCACGTGGTACGTATGCTCGATTTTGAGCGCGATGCGTGGGTTGGTGGCGTCGTAGGCATCGGTGTAGCTTTTGAAGGCCGCGCGCGCCCGGTCTCGATCGATAGCTGTCATAATGACTTCCTAAAAAGTTGTGTCTTTCGATCCGGTGGCAATTGTAGGTGAACTCGGTTGCTGTCGGATGATGATTCTGCCGTGTCGCTACATGCGGTTCGGAGACCTTGTCAGGATGAGAAGCGTATGGTGCTCAAAATCGTTAGAACCGTCTGGCCAGTGATGCTTACCTATGTTGCAATAGGCGCGCCGTGCGGAATGATCATGGGGCAGACGGGAATGGAACCCTGGATGGTCTTTGCCCTGAGCAGCACGTTTGTGACGGGCAGCGGCCAGTTTATGATCTGCAATCTTTGGCTGGCGGGCGTACCGGCACCTTCGATTATCGCGAGCGTTGCCGCCATCTCCTCGCGTTTTGCGCTTTACTCGGCATCGATCGCGCCGCATCTGACGGGTGCCTCGAAGCGTCAGACGCTGGCTGTCGCCGCGACACTTACCGAGGAGGCATATGGCATCTCGCTTGCCAAGTTGGTTGAAGGGGAGGATTGGGGCCCGCGCGAGTCCTTTGTGCTCAACGTGATCCTCATCGCAACATGGGGCGTTTCGTGTACGATGGGCGCCATCGTCGGCGCCGTTGTCGATGTTCCCACCGCCATTGCAGCCTTTGTCTGCACCTCGCTCTTTATCTGCCTGCTCTTTTCGCAGCGGCTGTCGCGCGGTAACGTTGTCGCGGCGGTTTCGGGCGCGGTGTCCGTCGCCGTATGCAAGTTCTTGGGCCTCGCGAATATTGCCGTGCCGGCAAGCGTCGTGGTCGGCATTGCCATTGCGCTGGCGTGCGATGCTGTATTTGACGGAAGAGGTGCCCGCGATGCCCGCTAACGAGTTCTTGGTTCTGTGGCTGTCGTCGTGGGCTGCTATCGCGTTCTTTCGCATCGCGCCGGCGTTCGCCTTGCGCGGGCGGACCCTGTCGCCCCGCATTACCGAGGCCCTGGGCTATATCCCGCCCGCTGCCTTTGCCGCGCTGGTCGCCAACGACTTGGTGAACCCCGGCGCGTTCGACGCGGGACTCTGGCCTGCCTTGGTTCCCTGGATTGCGGCCACCGGCGTCGTGGCGGTGGCAATCAAGACAAAGTCGATGTTGTGGTGCTGCGTTTCGGGCATCGTGTTCTATATCGTTTTGAGCCTCGTATAGGAGCAGGACGCGTTATCGTCCCGGCCTAACGAATCGAATTTCTCACCGAGGCGGTCTGCTTCTTCTGGTACCATGGTCAAACTTTACTGTAGCAAAGCGTGACGTGGGCTTTTGTTCTGCGTCAGCGGAAATGGGGGTTTCATGGCACAGGAAGCGACCGCCAGCGAGCAAAAGAAATTCAAGGTACCGCGCATCCCGGGCGACATCATGATCTATCCGATGATCGTCGGCCTTTTGCTCAATACCTTCTGCCCGCAGGTCTTTGAGGTCGGCGGCTTCTTTACGGCTGCCTGCCGCGGCGGCTCCAACACCATCGTTGCCGCGATCTTGCTGTTCGTGGGCGCCGGCATCAGCTTTAAGTCCACGCCGGGCGCCATCAAGACCGGCATCGTCGTGCTGATTCCTAAGCTTGTAGTGGCAGCCGCGCTGGGTCTGGGCGTCGCGTACTTCTTTAACGATAACTTTTTAGGCCTGAGCTCGGTCTCTATCATCGGCGGCATTACGTTTTGCAACATGGCGCTCTATACGGGCATCATGGGCGAGTTCGGCGATGAGTCCGAGCAGGGCGCTGTCGGTATCCTGTTTTTTACGGCCGGCCCCGCCGTCACGATGATCATCCTTGGTGTTTCGGGTCTCGCCAACATCCCCGTCGGCACCATCATCGGATCCATCCTGCCGCTCGTTATCGGCATGGTCCTGGGCAACTTGTTCCCGTTTATCAAGAACCTGCTGGTTCCCGGCGCCAATCCCGCGATCGCCGTCATCGGCTTTCAACTTGGGGCGTCCATGAGCCTGTCGAGCTTTATCACCGGCGGTATTTCCGGCATCTTGCTGGGCCTTGTCACGCTGTTTGTCGTCGGTCCCATCACCTTTGCGTTCGAGCGCCTGTGCGGTGGTAACGGCAAGGCTGCCGTGGCTTGCTCCACCATCGCCGGCACGGCTATGACCACGCCGGTTGCTCTCGCCGAGGTCGCGCCGCGCTACGCCGAGCTTGCACCCACCGCGTACGCCCAGATCGCCACTGCCGTTATCATCACGGCAATCATGGCTCCGATTCTGACCGGCTGGGTCGACAAGAAGTTCTGCCAAGGCAAGGAGGACCTGTCGGTCGAAGGCGTCGAGGCTATTGAGGAGGCCGTCGCGACCGACATCGACGGCGAGTAACGGCCGTTACCGATAATTGATTCCGGCGTGCAATTCGCGCCGTCCGAGCGCCCGAACAGAAACTGTTTTGCAGTGATGTTCGGGCGCTCTGCTATTATTCCCCTTACCCCTGCGGAGAAAGGGGCGTTTGACGCCTGGGCGCGACTCGGGCGATTCTGGCCACTTGGATATAGAGGGAATGGCACCTGGTGATTAAGGCACTCAAGATCGAGATATTCCTGCTGTGCATGATTATTCTTATCGGACTTGCCGTACGAAGCCGTCGCTCCCTGTTCTCGAGCACCCAGCAGCTTTTGTTTAGCATGCTGGGCTACACGTCTGCTGCCTACATTTTCTTCGATATGATCTGGACGCTTTCGGATGGTGTGGACGGCACGTTGGGCATTGCAGCCAACTGGATTTCCAACGCGGTTTCGTTTTCGCTCTTCGCCATCGCGTGTCTCATTTGGTTTATCTATTCCGAGACGATGCAGGGCTCTCACCTTGTGACCTCGCGCTATAGGGTGGTGCTTGTAACGTTGCCTACGGCTCTGGTGGTCGTGCTGGCTTTTACCAGTTACTGGACGCACGCCCTGTTCTATATCGATTCGCAGGGCGTGTATCGTCGCGGCTTTGCCTATATGATCCAGCCCATTGTCAGCTACTGTTACGTTATACATACGTCCCTGCATGCGTTTGTGCAATCTCGCAGGGTCGAGAGCCTGCAGACGAAGGCTATCTATCGAACCTTAGCATTTTTCGCCATTCCGGCCCTGGTGGGCGGTACCTTTCAGATCGTATACTCGGTGCCTGGCCTTTGTGTCGGCATAATGATTAGCATGTTGCTGCTCTATATCATCTGCCAGGAGCAGCTCATCTCGACCGACCCGTTGACTGGCCTCAACAATCGCAACCGTTTTGAGACCTATATGCTGTCGCTCTTCTCAAATGTTGGTCATACGGACGATGTGTATCTTCTCATGATGGACGCTGACGGCTTTAAGCAGATTAACGATCGCTATGGACATGTGGAGGGTGATCATGCTCTTCAGGTCTTATCTGCTGCGCTCAAAAAGGTCTGCACGGCGTCTGGCAGCTTTATCGCACGTTATGGCGGCGATGAGTTCGTAGTCCTTCAAAAGGCGGCAGCGGAACAGGACATCATACGTCTGTGCGCGGCAATCAACGACGAGCTCGCGCGCGCCGAGGTGCCGTATCTGTTGCGGATGTCCATCGGCTACGCACGGGTCGGTGACGGCGTCGATACCTGGCAAGACTTGCTTCGCGCTGCCGACGCGGAGCTCTACCGCGTCAAGGCCGAGAAAAAGAAGGCCGGCGTCCAGATACGCTAGGAAAAGGGGCACACGACCGTGGTGGTCGTGCGCCCCTTTTTGCGTTTGTGGGGGCCACCGGCCATAATGCCCAGGCGCGGTGCGGCAAGACGGGCGTCTGCCGCCGCGACTCGGTACCAAATCAACGAGAACCAGTGTGCTCCATTAAGCTAAAGTTTGCGAACATCCTCTCTAAAAAGGTGAACTCGCTAGGCTTTTTTGGGTTTGTTGACGATGATGATGCCGCCGCAGACCAACAGCAGGGCAACGATGACGGTAACGGGGCTCGTGCCAGCGCCCTCACCGAGCAGCAGCGCGCTCAGCACCACACCAAAGACGGGGTTCATAAACCCAAAGACCGAGACGCGGCTGACGGGGTTGACGGCAAGCAGGCGCGACCACAGCGAGTACGCGACGGCGGAGATAAGCGCCATGTAGATGATGAGCGCGATGGCGGGGACAATCGCCGTGGGGGAGAGCGCGCCACCTATCAAAAAGCCGATGGCGGTGAGGACCAGGCCGCCGACCAAGAACTGCCACCCAGCAAGCAAGACGCCGTCGTGCTCGCGCGAGAAGATGCCGATCAGACAGGTCGAAAGGGCACCCGCGACGGTGGAGGCCAGGATAAAGCCCTCGCCGTCGAGCGTAAAGCCAAAGGTGCCGTCCGCGCCCGAAAGGTTGACGAGCGCGACACCGGCAAAGCCCAGTACGCAGCCGAGCACTTTGGCCGCATCGAGCTTTTCGGTACGAAACGCCAGGGCGGCAAAGAGGATGGCTAGGAAGTTGGCGCTGGCCTCGATGATGGAGCTCGACATGGCGCTGGCGCGCGAGAGGCCCAGATAGAAAAAGAAGTACTGACCGATGGTCTGAAAGAGTGACAAGATAAAGATGGGCTTGATGTCGCGAGCCTGCGGAACGAGTGGACGGCGCTGAGCCGCGCTCATCCCAACGATAACCAGAGCGCCGGCAAGCGTAAAGCGTAAACCTGCAAAGAGCAGCTGCGAAGCGCTGTCGTGCGCCGGGATACCAAAGAGTGCGTAGCCGATCTTGATGCAGGGAAAGGCCGATCCCCAGAGTGCACAGCAAACAAGACAGCCCAGGATAAGTCCGGGCAGGGTGGTGAGATACGGCTTGCGGCTTTCCATGATGTCCTTCCTATATTTGCGAAGCAAAAAAGAACCCGCCATCGGGTGTGCCGGTGGCGGGTGTTGTTACCCGAGGGGATTGTACCCGATGGGAAAGCTTTAAGCGAAGTAGGCTACGCCGCTCTCAAAGATCGGCATGAACTTGTCGCCGGGGACATGCTCGGGCACGTTGCGGTACAGGTTGTCGCCGCGGCGCTCGGCATGGCCCATCTTGCCCAGGACGCGGCCGTCGGGGCTCGTGATGCCCTCGATGGCGAGTGCGGAGCCGTTGGGGTTGACGGAAAGATCCATGCTGGGCTTGGCGTCTTCGCCCACGTACTGCGTGGCGACCTGGCCGTTGGCGATCAGCTGGGCGAGCACTTCGTCGTTGGCGACAAAGCGGCCCTCGCCGTGGCTGATGGCGACGGTGTAGGGGTCATCTAGGCTGCACTGCGACAGCCACGGGGACAAGTTGGACGAGATGCGGGTGCGCACCAGACGGCTCTGGTGGCGGCCGATGGTGTTGAACGTCAACGTGGGCGCATCGGGCGTGGCGTCGACGATGTCGCCGTAGGGCACCAGACCGAGCTTGATCAGGGCCTGGAAGCCGTTGCAGATGCCCAGCATCAGGCCATCGCGGGCCTTGAGCAGGTCGCGGACTGCCTCGGTGACCTCGGGAGCGCGGAAGAACGCCGTGATGAACTTGGCGGAGCCGTCGGGCTCGTCGCCGCCCGAGAAGCCGCCGGGGATCATGACGATCTGGCTTGCACGAATGCGGCGGGCAAGCTCATGGGTGCTCTCGGCGACGGCCTCGGGCGTGAGGTTGTTGATCACGAAGGTGTCGGCTTCGGCGCCGGCGGCACGGAAGGCACGGGCGCTATCGTACTCGCAGTTGTTGCCGGGGAACACGGGGATAACCACGCGCGGGCGGGCGATCTTGGCGCCGCCGTACACGTGGATGTCCTTGGCGCGGAAGTCGATGGTCTCGACCTCGGCGGTCTCGCCGGCGCTGCGGTAGGCAAAGACGCCCTCGATACCGCTCTCCCAGGCCTCCTGGAGCTCGGCGAGCTCGATGACTTCGGAGCCGGTGTCGATGACATAGCCCTCGACGGTGGTGCCCAGGGGCTCGACGACAACGCCGTCGGCGACCTCGGGCAGCTCGGCATCCTCGGCGAGCTCGACGACAAAGCTGCCGTAGAGCGGGGTGAAGAGGCTCTCCACGTCTACATCCTCGGCAAGCTCGATACCGATCTGGTTACCGACGCACATCTTAAAGAGGCTCTCGGCGCCGCATCCGTAGCCGGGCGTGGAGATGGCTAGGGCGTTGCCGGTAGCAGTGAGCGCCTCGACGGCGTCAAACGCGGCGAGCAGCTGCTGGGCGTCGGGACGGTAGTCCTCGCCATAGGTGGCGGGGGCGATGCGGACGACGCGGTGCGTCAGGCCCTTGAACTCGGGCGAGACGGCGCGGGCGGCCTTGCCCACGGCGACGGCGAAGCTGATCAGGGTCGGCGGGACGTTGAGTTCGCCGGCCTCGTCCTCAAACGAGCCGCTCATGGAATCCTTGCCACCGATGGCGCCGGCACCCAGGTCGACTTGGGCCATGAGGGCGCCCAAGACGGCTGCCGTGGGCTTGCCCCAGCGCTCTGCCTCGGTGCGCAGGCGCTCGAAGTACTCCTGGAAGGAGAGGTAGGCGCGCTTGTGCTCAAAGCCGGCGGCAACGAGCTTGGCGATGGACTCGACCACGGACAGGTAGGCGCCCGCAAACTGGTCGGCTTCCATCAGGTAGGGGTTGAAGCCCCATGCCATAGCACTCGCCGTGGTGGTCTCGCCGTCCACGGGGAACTTGGCGACCATGGCCGAGCTTGGGGTGAGCTGCGTCTTGCCGCCAAAGGGCATGAGCACGGTCGCGGCGCCGATGGTGGAGTCGAAGCGCTCGGAAAGGCCCTTGTTGGAAGCGACGTTGAGGTCGGTGACGAGCGAGGTCATGCGCTCGGCGAGCGTGGCGCCGGCCCAGCTGGGCTGCCACACGCTACGGGCGCAGACGTGGGCGACCTGGTGCTTGGGTGCGCCGTTGGAGTTGAGGAACTCGCGGGACAGGTCGACGATGGCGACGCCGTTCCAGGCCATGCGCATGCGCGGCTCGGCGGTAACCTCGGCGATAACGGTCGCCTCGAGGTTCTCCTCGGCGGCGTAGCCCATGAACTCCTCGACGTCACCGTCGGCGACGGCGCAAGCCATGCGCTCCTGGGACTCGGAGATAGCGAGCTCGGTGCCGTCCAGGCCGTCGTACTTCTTGGTTACGGTATCAAGGTCGACATACAGGCCGTCGGCAAGCTCGCCCACGGCGACCGAGACGCCGCCGGCGCCAAAGTCGTTGCAGCGCTTGATCAGACGGCAGGCATCGCCGCGGCGGAACAGACGCTGCAGCTTGCGCTC
>CABUHI010000021.1 GCA_902491345.1 uncultured Collinsella sp.
GCGACACTGAAGTAAGTGTCCATCCTCGCAGTATCCGGTTCTCAAGGTGCACGCCTGCGCTGGTTCCCGGTCCGACCGGGCCGCGCGGCAAGGAGATATATTGCCAGACCGCGAAGCGATGTGGGACGTCAATTCCACTCTTCACAAGTCCTACACAACTTATCGCTTCCTATATAAGTAATAGAAAGGCTGGTGCAGAAATACTGCGCGTATCAGATGATGACCCTTCGATTAAGAGATATATAAAGATCGGTCACCTGTAAGTGTCTATCTACCCGCGCTTTTGCTATATAAACCAGCACTCTAGATAAAAAGAGGGAGTGCCGCGCACAGTGCGACACTCCCCTAGCGATTCAACAGAATCTATTAGGCCTCGAGAGCCTTCTTGGCAATGGCAGCCAGCTCGTTGAAGGACTCGATGTCCTCGTAAGCCATCTGAGCAAGAACCTTGCGGTCGAGCTCGATGCCGGCAACCTTCAGGCCGTGCATGAACTGAGAGTAAGAGATGTCGTTCAGGCGAGCAGCAGCGTTGATACGAGTGATCCAGAGAGAACGGATCTCGCGCTTCTTGTTGCGGCGATCACGATACTGATACTGCAGGGAGTGCTGGACCTGCTCTTTAGCATGCTTGTAAGTACGCGAAGCGGCACCGTAGTAACCCTTCGCACGGTGCATAACGGTACGGCGCTTCTTCTTGGCGGCAACAGCGCGCTTAATACGTGCCATGTTCTATCAACTCCTAGACGGTAAAACGAAAAACGGGAACGCGAACTTAGGCGAGACGCGACTTGATGACCTTGCGGTCGGCAGCGGCGATCTCGGTCTCCTGACGGAAGCCACGCTTACGCTTGGTGGACTTCTTGCTCAGGATGTGGCTCTTGAAAGCCTTGGCGCGCATAAGCTTGCCGGTACCAGTCTTGCGGAAACGCTTCTTGGTGCCGCTGTGGGACTTCATCTTAGGCATGAAATACTCCTTAATCGGTTACAGAACACTAGTTACTTGGTATCGCTTGCCGCTTTATCCTCATCGAAGGCGCCCTTAATCGGGGCGAGCAGCATAAGCATGTTACGGCCTTCCATCTTAGGCTTGGACTCGACCGTAGCGTAAGGCTTGAGATCCTCGGCGAGGCGCTC
Source organism: uncultured Collinsella sp. (assembly GCA_902491345.1). Lineage (GTDB taxonomy): Bacteria > Actinomycetota > Coriobacteriia > Coriobacteriales > Coriobacteriaceae > Collinsella. The sequence goes on from CABUHI010000021.1 coordinate 1,135, forward strand.
GAGAACGTTAAGGCCCTGCTCCGGGTGAGCCATCTCACGGCCGCGGAACATGATGGTGATCTTAACGCGTGCGCCCTTCTTGAGGAAACGCAGAACGTGGCCCTTCTTGGTCTCGTAGTCGCCAACGTCGATCTTGGGTCGGAACTTCATTTCCTTGACCTCGACCTTGGACTGGTTCTTACGAGCAGCCTTGGCCTTCATGGCCTGCTGGTACTTGAACTTACCGTAGTCCATGACCTTGCAGACCGGCGGCTCCGCGTTGGGAGCGATCTCGACCAGGTCGAGACCCTGATCGTCGGCGACGCGCTGGGCATCGCGGATGGCGAACAGGCCGAGCTGAGAGCCATCGACGCCAATCAAACGGCACGAAGATGCAGTGATCTCGTCGTTGATGCGGGTGTCATCAGACTTAGCTATTTTCCCTACCTCCATTCATAAAAAAATAACCCGGCGCTTCTCAGCAACCAGGTCGTACACATAGACTTCCTCGATTTGAGGAAGGTAATCTAGGTTGTATGACCAGTCAGCTGCTCATTGGCGCCAAAAGGTGGGAACCCTCGGGTTCCTCTTTAGGGCATTGCGGGAACAACGCCTTGCGAATAATAACACGTACAGCGCGTTATCACATTACGTACACGAAAAAGGGGCCTTGACCCCCTTGAACGCTCGCTTGCATGTATGGTGCCCGAGGCGAGACTCGAAGGGCCTTCGCTTCGCGAAGCCCCGGGCTTCGGGCGCGTGGCGCCCTCGCCACGCTCCGCTACAGACAGGCCACAGGCCTGTTTGCTTAACGCTTCGCGCGCTCACGCGAGTTCGGCACGAAAAAGGGGGCCGCAACCCCCTTGAACGCTCACTTGCATGTATGGTGCCCGAGGCGAGACTCGAACTCGCACGTTGTTGCCAACGGTGGATTTTGAGTCCACTGCGTCTGCCAATTCCGCCACTCGGGCACGTAATGCGTGAGTTAGTTTATCACAGCTTTCTGTTGATTAGTCCGAAAATGGAACTTCGAGCATTTCGATAAGCTCAACCTTGCGTAACATCTCCCGCTTACGACATCCACGTCCGTCAACCGAGGCCTCGCCCATCTGGTTGTCATAGGGATCCTCGCGCATACCATCGAAAGCAGGCACAAATTCAGCCTGGAATCGATTGTTGGCCACCATACGCCACGGGTCGAGATTGCCAAAGTAGTGACGACGACGCCACTCCTCCCCCATCCTGCGTGCCGAGGAACCAAACGATACGTCGGCGTTAAGCCAACCGGTCTGTGGCGTATAGAACTCAGCCCAATCGTGCGGCCCCACCGAATCGGGCGCAACATACAGGCCGCTCTGCCAACGAGCAGGCACCCCCGCGATGCGGCACATGGTGATAAACGTGAGCGCCATAACGCCGCAATCGCCGCGGAGCGAATGCGCACAGTCGTCGGCAATAGATCCCAAAAGCAGGTACGGTGGCTGATAGCGATAGTCGATATGCTGTGTCAGGTAATCATAGATAGCACGAGCGCGATCGAGCGGATCCTCGAGTCCGCCAGCAACACCGGCCGTCAGCTGCTGCAGATACGGCGTGAATGCAATGTGCGGACGGTCCTCGGAAATATCCTCGGACAGCGGCGCGTCCATACACGGATGCGCCGGAAGCGCACCCCCATAGATATCGCGATAAGCGGCATCGATGTGATAACGATAGGTCACCGAGAATGAGCGCTCACTCGAAGAAGACCACGAGGCGGTACGCGCCGAAGCGTTCGCGGGAGCAACAGTACCCTCCGGCGTCATGTCGAGAATCTCGACCCGAGACTGCTGACGGCAGGCAGCCGCGACGGGAAGCCAAGCGCAAACGGTCTCCCCCTCTAGAGCGCCGGGGACAGACAAGGACGCCTGAAGCGTAATAACGCGAGTCAATCCGTTTTGCGACTCCATCTCCTTGAGCATCTCGTTGCGCAGTGCTATTCCGTCCGTAGAATCGGGACGCATGCCGGGGACCTCTTTGGGATATACGCGAAGCGAATCGAGGAAGTTGTCGAGAACGAACAGCTCGCCATCGATAAAGCGCCAGTCAATACGCTTACGGTCAATCAAATCGTCAAACTGCTCCTCGGTAAACTCAGGCCACTCCTCGCGAATCATCGCAATAGCCCGAGCGCGCGACACCGAAAAATGAAGCGGCGTCTCAAGCATGCGATACCGCTCGGCACGAACGCAGGCTGCCAGGGAAGGCTCAGGATTCTGCTCCAAAAGGCGATCGCAGGCGGCAACAGCCTGCGTCAAATACCCGGCATCCTTAAGACGAAGAATCTCAGGCGGTAGTCCAATATCGAGATGGCGAAAGTCATCGCAGCAAACATCAACAGAGCAACCAACAGGACCCTCGTCAATAACCTTCCCATCCGAAGGCAGCGCATTAATAACAGCCATACCAAACTCCAAGTCATTAGAACTCTTGAAGTCCATTGTAGCGAGATAAAAAAGAAAGCCCCAACAAGGGAGCCATCAACACCGCCGAGCGGTAGTCAAAAAATGAATTCAGCCCAGTAACCCTGTAGCGAGTTAACAAAGGAGGCCCCGTTCACCCGGAGCTGATTCCGTCGCGCGACTTCTGGCGAAGCCAGTAGCCACCTTAATTCAGACTCGTAACCCTGCGGCGTTAAACGAAGGAAGCCCCGTCTCCCGGAACTGTTTCCTTGGCGCGACTTCTGGCGAAGCCAGGTGAGCGCAAAGGAAACAGTGTAGGGAGACGGGGCTTCCGGTGGGAAGTTTAGCGACGCTTACGCCTTGTTGACGGAGCCAAACTCCTCCATGAGCTCCTTGGTGCGGGCAACGATGTTGTCGCGACCAGGCTTGAGGAGCTTGCGGGGGTCAAAGCCCTTGCCCTGCTGATCCTTGCCAGCCTCGATATACTCGCGAACGCCCTTGGCGAAGACGAGCTGCAGATCGGTGTTGACGTTGATCTTGGAGATACCCAGGGAGATGGCCTTCTTGATCTGATCCTCGGGGATGCCGGTACCACCGTGCAGAACGAGGGGCAGGTCGCCGGTCTGAGCCTTGATCTCGCCCAGACGCTCGAAGGAAAGGCCAGCCCAGTCGGCGGGATACACGCCGTGGATGTTGCCGATACCGCAGGCGAGGAAGTCGACGCCCAGGTCAGCAATCTGCTTGCACTCAGCGGGGTCAGCGAGCTCGCCGTTGGAGGTCACGCCGTCCTCGGTGCCGCCGATGCCGCCGACCTCGGCCTCGATGGACATGCCCTTGGAGTGGGCAAGCTCAACGAGCTCCTTGGTGCGGTCGAGGTTAAGCTGGAAGGTCTCCTCGTGAGAGCCGTCATACATGATGGACGTGAAGCCGGCCTCGATGCACTTGAAGCAGTCCTCGTAAGAACCGTGATCGAGGTGAAGGGCGACGGGGACGGTAACGCCCGTGGCCTCGACGGCAGCCTTGACCATGTCGGCGCAGACCTTGAAACCGCCCATCCACTTAGCGGCACCAGCGGTGCACTGAAGGATCAGCGGAGACTTGGCCTCCTCGGCGGCCTGGAGAATAGCCAGGGTCCACTCGAGGTTGTTGGTGTTGAAGGCACCGAGAGCGTACTTGCCGGCCTCGGCCTTCTTGAGCATGTCTGCTGCGTTGACGAGCATAAAAGAAACCTCCTGTAAGGTTGCTCCGATAACGCCTGAGATTTTACCACGACATACCCGAGCATAAACGTTCGTTTGTTCACGAATACCATCCGATTGGACAATTTTTGACCGTTTGCCCCACAGAATCGACCCACTGGGGAAAATAGCTTGACGATTGAGTGGTCTTCGTGGTTCGAAAGACGGCTTCGAGCCTACATCTGCATAAACGGGTTCTGCATAAGTTCGCGCGCCATCGTGGTCGAATCGCCATGGCCCGTCAAGCAAACGGTATCGGGCGGAAGCGTCTTGGCAAGTTTGGAGAGCGAGCGCATAATCGCCGCCTCGTTACCGCCGGAAAGATCGGTACGACCGTGGCTGCCCGGGAAAAGCGTGTCGCCCACAAAGGCGATGTTCCCCTGCTCGGTCGCGGCGAACAGGACGATGCCGCCCGGCGTATGCCCCGGCGTCTCGATCACCTGCAGGCAGACGTCGCCCACCTCGATTGTATCGCCCTCGGCAAGCAAACGCGTCGGCTCACCCGGATCGGGCGTCTCGATACCCCACATGGTGCGCTGCTCCTCGATATTTGCGCGAGGTACCGTCACGTCCTTAGCGCACAACTCATATAGCGCGCCGTCGCCAACGACAGCTCGAACCCCGGCAACCCCGCCAACATGGTCGGCATGACCGTGCGTGCAGACAGAGCCGAGTACGCGCACCTCGGGATGCGCGGTGCGGATATGCTCCACAAGACGCTCGCCCTCCCACGCCGGATCGACGATTAAGCACTCGTCATTCGAAATCACGACGTAACTGTTGGTCTGAATGGGGCCGTTGACGAGCGCCTCAATCGAAGCCGAGCCTCGGGGTGTCAGGTCCAAAGTCATAACGCCCATGCGCATACCCTCCTTCTAAAATACGTTCGAGGCACCAAACGATGCCTCGAACGTAACCAATATCTATGATGCTGAGAGGCTCTCGCACCTACACACGACGCTTGAGCTGAGCTCCGCCTTCGCCGGGCATAAGACGGCGAGCGTCGTAGACCGAATCGACACTGCTGATGGAAGCCAGCAGCGGATCCAGACCGCTCGCGTCCGAGATCTCGACCATGAAGCGCAGGGTCGCAATACCCTCGCGGTTGGTCGACGTGGCGGCAGAAAGGATATTACCGCCCGCATCGCCAATGGCAATGGTGACATCCTTGAGCAGGCCCATGCGGTCCAGGCACTCGACCACGATCTCGACTTGGAAGAGGGTGTCGGCAGCGCCGTCCCACTCCACATCGATCATGCGCTCGGGATGTTCCATAAGACCCTTGACGTTGGGGCAGTTGGCGCGATGCACCGAAACGCCACGACCGCGCGTGATGAAGCCGACGATGTCGTCACCCGTCACGGGGTTGCAGCAATGAGCCAGACGGACCAGCAGGCCGCTGTTGCTCTCGCCCTTGACGATAATGCCGTTACTGGCGCTCTTGCCGCGCTTTTGCGGCTTGCGGTTGGAGCCGCGAGCGGGCTGCTTCACGACCTCGGCGATAGCCTCGGCCTTGGTGAGCTGTTCCTCGGGCTTGGGGTCCAAGATTTGCTCGACCTTATTGCCCACAGCGCGCGGGGCAACCTTGCCGGCGCCGACGGCGGCAAACAGGTCCTCGAGCTGCTTAAAGTTAAACTGCTCCGCCACGGCGTTGAGTGCACGCGTCGAACGCGGCGTAGAAATGCCATAGCCACGCTTACGCAGGTCCTTGGCCAGCATATCGCGACCGGCGGCAGCGTCGTCGTCCTTGGTCGCAGCGGCAAAATAGCGGCGGATCTTTGACTTGGCGGAAGGTGTCTTAACGATCTTGAGCCAATCGCGCGACGGCTTGGAACTCTTGTTAGTCAGGATCTCGACACGGTCACCCGTCTTAATCTCGTGCGTGAGCGGAGCCACCGCACCGTTGATTTTGGCGCCGACGCAATGGTTTCCCACCTCGGTGTGAACGGCATAGGCAAAGTCGAGCGGCGTGGAGCCGGCACGAAGCGCCATGACCTCGCCTTTGGGCGTGAAGACAAAGATCTCCTGATCGAACAGATCGACCTTCAGCGAGTGCAGGTATTCCTTGGCATCGGTGATCTCGTCGGAAGCCGCCCAATCGAGCGAATGCTTGAGCCAGTTGATCTGGTCGTCCAAACGTTGAGCGTCATTGGTCTTGGAAGCAGACGATCCGCCCGACTTCTTATATAGCCAGTGGGCGGCAATGCCGTACTCGGCCTGCTCATGCATCTCGTAGGTTCGAATCTGAATCTCGAGCGGACGAGCCGTAGGGCCGATGACCGTCGTGTGGAGCGACTGGTAGTTATTGACCTTGGGCATGGCGATATAGTCTTTAAAGCGACCGGGCATGGGGTGCCACAGCGTATGCACCGCGCCGAGCGTGGAGTAGCAATCGCGCACCGAATGCGTGATGACGCGCAGTGCCACCAGGTCGTAGATCTCGGAGAATTCCTTGCCCTTGCGCTTCATCTTTTGGTAGATGGACCAATAGTGCTTGGAACGGCCGTTGATCTGGAAGTCCTCCAGGCCAATGCGGTTGAGTTCGTCGGTGAGTGTCTTGATGGTCTCGGCAAGGTAGCGCTCGCGGACCTCGCGCGACTCAGCCACCATGCGCGCGATGCGCTGGTAGGCATCGGGCTCCAGGTAGAAGAAGGACAGGTCCTCGAGCTCCCACTTAATAGAGCTCATGCCCAGGCGGTCAGCCAAGGGCGCGTACACGTCCATGGTCTCGCGAGCCTTAAACAGGCGACGATCCTCGCGCAGGGCTGCCAGCGTTCGCATGTTGTGCAGACGGTCGGCAAGTTTAACGATGATGACGCGAATGTCCTTGGACATGGCGAGGAACATCTTGCGCAGCGTGAGCGCCTGCTTCTCGTCCATGCTGTCGACTTCGATGTTGGTGAGCTTGGTCACACCATCGACGAGCTCGGCCACCGTATCGCCAAACAGGCCGGAAACATCGGTGAGCGAGGTCTCGGTGTCCTCGACGGTATCGTGCAACAGCGCGGCGCACACCACGTCACAATCCATCTTGAGATCGGCCAAAATGATGGCAACCTCGACGGGATGGTTAATGTACATCTCACCCGAGCGACGCTTTTGGTTACAGTGTTTCTCGGCGGCAAAGCAGTAGGCTTGCTCCACCTTGGAGAAGTCGTCCTCATTCATATATTTGAGGCACAAGCGCTCCAGCTTGTCGTAGCTGTCCGCCATAATCTCGGGCGGCAGCTCATCGGCATGCTTATAGTGCTCCATCTCCGAAAACGGCTGGAGGGTGGAATCATGGGCGGTACGGGCTGCGGCATCCATCGAGGTCCCCTTCCCCTAGGCCCGCGGTACGATCGGGCGGTTAACTTTGGCTAGCATATCAGAAGCGCACGAATCGAGCGCCCAACTCCGGAAAGCCGAGAACTCCATGCGCGAGCGCAAGCCCTCCAAATAGCGAATTGACCTGCTCAATTGCACGCGGCCGGGGTTTTCGGCCATCGCGATGCGACGGGTGTCGTCAAACCCCGAAACGCGACAAAAACCAAGCTCTTCGAAGATTCCCAAGCCGCTTTCCACCGAGCGCTCGTCGACCGGCGTGCGAGCATCGATGGCAAGGCACATCTGCGCGATGTCGATATCGCTCGCGCTAAAGAAATCGTCCCCGGTCTTGCCGCGGTTGGAGCGCCACATGGTCTGCAGCGCGCGATAGAGCGTGACGAGCTCGTCGCGCTCGGGCGCATAGCAGTCGAGTAGGCGCTCGTTAATGCGGGCGTCGCGCGACGAATAGAGCAGATGGATCACGGCGGGCTGGCCATCGCGACCGGCGCGGCCGCTCATCTGGTTAAACTCAATGCCGCCAAACGGCATGTGATAGAGCACGACATGGCGGATATCGGGCAGGTTGACGCCCTCGCCAAAGGCAGATGTCGAGACGATGCAGCTGAGGCTGCCGTCTCGGAATGCTTCCTCCACGCGGCGGCGATCGGAACGCGCAAGCCCCGCGTTATAGAACGCGATATGGGTTGCGCAATCGGGCACACGCTTGCGCAACGTCTTGGCGAGCGCCACGGACTGGTCGCGCGAATTGACGTAGATGACGGTCTTTTCCCCCGTCGCCACAATCGACACCAAACGGTTCTCGCGACTTGCAAGATCACGGTCGTCCTCGAGCTGCAGGTTCTCGCGCACCGTCTCGTCGACCACCGTGCTGGTAATCGGCAATACACGAGCAAGCTCTGACACAACCGGAGCCGTCGCGGTAGCCGTTGCCGCCATGACAACGGGGTCGCCCAGGGCTTTGAGAATATCGGGCATGTCGAGGTAGGCGCTACGGTCGCCGCCCTTGGCAAGGCCGGCGTGGTGCGCCTCATCGATAACGACAAAGCCGATGCGGCCCGAACGCGCGAAACGGTCACGGTGGATAGACAGGAACTCGGGCGTCGTGAGCACGATGCCGGTACGGCCCGAAGCCAAGCCGGCAAACACGTCATCGCGCGCCGCCTCCACGGTCTCGCCGGTCAACACGCCGACGCCAATGCCGAGCGCGGCCATCGTCGACGAGAGGTGATAGGCCTGGTCGGCAACGAGCGCGCGCAGCGGATAGACAAAGATGCTCGCACGCCCGCGAAGAACCGCCTCGCGCGCGGCATGCACATGGAAGATGAGCGACTTGCCGCGCCCCGTTCCCATAACAGCCAGAACACTTTGGTGATCGGCCAGGGCATCGAGCGCCTCGACCTGCGCGCGGTGCGGCTGGTTCGAGCCGATAAAGCTATGGATAAGCGAGCGCGTCAGCTCGGTATAGGAAAGCTGGGCGAGCGTTTGGCGCTTTCGGGACTCCAGACGAAGACCGGCGTCCGCAGGCTCCACGCCGCGGCGAAGCTCACACGCCGGGTCGTCAACGCTAGGCGCCGTGGTATCGCGGACCAAGACATCCTTGATCATGAGCTTTGGCTTTACGCGACCTTGCCAATGCTCGGCCACGGCCTCGAACACCAAATCGACGGCGCTATCGCAATTGATGAGCTTATCGATCTGCGGCACGCGGAACATAATGGCCGGCACACTCGCGGCGCCATCGGTCGCCACGAAGCGCATGTGCTCGCCGGTTTTGCCCACCACGGCGCGATCGCACATTGTCACGCCCTCGGCCGCCAACAGCGGCACCTTGTTGCCCTGGCCAAACGGCTCAAGACGGGAGATCTGCTCGATGGTCTCAATATTCAGCTCGGAGAGGTCGACCGTGGCGGCAACCTCGTCGGTGTCCTCAAAGTCCTCGGCGGGAAGCTCGGACAGCACGGCGGAAAGGCGACGACGGAACTCGTCGAGCTTGGACGCCTCGATGGTCACGCCCACCGCACCCGCATGCCCGCCGCGACGAATCAGCAGATCGGAGCAGCGCTCGACAGCGTCGAACAGGTTGACCTTGCCCACCGAGCGACCCGAACCGCGAGCGATACCGTCTTCGATCGAGAACAGCAGCGCCGGCACGTGATAACGGTTGGTCAGACGGCTCGCTACGATGCCCTTGACGCCCTCGTGCCAGCCCTCACCGCCCACGACGATTGCGCGACCGCCATCATAGGTCTCCTCGACCTTTGCCATGGCATCGCGCGTGAGCTCCGCCTCGATCTCGCGACGCTGGCGGTTGATTTCCTCGAGCTCGGCGGCAAGCGCGCTTGCCTCAATAGGATCGCGGGCAAGCAGCAGGTCGAGCGCCAGCTTGGGATCGGCCATGCGGCCCGCGGCGTTCAAGCGGGGAATGAGCGAAAATGACAGGCCATCGGCCGTAATGGTAGAAAGGTCGGCCTTGGCGAGCGCGGCCAGCGCGATATAGCCAGGACGGGCCGTCACGCGCATCTGTTGGATGCCCTCGGCGACCAGCGCGCGATTCTCGGGCGTCAGCGGCATCATGTCGGACACGGTGCCCAGCGCCGCAACCTCGATCAGCGAACGCCAATACGACGGCTTGCCCAGACGCTCGCCCAGGACTTGCACCAGCTTGAGTGCCACGCCGGCACCGGCAAGCTCACGCGAAGGACCCTCGTCCTCGAGCTTAGGGTCGGTCAGGGGCACGCCCTGCGGCACCTGGTCGGAGGGCTCGTGATGGTCCGTGACCACCAAATCGATCCCCAGGCTCTCCAGATAGGAGACTTCTTCCTTGGCAGCAATACCGTTATCGACGGTCACAATCAGGTTGGGCTGGGCGAGCCCGTTGACGCGGTCGAGCGCCGCGCGCGAAAGACCGTAGCCCTCGTCAAAGCGATGTGGAATAAACGGCGTGACATCGGCACCAAACGTGCGCAGTGCCTCGGTCAACAGGCAGGTCGACGTAATACCGTCAACGTCAAAATCGCCAAAGACCGCGATGTGCTCGTGGTTGCGAATGGCACGCTCGACGCGGTCGGCAACGACCGACATGCCCGGGATAATGAGTGGGTCGGCCCAGTCGCGATCGAGCGAAGGCGTCAAAAACAGCTGGCCTTCTTCGATGGATGTAATGCCGTGCGCAACCATAATGCGCGCCACCAGCCCGGGTATGCCCAGGCCAGCCGAAAGCTCCTTTTCGAGCTCGGGGTTTTGCTGAGCGACCGCCCAGCGATGCGTCGTCTTAAGCGATGACATAGGCACCCACCCCCGATAGGGGCAGGTCGCCGCGATACCTCTCACGGTTCATAGCGATGAGTCCTCTGTGTATGCCCGCTTCGGCAGGCAGATCTGTTGAACGGATTTATTATACCGTGCAGCACGGACGCAAAACGCCGCAGCACGCCGCGGTTTCGGTAAACGATGCCGGTAATCGCCTCGAAATATTCGAGCGTTTCTGACGCACGGACGCATGCGAGCGTCTAGCATATCCATTCAAAACGGATTCACGAGCAAAGGGAGTCACAAGCGCATATGAAGCAATGGGTTGGACTGGGCAAGTTTCTCGCGGGGCACATGCAGGTCATCGTTCCGATTTGCGTGGCGCTCGGCGTGCTCTTTCCCCAGCAGATCGGCTTACTCAAGCCCATCGTTCCCACCTTGTTTGCCTTTATGACGTTTCAGGGTGCGCTCAGCAACACCTTCCACCAGGTGGCTGAGGTGTTCCGCCGTCCGCTGCACCTGATTTTGGCGCTGCTCGTCTCCGCGGTGCTCATTCCCATAGCAGCCTATGCCATGGGGTCGCTGTTCTTTGGTTCCAACCCCAACCTTGTCTGCGGCATCGTGCTCGAGTACAGCGTACCCGTGGCGGTCACTGCCTTTATGTGGATTAGCATGTTCGGCGGCAACGGCCCGCTCGCGCTTACCATTATCCTGACGTCCTCGGTTATCTCGCCTGTGACGATTCCTCTTACGCTCAAGCTCCTGCTGGGCGCCACCGTCTCGATCGACGTGCCGAGCATGATGCAGAATATGGCCTTCATGATCGCCATACCCGCCGTGCTCGGTATCGTCATTAACGAACTCACGCGCGGCTGGGGTCATGAGAAACTCTCCCCCGCGCTTTCGCCCGCCTGCAAGTTCATGATGATGGGGGTCATCGCGTCCAACTCCACCGCCATGAGCGAGTACGTGCTGCACATGAACACGGTGCGCCTGGAAGTCGCCCTCTTTATTTTGGTCTTCGCCATCAGCGGCTTTGTCGTCGGTTTTCTGGTCGCCCGTGCGCTGCATCTGCCGTATAGCGAGACGACCACCATGTGCTTTACCTGCGGCATGCGTAACATCTCTTCGGGCGCCGTCATCGCCACGCAGTACTTTCCGGGCGAAGTCGTGTTCCCCGTCATGTGCGGAACGCTGTTTCAGCAGGTGCTGGCCTCGATTATCGGGCATCTCTTTGAGCGCCTAACCGGCGAAGAGCGCGCCAAACAGCGCAAGCGGGTCAAGGCCGGCCGCGACGCGATGGCACGCTAGGCAGCACACTTTTCGCAGGCGCTCGCCTTGCTACGCGAGCGTTTCCAGATGCGCGCGTAGGCGCTCAGCATCGGTATCGAGTGTGGTCTCAGCATTGACCTGGGCCAGACGATAGCCCACAAAGTAGGGCGATACCACCCAACGTGGCAGCGCCTTGGCAATGGTCCGACCGCCCAGGTGATAGAAGAACAAGTTGTATGACTCCGCGCGACCACCATGGTGCTCGTTCAGGATATAGCGCAGGGCCACCTGAATCGCATCGACAAACAGGTCCGCTTCGGCTTGGTCGCGGGCGTCGTCGCTGGCGGCGATTCCCTGTGGAGCCGAGACGTTGACCTCAAAGAATCCCATGACCGGCTCGGCCGAGATAGTGACCGCGACCCTCCCGTGTCGCCAAACATCGATGCCTTCGAAGTTGGCGGGGGCTAGTGCTGCATAACCGTCCTCCCGCTCCAGACCCACAATCTGCATATGCGGATGGACGAGGCTGCCGCCCGAAAGCGGGCCTTTGTTCTTGTACATGAGCACACTGCGGTACTGTTGAGAATCGATCATCTGCTGCCAACAGCCCAGGGCAAACCTCATCACATGATGCAGCTCATCCGGTTCATAGGTCACCAGGTCGGCGTCGTGATTGGCCGACTCGATCAATACGGTCTGACGGGTGGCCCGCAAGGTCTTGAACTTATTCTCGAGCCAGATGCAGTCACCATCGCGCTGGATGATATTGGCAAGTTCCTCCGTGTCGCAAAAGGGGCACGCGGTACCGGGGCGGCGGTTGTCGTCGGGCTTGCCGCTCGCCTGCTGAACGTCAAATACCAGCGCCACGGGTTATACCTCCAGCGGCACGATCTTGGTGCCATGGAGCTCGGAGACGCCTAGCGCCGCCGCGACCGCGTCGCGATTTGCCGTAGTGATGCCGCCGCCGGGAAGGATGGTCAAACGATCGCCCGCATACTCGATTAAACGAGCCAGGTTTTCGAAGTTGTCCTCGATCGGCGTGCCGGCAGCACCACCGTGCGTCAGGATGCGCGCAACGCCGCAGTCGGCGAGCGTGTCAATCGCATCGAGCTGAGCCTCGGGCGAGAGCTGGTCAAATGCCATGTGGAAGGTGATGTCAAGGGACTCGCGCTTGCACTCCTCGGTCGCGCAGCCCGTAGCCATAACGAGGGCGCCGAGGGTGAGCTCGTCGAGCGCCCAGCCGCCGGCACAGGGCTTGCAGCAACCAAAGACCAGGCCGTCAACGCCGGCACTCACAGCAAGGCCCAGGTCCATCTCCATCATGCGCAGCTCGTCCTGGTTGTAATGAAAGTCGCCACCACGCGGACGAATCATGCACATCACCTGTGCGTCATGCTCGTGAGCGTAGCTGACTGTAGCGCTGATAACGCCGGCGGAAGGCGTGGTGCCACCGACGGCGAGGTTGTCACACAGCTCAATGCGCCCCGCACCGGCCTCGATGGCCGCCGGCACTCGCTCAAAGTTCTCGGCACAAAACTCGTACAGCATAGATAGGCCCCCAAAGACAGCAGATGTTTTCCGACGGGCATTGTCACACATCCCCATGAAGTTGCGGTGGAATAGGGACTGTTTTGGCCTCTGGAGCCTTCATTTAGTCCCTATTTCACCGCAACTTAAAAGGGGCGCTGACCGGGATAGTCAGCGCCCCTTTGTTGAATGGATTAACCACCAAGATATGCCTTGCGGACGTTATCGTCATGCAGGAGCTCTTGGCCCGTGCCGGTCATGGTGATCTTGCCGGTCTCGAGCACGTAACCGCGCGTAGCGATCGAGAGCGCCATCTGTGCGTTTTGCTCGACCAGAAGCACCGTGGTGCCGGCCTTGTGCAGGTCCTCGACAATCTGGAAGATCTGCTCAATCAGAATCGGCGCCAGGCCCATGGAAGGCTCGTCGAGCATGAGCAGCTTGGGGTTGCTCATAAGGGCGCGGCCCATAACGAGCATCTGCTGCTCGCCGCCCGAAAGGGTGCCGGCGACCTGGCGACGGCGCTCCTTAAGGCGCGGGAACTGCTCGTAGACACGCTCAAGGCCCGGAGCAACCGTGGACTTGGGCTGTGTGTAGGCTCCCATCTCCAGGTTCTCCTCAACCGTCATCTGCAAAAAGGCGCGACGGCCCTCGGGGACCTGAGCCAGGCCCTTACCCACCAGCTTGTCGGCAGGCGTATGGGTAATGTCCTCGCCCATAAACTTGATGGAGCCGGTCTTGGAACGCAGCAGACCCGAGACGGTTTTAAGCGTCGTGGACTTACCGGCACCGTTCGCACCGATCAGAGCAACGATCTCGCCCTCGTTGACGTTAAAGGAGATGTCCTTGATGGCGTGGATAGCGCCGTACCAGACGTTGATGTTGTAGACGGATAGCATCGGCTCTGCCATTTAGTTCTCCCCCTTATCCTGCTTGCCCAGATACGCCTCGATAACGGCGTCGTTGTTCTGGATCTCCTCGGCCGTGCCCTTGGCGATGACCTTGCCAAAGTTGAGCACGCAGATACCCTCGCAGATGTTCATAACGAGCGACATATCGTGCTCGATAAGCATGATGGCGATGCCGAAGGTGTCGCGAATCTTAACGATGTTCTCCATGAGCTCCGCGGTCTCGGACGGGTTCATGCCGGCGGCAGGCTCGTCGAGCAGCAGCAGTTTGGGGTTGGTGGCAAGCGCGCGGACGATCTCCAGACGACGCTGAGCGCCGTAAGGCAGCGATCCGGCCTGCTCGTTTGCCAGATGCTCCATATCAAAGATGGACAGCAGCTCCATGGCACGCTCGTGGGCGGCCTTCTCGTGCTTCCAATACGTCGGCAGGCGCAGCACGCCCTCAAAGCCGGAGTAACGCTCCTGGTTATGCAGGCCGACCTTAACGTTATCCTCCACCGTCATGGTGTTGAACAGGCGAATGTTCTGGAAGGTACGGGCAATACCCATGCGGTTGACCTGATAGACCGACTTGCCCGAGGTGTCCTCGCCGTCGAGCAGGATGGTGCCGTGCGTGGGCTGATACACCTTGGTGAGCAGATTGAAGACCGTGGTCTTACCGGCACCGTTGGGGCCGATCAGACCGGCGATCTCGGTCTTGCCGATAGTCAGGCTAAAGTCGTCGACTGCCTTAAGGCCACCGAACTCAATGCCCAGGTGGATGCACTCGAGTGCCGGGCGCTCGCCCAGGTCGCGGTCGGGAACGATGGCGCCAGAAGGATACGGGACCATCTTGCCCTTGTTGAACTCAAATTTACTGGGCATCGGCTGCCACCTCCTTCTTGGAAGCAAAGCGGTCCTTGACGCGACCGAAGAACGCCTTGAGCTGCGGGTTGTTGGTAAAGATCATGACCAGGATCAGCACGATGGCGTAGATGAGCATGCGGTAGTCCGAGAACTGACGGAGGAGCTCGGGAAGCACCGTGAGCAACGCCGCCGCGATAACGGAGCCGCGCATATTGCCAAGACCACCCAAGACCACGAACACCAGGATGAGGATGGACGTATTGAAGTCGAACTTGGTGGCGGAGAGCTGCGAGAAGTTACCGCCGAAGAGAGCTCCGGCAGCACCGGCGAGGGCAGCGGAAACCACGAAGGCGATCATGCGGTACTCGGTGACGGAGATGCCTACGGACTCGGCTGCAATCTTGTTATCGCGCACGGCCATAATGGCACGGCCGGTACGGCTGCGAACCAGGTTGAGCACGATCACGAGTGCGACCATGACCAGGATGGCACCGGCGAGGAAGGTCGAGTACGTCGACACGCCCGAGGCGCCCTGGGCGCCCTTGATGATGGCGGTGCCGTCCTCGAGCAGGTGCAGATCGTCGATCGTGGAGTTGCCCGTGATGTTAAAGATCACATGCAGGCCACGGGAGTCGACGCCCACGATAAGGCAAGTGACGATCTCTTTGATGATCTCGCCAAAGGCCAGCGTCACGATAGCCAGGTAATCGCCGCTCAGGCGCAGGACCGGGATACCGATCAAGAAGCCCAGGATGGCGGCAGCGATGGCGCCGACCACGATGCTGATGATAAGGCGCACCGGATCGGAGGGAACGGCGCTCTCAAGGGCGACCGCGGTGACGATGCCCGTGTAGGCGCCGACGCTCATAAAGCCCGCATGGCCCAGCGACAGGTCGCCCGCGATGCCGACGACGAGGTTGAGGGAAATGGCCATGACGATGTAGGCCGTAATGGGAACCAACTGACCCGCAATCATGCGCGGGATCATATGGTTGGACTGCATAAAGAACACGATGGCGAACGCCACAAGGCACATGGCGTACGTAACAAAGTCGTGACGCGTCTGCTTGTCTTTAAGAAACTTCATAACGCTCACCTACACCTTCTCGGGGACGTACTTGCCCAAGAGGCCGGCAGGCTTGACGAGCAGGACGATGATCAAAACACCAAAGACGATGGAGTTGGCAAGGCTCGTGGAAATGTAGGCCTGCGCCATCGCCTCGATGATGCCGATGAGAATGCCGCCGACAAAGGCGCCGGGGATGGAGCCGATGCCACCGAAGACGGCGGCGTCGAAGGCCTTGATGCCAGGCATGGCGCCTGTCGTAGGCTGCAGCACCGGCGAGTAGGAGCACAGCAGCACGCCGGCGATGGCGGCAAGGGCGGAGCCGATGGCAAACGTCATCGAGATGGTGCGGTTGACGTTGATGCCCATGAGCTGAGCGGCGGCCTTGTCCTCGGACACGGCGCGCATAGCTTTGCCCATCTTGGTCTTACCTGTAAAGAACATCAGGCCGGCCATGATAACCAGGCAGGCGACGATGGTGACGAGCGAGACGGCGCTTACGTTGAACTTGGCCAAGAACTCCGGCACCTGGAAGGTGACGAGCGAAGTGAAGTTCTTGGGCGTGGCGCCCCACAGAAGCTGCGCGGCGTTCTGCAGGAAGTAAGACACGCCGATGGCCGTGATCAGAACGGCCAGCGGGCCCGCCTGACGCAGCGGCTTGTATGCCAGACCCTCGATGAGAACACCGAGAACGGTACAGACCACACAAGAGAGAATTACAGATGCCCAGCCCGGGAGGCCGAGATACGACGTGGCGCAGAACGAGACATAGGCACCGACCATGATGACGTCGCCGTGAGCGAAGTTCAGCATCTTGGCGATACCGTAGACCATGGTGTAGCCCAACGCGATGATGGCGTAGACACTGCCCATGGACAGGCCGTTGACCAGGTATTGGATAAAGACCGTCATGTTCCACATCCCCCTTTCGAATGGGTTTCCAGTTGATGTATGAAACAGGGACGTTACATCGTCCCTAGATACCAAGCAAGCAGGGAAGGCCAAAACCTCCCCTGCTTGGGATCAAAACCGCTCTATGTAAGGCGGCCTATTAGGCCTGTACGTACTTGCCGTCGGTGATGACGTACGCCGTTGGCTCCTTCTGGACCTGGCCCTTATCGTTCCAGGTGAGCTTGCCGGTCAGACCGTCAACGGTAATCTTGAGCATAGCCTTGGACAGTTTCTCGGCGACCTCGGTGGGATCGGCGTCGACACCAAGGCCGGCCTCCTTGAGGGCCTCGGCCACCGCATGCACGCCGTCGTAGGCGTCGGCGGCAAACTGGTCGGGGGTATCGCCGTACTTATCCTTGTAAGCGTTGACGAAGTCGGCGTTCTTCTCGTCGTCGGCGGAGAACGGGGTCATGAGCAGCAGGCCCTCGGCAAGAGAGGTGTCGAAGCCCTCCACGCCCAGGATACCGTCCATGCCATCGCAGCCCATCATCTTGACGTCGTAGCCCATGTCCTTGGCGTTCTTGAGCAGGACGGATGCGGGCGTGTAGTAGATCGGCGCGAAGATCATGGTGGCGCCGGCCTCTTTGGCATTGGTCAGCTGGTTGGTAAAGCTCGTTGCGGAGTCATCCTTAAAGGTCTTCTCGGCGACAATCTCAAGCTTAGACTCGACAGCCTGTGCCTTGAAGGCATCAGCAATACCCGAGCTATAGGCATCTGCGGCGTTATAGAAGACAAAGAACTTCTCATCCGCGTACTTCTCTGCCAAAAACTTGGCAGCGTTGACGCCCTGGTTGGGGTCGGTAAAGCAAACCTGGAAGACGCAATCCTTGCCGTCGGTGACGTCCTCGGAGGACGCGGACGGGGTGATCATGAACGTCTTGGGGTCGTTACCGCACTCTGCGGCAACGGCAACCGACGCACCCGTGGTGGTCGGGCCGACGAGGGCCTGCATGCCCCAGTCGAGCAGGGTATTCAAGGCGTTGACAGCCTTCTCGCCGTCGGCCTGGTCGTCCTCGGCCTTGCTGGCAAGCGGCAGCTCCTTGGTCGAGAAATCCTTGCAGCCAAGCTCGACACCCTGGGTAACGGACTTGCCGTAGGACGCGTTGGCGCCGGTCAGCGGGCCGATGGTGCCGATCTTAAACGAAGCGTCGCCCGACGCGGAACCGCTGTCGCCGCCGTTGGAGGAGCAGCCAGCTAGAATGGACATCGCCCCCAGACCTGCTGCGCTCGCGATAACGCTCCTGCGATTCATAACAGGGTTCAATGACTTACCGGTGAGGCTCGACATGCGGCTCTCCTCTCAAATCTCGTCGGGTTTCGGTTACCCGACAGGCCATCCTTCGCCGTGTTCGGCGTTCGCAAAATAGTAGACGCTTTAGTTGAGAAAAGTGGCGATTATTTCAACTTTTCTTTTGTTTTGTCCATTTATCCATAATTATGCGTATTTCTATCAGTATATGCAGTTTAGCCACTTTATTGTGTGAAAGTAATATTTCCATTCTGTTACAAGCGCCCCTGCCCTGATTAAAACTGCCTCACCGGTCGCGTTTTGTACGCACCTAGGCGGCGATGTACTTGCCGTCCTGAATCACATAGGCCGTAGCGGGCTTCTCGACTTGGCCCTCGTCGTTCCACGTCAGCTCGCCCGTCAGGCCCTCGATCTTGATCTTGCGCATGGCCTTGGCAAGATCACCGGCAATATCGGCGCCGTCGGCCGTAATGTCGATGTCTGCCTTATCGATTGCCTCGACAATCGCGTGAACGCAATCGTAGGCATCGGCGGCAAACTGGTTGGGCGTCTCATTGTAGGCGTCCTTATATGCCTTGACGAAGTCGGCGTTCTTCTCATCGTCGGCGGAAAACGGGGTCATGAGCAGCACGCCCTCGGCAAGAGAGGTATCGAAGCCTTCCACAGAGAGCAGGCCATCCATGCCATCGGTGCCCATGAGGGTCATGTCGTAGCCCATGTCCTTGGCGTTCTTGAGCAGGACGGACGCCGGCGTGTAATAGATCGGGGCAAAGATAAGCGTGGCACCGGCCTCCTTGGCCTTGGTGAGCTGGTTGGTAAAGCTCGTGGAAGAGTCGTCCTTAAAGGTCTCGGTATCGACGATGTCGAGCTTGGACGCCTTGGCCTGCTCGGCAAAAGCGTCGGCAACGCCCGAGCTATACGTATCGCCGGAGTTGTAGAACAGGGCGATCTTGGCGTCCGCGTACTTCTCGGCCAAGAACTTCGCGGCGCTGGCGCCCATGGTGGGATCGGTGAAGCAAACCTGAAAGACCGTGGTCTTATCCTTGGTGACGTCAAGCGACGAGGCCGAGGGCGTGACCATGAGCATATCGTCGGCAATCTCGCCCGAGACGGCGACGGCGGCACCAGTCGTGACGGGGCCGACGAGCGCCTGCATGCCCCAGTCGCACAGGGTATTGAAGGCGTTGATGGCCTTCTCTCCGTCGGCGACATCGTCCTCGGACTTAAGCGAAAGCTTGATGTCCTTGGTCGAGAAATCCTTGGCGGCGAGCTTGGCACCCTTCTCGGCCGAAACGCCATAGGTTGCCGCGGCGCCGGTCAGAGGGCCGATGACACCGATCTTGAAGGTCTTGCCGTCATCGGCGGAGCCGCCGTCCGAGCCACCCGACGAGCAACCAGCGAGTGCGGCGGTGCTGCCGAGCGCCGCGGCGCCGGCGAGAAAGTTCCTACGGCTGAGCGTGCTGTTGATGTTGAACATGGTGTCCCCCTTTTTCGCTGGCCGCAGTGCGGCCGTCTTGCGGTACGGGGCAAACCTTATGGCGCAAACGTTGACAGTTTGTTACGGAATTCCGTTTGTAGCGAGCATGTTTCCAATGTTTCCGCAGCGTTTCGGGGGTGCCGCTTTGTGCGACTCCTGTTGCCTGGCGAGCACGCGCCCTCGGTTCACGCTAGAATGCACTCAACCTTTAAGCGGTTAATCCATCCATAAGATGCACGAAGGAGCTATCTATGAGCGAACCCCTGCGCACCGTGAACGTCGGTCTGATCGGTCTGGGAACCGTCGGCGGCGGCGTGGCCCGTCTGATCAAGAGCCACCACGATGAGTACCTGGCAGCCTACGGCATCGACCTTAAGCTGACCCGCGCCTGCGCGCTTGCCTGGGAGCAGGCCGATGCAGCCGGTATTGAGCGCGAGGCCTTTACGAGTGACTGGCATGACGTCGTCACCGACCCCGCCGTCGATATCGTCGTCGAGCTGATCGGCGGCGAGCACCCCGCGACCGAGATCTTCACCACTGCCTTCGAGAACGGCAAGCATGTCGTCTCCGCCAACAAGGCTCTGCTGGGCCGTCACGTCGAGACGCTCGCCGAGAAGGCGCGCGCGTGCGGCGTGCAGATTAAGTGCGAGGCCAGCTGCGGCGGCGGCATCCCCATTGTCAGCACGCTTGAGCACGACCTGGTAGGCAACAAGATCCTGACCATCGCCGGCATTCTCAACGGCACCACCAACTATATCCTGTCGCGCATGGACGCCGAGGGCGCCGATTACGCCGACGTGCTTGCCGACGCACAGGCCAAGGGCTATGCCGAGGCCGACCCGTCCGCCGACGTCGACGGCTTCGACGCCGCCAGCAAGACGGCCATCCTCGCCTCCATCGGCTTTGGCACCCGCGTTACCACCGACGATGTGTACCAACAGGGTATCCGTACCATCGGTGCCGAGGACATCGCCCAGGCCCGCGAACTCGGCTACACCATTAAGCTGCTCGGCATCGCCCGCAACACCGACGCCGGCGTCGACGTTCGCGTGCACCCCACGCTGATCCCCGCCGACCACATGCTTGCCAAGGTCAACGGCGCCATGAACGCTGTCTACGTGGTAGGCGACGCCGTGGGCGAGACCATGTTCTACGGTGCCGGCGCAGGCTCCTTCCCCACCGCGAGCGCCGTCGTGGGCGATATCCTGTCGCTCTCCGAGCAGATCAGCCGCGGCGTGGCTCCGCTGCCCGAGATTGAGCCCTATGGCCACAACCTCGCCTTTAAGCCCATGGACGAGCTCCAGACCAAGTACTATGTGCGCCTGAAGGTCGCCGACCGCGTGGGCGCCCTGTCCGAGACGGTCGACATCTTTGCCAAGCACAACATCTCGATCTCGCTCATCAACCAGGTCGAGGACGGCAAGTCGGGCGTCAGCGATGCCTGCTCGGTCATCTTCCTGACGCACCGCGCGCTCGAGAAGGACGTCCAGGCTGCCGCCGCCGAGCTTGCCAGCGTCGACTGCGTGGCCGAGGTCGCCAACGTCCTGCGCATCGAGGACGTCGAGGCCTGGACCGAAGGCGTCATGGCCAACTAGTCCATCGATCGCCTAGCAATACGCGCTTTGAGGGCTCCCGTCCGATGTGGGACGGGAGCCCTTTTGTCTCCTGCCCTAAGCACAACGGCAGAGCACATTTGTGCGAGCCGCCCATCGGTAACGCGGGCTACCGTTCACCGATATGCAAACGCGGCCGATTCCGGCTACCGCTACGCTGTGCTGAGTACGTCCACCCCCGAAGAATGGAGGCATCATGCTGCTCGAGGGCAAGAAAGCAATCGTCACCGGAGGCACGCGCGGTATCGGCTATGCCATCACCTGCCGTTTTATCGAGGAGGGTGCCGCCGTCACTGTCTTTGGCTCGCGCCAGGAGACTGCCGATGCGGCCGTTGAGAAGCTGACAGCCGTCTATCCCGACGCCAAGGTCTGGGGTCGTTCCTGCGATCTCACCTCGCTCGAGGCCGTGACCGAGGCCTTTACGCAGGCCGCAGCCGACATGGGCGGTCTCGATACAGTCGTCAACAACGCCGGAATCTCCCAGCGCTCGCCCCTTTTGGACTATACAGCCGAGGAGTTCGCCAAAGTTATGGACCTCAACGTCGTCGCCGTCTTTAACGGCCACCAGGCTGCTGCCAAGATCATGACCGAGGCCGGCCACGGCGGCACCATCACTACCACAAGCTCGATGGTCGCCAAGTACGGCCAGCCTTCCGGCGTCGGTTACCCCACGTCCAAGTTTGCCGTCAACGGCATGGTCCAGTCGCTCTCGCGCGAGCTCGCCCCCATGGGCATCCGCGTCAATGCCGTAGCACCCGGTGTAACCAAAACCGACATGGTCGCCAACCTGCCCGAAGAAGTCATCAAGCCCATCATCGCCACCATTCCGCTGGGTCGCATGGGCGAGCCCGAGGATGTCGCCAACGCCTTTGTTTTCCTGGCGAGCGACATGTCCTCCTATGTTACGGGTGCCGTGCTCCCCGTCGACGGAGCCGCCCGCTCCTAGGGGGCCATAAGCCACAGCTCCCAGCCTCAATATTGCTCAACCAAAAGGCGCGCTGTCTGCATCAACCGCAGGCAGCGCGCCTTCTTCTGTTTGAAGTGGAAGCCGTGTCCCAGAATTCCGGCTCAGACCGGGACGCAGCTTCCCTCAGGGCCATGTTTCGGAAAATGTGCCCCGTTTTGAACGCCGATTCTGGGACACCGTTTCCGCAACGGGTCTCTCATGGAAACCACATCCCACTCTGAGCGCCCATTCCGGGACACAGTTTCCCCAAGGCCTTTGTTTCGGAAAGCGCATCCCATTTTGAACCTTCAGACTGGGACGCGCTTTCCGGCAGGGGTCCAAAGCGGAAACTGCATCCCGCTCTGAGCGTCCATTCTGGGATGTGGCTTCCCGATGGGGGCCGATGCGGAAACTGCGTCCCGTTTCGGGTCTTTAAAGTGGGATGCGCCTTCCCCTAGAGAAGCATTTCGTTATTTGCCGTCGTCGTCCTCGGCTTCTTCGCGTGCGTAGAGCTCCAGCATGCGGCGGCGGTATTCGTGCACGGCGAACTTGGCGCGCTCCAGGCGGCGGCGCTCACGCGGAGTCAGCTCGGACGGGTCAACCTCGTCTCCATAGGTCTTATCGGCAAGCAGGTGCGCCGCGTCCACGATACGGGCATCGATGTGCCCGCTTGCCGCCTCGGCCGAGAGGCGATCGGCAATCGTATCGAGCGTAGGCAGGCCCTCGAATACGCGACCATGGCCATGCGAGGTCAAAAGCTCATGCTCGCGTGCGAGCAGGCTCGCCAAATCGTGATGGGCGCGCAGAATGTCGAGCGCATCGGATGGATGCTCGGCAACCTCTGCCACGGCAGCGACCGGTGCAGCGTCGACCACGCGGTAGAAGAGCTGCGCGAGCAGCGGCATCAAGAACACCGTGATGGCACCGGCGGCAACCATGACCGACGCAATATCTTGCGACAGCGCGCCCGCGTTGACGGCCACGCTCGTTACGGCAACGATGATCGGCAGCGCCGTGGTGCAGTACAGGGCCACGGTAATGCGACCATACGCCGACACATCTCGCGTCGCAGGGCAAATGCCCATAGAGATGAGGATGGGCACGGCACGAATAATCAGCAACGCCACGATAAAGCCCGCGAGCAAGCCCGGGCGCGATGCCACGGCCGTCAGGTCGATCTTTGCACCCGATACGGTAAAGAACACCGGAATCAAAAAGCCGTAGGCCAGGCCGTCGAGCTTGGTCTCCAGCGTATGGTTGCCCTCGGGGATGATGTAGCGCAAGACAAAGCCGGCGGCAAAAGAACCCAACACGATGTCGAGATCAAAGACGGCCGAGAACGCCACGAGCGTGACCAAGATGAGCACCGTCAGGCGCACGAAGGTCTGCGACGTGGTATCGGCGCGTTCCTCGACAAACGCAAAGAAGCGGCTGCCGACGCGCTTGGAGCGGCTTGGGACCACGGCCAGCAACACGCAGACCACCGCAAACAAGCCAAGGATTACAAGCGTCTGGATGCCGGTGCGGGCAGACAGCAGCACCGACATGGCGAGCACGGGGCCGAGCTCACCCCAGGTGCCATACGCAAGAATCGAGTCGCCCACGCGCGTGCCGGTGAGCGAGCGCTCACGCATGATGGGCACGAGCGTGCCGAGCGCCGTCGAAGTGAGGGCAAGCGTCACGGCGATACCGTCGAAATGGCTGACCGAGAACCACGGAGTAAAGCGCACGGCAAGCCAGGCGATACCAAACGTGACGACCCACGTCGCCAAGCCGTAGCGCCCCTCGACGCCCGTGATGCTCTTGGGGTCGATCTCAAAGCCGGCGAGCAGGAACAAAAAGGCCAGACCGAGCTCGGACACAAGCGAGACCTCGGCATCTACATGGATAATGTCGAGCATATGGGGTCCCAGCACCGCGCCGAACACGAGCAAAAAGACCGTTTCGGGAATGGGTTTTCCGGGAATCGCCGAGGCGATGAAGGGGCTTGCAAAGGCCACGAGCGCGATGATGGCGAGTGAAACGAATGCCATGTGATGCCTTTCTCTTGTTTGCGCATCACTGTAGCACCCTCGCCGTCCTCAACGCGCCGCGAGCTGTCGTATCATAGTGAGGTTTACAAACATGTGGCTCAAGGCGACCGCAGGGCAGACCCCGCAAACCGACCGCTGCCGCATACCGTACCGTACGCCCAACCGATCAGGAAGGCAGGAACCAATGGTCTCTCGTATCTACGTGGAGAAGAAACCCGGGTTCGACGTCGAGGCTCAGCAGCTCAAGGGCGAGCTGACCGAGATTCTCGGCATCAAGGGCATCGAGGCCCTGAGGATCATCAACCGCTACGACGTCGAGGGCATCGACGAGGAGCTTTTCCGCTCCTGCGTGCCGACCGTCTTTAGCGAGCCCCAGGTCGATGTGACCTACGACGAGCTCCCCGCAAGCGATGGCGCCGTCTTTGCCGTCGAATTCCTGCCTGGCCAGTTTGACCAGCGCGCCGACTCCGCCAGCGAGTGCGTGCAGCTCATCAGCCAGGGCGAGCGCCCCGCCGTGCGCTCCGCCAAGGTCTATATGATCTCGGGCACTCTGGACGAAGCCGCCATCGAGGCCATCAAGCACTACGTGGTGAACCCCGTCGAGGCGCGCATCGCCTCGCTCGACCTGCCCGAGACGCTGTACATGGAGACCCCCGAGCCCCAGCCCGTCGAGGTGCTCGACGGCTTCCGCGAGCTCGATGAGGCTGGCCTTGCCGCCTTTATTTCCGAGCGCGGTCTTGCCATGGACGAGGCGGACATCGCCTTCTGCCAGCAGTACTTCCGCGATGAGGATCGCGACCCCACCATCACCGAGATCCGCGTGATCGACACCTACTGGTCCGACCACTGCCGCCACACCACCTTCGGCACCGTCCTGGACGACGTGACGATCGACGACGCCGTGGTGCAGCAGGCCTTCGACCGCTACATGGAGATGCGCCACGAGCTCGGTCGCGACGCCAAGCCCGTCTGCCTCATGGACATGGGCACCATCGGCGCCAAGTACCTTAAGAAGACCGGCGTCATGACCGATGTCGACGAGTCCGAGGAGATCAACGCCTGCACCGTCAAGGTGAAGGTCGATGTCGACGGCGAGGACCAGGACTGGCTGTTCCTGTTTAAGAACGAGACCCACAACCACCCGACCGAGATCGAGCCCTTCGGCGGTGCCGCCACCTGCGTGGGCGGCGCCATCCGCGACCCGCTCTCGGGCCGCAGCTATGTGTATCAGGCCATGCGCGTCACCGGCGCCGGCGACCCCACCGTCCCGGTTTCCGAGACGCTCGAGGGTAAGCTGCCGCAGCGCAAGCTCGTGACCACTGCCGCCGCCGGCTACTCCAGCTACGGCAACCAGATCGGCCTTGCCACCGGTCAGGTCAACGAACTCTATCACCCCGGTTACGTGGCCAAGCGCATGGAGGTTGGCGCCGTCGTGGGCGCTACCCCGGCAAACCACGTTCGTCGCGAGTGCCCCGCCCCCACCGACAAGATCATCCTGCTGGGCGGCCGCACTGGCCGTGATGGCATCGGTGGCGCCACCGGCTCCTCCAAGACCCAGAACACCGAGTCCATCGAGACCTCGGGTGCCGAGGTCCAGAAGGGCAACGCCCCGGTCGAGCGCAAGCTGCAGCGTCTGTTCCGCCGCGGCGATGCCTGCCGTCTGATCAAGC
>CABUHI010000022.1 GCA_902491345.1 uncultured Collinsella sp.
GCCAGGGCATCGCCGCCGAGCGCTTTGAGCTGGGCCAGGATTTGCTGGGCTGCCGTATCACTCTCAAGATACGCCGAGAATGCGGAAGCAAGCTTTGACGCGTCCTTAAGATCTTCGGGCAACAGCGCCTTAAACTGATCAGACCGCAAAAAGCCCTCAAACAGCCGGTTGGCAAGCGTTCCCGCCTGCTGCATTTGCTCGGGTGTGAGTTCCAGACCGTCAAAGATACCCGAGAAATCTGGGGTTGGCGTTTTGGCCATGATGTCGCTGAAGTCGATGTCCTTACCAACGCCCGAAAGGTCAATGTCCAGCCCGGACAAGTCAAGACCAGACAGGTCCATACCGCCGGCCGCACCCGAGAGCGCAGACGCATCGAACGAGAACGCGCTCTTCAGCGCTGCCTCGTCCACACTGAACATGCTGCCCAGGTCCACGCCCTGTTTGGCCTCGCCTTGCAGCTCATCGAAAGACTTGCCCGTAAAGACATCCGTCTCGGGGTGGGCGAGTTGTTCCTGCACAATCTGCGAATCGGCAGCGCGCTCCATAAGCTGGCGAGTCAGCGCATGCGTATAGGCAATGCCCGGGGACAACGCGCTCGCGTTGGCCGTCTCGTTGGGTCGCACCACGCCCACAATGTGCACATCGATACCGTCGGCGACCTTGGCTGCCATAAAGTCGGCGTCGTCAGACATGTCAGTCCACATGCCGGTCTCTTCGTTTTTGCGATAGGCATCGGCCGGCGACAACACCTTAAACGTCGTGGACAACGCATCATCGTAGGTAAAGTCGGTGCCGGTCTCGGGCGTTTCGACCCCACCGTCAGCCGTCATAGCGCTGTTTACCAGATCGTTGAGCTCATTGATATCCAGCGCGCCGATGCTGTAGAGCGTATAGTCGCCCACCGTGCCACGACTCGAAAGCACCATCACGGCTTCGTTGGCAGACGTGGGCCAATGACCGGCGACGACATCGTACTGGCTGTCGAGCAGGCTCTGGTCGTCAATCATCTCGTTAAAGACCGAGGTTCCCATGGATTCCATGCTCACCGTTGCCGCCGAGCTCGCGCCTCCGCTCATGGCCTCGGTCATGGCGTTGGGCACCAGTCGGACAGGCTTCTCATCGCCCTTGCCGGCACGATAGACAACCGGCGATACACCGTAGCCGTACTGAATGGCGTTGACCTCTTTATCGATGCCGTCGCCACCGGCATCGAGCCATGCCTTAAAGCTCGTCAAGTCGTTGGACTTAACACTTGCAAACATATCCTTTACGGCCGTGACCACAGGAATCTTATCGGTTCCCTTAGCCTTGCCACCGGCACTGTCGTCGGACGAATCCACATTTTCAGGCGAGTCATCATCCGCAGTTCCCTGCCCGCCCATCATGGACGACAGGTCGTAATCCTGCTTGGAAATGGTGAGCGGGTAGCTCGAGAGCGTATCCTCCTCGACCTTTTTGATGTAGCCGTTTACACCATTGGACAGCGCCAGAATCGCCGCGATACCGATAATGCCAATCGACCCCGCAAAGGCCGTCATGGCCGTACGGCCCTTCTTGGTCATAAGGTTGCGGGCAGAAAGCCCCAGCGCCGTCACAAAGCTCATCGAGGTTTTGCGCGTAGGCTTTGCCTCGCGGCGCGTGGCGTCAGCGACATCGAAAGGATCGGAATCGTCGGTGATCTTGCCGTCCGCCAGGTTGACGATGCGCGTGGCGTATTGGTACGCCAGCTCGGGATTGTGCGTGACCATAATAACCAGACGGTCGCGCGCCACGTCCTTGAGCAAGTCCATGACCTGCACGGACGTTGTGGAATCCAAGGCGCCGGTCGGCTCGTCTGCCAGCACGATCTCGGGATCGTTAATCAGGGCGCGGGCGATGGCCACGCGCTGCATCTGCCCGCCCGAAAGCTGGCTCGGGCGCTTGTTAACGTGCTCGCCCAGGCCGACTTTCTCCAACGCCTCGCGCGCACGCTGGCGGCGCTCGGCGTGCCCCACACCCGTGAGCGTAAGCGCCAGCTCCACGTTTTCCAAAATGGTCTGATGCGGAATGAGGTTATAGCTCTGGAACACAAAGCCGATGCGGTTATTGCGATAGGCATCCCAATCGCGATCGTGAAAATCCTTGGTCGAAATACCGTCGATCAGCAGATCACCGGAATCAAAGTGATCGAGCCCACCGATAACGTTGAGCATCGTAGTTTTACCCGAGCCCGAGGGACCCAGAATGGCCACGAACTCGTTATCGCGAAAAGCCAGGCTTACGCCGTCGAGCGCCACCTGCGTAAACGACTGGGTAACGTACCTTTTGCAAATACCTTTGAGCTCCAGCATGGACGGCAACCTCTCCCACGCGGGCACCCTGCCCGCTCTCCCCCGCCGTTCGTATTCGACGCGTTTGTCCTACTCTATCCCCATTTTTGCCGGCGCCAGTGAGGAATGTAGGGAACCGCGCCAAAAAACGAACGGGACGGCGCCTAAAAGAAGAGGCCCCGAGCGGGACCTCTATATGGTGGAGATTATCTTGAAAGGCAGCGGACTACTCCGCACAGCGGCGCACGATCCTCGCCATGCTTTACGCGTTTTCTACTGCTCGCTATTCGCGATCGCCTGGTCAATAAGCTTGTCGAGCGCTGCGCGCTGCTCAGCGGAGCTGATGGCTCCCACGATTGGATCCCCTACGATGTTGCCATTCTGATCGATGACATACGTCGTCGGGAACGAGAACAAATTTGACGTAAACTTACCGGCCTCGCTATCCGACTTGAACCAGACGTTCTTATACGTCACGCCCTTCTTGCTCAGCACGTCCTTGGCATCTGCAATCTCGCCCTTGTTGCCATCGAGCGTAAAGGAATTGACGCCCACGACCTGGCCGCCCTTCTTGGCCAGCTCCTGATTCAGTTTCTCAAGATCGCCCAGCTCGCCCACGCACGGCTTGCAAGTAGTGAACCAGAAGTTCATGACGGTGACTTTGTTCTTAGAGAACAGCTCGTCGCTGCTCACGTCGTTGCCATCCAGGTCCTTGCCCGTAAAGCCGGGGAACTTCGTCGCCTCGCTCGAAGCATTGGCACCAGCCGTCATGCCAGCGGCCGAAGCGTCGACGCTCTCGCCTGCACTCGGCGTGCTTCCACAGCCGGGGAACTCCTTCTCCAGGCTCTCGAGCTTGTCCTCGATCTCCTTGATCTGCTGTGCACCGGCCTTGAGTGTCTTAAGCTCATCCGCCGTGAACTCATCCTTGGCGCCGTCGATGGTCTTGAGCAGGAAATCGCCGTAATTGCTGCCGTCCTCAATCATTGCCGAGTCTTTATTTGCCGCATTGAATACCTTTTCCCACAGCGCGTTATCACTCGAAAAGATCTCGTTCTCCTTCTGCATGAGCTTCGCATACAGCTCGGCGGCCTCGTCGGCATTGGCCGGCTTCTGCGCAGTGAGTTCTGCGATCTTAGGATCGGAGCTCGCAGATTCGCTCGCATTGCCGCCAGGTGCCGAGCACGCCACAAGACACAAGGCCAGCACCGGCACCATAAACAGGGCCGCAATCTTAGAAAGCTTCATAGTCGTTCCTCCGTTTTGTCGAAGCTTGTTTACTTTTTATCGGCGGTCAAGGGGAGCTTTTCCGCCGACACATCCAGGCCATAGCGATAGCTGATGGCATCGACGGGACAGGCCCCGATGCACTTTCCGCACCGGATGCATTCGGCATGATTGGGCGCGCGGACCACATCAACGTCCATCTGACAAACCTTTGAGCACTTGCCGCACGAGACACATTTGCATGCATCGACCCGGATGCCCAGTAGGGATACCTTATTCATGAGCGCATAGAATGCGCCGAGTGGACAAATCCATTTGCAGAAGGGGCGGTAGAACAAAACGCTCAGCACTACCACGGCAATGAGAACGGCAAGTTTCCAAGTAAAGAGATGTCCCAACGCAGATCGAATGCCGGCATTGGCAATGGCTAGCGGAATGGCGCCCTCGAGCACGCCCTGCGGACAGATGTACTTACAAAAGAACGGGTCGCCCATGCCCACGTCGTTAACCACCAAGACGGGCAGCAGCACCACGGCAAACAGCAGCACGACGTACTTGATGTACGTGAGCGGCTTAAGCTTTTTCGTGGAGAACTTTTTGCCGGGAATCTTGTGAAGCAGCTCCTGCAGCCAGCCAAACGGGCACAGAAAGCCGCATACAAATCGTCCCAGCAGCACGCCGAGCAAAATGAGCGTACCGGTAACATAGTAAGAAAAGTTGAACTTGGATGAACCTACCACCGACTGGAACGACCCGATGGGGCACGCACCCGATGCCGCAGGGCACGAATAGCAATTAAGTCCAGGTACGCAGACTGTTTTTCCCGCGCCCTGATAGATGCCGCCTTTGGCAAAGTTTGGCAGGTGAATGTTGGTGACCAGCGTCGCCGCCGCCTGAATGAGTCCGCGAAATCGGGCCAAAACATGCGACGCGGTGTTTGCTCTTTTATCCAATTCCGATACACTCCAAGCACAGCCTAATCGCTTTGGCCAGCACGGCATCCGCCTCGCCACGCATAACGCCAAAGCACACCATGGCAATTCCGACGATCAACAAAGCGACCTGTACCATGGGTTTTACCGCTTTGAACAACTCGACCACTCCTTTCGTTACGCGACCATTGGACCATATCGACTATAAAATCCATGTTAAGCGCGATTTGGAATGTGCAAGGAGACTGTTATGCGTATTTTGATCGTCGAAGACGAGCGAGCACTGTGCGATGCAATCGCGCGCAGCTTGCGAAACTTGGCGTACAGCGTCGACTGCTGTCACGATGGACGGGAGGCGCTCGACCTGCTGGGCGTCGAAGTCTTTGACGTCGTGGTACTCGACCTCAACCTTCCCCGTATCGATGGCATGACCGTGCTCAGGGAACTTAGGAAAACCGACTGCGAGACCAAGGTGCTGATTCTGTCCGCACGTGGCGAAGTATCCGATAAAGTCGACGGACTCGATGCCGGCGCCAACGATTACCTCACCAAGCCGTTTCATCTGGACGAACTTGCAGCAAGGATCCGCAGCCTTACCCTCAGGCGCTTCGCACAAAGCGACATAGTTTTAGCCTGCGGAAAGCTCCGCTTTGACACCAAGGCGCGCATCGCTTCCGTGGACAGCGAGACCTTATCTCTTACGCGCAAGGAAACGGGAATCTTGGAATACCTGATGCTTAATCAGGGGCGTCCGGTAAGTCAAGAGGAGCTCATCGAGCACGTTTGGGATAGCAGTGTGAACAGCTTTAGCAACGCAACCCGCGTTCATATCTCGTCGCTCCGCAAAAAGCTACGCAGCGCTTTGGGATACGACCCGATTCGCAATCGGATTGGAGAGGGCTACGTTATGGAGGATGGCGAATGAAAGGGCTTTCGCTGCAATGGCGCATAACGATTATGACGGCACTGCTCACGTGTGCGGCGTGCGTGCTGACGAACTGTCTGGTCGGCTATACGGGCATGCGCTACATGGATGCTATCGGCAGCGACATCTCGGCCCTTAGCGCAGCCGGCGTAGATGCACCTCAGGCGTTTGACCCAACGAAGGGGAGCCTCGATGACGAGGTCACGATCGTCGTAAACGACGCACAGGAGTCTTTTGGCACGACAGCCTGGTACATCACGGCTGGAGTCACACTCCTTGGCGGCGCGCTGGCATACTTTGTGAGCGGCCGTGCACTCAAACCGCTACGGGCTTTTGCAGCCCAGGTAGAGCGCGTGCAGCCTGACAACCTAAGCGAAATCAGACTCAGTGAAGATGTGCCCACCGAGCTACAGCGATGCAGCGCCTCTTTCAACGACATGATCGCTCGTCTTGGCGAAGGGTTCTCTGCACAGCGTCAATTTACCGGCAACGCCGCACACGAGCTGCGCACCCCGCTCGCCCTTATGCAAGCACAGATTGAACTATTCATCTCCGAGCACTCCGGTTTGCAACCCGAAACAGTCGAGCTGCTCGGCCTGCTACAAGAACAAACCGAGCGCATGTCTCGAATGACCAAGGTATTGCTCGAGATGAGTGAGCTCCGCAGCGTTCCTTGCGAGGACGATGTCGAACTTGGTCCCTTGTCCGAAGAGGTCCTCACCGACCTTGCGCCACTTGCCGAGGATAAGGACATAACCCTCGATTGCGCCGGAGACGCTTTAGTAATCGGGAGCGACACGCTCCTCTATCGGCTGGTGTTTAACCTGGCCGAAAACGCCATCCGTTACAGCCGCTCCGGCTCGACTGTCAACGTCTCCATCTGCGACAACGACAGCCACGTGTTCCTGCGAGTCGAGGACCAGGGCCCGGGAATACCCAAGAAATACCGAGAGAGCATCTTCCAGCCGTTCTTTCGTCTAGACAAATCCCGCAGCAGGGCATACGGCGGCGCAGGACTCGGGCTAGCGCTTGTTTGGGAGATTGCAGCCCTACACGGCGGCACGGTAGAGGTCGAAGCAAGTTCCGAGAACGGGACCACCATGCTCGTAAGTCTTCCAAAACGATCCGCAGCGTCAACCGAACAGTAAAACGAAAGGGGTCCCGAGCAACAGGAGTACAATTGCTGCATTGTTGCCACCTGATGGGAGATGGAAGATGGACTGCGATGGCTACCCACGCATTCCCATGCCGTTGATGTGCACTGCCTTTGTGCCGGGGCAGATTGACGCTGCGGTTGCAGGCATTTCCGACCCCGATTCGCGCGCCATTGCCACGACAGAAGCGCTGTACTTTCGCGGACAGGCCACGCTCGCCGCCGAGGCAGCACGCCCCTATCTTGACGCCACCGATCCCGCACTGCGCTATTCCGCATGCCTTATCTGCGGATATGCCAGTCTGTCGCTCAATCGTATCGCCGATGCCCGCCGTTGCCTTGCGGGCATCCTCGATACGCCAACTGACGAGGAATCGCCCGCCGTCCACGCCACGCATATCCTGTTCGCCTCCGCTGCGAGCGTCCTGCTGCACCTGCCTTCCCCGCATTCCGCCGAAGAGTTTTATCCGCTTGCGGCGCATCTGCCCGAAGGCCTGCGCCTGTTCGCCAGCTACGTGATGGCGCATGCCCTATACCTGCGCGGCGAATATGGCCGCAGTCTGGGCATGGCGGAAAACGCCCTGATCATGAAACAGGGAAGTTATCCCATCTCGGAGCTGTTCCTGCACCTGTCGGCTTCCATGGCCTGCATGAGCCTCAAGGACATCGACGCCGCAAAGGCACACTTCGGAGCCGCTTGGGACGTTGCGCGTCCCGACGGCCTTGTCGAACTTATCGGCGAGCACCACGGCCTTTTGCAGGGGCTTATCGAGGCGTGTCTAAAAACGCAATACCCTGACGACTTCGCACGCATCATCGAGATTACGTATCGATTCAGCTACGGCTGGCGGCGCATCCACAACCCCGATTCGGGCGAGGACGTGGCCGACGATCTAACGACCACGGAATTCACCATGGCCATGCTCGCCTGTCGCGGGTGGACCAACGCCGAAATCGCACGCCATATGGGAGTATCGCCGGGCACCGTCAAAAACCGCCTATCAGGAGTGTATGCCAAGCTTGGTATCGGAACTCGCGCCGAGCTGGTTGCCCACATGTTGCGCTAGCGGCCAGACTGCCCGGCGTATCGAAAGCACTCCGGGGGCCTAGCGCTTTCGCGCGCTCAAATTGGACATTTTGACCCTCGAACGGCACTACCGCCACGGGGCACCTTCTCGCAAAATTGGATTATTTCCACCGAAATTTGCGGGATGGGAGCCCAAAATGCTTGATCGCCGTTCGCTACTTATCGCCGGAACATCCTCGCTAGCGAGCATTATGTTGCCTCGCGTGCCGGGAAGCGAAAATGCCTTCCTGCTGCCGTTCGCGCCCACCGCGGCCTATGCCGACGAAGAAGACCCCTTCAAGGTCCTGGTGCTCTCGCGCACCATGTTTGGTGTGGTTGTGATCGACGTCGCCAACAAGAATATGCCCATCAAGGGAGCCCAGGTCACGCTCGCGTCGCGTTATGCCGCGGGCAAGCAGCTCTCCGCCACTACCGACGACGAGGGCACGGCCATCTTTGAGGTCGCGCCTCTTTCGGAAGGCTACGTGGACGAGGCAACGCTTCTCGACGCGTACGACTTTAACGGCGGCATCTCCATTAGCATGGCGGGCTACCGTGATGTCGAGATTCCCCTTGCGCGTATCCAGGGCGGCACCGCCATAACCGCGCCCACGCGTCCGCTTTCCGACGGCGAGCCGTACTTCCGCCAGCTCACATTCGACGAATGGGACATCCAGTACGCCGACGCTACGTTCATGACATTGCCGAAGGACGACACGGCAAACGACCAACCCAACACGCACGCCTTTACCGTGCAGGCACATCTGCCACAGGGTGGACAGGCAACGCTGCGCATCAACAAAGTGACGCCTGCCGCGGGCAGCTCACCCGAAACCGTCACGCAGATTGGCCAAGTCAAGGCCAGCGCATCGGGTGCGGATAATCTGGCAACGTTCACGCTTGAAGACACGTTCCTCGATGCAGCTTCGGGCCTTCTGGAAGAAGGGTGCAAGCTGCGCTTTGTCCTCGACTACCAGGGCAAAGCCTACACGCTCTCATCCCCTATGGCCGTTGTTACCGCGCCGGCGGCAAAGGCGGAATCCGGATCGACCACTATCGTCCCCACTACCATGGACCAAGAGATCACTCCGTTTGATTTCCCGGCGGCGTTTCCCGGCATCGGCGGCAATAAGTTCACCTGCTGGATGCCCTCGTTCCCCATTTTGTTCGATTTCTCGTTTGCCGGGTACGTACTGTTTGGCGGAGGATACAAACCGGTCGGCTACATGAACGATTCGGGCAATCCGGATCCGGAATACTGGAAGAAATCGCCACGCGAGTCGGGCGCCAAGCAGGCAAACCGCTACCTCGACGAAATGGAGGGGAAGTGGAATCAGTACAAGAGTATGAGTGCCGGTTCGGGAACCGATCCAAGAAACACTAAGCTCCTTCGCCACCATTGCACGCTGCTGTTCACGATGGATATCGCCACACAGCTGTACGGCTCGCTCGCCTACGATTGGGTGGGCAAAACCTGGGGCAACAACAACGACCCCGCATACGGCAATATTAAGGCGCTCTTTCAAGTAAGAACCGACCTCAATTGGACCGAGCAGTTTACCCTAGGACCGGTGCCGTTTTTCCTAAACGTCAACCCCTGGGTGCTGGCGAAGCTGGCGCTCGCCGTGGGTGCCCACACGCACGGCAGCGGCGCGGCGTTTTTTAAAAACATTTCGCTCGACTTTTCAAACACCTCGGGCTCATTCACCATCCAGATCGGGCTTGCCGTCACCTTTGGCGCCGGCGTTGCAGGCGTCGCTTCGTCTGCCGTGCGCGGCGCCGCATCCCTCACGCTGTTCATTGGGTACGAGAAGGCAGATGGGCACCAGCTTCCGCGACTGCGCGTAGGTGCAGACGTCGATGTCGATGTGATACTCCAGTTCGTAATGTTCAAGTGGACCGCCAAGGCTTGGTCGGGGTCGTGGCCCACACTCCTCGATTCGTGGAATATGTCGGTGAACAATGGCAACCAGTATGTGCTCCAGCGCTCTGAGCTCGCATTGGGTGGAGATACGCCTTACACGTTGGATGCCCGCTTCGGCACGCCCAGCAACATCGAGGCGGGCGGCGTGCCGCAATTTATCGCATCGGCCACCATCGTCACCAACGCCGAGCTGCTCGCACGCGCCGAGGTTAAGGCCGCTGTCGTAAACGCCGCGCCTGTCGCACGCGATTGGGAGCAAGCGGTCACGCGCATTGAACTCGAGGCGGATGCAGAAAGCGACGACACGGGGCAGATCGAGCATTTCGTCCACGCACTGATAGAGAACGGCGAAAACGCCGCGTCGATGTATAAGTACACCTATATCGGGCAGGCGAAGGACGCCGCTGCGGACCCCAACGCCAATTCTGCTGGTGTATCGGAGGACGAGCGTGGCGGCATCAAGCCCTCGAGCGACAACGTGCTGTTTGCTGGCGTGCTCAGCGAAGCCCACATGAAGCTGGCGATTATCGCCGGCGTAGAATGCCTGTTCCGTATCGCCTCGGTGCGCTACGGCGACAATGGCCGCTCGCGCCTGGTGGTGCACACAAAGGCAAACGGCGCGTGGTCTGCCCCCACGCCCGTGGACTTCCCCCTTGGCTTTGGCGAGGGCGACGTGGAGCGCGACGGCATATACGATTACGACTTCGACGTGGTGGAATATACGGACGGAAGAGGAAACCAGGACGCCTACGTGCTGCTGGTCTCGGGCGAGCGCCCCGACGGCGACAACACCCTTTTCGATACGGCAAGCACAGCCGGCATACTGTCCGTTGTGCGCCTGCGCATAAGCAACGACGGAGTTCGCGTGATGTCGCACACGTCGTGGCGCAGCATCTCGCGCGGCCGCCTTCAGGAGGATGGCCACCATTGTCTGCAGTGCCCACGCATCACGGTGGGCAAGGCGCTGGTCGACGGACGTCTGTCGGGCGCTTACCTCCACCGCCGCGGGACCACCGCAGAAAAGGCGCTCGGCAGCGAGGCTGAGGTTGCGCTGGAGTGCTTTACCCTATGGTCGGACGTTTCGAGCGACAGCCTGACGTTCCGCCAAGTTCTCCGCTTTCCGCAAGCACCGTCGAGTATCGAGCTGGGTGAGCCCGAGAATATCAACGGCAAAATGGTGGTGCCCGTTGCATACGAGACCGCAGACGGTTGCGGCTGCGCATCGTACGCCGTGATCGGCCAGTCCATCGCGGGCTGGGGCGTTATGTCGCCAGATGCCACAGTACCCCGTGCGGTGCCGTGGCCACAACATTCGGGCTTTTTGGCAACCGTCAACGAGCAACTGCAGCATATTATTTGGGCACGAGGCGCATCGGCATTTGCAACGCAGCCCGTGGGCGCCGCAGGCTGTGGCCCGGCATCGTTTAGCGTAAGCAACAACGGCAGGTGCGTGCTCTATGTAGAGAACACCGATGGCAAGGTGGGACAAACCTACGACGAAGAAGGTAACCCGGTAGCAATGATGGGCAAGCACTTCCGCATCTTCGCCAGCGCCTTGGCAGGCGATCTGTTCACGGAGCCGTTTGTGATGTGCGAGCTGGACCATCCCGTCGATCAGATAACGACATTTTTGACGTCGGGAGGCATGCTCTCCGCGCTCGCCACGCACATTGTGAGCGCGGAGAAGAGCGAGGCAGAGTTGCACGGCATCGAAGTGCCCTTGGTGGCGTGTGCCACTCCGACGGGCGCGGTCGCTACCTCGGGCGCGGTGGTGCCCGGAGCAGCAGGCGAATCCTTCATGGTCACGGTGCGAAACGACGGCAACACCTTGCTGACCGCCGGCACGATCGATCTGTACCGAGAGGGCTCCATCCAGCCGTTCTCCAGCGCATCCATCGGATTCGGAGTGAACGCACGCATGGCTTCGATCTACGATCCAGAGCTTGCCGAGGACGCTTCGGCCAACGACATGGCGCACGTGAAGTACGCGCTCGAGACGCTGGGCGCACGTTTTGCAACGCACCCGCTGGTAGCCGACAACGGCAACGCCGTGCTGGCACCGGGTTGCACGGCACAGTTCCGCATGAGCTTCGCCATTCCCGAGAGTTGGAGCGACGAAGTGGGCAAACGCGTAACGCTGTATGCGAAGGCGCGTAATCTGGTGGCGCTCGATCCTGTAACGCTCGAGGAAATTCGACCGGGCGCAAACTCGGCGCTGGGTGCCGTGCTGCACGAACTTCATGTGCCCGACGCAGCATGCGAGCGCTCGGAAGTTCAGGTCGGCGTATGCGGCAGCGCGGATACGATAGGACTTCACGACGCCCCGATGACAGCAGACGGCGATGGTGGCTCGAGTGGCGGCGGTACTGACAAGGGCGGCGGCTCCGGCGGAAGCAGCTCCGGTGGCGGCAGTGGCTCTGGCAGCGGCAAGGATCACGGCAATAACAAGCGCTCCGGAAAAGCGGGCGCGCTTGCGGGCACGGGCGATGCCAACGCTCCCCTCACGGCAGCCGCTGCAGCACTCGCCGCGGCAGGCGCCGGCCTCGTCGCCTACAGTGCCCGCCGCACGGCGCTCGAGCGTAGCGGCAGCGATGAAGCCGCGTCGGATACGCCCCACTAACCCCCGGATAACGCAGCCCGGCCCCATTGTCTGGACGCTATCTAGATTGGAAAACTCGCGGCCGACACTTGGATTTCGCGATGCGCCAATACTGAAAGCAAGCATCAGCCGAGAAGTGCGCCAACTCAGAAATGTTGCGCAACAACATTGGTTCTCCGGGCGATAAGATTGGCCCGTCAGGAAAAACCAGACGAAGGGAGAACAAGATGTTCTGTCCCAACTGCGGGGTCAAAAACCCCGACGAGGCAAAGTTCTGCTTCGGTTGCGGAAAGCCGCTCCCCGCTCAGGGGGGCAACGCCAGAACCCGTAGCAGCCTCTGGCACACCGGGCTCTAAGCTCGCTGGCAAGCCCAAAAACAAGGTGCCCAAGCCAGTCGTCATCGGCGGCATCGTTGCGGCGGTCATGGTCATAGCCATCGCCGTGGTCGTTCTGTTGCCCAAGGGGCCACAGGTCAAAAGCTGCCTCAATGACTATTCATGGGAAGAAATCGCCCAGATTTCCAAGCTTATCTCCAAGAAGGGTGACCAGAATGGCGCCATAGAGATCGCCAAGAAGTACCACCTCTGCACAGCGGATGGAAAGCTCGACGGAACCCAGACCAAGGACGTCACGCTCTCCGACGGAACACAGACCAAGGTTATGATCATGGGGTTCAACCATGACGACAAGTCCGACGGCTCCGGCAAGGCCGGCATCACGTTCATCTTCGCCGATGACATCGCCAAGAAAAACATGTTCGAGAAGGCCGACCTCGATAACCTATTCCAGAAGATTCAGGACGACGGCTCTGCCAGCATAAGTTGGGAGAATGCCTCCTTGCGCTCTTGGCTCAGCGACTCTTTCTCGAACGAGCTCCCTTCGGACCTGCGCGAGCAGATTGTCTCCGTGGACAAGGCTGACGCAGTGATGCCTTGGGTGTCATATACGATCGATTCCTACTACGGCGGTGGCATCGGCGCAGAGCTCAATGACGATCCCGACCTAATGACGACCACAACGACCTCAGACAAGCTGTGGGTTCCAAGCTTTGTCGAGGTCGCCCCCCTCAGCGATTACTTGATGGATGGCTGGACATACCTGTTACAAGAAGGCTCTCAATACCAGCTGTTCGACGACACCGGGGTAACAGCGGACACTCCAAATAGCATCCTTGGAACATATGACTCGCAAGACGGGGGCGGTTGGTGGCTCCGGTCTTGGTCAACTTATGGCGATCGCTTCGGAGGAAAAGAGGCTGACGACATGCTAAATCCCTGCTTTAGGTGTACCGACTCCAATGGGGATGGTGAGGCAGCGGCCTGCGAGTCGAAGTCCCAACCCTACTCTTACAGTATCCATGACGGCGAGCCATTTGTCGGTGTTAGGCCTGCCTTCTGCATCTAGACAAACTCGCATCAGAACAAAACTGCGAGCGCCCCTCGGCACCGATTGCCGAGGGGCGCTTACTTTCTCGTCTATTCCAGTCCGTCGAACTCAATCGAGGACGGCCTAGGGTTGAACATCAGGTCGTCCCGCTTGGCCGCGTTGTCCCGCACATTATTAGATATCGTCAGTGGAGTCGAGTTCTGTCTCGAGCTTGGCACAGCGTCTTTTCGCCGTGAAAAACGTTGCGCACAGGGCAGCAAACGTGGCCGCGAAAATCGTCGCACCGCAGAACACGCCCGTGGCCAGGTTCGCCAACCAAAAGACGCTTTCGAGCGGTACGATCTGCGCCTCAGCGATACAGCGCATTGCGGCAATAACAAGCGCGAACGCGGCGCCGCTAAGGCCGCTGATAAGCAGGAAATATCCAACAGGAAGATGCTCGGTTTGCCCAAAACGATTGGTATCGACATAGCCCTTCCGCGTTTGCAGTCCTGCGCAAATCAACATCACGAGAACGAGCCACAAATACATGGCTGCCTCGAACGGCGTTGCAAAGCCATGCGGCATTTCACTGGCGTCGCTGTGAACCCACGCAACCTGTCGAGCTATAATCTGGTAGAAAAAGATCATCAACATGCCAAACGAAAGCAGCACGAAACCAATCTTGTAGATCTTCGCGCTCTCAGCCTCCAGGCGCTCATCCTTTGGGCCGGCATATTCACGCCACTTTTGCACGAGTTTTAAATCTTCAAATTTCATAGCGAACTCCTAAAGAGCGTCAGGGTCGACGTCGCTCTCGTCTTCCCAAAACAAGTCGTTCAACGTAACGCGTAGCGCTTTACAGATTGCCACGCACAAATTGAGCGTGGGGTTGTAGCCACCCGCCTCGATCAGGCCGATGGTCTGGCGCGTAACGCCCACGGCCTCGGCCAAGTCAGCTTGCGAAAGGCCAACCGCCGCGCGCGCCGCCTTCATGCGTAGGTTCTTTTTGCCCGGCATGGAGTTCCTTTCGTGGTAATGGACAGATATCCGTTGCAACATGGCAGAAATATATTGCATCTATCAGAAGATGTCAACTATGTCTGTCATTATAAAAACCATGTCTGTCATCGCCATGCAGACATACCAATTTCAATTCGCTATTCAAACTTACTCGGTCAGAACCGACTCGGTTTTGTCCGAGTAAACTCGAGCATAAACTGATTCATGCGATACAATTAACTCGGACAAAACCGAGTCGGAAGGAACCGAGTAAGTGGAATTCATTGGCAGGGAGCGTGAACTCACCCGTATTAAGAAAACGCTCAAAGTAACTGAGCAGCGCAATGTTCTCATTTACGGCAGGCGTCGCGTCGGAAAAAGTGAGCTCATCAAGCAGGCGCTAACCGATTTGCCGGACGTCGCAACGGTCTATTACGAGTGTCGCCAAACCTCCGAGGCAGACAACCTCGAGAGTCTGTCCGTCCTTGTTGCTGAAGCGCTGAACTTTCCTCCGCTCGCCTTCACAGGCATCCGCGAGCTCATCGAATTTCTGTTTGCCCAAGCCAAAGACAAGAACATTACCCTCGTTCTCGACGAATACCCCTACTTGAGAGATGCGGTTAAAGGCTTGGACAGCATTCTTCAGACCTCAATCGACGCCCACAGGGAAGACTCACGTTTAAACATTGTCCTGTGCGGCTCCTACGTTGAGATTATGAAATCCCTCATCGAGCATGAAAGCCCCCTCTACGGGCGAATTGATCTCGCGCTTGAGCTTAAGCCCATGGATTACTTTGACGCTGCGAAGTTCTATCCCGCGTTCTCGCCCGAGGACAAGGTGCGGCTCTATAGCGTTTTTGGCGGCATCCCCTTTTACAATCGCCTCATCGATCAATCCCAAAGCGTACGCGACAACATCATCGAGCTCGTCACGGAACCTGGCGCCCGCTTAGAAAGCGAGGTGCCATCCTATCTCAACGCCGAGATCTCGAAGATGACCAACGCCAACGAAGTTTTCGGGGCTCTCGCACAAGGTTACTCCCGTTGGGGGGACGTGCTGGCACAGTCGCACGTCTCGAGCGGTCCGGCCATGGCAGACGTGCTCGACAAGCTCATGTCACTCGAAATCGTCCAAAAGCGTGCACCCATCAACGACCCTACGAACAAGCGCAAGTCTGGCTACTTTGTAGTTGATCCGCTTTCGCTCTTTTACTATCGCTATGTTTTCCGCAATGCCTCAGCGCGTCAGCTGCTCGACCCGGAAGTCTTCTATGATCGTCACGTCTTCCAAGACTTCGAGGAAAACTACGTTCCTCATATGTTCGAGGAGATCTGCCGTCAATACCTCGTACGGCAGAACAGGACCGGCAAGATCGAACCGGCTTTCGACGCCATAGGCAAGTACTGGTACGACGATCCCGCAAACAAAACGAGCGGCGAATTCGACGTGGTAACGCAAGACCCCGAGGGCTACGCATTCTACGAAGCAAAGTTCCGCAAATCCCCCATCACGCAAAAAATGGTCGACGAGGAAATCGCCCAAGTCGAGGCAACGGGGCTCAAGTGCCATCGCTATGGATTCTTCTCCCGTTCGGGCTTCGAAGCTGGCGAAAGCGATCGAACCGTCTTCATCGACCTGCCGCAGATGTTTGGATAGGACAGGACAGGTCCCCCCCCCGCATTCCAAGCATTCATTATCTAATCGAACGATTGTTCGATGGATTTCGTGTTGGTTGGAATCGTCTGTGGGCTGGGCTATGCTACCTTGACTATCTATATGACTTAAACGCAGCAAGGGAGCACCGAGAGAGCGAGTATGGCAAAAAACACCGCAAACTATGGTAACGACAGTATCCGCCAGCTCAAGGACGAGGAGCGCGTACGCCTGCGCCCCGCCGTCATCTTTGGCTCGGATGGACTCGACGGCTGCGCGCATGCCGCCTTCGAGATCCTGTCCAACGCCGTTGACGAGGCGCGCCAGGGCTACGGCAAGCTCATCACCCTTACCGCCTTTCGCGATGGCTCTATCCAGGTAGAGGACAATGGCCGCGGCTGCCCGCTCGACTGGAACCCTTCCGAGAAGCGCTTTAACTGGGAGCTCGTCTTTTGCGAACTCTACGCCGGCGGCAAGTATAACAACAACCAGGGCGGCGACTACGACTTCTCGCTCGGTACCAACGGCTTGGGCTCGTGCGCGACCCAGTACGCCTCCGAGTACATGGACGTCACGGTTTGGCGCGATGGCAACAAGTACTCTCTGCACTTTATAAAGGGCAAGGTCGTCGGCGCCAAAAAGAAGGCACTCGAGATTGAGCCCAGCGACGAGGAACGCACCGGCACCACCATCAAGTGGCGTCCCGATCTTGAGGTCTTTACCTCCATCAGCATCCCCCACGAGTGGTATCGCGAGACCATGCGCCGCCAGGCCGTGGTCAACGCCAACGTGACCTTCCGCCTGCGTATTGAGGGTGACGATGGTGAGTTTACCGAAGAGGATTTTTGCTATCCCAAGGGCATCGAGGACTACGTGCTCGAGAAGGTCGGTACCGACTACCTTACCGAGCCCTTCTTTATCGAGGCCGACCGTCGCGGTCGCGACCGCGAGGACCTGCCCGATTACAACGTTAAGATCACCGCATGCATGTGCTTCTCGCGCACCTTCATGATGCAGGAGTACTACCACAACTCATCGTGGCTCGAGAACGGCGGTTCGCCCGAGAAAGCGGCTCGTAGCGCTTTGACCAGCGCCATCGATGCCTACATCAAGCAACAGGGCAAGTACAACAAAAACGAGAGCGGCATTAAGTGGCAAGACGTCCAGGACTGCCTGGTGCTGGTGACCAACTGCTTCTCCACCCAAACGTCCTACGAAAACCAGACCAAGAAGGCCATCAATAACCGCTTTATCCAGCAGGCCATGACGGCATTCTTTAAGGAACGCCTCTCGACCTACTTGATCGAGAACAAGGACGCCGCCAACAAGATCATGGAGCAGGTGCTCATCAACAAGCGCTCGCGCGAGAATGCCGAGAAGACGCGCCAGAGCATCAAGACCAACCTGCAGCAGAAGACCGATATGGCCAACCGCGTGCAGAAGTTCATTGACTGCCGCTCCAAGGACAAGAGCCGTCGCGAGATCTACATCGTAGAGGGCGACTCGGCAGCTGGTGCCATCCGCACCTCGCGCGATGCCGAGTTCCAGGGCGTTATGCCCGTCCGCGGCAAGATCCTCAACTGCCTGAAGGAGGACTATCCGCGCATCTTTAAGTCCGACATCATCATGGACCTTATGCGCGTGCTGGGCTGCGGTGTGGAGATCAAGGACAAGCGCATCAAGAACCTGGGCGCCTTTGACCTGGATAACCTCAACTGGAACAAGGTCATCATCTGTACGGACGCCGACGTCGACGGTTATCACATCCGCACGCTCGTGCTCACCATGCTCTATCGCCTGGTGCCCACGCTTATCGACGAGGGCTACGTCTATATCGCCGAGTCGCCGCTCTACGAGATCAACTGCAAAGAAAAGACCTACTTTGCCTACACCGAGCTCGAGAAAAACGGCATCCTCAAGGAAATCGGCGACCAGAAGTGTTCCATCAACCGCTCCAAGGGTCTTGGTGAGAACGATCCGGACATGATGTGGCTCACCACCATGAACCCCGAGACGCGCCGTCTGATCAAGGTGGAGCCCGAGGACGTCACCAAGATGGAGACCATGTTCAACCTTTTGCTGGGCAACGACGAGGCAGGCCGCAAGCGCCATATCTCCGAGCACGGCAAGGAATACCTTGACCAGCTGGACCTGCAGTAGCAGCAAATCGATAACGACGGCCCATAAGAAGTTCAAGAGGAAATCGTGGCAAAGAAGAAGACGAAGAACCAGCCAAAGAAAAAGCAGGTCAACGCCGAGAACGTCATCGGCCTGCACTCCGAGGTCACCGACCAGCCGATCACGCAGACGCTCGAGGTCAACTACATGCCCTACGCCATGAGCGTCAACGTCTCGCGCGCATTCCCCGAGATCGACGGCTTTAAGCCCTCGCACCGCAAGCTGCTCTACACCATGTACAAGATGGGTCTGCTCAAGGGCGAGCGCCAGAAGAGCGCCAACATCGTGGGCCAGACCATGAAGCTCAACCCGCACGGCGACGCCGCGATCTACGAGACGATGGTGCGCCTGGCGACCGGCAACGAGGCGCTGCTCGCCCCCTTTGTGGAGTCGAAGGGCAACTTTGGCAAGTACTATTCGGGCGACCTGAGCTACGCCGCCTCGCGTTATACCGAGGCCAAGCTCTCCCCCATCAGCGCCGAGATCTTCAAGGATATCGACAAGGACCCGGTCGACTTCGTTGACAGCTACGACGGCGCCATGAAGGAGCCGCGCCTGCTGCCCACCACGTTCCCCAATATCCTCGTCTCGGCCAATAAGGGCATCGGCGTCGCC
This sequence comes from uncultured Collinsella sp., assembly GCA_902491345.1. Lineage (GTDB taxonomy): Bacteria > Actinomycetota > Coriobacteriia > Coriobacteriales > Coriobacteriaceae > Collinsella. Next base: position 18,947 of record CABUHI010000022.1, read on the forward strand.
ATGGCGTCTGACATCTGTGGTTTCAACCTCAACGAGGTCTGCGCTGCCACGATGCACTACCTCAAAGATCCCGACTGCGACCTGCTCGAATATATGCCCATGCCCGACTTCTCGACCGGCGGCGAAATTATCTACCGCCGCGAGGAGATGGAAAAGATTATCGAGACCGGCCTTGGCAGCTTCCAGATCCGCTCCCGCTGGCGCTGGATTCCCGAAGAGCGCATTATCGAGGTCTACGAGATTCCCTACACCACCAAGACCGATGTCATCATCGAGCGCATCGTCAAGCTCTCGAAAGAGGGCAAGGTCAAGGAGATTGCCGACATCCGCGACGAGACCGACCTCTCGGGCCTGCGCATCGCCATCGACCTTAAGCGTGGCGTCGACCCCGACAAGCTCATGGCCAAGCTCTATCGCTCGACCACGCTGCAGGATTCGTTCTCGTGCAACTTCAACGTGCTCGTCGACGGCTATCCCCGCGTTATGGGTGTGCGCCAGATCCTGCACGAGTGGGTCAAGTGGCGTATTGAGTCCACGCGTCGCCGCATTAACTTTGACCTGGGCAAAAAGTCCGAGCGCCTGCACCTGCTGCACGGCCTCGAAGCGATTCTGCTCGACATCGACAAGGCGATCGCCATCATCCGTGGCACCAAGCTCGAGGCCGAAGTCGTGCCCAACCTTATGCGCGGCTTCGACATCGACGAGACCCAGGCCGAGTTTGTTGCCGAGCTCAAGCTCCGCAACATCAACGAGGAGTACATCCTCAACCGCACCAAGGACATCGCTAAGCTCGAGGGTGAGATTGCCGAGCTTGAGGAAATCCTCTCGAGCGAAGACAACATCAAGAAGGTCATCAGCGACGAGCTGGCCGCGGTCAACAAGAAGTACGTGATGCCGCGCCGCACGGGCAGGATCGAGCCCCATGAGGTCATCGAGGTAAGCTTGGAGCCCGAGGTCGAGGAGTACCCGGTCACCATCATGCTCTCGCGCGATGGCTACCTCAAGAAGATGACGGACCGCGTGCTCAAGAAGGCGACCACGCTCAAGTACAAGGACGGCGATAAGCCCTTTATCGAGTTCCCGTCCTCCAACACCCACGAGCTGCTGGTCTTTACCAACAAGAGTCAGGTATACAAGTGCAAGGTCGCGACGTTTGAGGACACCAAGTCGGCCCAGCTGGGCTCGTACCTGCCCACCGACCTTGAAATGGAACCCGACGAGAGTGTCATCTGGGTCATCGACCCCGAGGACTACAAGGCCGACGTGCTGTTCGTCTTTGAGAACGGCCGCGTGGTGCGCGTCGCACTTGCCGGATACGTCACCAAGACCAACCGCAAGCGCCTCAAGAACGCCATCTACGGCGGCAGCAAGCTGCTGTATGCCCAGGTGCTCAAGGAAGATCGCGACATCGCGCTGGTCTCGAGCGACTATCGCCTGATGAACTTCAACACGTCGCTGCTCAAGACCAAGACGACCACCAACACGCAGGGCGTCCAGGCCTTTACGGCCAAGAAGGGCCGCTCGGTCACCACCGTCGGCACGACCGAGGAGATCCTTGGCGCCGGCGTCTCGGCCGAGAAGTTCACCGCGCAGAGCCTACCCTCCGCTGGCGCCCTCATGAAGGAAAACGACATGCCGAGTTTGTTTGACTAAAACAACGGCAGTCGAACCGTCATGGTTTTACAATGCAGCGGGGCCCGGAGCGCAGCAACATCGCGCTCCGGGCCCCGCTCGTTGCAACGTAGTCGGAATAATAGAAATCCCCGTTTTTCACTCCTGCAATCCCGCGGCACAAGACATGTTAAACCGTTAGCAAAACTTGCAAAAATTAGCAAAAGTTGCAAAAACTAGCAAAACCTGCAAAGGGGCCACCATGGATCGCAGCAAATGTCTCCGCCATGCCAGGCATGCTCGAAGATATTATCGAGCGAACCAAAGAAGCGGCAGATAGCCGCCTCTCATAGTCTCGCGCGTGCATAAGCAGCGTTCAGATTGAGCCAGTCGGCATCGATTGGACATATGCTCAGGAGACTCAGGGTAACTGGCGCACGGACATGAATGGCGTCTTCAGGCAACTCGAGAAGCATGACGTCGGGCTTCTCTCGAAACGACCTATCGGGAACTTTCCGATAAAGACATTGAGTTTTTGCTCGCGATGCTGCCCGATTCTGGCCCCAGCAGGGTCTCGGAGATAGCCAAACGCATGGGCGTTGCCAGCAACTATGCAAGCCAATATAAACGCCGTCTCCTCGAGGACGGCGTCATCGGAGAGCGAGGGCGTGGTCTCGTTGGCTTTGACATCCCCGCATTCAGGGAGTTCCTGAGTGAGAAGGCCTCCTAGCACGCCGAGATTGTCCGCAAGGGCAACGGCGCATGGCAATCAACGATTCACCTGGCAAGGACGGCAAGCACTTCAAATAACGCCGATTGCCATGCACTCTTCTTGTTCTTAGGCAAGCTTGCGAGCGAGCTCTCGCACCTCTTCCAACTTGGGCGAGGAGGCCATGCTGTCACGCTCGGTCATACCGCTGATGGTGACAATGCCCTGGTCCTCCCACTTGCAGTACGCGCAGGTTGACTTGTACATAGCGATCGCCGCATCATAGACGCCCTCGCTGTGGCTATCGAGCAAAAGGGCCGTCTTGGTGAACGGGAAGCCCGTAGCACCGAAGGCGTACAGGCGGTCGATGGCGGCCTTCTCCTGCGCAGTGATATCAAACCAGTAGATGGGCGAAGCAAAGACAACCATATCGGCGCCTTTCAGCGACTCGATCACGTCGGCCATGTCGTCCTTTTGCACGCAGGTGCCCTCATGGGTAAAGCAGTACTGGCATCCCAGACAACCAGCGATCTTTTTGCTGGCAACGCGGACGACTTCGACCGTATGGCCACCCTCCCGCGCGGTCTCGGCAAACGCCTCGGCCATGGTGTCGGTATTGGCGCCCTTGCGCGGGCTACCACTCAATACAACGATATTCATAGAAATCTCCCTCCTTCATGCCGCAGGCGCGCGGCATATTTTTTTGTTTTAACCAAAACGTATGGAGTTATTCAGTCGCCTCGTTTCAGCTACTCCCACTCGACAATAGGAGCCACTGGCCAAAAGCCTGTCAACATCAAAACAAGTTTTCAATCTATCGATTCTACGTGAGGCAATGGTCCTCATTTGATACCCGCGCTGTTTGCGCACTAGGGAGCAAAGGAATCTGGCCGCCGCTCAAATAAGATCACCGCCATCTTGCATAAACGACGCCATGTTAAGGTGCCTGATGCCATCCCTCTCCTGCAATAGAGGATCAAGCGTGAACAAGTAGCGCGGATAACCATCCCTGATGTGGTCGAACGGCCTGTACTCGCGCTCCTCGACGCCTCTGTCGGCAATCGACATAGAGACCTGGATGTAGGCGTAAGCATTGCGCCTACGAGCGATGAAGTCACACTCGAGCTTCCCAATACGGCCCACAGAAAGCTCATACCCGCGCGATGCAAGATAGAGGTAGATCTTCACGTCGGTATATACGCAAGATGCGCCCCCTTTTTTCTCAGCGTCCATTTCATCAGTTATGGGGGTGCTTTTTTACATTTTATAAAAAAGCGTACCGATAACTTATTCCCACTCAGTTTCGAAAATCGAATGGTTTTGAAGTTTCGAAAGCGGCAGGGCACCATGCATAAGGGCATGTTGGGATCCGCACCAGTAAAACAGGAATTGACTCACGCGAGAAGGCGCCGCCCCGTCGCCTCGATGCGTGCGACAGGCAGATTAGGTTTGGGGAGTAGAACGGCCCTTGCGCGAGGCGTGAATTGTAATCGATAAAGCCGAGCTTTGAGAACATGCGGTTTATCTCGTCGAACGTTGAGTCAACAGGGGCTTGCGCCCCGTCGGCCGACTTGGCGACGCCCATGTCCATGATGCCGGGCACAAGTGTGAATGCGCCACGTGGAGGCGAAGGGGTCACCCGAAAGGTTGATGGTAAGCGAGCACCAGAGGTCAAGGTGGTCCTCGCCTTCCGGGTTTGTGAGGTCGAGGGCGAGTGCCCCTCCCTCGGTCGCGTACAGCGGCGGCAGGCACTCGGCCAGCTCCTCAGTCATAAGCGCTTGCATGTCCGTCTCCCCTCCAGGCCACGTCGGACCCCTAGAATCTTCGCCCCGCGGGCAAAGCCTCGGCGCGCCCCATGGCATCTCGGCTTTGCCCCCTGCAATGTCGCGCAGCGGAGACACCACCTGAGACGGATGTCGATGCATCGAACCCGAGACCGGGCGCGGCGGCGGGGAGCCTCTCGCGCGAACAATCTGCTCGATCCTGCCGCACCCATCTTAAAAAAGTTCGAAAAACGTTCAATCGTACGACATCCGTCGAACAGTCGGGGGTACACACCACTACAGAAGGCCCACGGAACGGGGGGCGAGATGGTCGGCGACGGGTTCAAGGCACTCTCCGGCCCCACGCTCCGCTAGGGAGGGCGTCGGGAGGGAGGCCGTAATGGGTGAGAAGGACGAGCGGCCGGAGCGGGTGTTCCCCGGCAGGACAGACCCGTGGTTCATAGCGGCCATGGTGATTGTGGCGGGCGGTTTATCCGCGGCGTGTATCGCGTGTTTCCTGAGCTCGAGTCCCGCGCTCCTATGGGGCTGGTTCGCGCTGCTGCCCGTCCCGGCCCTCGTGGCCCTGGCCGCCCTTCCCGTCCGCAGCAACCGCCTCGAGCTCTACGGCGACCGCCTCGTCGTCGTGTACGCTAGGATGCGTTCGGTGATACCCTACGCCCACGTGCGGGGCGTCCGGCGCACCAGGACGCTCTGGGCGGGGACGGCCAACTCGCTCGACCGCGTCTATATCGAGGCGCCCTACGACGGCGACGCCATCGTCTCGGTGACCGACAACGATGCCCTCGTGGCAGAGCTCGAGCGTAGGTGCGGCCTGCGGCCCGGCTGCGAACAAGGCAACTAGCTTCGCAGGGCGGCTATCAGCGACTTGCTGCTCATCGTCATATCACGACGGCCAATTCTGGGTCGGGCTGGCGGAGCACGTCGAGGACGGAAGGTACGGCGTCGCCCGCATCGTCTTCGGCGCGGAGCCGTCCGATGAGGAGATTCTGCGATTCGTTACAAGCGAATGGGAGAAGCTCTCGTTCTTCGGCGACAAGGCCACTGAAACAAGCAAGCCCGCGAAGAACCCCAAGCGGCGCGCTCGCGAGGCGGCGAAGGCCCTTAAACGGCCCGCTGTGAGCACCAAGGCACAACAGGCGCTCGCGGCACAGCGGGAAGCGATGAAGCGGGAGTCGGCTCAAGCAAGAAGTCAGCGTCGCGCGGATGAGGCGGAGGCGCGCTTCGAGCAGCGGAAGTTGAAGCGCAAGCAGAAACATCGCGGGCACTGATCGCCATTTGCAGCAAGGCAAACCATATACAGCAGCGGCGCCAGTTCCACTTGAAGCCGACGCCGCGCAGACGCTAATGGTGACGGCTATGCACGGGCACGGTCGCGCCACCGCACTTCACAGCTTGTTTCTCAAGTATTTGGGACGCACACGCGGCGTTCAAAAATGCGGAGCGACTCCGCATGGCTCGAGACTGAGCCGAGGTGCCCTACTTCTCGCCCTCCAGCAGCCCCACGATACGGTCGATGTCGACGGCAAAGCGAGGCCTTCCCTCGCGCTCGTAGCGGTCGAGGTATGCCTGGCACTCGGAGACAATGCGCTTGGTGTTGCCGTCGATGATGCGCTGGAGCGTCTCGTAGTAGGCCGAGCCCTCGGTCCTGAAGCGGCGCTGGTAGGACTTGGTTATGGGAAACATCTTGATGTAGTGGATGCCGTGGCGGCAGCCGGGGCGCGTCGTGGGGCGGGGTGGCAACGCAAAGTACTGGTCTTTGGGCACGTTAGGGGCGATGTTGGAACGCAGCGGCACGGCAAAGTCCCTGCGCTTCCCGCGGAAACGCAGCTTCACCACCACGATGCAGGGACGATTGTGCTTAAGCATGAGCTCGCGGTCGCCATCGACGAGGTCGAAGAAGTCCTGGGAGATGGATACGATCTTCATCGGTTGCGCCCCCTTCATACGAAGCGGGGCCCGCATCGCTGCAGGCCCCTACAGGTGGGCGATATTCTACGCCTTTCGGCACCCCGTCGCCCACGGAGGTTAAACGTACACGTAAGCCGTACTCTGAAAGCCGCGGCTTCCGGCAAGTAGTTTATACCACGAAAGGTCGCTTTCGATGCGCCTAGCTCGCAAAATAACACTCGCTGGGCCGTCACCCCTGATCTTCTCGACCGCCTCCTCCGGGTACTTATTGCGTGCCACGGGCACCTCCGTCCTTATTATCACGAAAAATACCATGAGAGGCGTGCGGGTCGAGAAGGGCTGGCGCCAAAAGAGCCCAACGGCCGTTACGGCTTCGTTAGAAACGCGCCCCACCATGGAT
>CABUHI010000023.1 GCA_902491345.1 uncultured Collinsella sp.
AGCGGGTGGTTTAAAGCTGGCCGCTGCGCGGCCAGCAGACTAAAGTCTTGAGCAAAAAGCCGGGGCCCGCATGATGTGGACCCCGGCTCAATACCGTGACGATATGTCAGTTACGCTCTACACGTAGAACAGGATGTCGTCGTAGGTCGGGACCGGCCAGTAGTCGGCGGCCACGATCTCCTCCATGGCGTCCACGGCGGCACGCAGCGTATCCATAGCGGGGACGACCTCGTGTGCATACACGTTGGCCTGCTCCTGGCCATCGAGGCCCTCGGCCTTCTGATGCACGGCGTCGAGCGCCTTGATGGAGTCGTTGATGGTGGTGATGCCGTTGCAGAGCTTGTTGAGCGTGTTCTGCTCGCACTGCATGGCGGCCTCAGCACCGGCGGCACGAATAGTCTCAAGGCCCTTAGCGACCTTGGTGGCATAGGCGGTAATGACCGGGCGATAGGTACGACGCGCCTCGCGAACCATCGTGGTGGCCTCGATGTTCATGAGCTTGTTGTACTTCTCGAGCTTGCAATCGTAGCGGCACTGGGCCTCGGCCTTGGTCAGGACGCCCGTCTCCTCAAAGAGCGCAATGGCCTTATCGGAAACAAAGGCGGGCAGGGCGTCGGCCGTGGTCTTGTTGTTGGCAAGGCCGCGCTTCTCGGCCTCGACGGGCCACTCATCGGAGTAGCCGTCACCGGAGAACAGGATGCGCTGGTGATCGGTCAGCACCTTCTTGCAGTACTCGAGCGCGGCATCCTGGAACTCATCCTCGGGCGTACCCTCAAGCGCGTCGGCGAAGGACTTGAGCGACTTGGCCACGGCGGCATCGAGCACCAGGTTGGAGTCGGAGACGTTCTGCTCGGAGCCGCAGGCACGGAACTCGAACTTATTGCCGGTGAAGGCGAACGGGGAGGTGCGGTTGCGGTCGGTGTTGTCCTGCATCAGCTTGGGCAGAGTATCGGCGCCCAAGTCGAGCACGCCGCGCGTGGCATGGACGGAAGCCTTGCCATCGATGATCTTCTCGACGACCTCGGTAAGCTGGTCGCCCAGGAAGATGGACATAATCGCCGGAGGAGCCTCGTTGGCGCCCAGACGATGGTCGTTACCGGCCGAGGCAACGGAGGCACGCAGGAGCTCCTGATAGTTATCGACGGCCTCGATCACCGCGGTGAGGAAGACGATGAACTGCAGGTTGTCGAGCGGGGTGTCGCCCGGATCGAGCAGATTCTCGGACTCGGTGCCAAGCGACCAGTTGTTGTGCTTGCCCGAACCATTGATGCCCTCAAAGGGCTTCTCGTGCAGCAGACAGACCAAGTCGTGGCGGGAGGCGATGAGCTTCATCTTCTCCATCATGACCAGATTCTGGTCGATGGCCTCGTTGACTTCGCCATAGACGGGGGCAAGCTCATGCTGGCAGGGAGCAACCTCGTTGTGCTTGGTCTTGGCGGGAATGCCAAGCGCCCACAGCTCATCGTCCAGATCCTTCATATAGGCCGAGACGGTGGGGCGGATAGCGCCAAAGTAGTGCTCCTCGAGCTCCTGGCCCTTGCAGGGAGCGGCGCCAAAGAGGGTGCGGCCGGTAATGACCAGGTCCTTGCGCTTGCGGTAAGCGTCCTTCTTGATCAGGAAGTACTCCTGCTCGTCACCCACGGAAGGAACGACCTTCTTGGGGGTCTTACCGAACAGCGCCAAAACGCGCTTAGACTCACGCGAGAGCGCGGTCATGGAACGCAGCAGCGGGGTCTTCTTGTCCAGGGCCTCGCCCGTGTAGGAGCAGAAAGCCGTGGGGATGCACAGGACATCGTCCTTGATAAAGGCGGGGCTAGTGGGGTCCCAAGCGGTGTAGCCACGGGCCTCGAAGGTAGCACGCAGGCCGCCGTTGGGGAAGCTCGAGGCATCGGGCTCGCCCTGGATAAGGTTCTTGCCCGTAAACTTGGTAATGGCGGTGCCGTCGTGGTTGGGCTCCAGGAAGCTGTCGTGCTTCTCGGAAGTAATGCCCGAAAGCGGCTGGAACCAGTGCGCATAGTGCGTCGCACCCTTGGAGATGGCCCAGACCTTCATGGCATGGGCAACGGCGTTGGCCACATCCAGGTCGAGCGGCTCACCGCCCTCGAGGGTTGCAGCAAGGCGCTTCCAAATGTCCTTGGGGAGGTAGTCCTTCATGACTTCCTCAGAGAACACCATGGTCCCGAAGCGGTCAGTAAGTTCGGCCATACGGAACTCCCTTCGTATCGGCACCGCGTGAGAAGCGGTGTTGATTACTAACGAACGAGCCATAGCTTAGACTCGCCGTGTTTCCGCGACATTACCGTTATGTTGCTGTCGCGAAACCAATCAATGAGGTTACCCTATCGAGGCGGCGTTGCCACCCTCAACAGCCAATCAACTGCATAAATTGCAGACCTCTCCCCATGGTTTAAGGGTAGACAATTTGGGATGGAGCTCTATTAACTGGTATTTTGCATCAGATACCAGTCTTTATAGTCCGTGCCTAGATTAGCCGCTCTGTTATAGAGAAAGCCGATAGCAAGGCATCTTTGATTGGTATCCCCGAATAACGAGTGAAACTCCACCGTGACACAGTGGTGCTGTAGAATCCTTACAGCACATCACACTATTACGTATCTAGAGGAGCACGATATGCGCGTCGACGAGGTTTTTAAGCAGGCAGCATCCCAGGGCACCGCGCCCGTTTCGTTTGAGATGTTCCCGCCCAAGGGCGAGCTCACCCTCGACACGGCTCGCGAAGTGGCAGGCAATCTGTGCAAGCTTTCGCCGAGCTTTGTCTCGGTCACCTGCTCGGCCGGCGGCTCGGGCAACGACGCCACCACCGCCCCCATCGCGCATATGATTTCGAGCGAATTCGACACGCCCTCTGTGGCACACCTCACCTGCGTGGGCCGCACCCACGCCGACATCGCCGCCAAGATCGACGAGTATCGCACCGCCGGCGTTGAAAACATTCTGGCCCTGCGTGGCGATCTCCCTGCCGGCGCGACCGAGGACGACAAGCCCGCCTCCGACTACGCCTACGCCCGTGACCTCATCCCCGAGCTCGTCGACGCCGGCTTTTGCGTGGGCGCCGCAGCCTACCCCGAGGGCCACATTGCCTGTGAGGATCTCAACCTCTCGGTCGAACACCTCAAGCAAAAGCAGGACGCCGGCGCGAGCTTCTTTGTGACGCAGCTCTTCTTTGATAACGAGTGCTTCTACCGTTTTCGCGAGCTTGCCGACAAGGCCGGCATCACCGTGCCCATTACCGCGGGAATCATGCCGTTTATGGGCAAGTCGCAGATCAGCCGCATGGTCTTTATGTGCGGCGCGTCGCTGCCCTCCCCCGTCATCAAGATTCTCGCCAAGTACGAGAATGACCCCGAGAGCCTGCAGGCAGCTGGTGTAGATTATGCAGCCCGCCAGCTTTGCGACCTCAAGGAGCACGGCGCCGACGGCCTGCACCTGTACACTATGAACCGTCCTGCGATCGCCGCGACCATTATGGAGCGCCTGGGGTAATGGAAAAACCGCACATCGATACAACCGCTGTCGAAGTGCCGGCCGACCTTGCGTCGCCGGCGCTTTACCGTGTCGATGCTGCGCACCATCCCCGTGTCGACCGTGCCGAGATGCTGCGGTATCTGGGTTACGGCGGCCAGCAGATTGAGCCCGAACTGTCACGACGTATTGAGCTTGTCGTTGAACGTCTGGAACTGGACATTGAGCCCCGTGGCGTGCGCCGCGTATTTGCCGTCGATGCCACGGGCGTGGACGAACAAAGTGAGCCTTGCATTCGCTTGGTCGGCACCAACGTTGAGCTGCGAGGTCGCGATATCTATCGACATCTCAAAGATGCCCGCTTTGCCGCGCTCATGGCATGTACCCTCGGCATGGACGCCGAGCGTCGCCTGCGCACCACGGGAGCCCAACATCCCCTGGAGGGCGCCGTGCTCGACGCCGCGTGCTCCGCTTACGTGGAAGCCGCCGTTGAGCAAATGGACCAGCAGGCCAAGACGGACGCCGCCGTTCATGGGCTCGCCGGCAACTGGCGCTTTAGTCCCGGCTACGGCGACTGCCCGCTCTCGGCCCAGCGCTCGATCGTCAATACGCTCAACGCCACGCGGCTCATCGGCCTGACCGTCACGCCCACCAGCCTGCTTATGCCCACCAAAAGCGTGACCGCGGTGATCGGTCTGTTTGACGGCGAGGTCCACGACGCCCAGAGCCGCCCCACCTGCAATATCTGCCGCATGCGCGAACACTGCCGCTTCCGCGCCGCCCACACCACCTGCTATTCCAGCCATTAGGAGCCCTCGATGTTTACTCCGCTTATCACTCATGATCTGGACGGTACCGCGCTGGCAGCGCCCGTCAATGCCGCACGCTGCAACGGCGCTGCATACAAGACACGCACGATCGACGACCTGCGCATTAAGGACGATCGCCTGCGTGCGGCCATCGATGGCACGGGACACCTGCTGTTCGACGGCGGCATGGGCACCATGTTGCAGGCCGCTGGCATGAAGGCGGGCGCCCTGCCCGAGCTGCTCAACTTTGAGGAGCCCCAGGTCATTACCGACATTCAGCGCCAGTACGTCGAGGCTGGCTGCGACGTGATCACCGCCAACACCTTTGGCGCCAACGCCCACAAGCTCGACGGCGCCGCCACCGTGGCAGATGTCTTTGCCGCGGCCGTCGCCTGTGCCCGCGAGGCCGGCGCCCGCTACGTCGCCGGCGATATCGGCCCCATCGGCGCGCTGCTTCGCCCCCTGGGTACCCTGAGCTTCGACGAGGCCTACGACCTCTTTGCCGAGGAAGTGCGCGCAGGCGTCGATGCGGGCGTGGACCTCTTTATTATCGAGACCATGACCGACCTGGCCGAGATCAAGGCGGCTGTCCTCGCCTGCCGCGAGAACTCCGACCTGCCCGTCTTTGCCACCATGACCTTTGAGGAAGACGGTCGCACCTTCCTGGGTACGAGTCCCGAGGTGGCCGCCATCACGCTCGACGCCATCGGTGCCGACGTTTTGGGCATCAACTGCAGCCAAGGACCGGCCGAGCTCCGAGGACTCGCCGCACGTATGCTCACCGTTACCGACAAGCCCGTTATGGTGCAGGCTAATGCAGGACTCCCCCATGTAGACGACGACGGCAACACCGTCTTTGATATCCAAGCCCCCGAATACGCCGAGGCCGTCGCCGGCATGATCGCCGACGGTGTGAGCGTCGTGGGCGGTTGCTGCGGCACCACGCCGGCGCACATGGCGGCCTTGCGCACGCTTATCGACAACCACACACCCAGCCCGCGCCGCCGCAAGCCCAGCATGTCGGTCACGAGCGCCCAAACGGTCGTGGACCTTCCCTGCGACGGCCACAAGATCGCCGTCATCGGCGAGCGCATCAACCCCACCGGCAAAAAGCGCCTGCAGCAGGCCCTGCGCGACGGCGACCTGGACTACGTCGTGAGCCAGGGCATCAGCCAGCAGGAACAGGGCGCCGACATCCTGGACGTCAACGTCGGCCTGCCCGAGATCGACGAGGTCAAGATCATCCAACAGGCCACCGAGCAGCTCCAGGGCTCCACGCTGCTGCCGCTGCAGATCGACTCCACCGATCCCGCCGCTGTCGAGGCCGCCGTGCGCCGCTACGCCGGCAAGCCCATCATCAACTCGGTCAATGGCAAGCAGCAGATCATGGATGAGATCTTTCCGCTGGTCGCCCACTACGGCACCAACGTTGTCGGCCTTACGCTCGACGAAGGCGGCATCCCCGATACCGCCGAGGCTCGCTTCGCCATCGCCGAGCACATCGTGGCTGAGGCTGCCCGTTACGGCATCGGACCGGACCGCATCCTCATCGACTGCCTGGTCATGACCGCCTCGACCAACCAGCGCCAGGCCGAGCAGATCCTGCGCGCCATGTCCCTGTGCAAGGAGCGCCTGGGCGTCAAATGCGCCCTCGGCGTGTCGAACATCAGCTTTGGCCTGCCTGCCCGCCCGCTGCTGGGTTCGGTCTTTTTGGCCGCCGCCTTTGGCGCGGGCCTGGACGCCCCCATCATGAACCCGGGTTCCAAGCGCTTTATGGACACCGTCTACAGCTATCGCGTCCTGAGCGTTGAGGACGAGGGCTCGACCGGATACATCGAGCGCTACGCCGGCTGGACCGATCCGTATAAGATCGCCGCAAACCCGATAGCAGCTCAGGCCGCATCGAGTGATGCCGCGCCTGCCGCAAGCGCCCCCGGCACCGACGGCAACGATGACCCGATTCGTCGCATGGTCGTCTCGGGCCGCAAGGGCGAAATCGCTGCCGAGACCGAGCGTCTGCTGGCAGACCACGACGCCATGGACCTCATCAACAATCACTTTATCCCCGCCCTCGATGAGGTTGGCGTCCTCTTTGACCAGGGCAAGTTCTTCTTGCCGCAGCTTATGGCCTCGGCCGAGGCCGCACGCGTGGGCTTCGACACCATCAAGCGCCTGATGCCCGCCGGCGAGATCGCCGACAAGGGCAAGATCTGCGTGGCCACCGTCAAGGGCGACATCCACGATATTGGCAAGAACATCGTCAAAATGCTGCTCGACAACTACGGCTACACCGTCTTTGACCTGGGCCGCGACGTCGATCCGCAGGAGGTACTCAAGACCGTCAAGGAGCGCGACATCAAACTCGTCGGCCTCTCAGCGCTTATGACTACCACGGTCGTCGCCATGGAAGAGACCATCAAGCTGCTTCATGCCGAGGTGCCGGGCGTCAAGATCATCGTAGGCGGCGCCGTACTCACCCCCGAATACGCCAAGCAGATCGGTGCGGACTACTACGCCAAGGACGCCGCCGAAAGCGCTCGTATCGCCGAAGAGGTCTTTGGGCAGTAACACAACGGAAACAACCGAGCACCAAAACGTGCCGCATGCGCCACTTGGCACGTGCGGCACGTTAGAATAGATAAGACTATGCTCGTTTTGGCAGATAGGAGCGCAAGGATGGCGATCACGCCCGCAGAAATCGCGGAAACCCGCGGCATGGTTGAGGAGCAGAACCTCGACATCAGGACCATCACCATGGGTGTTTCGCTCATGGGTTGCGGTGACGAGAACCTCGACCGCATGTGCACGAAGATCTACGACCACGTGACGCACACGGCTGAGCATCTGGTCGAGACCGCCGAGAACCTCGAGCGCGAGTACGGTATCCCCATCGTCAACAAGCGTGTTTCCGTCACCCCGGTGGCGCAGATCGCCGCGTGCTGCAAGGATGAGGACCTCACCCCCATCGCGCATGCCCTCGACCGCGCGGCCGAGACGCTCGGCATCGATTACCTGGGCGGCTTCTCCGCACTCGTCCAGAAGGGCATCGGTGACGCCGACCGCCGCGTCATCCAGTCCATCCCCCAGGCGCTCGCCACCACGAGCCGCGTCTGCTCCAGCGTCAACGTCGCCAGCCTGCGCGCCGGTATCAACATGGACGCCGTGCTCATGGCCGCCCAGACCATCATCGATGCCGCCAAACTCACGGCCGACCAGGATTCCGTCGGCGCTTCCAAGTTTGTCTGCTTTGCCAACATGGTCGAGGACTCCCCGTTTATGGCGGGCGCCGTCCACGGCGGTGGCGAGGCCGACGCCGTCATCAACGTAGGCGTCTCGGGCCCCGGCGTTATGGCCGCAGCCCTGGAGACGCTGCCCGACTCCGCATCGATGATGGAGGTTGCCGAGAAGATCAAGCAGACCGCCTTTAAGATCACCCGCGCCGGCGAGCTCATGAGCCGCGAGGCCGCCCATCGTCTGGGTGTCGAGAAGGGCATTGTCGACCTGTCGCTGGCTCCCACGCCTGCCATCGGCGACTCCGTTGCCCGTATCCTCGAGATCATCGGCGTGGGCACCTGCGGTGGCCCCGGCACGACCTGCGCGCTCGCCATGCTCAACGATGCCGTCAAGAAGGGCGGCGTCATGGCCAGCTCCAGCGTGGGCGGTCTCTCCGGCGCCTTTATCCCCGTGTCCGAGGACGCCGGCATGATCGCCGCCGTCGAAGCCGGCGCGCTTTCGCTCGAGAAGCTCGAGGCCATGACCTGTGTGTGCTCCGTTGGCCTGGACATGATCGCCATCCCCGGCGACACCCCGGTCGAGACCATCGCCGGCATCATCGCCGACGAGATGGCCATCGGTGTCATCAACAACAAGACCACGGCCGTCCGCGTGATCCCCGCCATCGGCAAGGGCGTGGGCGACTGCGTCGAGTACGGCGGCCTGTTCGGCCGTGCGCCCATCATGCCGGTGAACCCCAACGCCGGCACCGTGCTTGCCCACCGTGGCGGACGCTTCCCGGCACCGTTGAACTCGCTCAAGAACTAGCTGAGGGGGACTGGCGAGGAGCCCCGGGGAGGGCAAATATATAAGGTCGCCTGCTCGGACAGTCCTGACTCGCACGGAGAGCACATTAAGTGCTCTCCGGCTCGTGCGGAACTCGCGATCGACCTTATATATTTGCCCTCCCCGGGGCTCCCGCACAACGGGACCTCAGTTGGGTTCTATCCCGTATGGCAGTCGCTTCGCTCCTGCCCGCCTTGGTTGTAAGGGCGGTTTGGCGTTGGAACGGTTCTTTCTGATATATGCTGGTTGCGGCTCTTCTTTTGGGAGGAGTCGCTTTTTTGTTGCTAGGAGGTTGGCCCGTGGTTGATGGGGATGCTCGCTCTGAGCTTCTTTCTGCTGATTGGAATGGCGAGTGGATGCGTCTGCAAGCTGATCGGCGGCGGGCTGATGATTCTTTTGAGTGGGATAAAAGGGCTCGGCATTTTCGGCCGTTGGAGACTGCCCCTTATGCTCGGGATTTTATAAAGCTGTTGGCGCTTGAGCCCGGCGAGTCCGTGCTGGATATGGGGTGTGGGGCTGGGTCGATTGCTATTCCGCTTGCTCAGGCTGGGCATTCCGTGATTGCTGCCGACTTCTCTCCTGCCATGTTGGGCACGCTTGATGCCGGCATTGAGTATTACGGGCTCGAAGATCTTATTACGCCGCTTGAGCTTGCTTGGGATGATGACTGGTATTTGGTTGGACCGGTCGCGAAAGCGGTAGATGTTGCCTTTGCCAGTCGGTCGGTTACGACGACCGATCTGAAAGACGCGCTTGCCAAGCTTGATCGTACGGCTCGTCGGCGTTGTGCTGTCACGATGGTCGCCAACTCCAGCCCGCGCTATGATCTGCACCTGATGAACGCCATCGGTGCCTCGGTTACCTGCAGTAATGGCTTTGTGTATGCTTTTAATATCCTCATTCAGATGGGTGCGCTGCCGCAGGTTACGTACTTTGAATCGCCTCGTCGCGACACCTTCGATAGCCTTGAGTCAGGTGTGGCGGATTTTTCCCGTATGCTCGAACATGGCAACGAGGATAAGATCGACCGCCTGCGCGATTACATCGCCCAGCACATGATCGAGAACCCCCATGCCGGTGAGCCGGGCTCCAAGGGCGTGCCGCAGGGGCGCTATATGCTCGATCATGTCCGCAAGGTTCGTTGGGCGTTTATTGCATGGGAACCGGTCTCTGCGCCCCGCTCGTAGCCTGTTCGCAGCCCGCACCGCCCACTCACTCGGCATCCGCATTCTTTTTGAACTGGGCAAACGCGCTCCACACCGCGCCGTTCCTGCGCTATCGTGGGACAGCTCACGTAGATTAAGGCCCCGTCGCGGGGCGCCCCATACATAGAAAGCGAGAACCCATGGCACTGACAGGAGCCCAGGTCAAGCAGCTTCGCAGCATGGCCCATCACCTCAACCCCGCCATCATCATCGGTAAGTCCGATGTCAACGAGGGCACCGTCGAGCAGACGGTCGCCTACCTGGAGAAGCACGAGCTCGTTAAATGCTCCGTGCTCGATGGCTCCAGTCTTTCCGCCCGCGAGGCCGCCGAAGAGCTCGCTGAGCGCTGCCACGCCGAAGTCGTCCAGGTCATCGGCCGCAAGTTCTCGCTGTATCGCGAGTCCTCGCGCAAGGACATCGAGAAGATCAAGCTCGTCTAAGAGCCAATGATCCGGCGAGCCAACACATAGCAAGCTTACGGGTGCCCAAGTACTTCGGGCGCCCGTTTTTTATCGCTCGACCAGCACGCGATTGAGCCGTCCCTCCACCAAGCGCTCGTATAGACGCCGCGTCTCGGGCTCGGGCATGCCATTGACCTGCTCCCTCAGATGGTGCATATGCCCGCTGTACAGCTCGACGATATCGCGCCGCCGCCCCGCCGCACTGTAGACGCGCATGGCGCAGCGCACCATATCCTCACGCGCCGTTTCCTGTCGAAGCCCCGACTCTGCCAGCCAAATCGCCGACTGCAGATCGTTTTCTTCTAGAGCGGCATTTGCTCCCTTAATCATGCAATCGATGTACTTTGACTGCATAATGCGTCGCATGCGCAAAAAGTAGGTGGGATTACAGCCATTGGGAACATACAGCGGTCCGGCATAAAGCTGCTCAATCTTAAGGCACAGCTCAACTAAATGGGGCCCGCGCGCACCCGTGCGATTTCCCAAAACCTCGCGGCTTATCTGGTCAAACAGCCGTACATCGGTCTTGACGTAGTCGCCGTTGAGTCCGATGCATTCATTTTGGATGAGCACACACGACTTGCCATCCGGCGTCGGCCCCAAAGCCGACCGCAAGCGCGATATCGTCGAGTACAGGTTATTGCGGGCGCTATTGAACTCGGCATGGGGCCACAGCTCCATGGCCAGCGTCTCACGATCGACGAGTGCATCCATGCCCAGCGCAAGCCGCTCGGCAAGTGTCGCCGCCTTCTTGCGGCGCCACATTTTGTCCGTGATGGGAAACCCGTCGCGCTCGGCGCGAAACGCACCAAACATGCGAATCTCGATATGGTCGATGGTATCAACGGCTTCAACCTCGCCGGCCTGGAACAGGCGCTCGCCCTCCCCTTCCAAATCGTCGCGCAGCGAGTACCGCGACAGCTCGCGCACGGGAAGCTTCTTGCGTATCCTGCCCGCCGGCTCGCCCAGACAATGCATGGCAAGGCGCGCAAAGAGCCGATACGATGGCTCTAGAATCCCCGCACGATTCATGGACATCCAGGCCGCAAGATCGCTATCTCGCCCCGCGCAAGCCAAATGCAGCGCCACCATCCAGGCCTCCGCTCCACCAACCTGCGTCTGGCTTATATCGAGCAACTCCGCTTCCTCGCGCACCGAAACCATCGAGGTGTTACGCAGATACGCCGCGCGCTCCAGCAGCAATGCGTTATCGCGCATGTACGCAATCGACTCCTCGGCAAGTTTGAGCACTTGAACCGCACGGAACTTTGCATTAACCGGCCGTCCCTCTGCCAGCGACTGCCAGCCTTCTAGCAACAGGCCAAACAGCTGAATCTGGTTGTCGCGCATGCGCACAGCAAAACGATCGAGCTCGTTGAACGCCGCGTCGTCGGTTACCGGCAGGCCGGAAAGGAGCCGCCGTGCCGCCAACACCATGCGCACCCAGATAGCCATCGCCTTAAGCCCACGTACGTCGAGCGCCTCCCGCACCACCGTCATCTCGTCGTCGCGCTCGTCGGTTCCCGCAAACGACCCGTCAAAAAGCTCCACCAGCATGCTATCGGCCCGTATAACAATCCCCGCGATGTCGAGCTCACAGTCGTAGGCCTTGCTCGTTTTGAGCTGCTGTAGAACGCCGCCGTCATCTCCCCGTTCGGTCAGGCATCGCTTGACCTCGATATGCGCGGACAGCATGTCGAGTGCGGTGTGGGACGTCTCTATTTCTGGCACGGCCAGGTTCGTAGGAAGCCCAAGCCCGTTGTCCCCATAGCAAACAGCCGTCAGTGTCTGGGCCGCCCTCCATGAAACAGGGTCTATTTCGCAGGCCGCCCGTTCGCCCCCGCGCTCGATGACCGATGCCATATAGCGAGCGAGCTTTGTATTGGACACGCTGACCGCCGCCAGATATACGCCGAGCGCCTCGGCAGGCGTTGGCTCTGGAGCCGGATCGTCGGCATCGATCGTGCCCAGCGCTGCTCGGCAGATATCGGCCCCGTGCCCCGTCAGAGCCAGATCGACCCCATACTGCCCAGCAAGTTCAAGGACCGCTTCACGGTCCAAAAAGGCGTCCGCCAGGCCCATCGCCGCATCGCATCTACCCGCCTTAAGCAAAATCCGGGCCGCCCTCGGAACAAGCTCGGGGCGAACCTCGGCCACCAACTTGCGCAAGCGCAAGCGTCCGTTATCCTCCGTACCCAGACACGTAAAACTCCGCTCGGCGGGATCCAAGCCAAAGATCGGGTAGTCGCGTACAAAGTAGGACTGGTCGACCATCGACAACCTCACCCCACAAGCCTCGAGTTCTGCGATATTGCCCTCGCCCATCAAAACCATGAGACATGCCACGCAAAACAGCGCATTATTGTCGAGCGAAGCCAGATCGACAAGTGCCGCGCCATATACGTTGACAATCTCGTTTTCGAGCAGACCGGCTACGTCGCCTTGGCCATACAGACCCGTCTGCAATGCCGAAACGAGCTCGGGCACGCCCTGCGTGAGCTGATAAAAGTCGAGCGATGTGCTGATCGAAAACGCCGATGCCCACGCCGAATACTCATAGGCATGCACCTTGAGCATCTGCGCATTGATCTTAACCGAATCGCCCAGCCCATGAATCAGCTGACGATTTGAAGGACGGCAGGAGATAAAGACCCCTATCCCCATAGCGCGCAGGCCGCGAATCCTGTCGATGAGGTCTTCGGTATCGTGCTGATCGAGGTTTGGCACATTATCAATCGCGATAAGGGAGTGCGGTTTGTCTTTGAGTTCTTCGGTAACCACCTCGAGCTGCATAAACACCTCGCGCCCAATGGCGCGATCGGCCTCGATAATCCGCACGGGGCCTCGCGTCGGGTCGCATTTAACCTCATGGGTGTACTGCAGCAGCACCGAGGTTTTCCCAAACCCGTCGGGCGCATAAAGAACCACGATGCCGGCCTTTCGGCCCTTGGCGAGAAGCTCATTCATCAAGCGTTCGCGTCGCACCATATAGCCACCGCCCAGCGGCATCAGCTCGAGATCGTCCATACTGCCCAAATCGTTTACCATGCCCGCTCCTCAACTCGACCGTATGGACACTGTAACCGCAAGACCATACAAGCCGCGCTATGAATAGAGCGACCTTGTGTTCTAGGTTGTCTTTTGGTACGCAAGCGGCAAGTTTTTGTACAGCGAGGGCCGATTGTTATTAATCCCCCGACTAATCGGTCTTTAAGCAGGTAAATGAGCTTGTCAGCTTGTCCCATCTAAGCGGCAGTGTAACGCAAATGAACAAGGTTCAGCCATGTCATTCAACTCGCCTAGCACCCGCTACCGTCTACGACCTTTTAGTGGCATTTTTGCATAGAATCTGGTATGGAATGAATCAACTGTTGGGCATCCGGCATTCGTCAAGCTTGCGGCAAGATTTTGGTCAAGTGGGCGGAAAGGGATAGCAAAAAGGCCCCCGCAAAGCGGAGGCCTTAGGCAAGGCTATGTCGAGGTGCAGGATTCGCGCTACTCGCAGAGCGAAAGGGCGGCCTCGTCGGCAACGACAACGCAGTTGGTGTGCAGCTGCAGGATCGAAGCCGGGCACGCGGGCGTAACCGGACCATAGCACATGTCATGCACGGCCTGAGCCTTGGCCTCGCCGTTGGCGACGACCAGGATCATGCGGGCATACATGATGGTCTGGGTGCCCATGGTGTAGGCCTGACGGGGAACGTCGTCGATGCTGTCGAACAGGCGGCTGTTGGCCTGAATGGTGCTCTCGGTGAGGTCGACGCAGTGCGTGCCCTTGGAGAAGTGGTCATCGGGCTCGTTGAAGCCGATGTGGCCGTTGTTGCCAATGCCGAGCAGCTGCAGATCCGGGTAACCGGCGGCGGCGACAATCTTGTCGTACTCAGAGCAGGCAGCGGCGGCGTCGGGGTTGGAACCGTCGGGCACATGCGTGTTGTTCAGGTCAATGTTGATGTGATCGAAGAAGTTCTCACGCATGAAGTAGTGATAGCTCTGGGGATCGTCGTGCGAAAGGCCGCGATACTCGTCCAGGTTGTAGGTGCTGACCTCGGCAAAGTCGACGTCGCCCTTCTCGTACCAAGCAGCGAGCTGCTTGTAGGCACCGATCGGGGTGGAGCCGGTGGCAAGACCCAACACGCAGTCGGGCTTGAGGATAACCTGCGCCGAGATAATATTGGCGGCCTTGCGGCTCATATCTTCGTAGTCTTTAGCTTTAATGATCTTCATTACGCGTCCTTTCTCGTACAAGAGAGGCAAGGCTCCCTTACAAGCACTTGCCCGCGGCCCGCGTCGGCCGCAACCAACGTGTGCGGCCACCAGGGCGAGGTCGCGTAATGTATGTGTCTCGTGTCTAACCGCGTCGAGGCCCCTGCCCGTCCACGGTGACCCAAAGCCTTTTTGCTTCGGACAAATCCCATCTTGCCACGGAGGGCGTCCTCTTTCAAGGGCGCCCTCCGTAAACGTGTTTGAATTGTAGGCTAATGGCCACGTGCACTTGCTAGCGCTCGCGAGCAACGATGAGCTGGTCCATCTCCTCGACATGCACGCCAACGGAGCCCTTGATACTCGAGAACTCAACAGAGTTGCATACCAAGATGGGAACCGTCACATCGTAGCCCTCGGCAGCAATTGCCTCGCGATCGAACTCAATGAGTACATCGCCCTTATGGACGATGTCACCCACTTGCGCATGTACGGTAAAGTGCTTGCCCTCGAGCTGAACAGTGTCCAAACCAACGTGGATGAGCACGTCCAAGCCATCGACCGTGTTAAGCGCAACGGCGTGTCCCGTGGGAAAAATAGCCTCGACCTTGGCATCAGCCGGCGCGATCACGCGCGTTCCGGTGGGCTGAATCGCCACGCCCTGGCCCAAAAGGCCGGTAGCAAACGTCTGATCGTTTACCTCGGAGAGCGGAATGACGTCGCCCGAGATGGGAGCATCCAGCGTAAGGACTCGACCACGCATACCAAAAGACCTTAGGACTTTAGTGAACATGCTCCCCCTCGGACATACCGATCAACCAAAATAACCTTAACAGTTTACCACTTGGCACCCGTTTTTGACCATTAGGGAAGTTCGCGCTTGACAACCTCGACGATGTCGTCGACAACGCGCTGGGTCAGCTCGTGCGTTTCGGCCTCAGCCATCACGCGGACCAGCGGCTCGGTACCGCTCGGGCGCACCAGAATGCGGCCGCGGCCGTCAAGCTCCTTCTCGGCAGCAGCGACGGCATCCCAGATGGGCTGGCAATCGTCCAGACCAGCCTTGTTGTCGGAATGCACGTTGACGAGTACCTGCGGGTACTTCTTCATGATGCCGGCAAGATCGGTGAGGGTACGACCGGTGCGCTTGAGCACGGCCAGCAGCTGCAGAGCCGTCACCAAGCCGTCACCGGTGGTGTTGTGCTCCAGGAAGATGATGTGGCCGGACTGTTCGCCGCCGATGACGGCGCCGTCCGCGAGCATGCGCTCAAGAACATAGCGGTCGCCCACGGCGGTCTGAACCATCTCGAAGCCCTGCTCCTTCATAGCGATGGAGAAGCCCAGGTTGCACATAACGGTCGAAACGATCTCGGAGTTGGCGAGCTTGCCGCGAGCGGCCAGGTCGGAGCCGCAGATGGCCAGGATGTAGTCGCCATCGATCTCGTTGCCCTCGCTGTCCACGAACAGCACGCGATCGGCGTCGCCATCGTGGGCCAGGCCGATATCGGCGTGGGTGCGCAGCACGAGCTCGCGCAGGGGCTCAAGGTGAGTGGAGCCGCACTCAACGTTAATGTCAGTGCCGCAGTAATCGGTGTTGATGGCATGGACCGTGGCACCCAGGCGCTGCAGTGCGGCGGGCGTAGTCTGGCAAGAAGCACCATGGCCGCAGTCGACGGCAACGACCAGGCCGTCGAGCCTCAGGCCATCAAGCGTATCGATGGCGTGGTCGACGTACGCCTTGCGAGCGTCCTTCATCTTGATGATGTGGCCCACGCCGGCACCGGTCGGCAGCGTGTCGGCAGCCATAGCTTCCTCGGACATGACCCAGGCGCTGATCTCTTCCTCGACCGCATCGGGAAGCTTCATACCCTTGCGGCTAAAGAACTTGATGCCGTTGAACTCCGGAGGATTGTGCGAAGCAGAGATGACGATGCCGCCGTCGAGCTCATTTTGGACAGTGAGCAGCGCCACGGCCGGCGTAGGGATAACGCCGCAGCAATGCGGGCGGCCGCCCTCGGCCATAATGCCGGCGGTCAGAGCACTCTCGAGCATAGTGCCCGAAAGACGCGTGTCGCGACCGATGCAAATGTCCGGACCAAGGAACTTGGTCGCCGCGCGACCCAGGCGAAACGCGAGGTCACACGAGAGGTCGGCGTTGGCGACGCCACGGACGCCGTCGGTACCGAAGATGTTCTGAGGCATAGGATCGCTCCTTCCCAAGTAGGCAAAACACAGTCGCCCACTCTAGTCGAAAATGAAAAGCGGGACCCGCCGAGCAATCGGCAGGCCCCGCTTGTACATTGTATCTCGTAAGGAGATAAAACCTTAGCGCTTGGAGAACTGGGGAGCGCGGCGGGCCTTCTTGAGGCCGTACTTCTTGCGCTCGACCACGCGAGCATCGCGCGTAAGGAAACCGGCCTTCTTGAGGTCAGCACGGTAGTCGCCAGCGTTCAGAAGAGCGCGAGCGATGCCCAGGCGCAGAGCGCCGGACTGACCGGAGATGCCGCCGCCATCGCACAGAGCGATAACGTCGAACTGACCGGCGGTATCGGTCACCTTGAAGGGAGCAAGGGCGTTCTCAACGAGCTGATGACGGCCGAAATACTGCTCGGCGTCACGCTTGTTGATGGTCACCTTGCCGGTGCCGGGGACGAGACGGACGCGGGCGACGGCGTTCTTACGACGGCCGGTACCCTGGTAGACAACGGTGTTCTCAGCCATCTTTAAGCCTCCAGCTCAATCTTCGTGGGGTTCTGGGCAGCATGCGGATGCTCGGCACCAGCGTAGACCTTAAGCTTGGTCATCTGGGCACGGCCGAGGGTGGTCTTGGGCAGCATACCGCGAACGGCGCGCTCGATGACCTTCTCCGGGTGCTTCTCCATAGCCTGGCGGAAGCTCTCAGCCTTGAGGCCGCCGTTGTAGCCGCTGTGGCGATAATAGGTCTTCGTGTCGGCCTTGTTACCGGTAAGCTGGACCTTATCGGCGTTGATGACGACAACGAAGTCGCCGCAGTCGCTGTTGGGCGTGAACTGGGGCTTGTTCTTACCGCGCAGGATCATTGCGATCTGGGTGGCAAGACGGCCCAGGACAGCACCATCGGCGTCGACGAGAACCCAGTTGCGCTGGACCTCGCCCTGCTTGGCGTAGTGAGTCGATTTCGAAATCACTTAGACTCCTCCATGTACAGTACGTGTTGTTACAGAGATTCACGGGGCTCTGCAAGTAACCTGTCCATATTACCCCGCTCGCCGTACGAGTCAACAGGTATTTTGGCTCCGACCAGAGTTTCTGCACATGTCATCCACGAGCCGTGATTTTCCAGCTCTTTAGCTGTTGTCATCTTTTGAGGGTTCGCCGTCGCTAGCGCTCAACGAACTCTTGGATTTCCGCGAGCAGGCGCTTTGCCTCCTGACGGCCCTGGATATACAGGTCCAAAAGCTTTGCCGGATCGTGCTCAACGTGGCCGACCTCGACCGGCTTTTGCGGAGCAATGACCAGCGCACGGCCCTCGCGCTCATACTTCCACAGATGCATGCGCTGGATGTTATAGCGGTCGTGGCGCGTCTCGATAGCCTCGAGCAGATAGGGGTAGTCGGCATAGCGGGCTCGTGCGGCGGGCATAAACTCGTAGGGCTTTTTCTCATACGAGCGGTCCTGCGTGACAATGACGACTGCGCGATCGAAGCCCGCCTCCTCCAGCACGTGCTCGATGGGGACCGAATCGGCTACGCCACCGTCGACGTATTTGTGCCCGTCAATCTCGACCGGCGGCGTCACCAGCGGCAGCGAGGTCGAGGCGCGCACTGCGTCGAGGTCAAGTACGGCGCTTTTGACCGGCAGGTACGCGGCGGTTCCAAAGAGCATGTCCGTCGCGACGGCGTACATCTCGATGGGGCTTGCGTCGAACGTCTCGTTGTCAAAGGGATCCAGGCGGTCCTGGACATCGTTGAAGATAAAGTCGTAGCCGACGATGGAGCCCGTGGACGCAAACGATGCGGCGCCCATGAAGCGGTTGTCGTTGCAGAAAGCCAGGTTGATGCGGTTGGCACGGCCGATCTGGTGCGACTTGTAGTTCACGCCGTTGAGGGCGCCGGCCGATACGCCATATACCGCCGGAATCTCGACGCCGGCCTCCATGAGGACGTCGAGCACGCCTGCGGTAAACTGCCCGCGAAAACTGCCGCCCTCCAAAACGAGCGCGACCTTGCCGGCGTTCTTTGCCTTATCTTCTGCAGTCATGTTGACCTCCTGCTGTTTCGTTTTGGCCTTCTTCTACCCAGTTTTGGGATAGAGAGCGCGCAGGTTTTGGAGTTAAGGGGGCGGGGCGGTCGACGGGAAAGCGCGTCCCGGCCTGCGTTGCCAAGGCGTTTTCTTTACGCCCGCGCCCCGCACAGAGTTCGATTCTCCGCGGTACGGGGGATCCGTTGATGGGTTGAGGCCGGGGCAAGACGCCCGATCGGCATCGCATCGATATTGAGCTGAGGCATTGCGCGGAGAATCCGCGTATTTGCTTCGCAAATCCGCACCGGCTTTGGCCGCCTGCCGGCGTCCTCGCCCGCGGGTTAAAAACGCTTACGCGTTTTCTTTACGCCCGCGCCCTGCGCAGAGTTCGATTCTCCGCGGTACGGACTAGAAATAAAAAGGCAGGTAGATACGAATATCTACCTGCCTGTTACTTATGGTGGAGCTTATGAGAAAAACGGCGAACTCCACCAGTACCGCCAGCCGCGCAGCTATCCAACTTGATACTTGCGTTGTAAGAGTATCGAAAAACTGGTTTGTTGTCGTTGGGACGTGCCAGAAATAGCCATTTCTGGTGTTTGCAAAACACCAGATAGACGGCTTGCTGTAATCCCGTATAACGGCAGAAAGCGGGGCACCCCTTGTCAGGGGCCCCGCTTGAACGCTAATAAGAAAGTTTCTGGCCGGGGTAGATCGTATATGGTGCCCCAATGCCGTTCTTGCTTGCGATGGTGTGCCAGTCGATGCCGAGCGAAGCACCAATCTCACTGAGTGTGTCGCCGCTCTTGACGGTGTAGACGCGCGCAGTGCCAACGCCCGCCCTCTGGTTGACGATAGCCTGAACCTCGCTGAAGCGGTCGCCCAGAACGTCGCTGCGCGTCGGCACAACGCCGAACATGCCGCGCTCCACATCGTCTGCAAGCTGAGAAGCGGAAGCGCCGTCAATGTAGTTGATGAGGTCTTGCACCTCTTGATAACGGTCGCCTAGCTTTTCGCGGCGCTCATCGTCAACGCCGTACTCACCGCGCATGACCGCTGCCGCCAGTTCAAGCGTCGTGCCCTCCGGCGAAGGATCGGCGACCTCTGCGGGCGGAACATCAGGGGTCGCCGAGCCTGACGGGTTGGCGAACTTGCCCCACGCTTCGCGCGTCATGTAGGCGATATCGAGATCAAGCGGCGCGTTGAAGCCATCGAGACGGCCATTCGAAGTGTACTGGTGGATTGCACAGCTCCCCCAAGCTCCGAAGCCGCCATCTGGAAGCCACGGCGAAGACTGGTAGCCGGTGCGGTTGTTGTTGGCATACTGCGCAACCCAGAGCGCGTGATTCGGCGCAATCTTCGACCAATCCTCTTCGGTGCAAACGCTACGGCTCATGTAGACGATGCAGCGAACGCCGGTCTGATCGTAGACGTAATCGAGGAACTGCTTTGCCTTGTCTGTGCCGATTCGTCCGTACATCTCGTAATCGAGAACGGGAACGCCGTTGCCGAAGTAGTTACGGCAGCTTGCGACGAAGTGCTTAGCCTGAGCGATGGGGTCTTCACCGTTCATGAAGTGATAGAAGCCCCAGAGCTTGCCGAGCTTGATAGCCTGCTGAATCCACGGGTCGCAGGTGTTGTGAACGATGGTGGTTCCCTCGGTCGCCTTGCAGATAACAAAATCGCAAGGCACCTGCGCGAGGTCAAGCCCTCGCTGGTAGTTGGAAATATCAATGCCGTTGAGTGCCATAGAAGCCCCCTCTGATGCAGTAGAAGTAACTGAAATCGACCTGCTCTAGCTCTTCGAGCGTGAACGCGCGCGCAGAGTTCCCGGCGCTCGCCGGGTCGCGTATCCAGTAGCCGTCATCGTCCGCGCGCCAGATCAGCACGACATGCCCGCCGTAGTCTCTATCGCCGAGCGTTCCGCTCATGCCCGCGAAGGCAAGCCACCCGTCAGACACGTTCTGCAAGACGGGTGCGAGATCGTAAGAAATCGGCGTGCTCTCGATGCCGTATTCCGTGTAATGCTCGGCAATCCACGCGCAGAACTTGCCGGGGTCGTTCACGCCGTCAGTAAGGCATGCGTCGCCCACGAACGATACGAGGGTGAGCGGCGTAATGTCTTGCAGGGTCATGTACTTGATAGCCATAGCGGCGCACGTAAGGCCGCATCCGCAGTCGCCGATAGTGCCGCCCGCATAGGGGATGTAGTCCCATTGCGGGTCTGTCTGAAGCCATAGCGGCATGCTGTTTCCCTCGGCAATCGGCCTATCGACAACGATTGCAAGGCGGTCTTCTTCAGCCGCAGTGTATCCCTGTTCACGCGCTTCAGCGAGCGCGCCCGCGTCGCTCTCGATGTGGGCGACAATGAGCCAGCCACAGAAGAGCATTGACGCGAGCGCGCCGGAAATCACGAGGGCGATAGCCTTTAGCCTACTCATCGCGCTTAGGCTCGGTGTAGGTGAGCGCTTGCTTGGAATCGCCAACGCCCGCCGTGGTCGGGTCTGTCACGATGCCAAGAATTGCGAGCACGGCGAAAAGTGCGTTGATGATTGCGGCCAACTGATCGTTCATAACGCCGAAGTCCCACTGATAGCCGAACGGTGCGGCGACCACCTGCACGAGCAGCAGGACGGCGGGAATGAGCGTCAGCCAAAAAGTCTTGTTCTTGATGCGTGCGGTGAAGTTAATCATTTCAGCTCTCCTTTTCATAGATGAGGTCTACGCGGTCATAGATGTGATCGACCTTGTTTGCCATGTCGTGCGAATGCTCGCGCGATTCCCTGATTTCGTCGTGCAGCGCTGCCGTGGAAGCCCTGAGAGATTCCATAGCGGCTTGCAGCCCTTCCGAAATGTTGTTGCTTCGCTCCATCTGCGCAGCGATACGGCCTTCCATTTCCGAGCGCTCGCGGTCGCGCTGCGCGCGCTCGTTGAGTTCGTCGCGCTTGCGCTCTTCGCGCTTCAGCTCTAGCTCTGCCTGTTGCGCTGCGTTTCGCTCTTCAAGCTCCGCTTTGCGCTCGTTGTTGCGCTGGTACTCGTTAAGCAACTGCTTTGCGAGGATTCCGAAGCCGATAGCAACGAGGAACGCGAAGAACCATTCGGCACCGAATGCCGCTGCATGGTCTAAAACGCTTTCCGCCACGTCAGCCCTCCGTCACCTCTCGCCAGACGGTTTCGGTGCCGACAGCCCCCGGCTCCCAGACGTTGTTAGCAACGAGGGATTCCCAGACCTTGCCGTTATGGCGCACGACAGCGCCCTTCGGGTAAGGGTTCTCGTTGCTCGGCGGCACCCACTCGGGAATGCTCGACGGGTCATCACCGCCGCTTGCGTACTCAACGACCTTCGCCCAAAGGCTCGGCGCTGCCGTGGGCGACCAATCGGGCTGCGACGTGTGCGCTTGAAGGCAGACGTAAAGAACGCCTTCGTAGCTCACGCGTTCGCCCTCAGCGTAGGCGTGGCCGTCGCCGTCCCACGCCGCGAAAAGCGCGGGGCACTTCGCCGCCACATCGCTAGAGAGCGACGGCGCTTGACCGTCGAAAATGGCGATGATCGCGCGAAGCTTGACCTCTTCCTCTTCGGTGAATGCCATGTGTTCCCCTTTCTCTCGCAACAAAAAAGCCCCCGCGAATGCGAGGGCTTCGATACCTTGCTATGTCGGCTGCTATCAGCCGAAAAGCTCCTTGTATAGCGCGTCCATGCGCTTTACCGTCTCGTGCGCGCAAAGGCGCTGCATGCTGCCGCGCCACGACTGGTAGGATTGGTTGACCTGCTCGACGGTCATAATCCCCTTGGCGACCAACGCGGCTTGCTTCTTCAGCTTGCGCCGCTGCCGCGTCACGGAGGAACGGCACGGGCGAACGACAACCTTCCCGCCCTCGCCATATGAAAACCTCTTCTTCAGGAACACGAAGCCGCGCGTAAGCTTCACGACGCGCGTCTTCTTTCGGTTGATGATGATTCCCAGATCGTCGCAGAGCGCTTCGATGCGCGAAAGCGCGTCCCAAAGCGTCTGCTTGTCAAGCGCGATGCAATAGCTATCGTCCATGTAGCGCCCGCTCGCCAAGATGCCCGGAAGTGACAGCATCAGATGGTCGATGGGCGACGGCAGGGCGACGGCTAGAATCTGGTTCGGCTCGCTGCCAAGACCCAAGCCTCGTGAGCCGTGAGCGTCTATCTGGTCGTTCATGACGCGCTTAACGCGCTCATCGTCAATGGCGCGGTCTATAAGTCGCTTGCAAGCGCCGTGGTCGATGTTGGCGAAGTAGTCCGCGAAATCGACCTGCAAAATGTAGCCTTCCATGCCGTGCTTTCGGTGGTGCTCGACAAGCTGCCGCTTCATCCGGCGAATCGCGTAGTCGGTTCCGCGCCCTTTGACGTTCGCGGCGCATCCCTCGGTGAGGGTAGGCCAGATCGCGGGCGCGAGGGCGTGACGGCTCAAAGACTTCTGTATGACGCGCTCCGAGAAGTGAACAGAGCAGATGTGGCGCAGCTTGCCGCGCTCGAACAAGTCAAACTCGATGAAGCCGCGGCGGAAGTCGGCACCCGTGAGAAGGTCGCGCCGCGCCCTCATGATGTTTGGGACTACGCGCGCCATGTAGCGCTGCACGCTCGATTTCCAGCGAACGCCAGCGGCAGCGCCGTTGGCGGCATCGTATAGGTTATCGAGGTCGGCGACGGCTTCTAGCGTGCATCCCTCGATGCGCCTAGCCCGATTCTCCGCGCGCTTGGCATCGCGCCTTGCGCGTCGCGCAGCCCTGCGCTCTTCAGAGTTCATGAGGGCACCCCGCGCGGCTCGCAACCGGCATCCAGCAGCCGCTTGACGGTTGACCATGAAACGCGGTCGGAAGCCGAGAACCGCGCCATGCAAGCAGCGAACGGCAACCGTCGCGGGGTGCATATTTACGGGCTTGCGCCCGACGGTCGCCCCTTCCTTCCTCAAATGCACGGCGCGCGGCGCTTATGACCGCACGGTCTGGCAAGGCTTGGGAATCACGGCAGGGGGCGTATCCAGTCGTTCGTCGGGGCATTGTTGTTGGCATTGCCGTTGCTGTTGACATTGCACGCGTTGGACGAAGACCCGCCCATGACGGAGCGCAGCCACCAATTGACGCGATGATTTCCAAGGGACAACGCGCGACCATTTTACCCCTTCCCAATGAGCTTCACGCCCGCGCGAGCGCCCTTTATCAGCTTTATGTCGCTCTCTATGCTCTCAGATATCGCTTCGAACCTCGCGACCTTCACCGGAAGGTTCATAGCCATAAGGCATTGCAGGTCTTGGTATAGCTGCTGCAAGTCCGCTATCGCAAGCGTCATGTAATGCTTGCGCTCTTCGACGTTGCGAGCCGTGTTCGGGTAGAAGGCATCAGCCTTAACCAGATTGAACACCAAGCTTCGCGCCGTCTCCGCCATGGGGACGGCGAGGATGAAGCGATAAGACTTCGGCACCGCCGACGAAGCCACAAGACGCGTCACGTCGTTTCGAATCGAAACAGCAGTGTTGAAATACTCGAACGAGCTTAGGTTGCGGTTCCGCACATATACGCCGCTCAATTTTCAACATCCCCCCCCCTCCGTGATTTTTGAAAATTGCTTCGCCCGCGCTTCGCGCGGGGAAGCAAAGGCGCATGCGCAAGGCATGCGCCAGACCAGTACCTAGTACGGCTGATTTTATCAGCCTAGGAGGAAGCACGGCAGGGGGCGTATCCAGTCGTTCGTCGGGGCATTGTTGTTGGCATTGCCGT
>CABUHI010000024.1 GCA_902491345.1 uncultured Collinsella sp.
GCGCGGTCTCAAGAAGGAGTAACATCGGGACTTGCAGCGACGGACCTCAGGACACTCTTACACCACGTCTGCGCGCGCGACCGGTGTAGAAGCTCTTTTTAGAGTTATGGACCGAAAGCGCAAAGATCTTATTGGGATCTTGCTTCACCCGATCCCGGCCCGGCCAGAAGATCCCTGAATCCCGCGTTACGGGAAAGAAGTCCGAGCCAATTCTCAAACGATACTGATACTGAGGGCTATCTTCCTTGGTGTGGTGCGGAAGGCTGGTCCAAACGCCGCCGCGCTGTTCCTCGCCCAGAAACCACTCCCATGCCTCAACGTATTCGGAAGGCACGAGGCTGCAGGCGCGGTCATAGCTTGGTCCATCCATCAACGGAACAGCAAGGTCAATGTCGTTCATCGCCAGCACCTACAACCATACGAACGCGAGTCATGCCCCTCAATAATATGGCCGAGAGTCAATTATTACGAGATCTCATTCCGCGATCGGCACATCGTTGATGCTCTCGGCTTGCCGCTGGCGCGCTTGTACCCCGCTACCCCACTTCCCTGTATACTGATGTAGCACGTGTTTCATCCGGACTTGTTGGGCCGGGTCGTTCATGGGAGGTTCTTGTGGCTGTTTCGAATCCGCCTAAGGGAAGCGTTTCTTCTTCGTCCATCAAGCCGGTTACACGCAAGGCCGTGCGCTGCCAGCGCGAGGTCGCCTGGCTTGTCACGCAGGCAGCAGGCAGACTCGTGGCGAGCACGGAGGACGTCAATGCTCCCACACCGAGCTTTGTGCTGGCAGCGGCGCTGAATCGAGTACGCCAGCTGGAACTCGTCGCACAAGAAGACGGCAGCCATCTTGGCTACCAGAACGTTATGGCGCCCGACCTGCAAACGTTCTGTCACATGGCCAAGTTGCCTGCCGCGCCCAATGCGCTTTCGGACGCAGGCTACATGTTTACGCTCTCGGGCGCGGACCTTATCCGCGACATCTATGCATACTGCAGCGAGCTCGCCGAGCGCCACGTCTTTGACGCGGCTGAAGTCAAACCGGGATATGTCATCAAGCTGGTTCTTAGGCTGTTCTTGATGGACGGGTTCGCGGCCATGCCGGCGTAAGCCGAGTCTTTAGCATCACCGTCAACTGGGCAACAACCGCTTAACCTTAGTGGGCGCCAATCGAGGGTCGATTATTGGGTCGCCTCGTCCGCTAACGCATTTATTCCACGCGCTCCAACAGTCGATACTTGCGGTTGCGGCTCGTCGCCGGCGCCGTGGGCTCAAGCTCGCCTTGAGCAATGAGCGCGTTGACGCGCGACCTAACCTGGGAAATTGTGAGCCCCGTGCGCTCTGCCAGCTCACGCGTCCCCAGCTCGCCGTAATGTTTGAGTGCCGTCACAATTAAGCCCCCGCCATGATCGACCGGCTCGATCTTTGAACGGTAAAGTACGACCTTGAACCGATCGAACCCCGGGCAGAACAGGGGCTCGGCCAGACCATGCGCGCGCATGGCATCGATCATCATCGGGATGCCCGAGCCATTGCCCTCAGCCGGCGAACCTGCGCCATCCGGCAGCGGGACAATCGACATGAGCTTCACAAGCGTCGCGTTACGGCATCGGGAGCTGCCGTCAAACAAGTTCTCGCGAGTCTTTCCCCCGTAAAGGCCGCCAGGATTCGTCACCTCGACACGATCGTCAAAGACGTCGACGGCAATCGATTGTCCACAGAACCGATCCCCGTATTCTCGATGGATTACGGCGTTGGCGATTGCCTCGCGCAGAACCTCCTCGGGAATCTCCAGCGAGTCGATACACGAGATGCCTTGGACGGTCGAGATGCGGCGCAGGTTTTTGGCGACAGCTGCGACGGCATCCGAGATCATCTCGCCCAACGTTCCCTCACAGATTGTGCGGTCCATGAACCTCAGCGACCCCACAGCTCCCTTTTGAGCTCCCACGTGGACAGCCACGTCAATGAAGAGCTTGGGATAGAACTGCTGAGGGTAAACGCCCGCGGCAAGGAGGCCGGCCTTGGTAACATTGCCCTGGAAGTCGAGGAAATTCAGACGCTCCATCTTTGTCTTCTTGTCCGCCGCACCGCGCATCGCTCGAGGCGTCAACGAATAGGCACGCTCTATCGTGCGGTCGACCAGCGACTCGTCGAGATCGCCCACACTCGTGCCGGGCACCGCATCGCGATCGCTAGGACTCGTCCGCTCATATGACGGCAGTGCCAAAACCTCGGTCGACGAAAGCGGGACATCTTTGTCATCGATGCGCTTGTAGCTGCCGCCCTGGGCGCCTCGCTCTATGACATAGCAGGGCTTGCTCGACGGATCGAGCTCCTCAATCGTAATGACGAGAACGATGACGCCCTGAAGCTCCACTCGCTCGATCGTGTATTTGGGCGGATTGGCTAGCTTTCCTCGACCGCCCGCATCACCCATGCCTGACACAAATTGGTTGAGCACTTTCTCGGTCTCGAAGTTCTCAACCGGGACAAAACCTGCGCGCTCACTCACTCCGAGCACGATGATTCCGCCGGCAGTGTTCGCGAATGCGCTCACCGTTTCCCACACGTCGCGGGAAAGCGTCGTGGCGCTCTCCTTCACTTCGACGTTAAGATCATCCGAGCCCATACGCCTTAAAGACTCAAGCAGACCGGTCAGCTCGTTTTTCTGCACGTCCTTTCGCTCGGTCCTGCGGAGAATGCCGCGGATAGATTTCCCTCGTCTCTCAGTTATCTCTCGTAATTATCTCTCATCTATCTCTCTATCTCTCTATCTCTCGGCTTAGAGATAAGAGATAGATAGAGATGGAATGTCTACCACTTGCTTCATTTATACATATTTTTGCTGGTAGAACAATCGGTATTGAGACAATACCATGATTGCCTGTCTCTTTGCTGCTCAGTTATCTCTCATATTTTTCTCTCATCTTCCTGTCATCTCTCATATTAGAGACGAATGAGAGACGAGAGATACGCGGGTGATGGACGAGTGAGGATTTTCGGACGGTCGGATATCGAGAGTGGATATTTGGACGGTTTTTGGGGCTTTTGAGGCAAATTCCGTCCAAATATCCACTCTCGTTCGATAGGTATCCGGAAATCCTCGCTCGTCCGTCCGAAAATCCACTCTCATTCGATAGGCGTCCAAGTTTCCACGCTCGCGCGGCGGTCACGCGGGGCCTTTACCCATTCCGTTGGCATCGTCTTCAGTTCGCCGCAGTGCCGCGGCTCCATATGGGTATACTCTCGAGGATTCGACTCGATTCGCCCCCGCTGGGGCGTCAAAGGAGACTGCATATGCCCACCACCTCAACCGACCCGCGCGCCGCTGCCGCCGCGCTGCTGGTGCCCGGCACTACCTGCCACGGCTTTGCCGTCGAGCGCTGCGAGACCGTGCCTGAGCTCGACTCGGACGCCTACGTGCTGCGCCACACTGCCTCGGGCGCTCGCCTGCTGTACCTGGCATGCGACGACGAAAACAAGGCCTTTGCCATTGGCTTTAAGACGCCGCCGGCCGATTCCACCGGCGTGTTCCATATTCTTGAGCACTCAGTGCTGTGCGGATCGGCCAAATTCCCCGTCAAGGAGCCGTTTGTCGACCTGATCAAGAGCTCCATGCAGACGTTCCTCAACGCCATGACCTACCCCGACAAGACCATCTACCCCGTTGCCACCACCAACGAGCAGGACCTGTACAACCTGATGGACGTGTACCTGGACGCGGTGTTCAACCCGGCCATCTATACCAAGCCCACCATTTTTGAGCAGGAGGGCTGGCACTACGAGCTGGACCTGCCGGAGGGCGTCGAGGGCGAGGGCGACGGCAGCGCCGCCAGCCTGCGCGAGGGCACGCTGCGCTATAACGGCGTGGTGTTCAACGAGATGAAGGGCGCGCTGTCCGACCCCATGAGCGTGCTGGACGACGCCGTCAACGCCGCGCTCTATCCCGACACCGCCTATGCGTACGAGAGTGGCGGCGACCCGCGCGCGATTCCCGCGCTCACCTACGAGCAGTTCCTGGACACACACGCGCGCCACTACAATCCTTCCAACTCCTACATCACGCTCTACGGCGACCTAGATGTGGACCGCGCGCTGGCATTTTTGGACGAGCGCTATCTGTCGCAGCCGAGCGCTGCGAGCCGCCGCATGGACGCAGCCGTCGCCGCCGGCGAGGACCCGTCCACGCTGGCGCCCAATCCGCTGGGCGTGCAGGCGCCCGTGACCTGCGAGTATAAGCGCATCGAGATGGCCACCACGCCCGAGAACGCCCTGGTTGGCCTGGGCCTGGTGCTGGGCAGCGCGCTCGACCGTAAGCGCACGATCGCGGCGGACATTCTGTTCGAGGCACTGTTGGGCTCCAACGAGGCACCGGTTAAGAAGGCCATTCTGGCCGCCGGCTTGGGCGGCAACGTGGTGAGCTACACCGCGGCCGAGAGCCTGCAGCCCTACGAGCTCATCATGCTGCAAAACGCACAGCCCGGCGTGGCGCGCGAACTGCGTCGTGTGTTCCAGGACGCCTGCCGCGACCTGTGCGAGCACGGCGTTCCGCGCGAGCGCCTGGAGGCCATCATCAGCAGCAACGAATACGACCTGCGCCAGCGCGACTACGGTATCGCCGACGGCGTGGCCATCGCGTGCGATGCGCTGAGCACCTGGCTCTACGATGACGACGCCGCGACGCTGGCACTCAAGTACGGCCCGGTGTACGGGGAGCTGCGTGGCGAGCTGGACGGCAGCTATTTTGAGGACCTGCTGCGCGAGCTGGTGCTGGAAAACGACCACATGGCTCTGGTCGAGCTGGTGCCGGTGGACGCCGCCGAAGGTTCGGAGGGTGCCGAAGCCGCCGAGCTGGCAGCCAAGCGCGATGCCATGACCGATGCCGAGCTGGCCGACGTGGTCGAGCGCACAGCCGCGCTGCGTGCCGCACAGGAGGCGGAAGACACGCCCGAGACCAAGGCCACACTGCCGCGCCTGCGCGTGTCCGACATTGGCGAGGCGCGCCCCGAGCCGCCGCTGGTCGTGGACACGACCGCGCCCATCCCCTGCCTACGCCACGGCATCCCCACCAACCGTCTGGCCTACGCCATGCAGTATTTCGACCTGAGCTGCGTCGCGTTTGAGGACCTGCCCTATGTGACACTGCTCTGCCGCCTGCTCAAACAGCTGCCCACGAGCGAGCACTCGGCCGAGGAGCTCGACAACTTGCTCGCCGGCAAGCTGGGCTTTTTGAGCTTTACGACCGAGGTCATGACCCAGCCCGACGTGGACGGCGTGCGCCCTTATCTGCTGGTGAGCGCGGGCGCCCTGTCCGAGAAGATCGATGCGCTGGCGAGCCTGCCGCGCGAGGTGTGGTCGAGCACGCTTTTGCTCAATGCCGATGCCGACCGCATGCGCGACGTGCTCACGCAGATTCGCATTGGGCTTGAGCAGGGCTTTATCAACAACGGTCACTCGGCGGCGCTCGGCCGCGCTATGAGCTACAGCTCGCCTTCGGCCGTGGTGCGCGAGCAGCTTTCGGGCGTGGATTTCTACCTGTTCCTGCGCGATCTGCTCGAGCACTTTGACGAGCGACTGGACGACCTGCGTGCCAAGCTTGCCGAGCTGGCAGGCCGCATCTTTGTGGCCGACGGCTGCCTGGCGAGCTTTACCGGCAGCAACGAGGACTTTAACGCGTACTGGGCCGCCGCGGGCGACCTGGGGCTGGGGGCTGGCGACGGCGCCGATGCCGGCCGCGACGCGCTCGTGGTGCCGACGCCGCGCGACCGCCACGAGGCTTTTGTCATCCCCAGCGACATCTGCTTTGCGGCAAGCGCGTGCGATCCGCGTCGCCTGGGCGTTGACGTGACGGGCGCCTGGGCGGTTGCCGCCAACGCACTCTCCTACGACTACCTGTGGAACGAGATCCGCGTAAAGGGCGGCGCATACGGCTGCGGATTCCGTGCGGCAGGCGAGCGTCAGACGGCGTTCTACACCTACCGCGACCCGGCAATCGACCCCTCGATTGAGCGCGTGGCGCGTGCAGGCGAGTGGCTCGGCAGCTTTGAGCCCGACGAGGCCGCCTTTGAGGGCTTTATCGTGAGCTGCGTGAGCGGCATGGACGCGCCGGTGAAGCCGTATGCGCTCACCAAGCGGCGCAACACGACCTACCTGGCCGGGCTCGATCCGCATGCACGCGAGGAGCGCCGCGCCCAGATGCTCGCCGCCACGCCTGGTGAGCTGCGCTCGCTCGGCGCCGACGTGGCGCGTATCGCAGCCGAGTCGCCCACCTGCGTCTTTGGCGGCCGAGACGTCATCGCCAAGAGCAACGCCGGCTTTAACGTAGTCGACCTGCTGGGCTAAGGCATCAAGGTAGATTTTTGGGACATGCCCGAGAATCTACCTTTTTCTGCGGCTTGGGCGGGGCGGCGCAGCCCACCGCGGCGGTTTGTCTCAATCTGTAACATCTAGACGGCAATATCGGCTCCAGATGTTACAGGTCGAGACGCTCCCGAACGGTACCAGCTCTTTGTCTCAATCTGTAACATCTAGGTCCAATTTTGCCGAGTTACTGTTACAGATCGAGACGAACTGCCGCAGACGCCCACTCCACAGCACAGACCACCACAAAGATGCCTGTCCCCATTCTCAGTGGTGATTCGAACACTTGTTCTATACGCACACATGTTCTATAGTAGAGGTGCTTGCATCGAACTGAAATTGCAACTAGAATATAGTTGCAGAATGTGAGGCGGGATGACTCGATCCGATAAACTCATCGCCCAACTGTTTAGCTGCCCTTCGACGTATCGTTATGCGGATTTTTTAAAAGTCATGGCTTCATATGGCTTTGAAATGGACAGCAAAGGCAAGACATCCGGATCGCGCGTTCGCTTCTACAGGCCATCAGATGGCAGGATGTTCGTAATGCACGCACCTCATCCATCTGACGAATTGACAGCGGGGACCATTCGAAACATCGTTCGCTTTCTGCAAGATGTCGGAGGTAGTCATGAGTAACGTTTTGGCATACAAGGGTTATTTCGCCCCGGTCGAGTTCGATGCTGAACAGCATGTGCTAACAGGTATGGTCGCCGGCATTGGGGACGCAATCGTATTTGAAGGCTCCACGGCTAAAGAAGTGGAGCAATGCTTCCACGACGCCGTCGACGATTACCTTGAGTTTTGCGCCGAGAAGGGCAAGGAACCCGAGCGGGCTTTTAAGGGCTCTTTCAACGTAAGAACGGGCTCTGAGCTCCACAAGCGAGCAGCGCTGGCAGCGGCAAAGAAGGGTGAATCGCTCAATAAGTTTGTGACTGAAGCAATCGCTGCGGCGTTGTGAAGCCAACGTTGAGTCGAAGCCGCCACAAAGGACACCTTTGTGGCGGCTTCGACGTTTGCCCAGATAAAACCTGCCAAAATAAACCTGTCCCTTTTTGGCAGGTTTGCTAAAGGAGGCCGGGATGGATAAGGTTGAGCTGCGACGGGCGGTGATTGCCCGGCGCGACGCTCTTGATTTGAATGTGCGTGCTGCGAAGTCTGCCGTTATCTGTGCGCGGCTGGTTGAGCTGTTGGATCGCTCGGATGCCGTGGCGCCGCACACCGTTGCCGCCTACGCCGCGATGGGTTCCGAGGCAGACCCTGCCACGTTTGCCGTCACGGCCGCCAAACGTGGCTGGCGCGTAGCCTATCCGTGCATGCTCTCGGCAATTGATGCCGCAGCTTGTGGCCAGCGCATGTGCATGCGGGCAGTTGCCGCCGACGATGCGTCCGCGGCTCCGTTTATCGCCCACCCCACGCGGGCCTTCGCGGCCACGGACATCGACAGCGACCGCTTCCCCATCGTGCCTGCCGAAGCTCTCGACATGATCGTCGTGCCGCTCGTGGCCTTCGACCAAACCGGCGCGCGCCTGGGCTACGGCGGCGGTTGTTACGACCGCTACCTGCCTATGCTCTCGCCCGCATGCCAAATCATCGGCATCGCCTTTGACGAGCAGCGTGTCGACCACGTTCCCACCGACGCCCACGACCTGCCGCTACCCCACATCATCAGCGCCTAACGGCTGGTGCACCTCCCGGCGGCCTAGTGCTCCTCGCCGGCGCGGGCCAGGTCGTAGGGCGTGGTCTGGTAGACGTAGTAGTTGAGCCAGTTGGTGTAGAACAGCTGAGCCTGGCTGCGCCAGACGTTGCGCGGCTCGGCGGTGGGGTCGTCGCCCGGGAAGTAATGCGCCGGCACCTCCGGGTTGAGCCCGCGCTTCACGTCGCGCTCGTACTCCAGGCGCAGCGTGTCGGTATCGTACTCGGGGTGGCCAAATACAAAGAAGCGACGGCTGTCGGTCGACTTGACGATGTACAGGCCAACCTCGTCAGACACGGCCACAACCTCAAGCTGCGGCTCGGCCTCCACGTCCTCGCGGCGCACATCGGTGTTGCGCGAATGCACGGCATAGAAACGGTCGTCAAAGCCGCGGACCAGCGGGCTTTGCGGCTTCACCAGATAATGCTCGAACACGCCGCTCGCCTTTGCCGGCAGGTCGTACTTCTGGATACCGTAATGATGGTAGAGCCCCGCCTGCGCGCCCCAACAAATGTGCAGCGTAGAGTGTACGTGTGTGGTGGACCAATCCATGATCTGGCAGAGCTCGGGCCAGTAGTCGACCTCCTCGAACGGCATCTGTTCCACCGGCGCGCCCGTGATGATCAGGCCGTCGTAGTGGATGTCGCGGATGTCGTCGAACGTGCGGTAGAACGTCTCCAGGTGGCCGGCACTCACGTGCGTGGCCTCGTGCGTTTTGGTGCGCAGCAGGTCCACCTCCACCTGCAGCGGCGTGTTGGAGAGCTTGCGCATGATCTGCGTCTCGGTGGCGATCTTGGTGGGCATGAGGTTGAGGATGAGCACGCGCAGCGGACGGATGTCCTGGTGCAGCGCGCGGTACTCGGTCATGACAAAGATGTTCTCGCTCTCGAGCTGCGCGGCGGCAGGGAGGGCGTCGGGGATGCGAATGGGCATGGATGCTCCTTACGAGTCAGTTGCAGCTATGGTACAACGACCGGCCCCGTCCGCGCGAGTACATCGCCCGGCGATGCCGTCAGCGGCCCAAATCACTCCAAAAGTAGAGATTAAGGCATGCCCAAAAATCTATGGCGCTTTAGCCTAGCAAAGTGGCAGCAGGACGCTACAATGGTTCGACGCGAATAACTCGGCCGAAAGGATACATATATGTACCAGACGCGTAAGATCGGTGTGGTCGGCCAGGGCCACGTAGGAGCACATGTCGCCAACAGCCTGCTCATGCAGGGCATTGCCGACGAGCTGTACCTGTGCGATATCAACGAGGCCAAGGTGACGTCCGAGGTCCAGGACCTGCGCGACTCCCTTTCGTTTGTCCCGTACAACACCAAGATCGTCAACTGCTACGACCACTACGAGGAGCTTGCCTGCTGCGACGTCATCGTCAACGCCGCCGGCAAGGTCGCGCTGGCCGCCGGCAACCGCGACGGCGAGCTGTTCTTTACCACCGACGCCGCCCGCACCTTTGCCAAGCGCATCGTCGACGCCGGCTTTGACGGCATCTTCGTGAGCATCTCCAACCCCTGCGACGTCGTGTGCACCGAGCTGTGGCACCTGACCGGCTACGATCCCAAGAAGATCATCGGCTCGGGCTGCGGCCTGGGCTCCGCCCGCCTGCGCACCGAGATCTCCAAGAAGGTCGGCGTGAGCCCCAAGTCCATCGACGCCTACATGATCGGCGAGCACGGCTTTAGTCAGCTTGCCGCCTTTAAGGCCGCAACCATCGCCGGCAAGAGCCTCAACGAACTTCAAGCCGAGAACCCCGACAAGTATGCCTTCGACCACATGGAGGTCGAGGAGCTCGCACGCAAGGGCGGCTACGTAACCTACCAGGGCAAGCAGTTCACCGAGTACGCCGTCGCCAACTCCGCCGCGCGCGTCTGCGCTGCCGTGCTGCACAACGAGCACGCCGTGCTTTCGGCCTCCACGCTCATGACCGGCCAGTATGGCGAGGAGGGCATCTTCACCTCCCTGCCGTGCGTGATCGGTGCCGAGGGCGTCGAGGAGGTCTACACGCTCGACCTGTCCGAGCACGAGCTCGATGGCTTCCACAAGAGCTGTCAGCACATCCGCGACAACATCGCCCAGCTCGACTGGTGGGATGCCGAGGGCGTTGTCGGCAAGTAGGCCGTCAATCGCCGCAATCTCGCGAATCTAAGCGCGATACCAAGCGGGCCGCGCCGGAATACTACCGGCGCGGCCCGCTTTTTGACTCACACGGCACGCTTGCGAATCGAAGGTGAATGCTTTTCCCGCTACTTAGTACTGCTCGATGCCCATGTAGCGACGAACCTCGGGGCTGTGGTCGAACACCTTGCCGCGGGCGGCGCGCAGCTCGCAGCTCATGTTGTAGAAGAAGATCGGCTCCAGGTACGAACGCACGCTGGCAGGCACTTCACCCACGCCGTACTCGAGCGCATCGAGCACCATAATCGCATCGGTGTGCGTGTTGAGGAATGCAAGTGCGCGCTCCTCCATGGGGCGACACTCGCCCGATCCGAGCTGCACAAAGTAGAACACGCCGGGCTCGGTGGCTTCGAACGGGCCATGGAAGTACTCGCCGGAGTGGATGTAGCAGCAGTGCTGCCACTGCATCTCCATGAGCGAGCAGATGGCCATGGCATAGGTCTGGCTAAAGTTGGGGCCGGAGCCCAGGATATAGAAGAACTTGTGCTGCTGGCAGAGCTCGGCAAAACGGGCACCTAGCTCGGCGTTGACCTTCTCGCGCGCGGCGGGCAGCAGCGCATCCATCTGCTTGAGGCCCTCATACATGTCGGCGAGCGCTTCGTAGCCCTCCTGCTGGTCGAGCAGTTCGGCGGCGATCAGAGCGCCGATGCCCTGCGGCACCTCGGCCTGCGACACGCCCTCGCCCCACGGATAGACCCAGGTAGTCCACTTGCCGTTGTCGATCTTTGAGCCCTCGCAGTCGGTGAGGGCAACGACTTCGGCACCGGCGGTCAGCGCCATCTCGCAGCCGTCAACGACCTCTTGCGTGTTGCCGCTGTGGCTGCAGGCGATGACGAGCGACTTCTCGCCAAGACTCTTGGGAGCCATCAGGCAAAACTCGCGTGCCGTGTAGACCGTCGAGGTAAACGTGGTGGCCTCGCGCTTGAGCAGCTCGTTGGCCGGCATCAGGTCGATCATCGAACCGCCACAAGCGATCCAAAAGACGTTCTCGATCTTGCCTTTGCGCTCGATGATTTCCTGAATCAGATCGTGTACGTTCATGGTGATGCCTCCTTGTGTGGCGGTTTTGAACGACGACGGCTCGTACCTGCGGTCGTTCTATGTTGTCCTATTTATAGCACGCAAGCCGGCGTGGATGAAGCCATTTCACCAAACTTGTTCTATGTTGTTCTATCTATGGACGTTAGATGTCGAAGACGTAGCGCGAGCCCACGATCTTTTGGCGGCCGAGCAGTAGAGGGCGCCCGTCGGCGTCGGTAAAGTAGGCCTCCATATAGAAGAGCGGCTCGCCGACCGGCACCTCCAGCAGCGGGGCCGCCTGGGCATCCGCCAGCGCAATCTCCACGGTGCAGGAATCGGACTTGAGCGGCGCGCGACCCGAATGCTCGGCAACGAGTGCAAAGATTGAGTTATCGGCAAGGTCCTTATCGGCCAGCGTCTGCAGGTAGGGATGGTCGGCAAGCACAAAGGCGTTGTTCTCGAGCATGACGGGCACGCCGTCGGCCGTGCGCACGCGCTCGACCACGATGAGCTCGCAGCCGGGTTCCACACCAAAAAACGCCGCGTCCTCGCGCGTCGCCGCAACCACCGTGCGCGATACCAAGCGTGCTCCGGCCACCATGTCGTTGGCGGCACAACCCTCGGTGAAGCTCTGTACGTCGCCCTTCTGGCGAATCTTGCGCTTGAGCTTGGGAGCGCATACAAAGGTGCCCCTCCCCTGCTGGCGGTTGAGGTAGCCCGCGCGCGACAGCTCCTCGATGGCACGGCGTACGGTGATGCGCCCCACGCCGTAGGACTTCGCGAGCTCCATCTCGGAAGGAATGCGCGAGCCGGCAGGGTACACGCCGCGGGCGATTTCACCCTTCAGGTTGTCCATAACCTGCTGGTACAGCGGCACGGCGGACACGCCAGCGCGGCCGGTTTTATCGTCGGATGCCATCGTTACGCTCCATCCCGCGCATGCTCGGACTCAAACTCTTCAATCGCCGCCATAAACTGCTCGCCAAAGGCGTCGGCCTTTTTCTCGCCAATGCCGTTGACCTGGATAAGCTCGTCGCGCGTCTGCGGGCGCAGGCGGCACAGGCCGCGCAGGGCCTTGTCGGAAAAGACCATGTACGGCGCCATCTCCAGCTCGGTCGAAATCTCCTTGCGCAGGGCACGCAGGCGCTCGAACAGCTCGGCATCATCGCCCACACGCGGGCGTTGATCCAGCTCGGCCTCCTCGCGCAGCAGATCCACCGCACGGCGGGCGCGGGCCGAGGCCTTGCGCTTGGACGCGCGACGCTTAACGGTAAAGGCAAACGCCTCATCCTCGACCTCGGTGGCACGCGGGCCCAGCCCCACGACCGGGTATTGCCCCTGCGAGGTTGCCAAATAACCGCGGCCGCACAGCTGCCCGATGATGTCCTTAATGCGCCCGACCGATTTGCTCGACAGCTCACCATAGCCACGGTCCTCGTCCAGATGCATCTGGCGAATGCGCTCGGTATTGCCGCCGTGGAGCACATCGGCGATCAGCGACTTGCCAAAGCGCATGGGTCGCGTAGCCACATAGCGCACGGCGGCGCGGGCCATATCGGTGACATCCTCGACCTCGAACTGCGTGAGGCAATTGCTGCAGTTGCCGCAGCCCTCGGCGTCGTCTGCGGTGCCGCCCGCAGCAGCCACAACCGCATGCTCGGCCGCGGCTTCGTCGCCAAAGTAGCGCAGCATGTATTCGCGCAGGCAGCCGGTGGTATTGCAGTAGCCCTCCATCTGGCTGAGCAGGCGATAA
This sequence comes from uncultured Collinsella sp., assembly GCA_902491345.1. Lineage (GTDB taxonomy): Bacteria > Actinomycetota > Coriobacteriia > Coriobacteriales > Coriobacteriaceae > Collinsella. The sequence goes on from CABUHI010000024.1 coordinate 13,011, forward strand.
CGGTTCTGGAGTGCCCACGCGCGCTGCTCGTCGTCGAGCGCCTCGTCGGCAGCATCGCCGCGGTCGATCAAAAAGCGACGCATGCGAAAATCGTTGCCGTTCCACAGCAGGTGGCAGCTGGCCGGGTCGCCATCGCGGCCGGCGCGGCCAGCCTCCTGGTAGTAGGCCTCGATGCTCTCGGGCACGTTGTTGTGGATGACGTAGCGCACGTTGGGCTTATCGATGCCCATTCCAAAGGCGTTGGTGGCAACCATCACCTGAATATCGTCGTCGATAAAGGCGCGCTGGCTTTGGCGGCGGGCGTCGTTGCCCATGCCGGCATGGTAGCGGCCAACGCGAATGCCGCTGGGGCCCAGCGCCTCGGCAAGCTCGCCTGCCAGCGCATCGACCGTCTTGCGGGTCGAGCAATACACGATGCCGCTCTCGCTCGAATGCGCGATCACGTAGTCGCGCACCCACGCGGTCTTGGCCTTATCGCCCATCTCCTCGCAACCAAAGTAGAGGTTCTTGCGATCGAAGCCCGTCACTACCGTCGCGGGATTTTGCAGGCCGAGCATCTGCTGAATGTCCGCGCGCACGCGCTCGGTCGCCGTGGCGGTAAACGCCGCCACGATCGGGCGCCGCGGCAGGGAATCGATGAACTCGCGAATCTGCAGATAGGCGGGGCGGAAATCCTGGCCCCACTGGCTCACGCAGTGGGCCTCGTCAATGGCCACGAGCGGCACGCCGATGCCGCCTTCGGCCGCAGCTTCCTGCGCAAAGGCCAGAAAGCGCGGCTCGAGCAGGCGCTCGGGCGCCACATACATAAGCTGATAGCGGCCCTCGCGCGCCCGCTTGAGCACGGTGTTTTGCTGGGCCGGAGTAAGACTGGAGTTGAGATAGCTGGGGCGCGCACCCGCCGCGAGCAGCGCGCGGGTCTGGTCCTCCATAAGCGACAGCAACGGGCTCACCACAAAGGTGATACCAGGCAGCATGAGCGCGGGCACCTGGTAGCAGATAGACTTGCCGGCGCCTGTAGGCATAACGCCGAGCGCATCGCGGCCGGCAAGAATCGCATCAACCATGCGGTCCTGCCCCGGGCGAAACGAGGTGTAGCCAAAATAGGCGCCGAGCGTGTCGAGCGCCATCTGCTGCATGCTATCGGTCATGGTTTCCTAACGTCCAAGTCGTCTGCCGCCGATTATACGCCGCCACGCGGACCGGTGCCGCACGGCTGCCGGCCGCGGGCGATACAATCCGAAGGGAACGAGCGTGGATTTTTGGACACTTTCCGGATGAGCGTGGATAATCTCCCACTTTGAGGTCATAACCGAGCTAAAAACGGGAGATTATCCACGCTCATTCTATGGGTAGTCGATGTTTTGGCAATGTCAGCGAAAGCCCGCCAGAGCGAGCAAGGTGCCTTGAAACAAGGCGACATTGATCTTCTGGTCATGCCGCCGAAGTTGAAAGGCAGATTGCCGCTCTGGCGGGCTTACAGCGTCGAGCCGTTGCGCGGTTTGGAAAACCGCGCAACTAGAACTACATGACCATGACGTAGCGGCTACCCACGTAGTACTGCTTGCCGAGCAAGACCGGCTCATCGTTGGGACCGGTAAAGCCGGCACGCAGGTTGAGCAGCGGATCGTGCGGAGCAATGCCCAGCTCGGCCGCCTGCTCGGCGTTAGCTCGAACGGCCTCGACTGTACGGTAGCCAACCGAGACAATCGGCGTTCCGCCAACACGCTCGACCTCGGCAAAAATCGACTTGTCCTCAAGATCGGCCGTCAACAGCTCACGGTAGGCGTCAAACGGCACAAAGATGTTCTCCTCAAAGATGGGCTCGCCGTCGGCCGTACGCACGCGCTTGATATGCAGCAGCAGCGCATCCTTCTGCAGGCCAAAGAACTCCATCTCGTTTTGGCGCGCCGGCACAATCTGGCGATCGACCACATGTGCACCGGCCTTCATGCCGTTGTTGGCACACAGCGCGGTAAACGTCTGCAGCGTCGAGGCGTGGAACTGGCGATTGATGTGCGGCGTGGAAACAAAGGTGCCGCGGCCCTGCTGCTTAACCAGGTAGCCATCGGAGCACAGCTCCTCGACGGCGCGGCGCACCGTGATGCGGCTCACCTCGTACTGCTCGGCTAGCTCAAGCTCGGACGGAATACGCTCCTTGGGTGCATAAACACCTTTCTCGATCGCATCCTTGATTTCGTCGTAAATCTGCTGGTAAAGCGGTGCATTTTTGGGTGTAGGCATATCTAATCACTCTTATCGAAATATCGAAATAACTAATACGTATATAACGTCTAGTTTCATGTTACCTCATAAGGATAAAACGATACACCCTCCCTACCAAAAAGCGACAGCTTCATTTTGGTAGGTTTTATCTGGGCAAACGAAGGCCTCCCGAAAGCAGCGAGGCTTTCGGGAGGCTCAAGCGGACAGGATTGCGCCGTGCCGGCAAAATACCAACACTCTACCTGCCGTCGTCCTGCTGCAGGCTGTCCTGCTCGCTGAGGCGCGCCTGTCTGCTGGCCATACGCGCGGGCTTGTCGGGATCGGGTACGGCCGTGGGCATGGGCTCGTCGACATGACCGCCCCACCAGCCGCCCACAAAGTTGAGCGTGTGGAACACATTGATCACGGCGCCGGGATCAATGTCGCACACCAGCTTGATAATGTCCTGGCTCTCATAGGTCGATACAACGGCGTGCAGCAGGTACATCTTTTCGCGGCTGTATCCGCCGATGACCTCGGCGCAGCTAATGCCGTGCTGAAAATGGTCAACATAGGCGGTCATGACCTCGTCTGCCTTGCGCGTCGTGATCTGCAGCGTCACGCGGTCGTAGCGACGATAGAAACTGTCGATGGTCTTGGTCGAAATAAACTGGAACACGATGGAGTACGCCGCGTTGTCCCAGCCAAACATAAAGCCAAAGATCGCCAGGATAAAGCAATTGAAACCAAAGATAACGCCCCAGATGGTCTTGCCCGTGTGGTTGGAGACCCACAGCGCGATAAAGTCGGTGCCACCGGTAGATGCGCCGGACTTTAGCGCGATGGCAGCGCCCAGACCCGAGACCACGCCGCCAAAAATGATGAGCATAATCTTGTCGCCCAAAAATGGAGCGAAGTGAAAGACGTTGAGGAACAGCGACGAGAGCACGACCTGCATCATCGAGAAGATGACGAAGCGCTTGCTAATGCCGCTCCAGCATAGGAGCGCCACGGGAATGTTGAGCGCAAGCATGCCGAGCGAGATGTCGATGTGAACGCCGCCCAGCGAGGTAACGCGATCGAGCAGGACCGCGACGCCGGTGAGACCGCTCGGAAGCAGGTCGGCGGGCTGAATGAACGCCTGGATCAGGAATGTTTGGAGGACGGCAGAAATTGTGACCGCCACGGCGGTAATGGCACGGCGGACGATGGTGAGGCGGCCGAGCACGAGCACGCGGTCCGTGAGCTGATCGATGGCGTTCGCCACGGAAGCTCCTTTCGAAGGCAGATGTAGTTGTGGGGCATGCCCGCGATTGTAGCATGGAGCGTGCGGGGCGCTTCAATTCACCCTCTCTCGACAACCAAAGCGGGACCAACAGCCTCCACGACCAAAGGCCCAAATTACAAGTGAGTAGACTTTTTACGATCTGCCGAGCACACCCAAAACCGCCACCCCTGTGACCTGCGGTTTTGCTAGAGCAGATGCACTTTGCGCTCGTACTGCACCAAAAAGTCTACTCACTTAGTCCGAATCGAAGCCAAACGAATCCAAATAGAGGACAAATTAAGCCAATCCGCAGCAAAAGACGCGTGAACCAATGCTTCTCGCGGCGGATTGACACTACAAAGCGGCCAAAATGTCGGTCAGGCTGTCGATGACAACGTCGGCGGCGGACTGATCCAGGTTGACGCCCTCGTGCGGACGCAGCGCCAGGACGCGGGCGCCGGAGCGTTTGCCGGCCTCGATCCCCAAAGGCGAGTCCTCGATAACCAGGCACTCGGCAGGCTCCACCCCCAGCGCCTCCATGGCACGCAGGTAGATCTCGGGGTCGGGCTTAAACGCACTGCACTCGTGACCGCTGATGGTGTAGTCCAGCACGTCGGCGATACCGGCAATCCCCACCAGCTCGTCAATGAGCTCGCGATAGGACGAGCTTGCGATGGCGCACTTCACGCCGCGCTCGTGCAGCTTGCGCATCACCGGCTCCGTCTGCTCGTTGAGCAGCTCGGCATACGGAACGGGATGGTCCGGGCTGTAGACCTGCTTGTACTCCACGCGCAGGCGCTCGCGCAGCTCAACATCGTCGGGTACCAGCGACTTCCAAATGGCGGGCTCGTTAGACCCCGAAAGATCGGGGATCTCGTCAAAGTGAAAGCCCTTCTCTTCCATAAACGCCACGCGACGACGGTTGTAGAACCACTCGGTATCGACCAGCACGCCGTCCATATCAAACAGCACTGCCTTGATCATACGCATCTCCTCCCACCTGCCAAAAAGGGACAGGTTTATTTTGGTAGGTTTTGTCTGGGGTTTTGTGACGCAACGGACACGCCCTCCCCAGAGCAAAAAAGGGGATGGGGCGCAAACCCCATCCCCTCTCAATCAACCCGTAAGGTCTACTTACTTGTGATTAGTAGGAAAGCTTCCACATGTAGCGACGCATGGTCAGCGGGTGCTGACGGGCCTCGGCGATCTGGTTGCCGTACTCGCGCATAACGGCGAGGTGCAGCAGCGGGTTGAAGTAGGTGATGACGCTCGCGGGCACGGCGTCGGCCAGGCCGTAGTCCTTGGAGTCGATCAGAGCGACCTTGGCGCCCATGCGCTCAAGGAAGGTGAGGGCGCGGGCGTCCATCGGACGGGTAGCGCCGTCGGACATGAAGAAGACGTAGGGCTTACCCTCGGTGGAAACCTCGAACGGGCCGTGGAAGTACTCGCCGGTGTTGTAGGCGGCGGCGTCGATCCACTGCATCTCGGTGAACAGGAAGGCGGCGTGAGAATAAGCCATCTTCTCGGAGGCACCGGAGGCCATGAAGTAGATCATCTTGTCGTCCTTGAAGTCCTCGGCGAACTTCTTGGCGAGCTTCTTGCAGTGCTGAGCGGCGTTCTCGCAGAGGTCGAAGACGTTGGTGAGGCCGGTGATCATGTCCTCGTAGTGGTCATAGCCCTCGGTCTGCTGAAGGATCTCGAGAGCAAGAGCGATGGCATAGCCGGGCTTCTCGCACTTGGCTGCGTAGTTGGCGTGGAAGCCGTGAACGATGACGTGGTCGGCGTCGACGGTCAGAGCGGAGCCAGCCTTGTTGGTGAGGGAGACGACCGGGCAGTTGTGCTTCTTGGCGGTCTTGTTAGCCTCGACGGTCTCGGGCGTGGAGCCACCGAGGGAGCAGGTGATCACGAAGGTGTGCTCGTTGACCCAGGAAGGCGTGTCATAGTTGAACTCGTTAGCGGTGAAGATCTGAACGTTCAGCTTGTCCGTGTTGTTGGCCAGGAAGTACTTGGCGGGGTACAGGTCGGACATGGAAGCACCGCAGCCGACGAAGGCGACACTGTGGATCTCGTGGTTGGACAGGACGTCAGCGACGATCTGCTTAGGGAGGTTAAGGTCGATCTCGTACATCTGACACATTCCTTTCGATTTTTGCGGCGCCACATTGCCGGGCGCTCGCAGGGTTACCGTGGTTTGGACCGAGTCGCCGGTCCGTTGAGGATGCGACAAGGGGACTGTCCCATTGTCGCATTTTGGGGATGGAAGCCTGCCTGGGGTATGGGATGCCAGGCAGGCCCCCGGGGGAAAGCGGTTAGGCGCTTGGTCGCGACTAGGCCAGGATGCCGGCCGCGGAGAGGGCGATGCCGCCCACAATGGCGATCACGAGAAGCCAACCGGTGTTGACGTTCTTCTTGATGAGCCAGTACATAAGGCCGGTGAGGCCGAGGGAGATCATCTGGGGCATCATGCCGTCCAGGATGTCCTGGATAACAACGGTGCCCTCAGCGAACTGCAGCGGGGTGGTGGCGCCGATCAGCGTAGCGATCATGCCACCCACGGACATAAGACCCACGATGCCGCAGACATACATGAGCTTCTCCATGAGGTCGCCGCCCTGAAGCTTGCTCAGGTACTCGTGGCCGCCCTGATAACCCATCTTGGCTGCGAACCAAGTGATCAGCACAGAGGGGACGATGGAGATGAGCATAGCCAGGATCGGGCCCATGATGGAGCCCTGCTGAGCCAGCTGAACGCCCAGGCCAAAGGCGATAACGCGGATGGTGCCCTGGAAGAAGGAGTCACCGATGCCGGAAAGCGGACCCATGAGGGAGGTCTTGACCGCGTTGATCGAATCGGGATCGAAGTTCTCGGGATCTTTGGCGTACTCCTCCTCCATGGAGGCGGTGAGGCCCAGGATAAAGGCGCTCGTCTGCGGGGTGCAGTTGTAGAACGCCATGTGACGGTGGTAAGCCTCTTTCTTAGCAGCGAGCTGCTTGGGGTCGGACTCGTCCGGATAGAGGCGGTCGAGTGTGGGAACCATGCCGTAGAGGAAGCCCATGTTCATCTGACGCTCGTAGTTCCAAGAGGCCTGGATGGCCCAGGAGCGCCAGAAGAACTGGCTGACCTTCTTGTTCAGGGACACGTCCTTGGTTGCGGTTGCCATAGTGTGTTCCTCCTTAGTCTTCGTCGTCTTCGAGCGGATCGTAGTCGGAATCGACACCGGCGGCTGCATGGGAACCGTTGAACTTGAAGCCCATGAAGACGACAGCCAGGCACACACCGATCAGAGCGACCGCGATGACGGACAGGTTGAGGTAAGCGGCGAGCAGGAAACCGATGAACAGGAACGGAGTCATACCCTTCTTGATCATCATGGTGAGCAGCAGGGCCAAGCCGTAGGCGGTCATGATCTTGGTCGAAACGTTAAGACCAGTGGACAGCCACTCGGGAACCATGTTGACGATGGCCTGAACCAGGTCGGTGCCAACAAAGACGGCGAGGAAGATCGGCAGGAAGTACATGACAGCGTACAGACCGGAGCCGGCGCAGATGTGCATACGGTAGGCGGTCTTGAACTTTCCGTTATCGATCGCGCTATCTGCCACATGGGTGAGGGCGGCGATGATGGAACGGAACACGATGCCGAGAAGCTGACCCAGGACGGCGACCGGGATGGCGATCGTCATGGCGGTCTCGGCGGAAGCATCGGTCAGGCACGCAAAGGCAGCGGCCACGATGCCGCCCAGGACCATATCGGGCGGAACGGCGGCGCCGACCTGCACCAGGCCCATGGACACGAGCTCGACGGCGGCACCGACGGCAAGGCCGGTGGGCACATCGCCCAGCAGCAGACCGACGAGCGTAGCGCCAACGAGGGGCTGCTCGAAGTTAAGACGACCGAGCAGGCGGGAGTCCCACATGCAGAACACGCCGACGAGGCCGACGAGCACCGCACTGATGAACGTATTCATACCCTTCTCCTTTCAGTCAGGCAAAAGCCTGGTTGATTACAGCTTGGCGTCGATGTCGACGCTCTGATACGTAGGGGTCTGCTGGACATAGAGCTTGATGCCCATGTCGAGCAGCTGGTTGACGTCGGCCTTCTGGGCGGCGTCGAAGAAGACGGAGCTGTCCTTGCCGCCGACCTGATCGGCACCGTCGTGGTTGGCGGTGGCGCCCAGGTTGATGGCGTCGAGCTTGTAGCCCTGGCAGAACTGCAGCATCTCGGCCGTGTTGCCAAAGACGAACATGACGCGCTCGCCGAGGGTGTTGAGCTTATCCATCTTGGCGAGGGCACGCTCGACGGTGAAGACGTTCAGGCGCACGCCCTGGGGCTTGGCCAGCTTAAGAGCGCCCTTCTTGATGCCATCGTTGGCGGCAGCGTTGTCGACGACGATGATGCGCTCGGCCTGAACCTTGGTGGTCCAGGTAAAGACGACCTGGCCGTGCAGCAGACGGTAGTCAAGACGTGCGAGGACGATCTTGGCGGGACCGGAGCTGTGACGGGACGCCTTGGCCTTCTTGGCGGGAGCCGCGGCGGCCTCGACCGGTGCGTTGGGGTTGGTCAGACCGGTGCGGGCCTCGTTGATGAGGGCCGCGAGCTCGGCGCCCTTGACGGGGACGGGGCTCATAGCGAGCGTGAGCGCCAGCGGGATGTTGAAACCGCTGACAACCGTGAACTTCGTGCCGTTCTTGGAAAGCTCGACCATGTTGTTGTTGACCGAGCTGCCGAGCATATCGGTCAACACATAGACGGTGTCGTCCGCGTTGAACGTGGCGATCATAGCCTCAACCTTATTGGTGATGGGCTCCTTGTCGTCACGAGCAAGCGACACGACGTGGACGTTCGACACGTCGCCGAGAACCATCTCGAGCGTGTCTTTGGCGCCTGCGGCCAGGCCGCCATGAGATGCGAGAATGATCTGATTCATCTTGCCTCCTCCTTTTCGTTATGGTCATTATAACGTCTTATACGTTGCTTATATTGCTAATTAGTATAAAGACCGTTCGCGGGTGAAAATCGACCGTTGACGGGTTTAACGTACTCGAAACGTTGGGCTGGGTAGGCCGGCGCTAGCTGGATAACCCCAGGTCAGACCCTGCGTGCAATCCCCTATCGCACGAAGTACCAGGGGCTTTCCTGTACGGTGGGTTCCAGCGTAATGCCGGTGCGTTCTTTAAACAGATCCATGTCCTGAGATTTTTCGGTCCACCACGCGTTGGGCTTAAAGGTCATGCTCTCAATGACATGACCGACAAACACACTGTTGCGCAGCTTGGAAAAGTCGGTGTTCATAATCAGGATGGACGCGAGCACCAACACGATGCCCAGGACTTTAATCGCGCCGGCGGGCTCGGCGTAGACACCAATGCCCACCAGTACGGTGACGACCGTCTCGAAAGACATTACGACGGGAACTTTCGATGTCTCGAGCCCCATGGACAGACCCTGCATATATAAGATGTAAGCAACGGCTGTGGGGATGAGTCCAAAGCCAAGGAACAGCAGCAGCAGCTGTGGCGACATTGCCGCGGCGACATCCGGCCACGGAGCCGCGATAGCTGCCATAACCGCACCGCCAAAAACAAAGCCCCAAAACGTGACAGCCAGCGGGTGGACCGTCTTGGTTGCTATTCGGCTAAACACCGCGAGCGACGCACCACAAAGGCCTGCAATCACGCCCGACGTGACGCCCCAAACCGAAAAATGAAAACCGGAAAGGTCGCCATTGGTCACTGCAAGCACGCAGCCTACGATGTTAAAGACAATGGCAACGAGCTTGTTGGGGGTCACGTCCTCGCGATAAAGCAGGCGGCCGAGCATGACGCCAAACACCGGCGAGGTGTAGAGCAGCACCGAGGCCGTGGACATGCCCACCTCGCCCATGCACTCGTAATAACAGGTGTTGGCGGCGGCCAAACCGACGATGCCGACAAGCGCACAGGGAACAAGCTCTTTAGGGCTTGCCTTGAACAGGGCCAGCGGACCCTGAGCCACGGTAGACCCCTCACCCGGACGGCAGCCCATAAACATCAGGACCGGCGCCAAGATAAGCGCTCCGACCAACAAGCGAAAGGCAGCCATGCTCTGGGACGAAACGCCCATGGCCGAGATGCCGTTTACAAAGATTCCGATGCTGCCCCACATAAGCGCGGCGATCAGCACCAGCACATAGCCCAGATTGCTTTTCTTCAACGCAGCCTCCTCGGTATTGTTTCCAATATGTTTCACACTACGTTATAGTCGTTATATACATTTTTCAAGACACAAATCGGCGAGCGGAAAAATCTGCTCCCCACATACTCATTGGGTAGTCATTGGGGACGCACTTAAATGACTGGTCATTCAAGAACGCCCCCCAACGACTAGGACTGTCCCCAACTGCCGGCAGAGACGATATGAGCAGGACATAAAAACATTGAGAGCCCCTGCTGCATGAAAGACCG
>CABUHI010000025.1 GCA_902491345.1 uncultured Collinsella sp.
GCCCGGGGCCCGTGGGTTATACCCTAAGAGCAAACCACCCTTTTTAAGGGTGGTTTTGATTTGCGAAGGACGCTTTGGGGTCCGTTTTGCTGCCTATTTGCCTAGGAATAAAGGGCTATGGGCAAAAAACGTCAAATATGAGTACTGTCACAAGTCCTGTAACATTATTTATTTGCAAAATATGTAGTGTTACGCAACATATGTCTAAGTACTTAGTTGATAAACGCCTGCAATTCTTCTGCCGTGGGACGCCTGGCGTCTAAATCGCCTTCTGAAGACATGAAATCGCTGTAACTAAAATGGTAACAGTACTCATATTTGCCATTTTTTGACCACAGGCCTTGCGATGATGCCGGGATCCGCACCCTGTCGGGTTCGAATCTCGGCATATCGGTAGCAAAAAGCCCGCTACCGAATTGGTAACGGGCTTCACATCTCAAATGGTGCCCCCAGCGGGATGTCCGCGTGCGGCTAGCGCCGCCCGCTTCCGCTGCGTCGCTCCGCTCCTTGCGTGCTGCGCTGGAAAACGCTTGCGCGTTTCCTCAGCTCCGCACCCTGCCGGGTTCGAATCCCGGCACATGGATAGCAAAAAGCCCGCCACCGCGAGGGCAACGGGCTTCTCGTTTCAAATGGTGCCCCCAGCGGGATTCGAACCCGCGATATCCACCTTGAAAGGGTGGCGTCCTTGGCCGCTAGACGATGGGGACAGCGGGAAAGAGTATAGCAGACTTTTTTGCCGGCGCGTATATCGTTGGCAAACTGGAAAACCACCACAAAGGTGCCTGTCCCCTTTGTGGTGGTGAGGTGCTAGGGGAGGAGCTTCATGGCGGCGTCGTGGGCGGCGTGCTCGTAGGTGTCGTCGAGGGGCTTGAGCGGCAGCAGGGCTGTGGCCTGCGCATCGCCGCGGCGCTCGAGGGCGTGCGCGATCAGCCAGTCGGCGAGTTCGGGGTTCTTGGGCAGCGCCGGCCCGTGCAGGTACGTGCCGATGACGCCCTTGTAGATCAGACCCTCAAGGCCATCGTCGCCGTTGTTGCCGGTGCCTGTGACGACAGACGTTCCGAGCGGCGTGGCATCGGCGTCCAAAAGCGTGCGGCCACCGTGGTTCTCGAATCCCACAAAGGGCTCAGGTGCCAGGTCGGTTTTGACGGCTACGTTGCCGATCAGGCGGTCGGAGCCGCGTACGGTTTCGGCGGCAATGACCCCCAGGCCCTCGATGCGATCCTCGCCCATATAGTACGAACGGCCGAGCAGCTGATAGCTGCCACAGATGGCAAGCAGCGAGCCGCCATCCTCAACATAGGCCGCGACCTTGTCTTTTTGAGCGAGCAATTCATGTGCCACAGCCAACTGATCGCGGTCGGAGCCACCGCCCATCATGACGATGTCGGCGTCGGTGAGATCGAGCGACTCGCCCATGCGGACCTCGTCCACGCGCACGGGGATGCCGCGCCAGGCGCAGCGGCGCTCGAGGGCGATAACGTTGCCGCCGTCGCCGTAGAGGTTAAGGGCATCGGGATACAGATAGACGATGCGCAGGGGGCGCGAAAGCTCGGTCGGCACGACGCCGACAGGAAGAGCGCTGCCGTCGGCACGGGCTACGGCGCGCCCGGCAACAGCGTCGGTGGTGGCGCCTTTCAGCCCGTCGAGCTCCTTGACCAGCGGCGGGAAGGCCGTGTAGTTGGCGACGGCGTAGAAGGTGTCATCGGCGGCCTCGTCTGCCACGGCGCCAATTGCCTGCGCGACGTCCGAGATAATCGCGGCATCGATGCCGGCGTACTTGAGGCGTACCTGCATGTCGTGCGCACGCGTGCCTCCGGCAAAGGCGACAAGGCCCGGTGTGTCGGCGATGCGCTCAAAGTCGACGTCGTAGATCCACGATACATCGTGGCCGTCGGCATCGTTGTCGTTGAGGAAGAAAGCGCAGAGTCTGCCGCCTGCCGTCTTGATGGACTGGATTTGTCGATCGAAGCCTACGGGATTCTTAGCCAGGTTGGCCTCGACGGTGCGGCCGGCGATATCCCAGCGGCCCATGCGTCCGCCGGCGGGCACATAGGCATCGAGCGTAGGCTGTAGAAGCGCCGTATCCACGCCCAACTCGTGCGCGGCAAAGAAGGCGGCGGCAACGTTGTAGACCATGTACAGGCCGTTGTAGCGTGTGGCGATATGTGCGGCAGCCGCGTCGGGCGCAGATCCAAAGACCAGGTCAAAGCCGTAGCCGTCGCAGCCGAGCTCCACGCCCGTCACGCGGCGGACCAGTGCGGGGCGTGCCCAACCGCACGAGGGGCAATGGTAGGCGCCGAGTTGACCATACTGCACATAGTCGTACTCCAACGGGGCGTTGCACTGCGAGCAAAAGCGCGAGTCGCTAATACGGTCGGACTCGGTGTTGGTGGCGCCGTCGATGCCAAAGGCAATGCTCGCGTTGGGAACGCGCGCGGCAATCGAGGCGCACAGCGGGTCGTCGGCGTTGTAGATGAGCGTTGTCGTCGGAGAGAGCTCCAACGCATGGGCGATGACGTCTTGGGTGTGGTCGATCTCGCCGTAGCGGTCTAGCTGGTCGCGGAACAGGTTGAGCAGCACGAAGTACGTCGGCTTGAGCTTGGGCAGGACGCGCACGGTGTAGAGCTCATCGCATTCAAAAACGCCCACGCGCTTGCCGCTGTCAGTGTGCATAAGGCCACTGCGGGCCTCGAGCAGAGCACCCACCACACCAGGCTCCATATTGTTGCCGGCGCGGTTGCATACCACGGTGGCGCCGCTGGCGGCAACGGCGTCGGCGATGAGGTTGGAGGTGGTGGTCTTGCCATTAGTACCGGTGATCACCACGCTGCGGTCGACAAGGCCGGCGAGGTCGCTCAGCAGCTCGGGGTCGATCTTCATGGCGATGCGGCCGGGGAGTACGCCGCCCTGGCGCTTAAGGACGGAGCGCAGCCCCCAGCGGGCGATATCGCTCGAGGTGCAGGCAAGAGATGAGCGGAGGTTCATGAAACCGTTCCTAACGTAAACGACATGGTCGGGTCGAGTGCGTCACTAAAAACCGTAGCGGCGCGCAAATTCCTGGGCAAGCTGCGACACGTCTTCGCAGGCATTGGCCCAGGGGGCAAAGTCGGGAGTGTCCGAGATAATACCGTCCGCTTCCCAAACGGCCTGGTGCGAAAGATCCCAGGGATCGTGTGGCTCGGGCCGGCAGGGAAGGTACGGTGTCTGGTACATGGGGTTCAGTAAGAAGAACGCACCGCCCTCGCAACGGTTGGCAAACTCGCGCAGCGCGCGTGTCGCCGGGCGCATCTTGTTTGTTTTGAACAACAGAATCGTGCGGGCTAGCAGATACCAAGGAGAGTTCTCGAGTGCATCGGCTCCGATTTCTTCCTCGAGCTGGTGGGCTAGGGCAAAAAAGCCGTCCTGATCTTCCAGGCGAGCGAGGGCGAGCAACACGGTGCCGGCAGCTCGGGTGGGATAGCCTTCTGCCTTAAGGACGCGGCGGGCGTAGTTGGCGGCAGCACGGTAGCGGGCGCTCGCCATGCACAGCTGCGAGATGGCCTCGAGCGTGTGAAGCCACCCGATAAGAGCCGGCTCGCTCACGGTAAGGTCTGCTGCGGTGACACCGTCGGCCAAAACATTATTGGCCCAGTAGTGCGGGGCTTCCATGTCGAACCCGGGCACGCTTTGCTGCAGGTAATCGGCCGTGGTCGCTTCGAGCTTCATCAGGTCGCCCAGGCAGGCGTCGACGGGCGTGTCCGCCAAAATGATGGCGAGCAGCTGGGCATCGAGGACATGCGCATCGATGCGGACAATCTTGAGCAGCTCATCGCGCATGTCGTCGAACAGGCGATTGCGCGTCTGCTCGAACTCCTCGTCGCTGCCCATGTCCTCGATGCGATGGAGCTCGTCGAGCAGGTGGCGATGAACACCGGCATAGGACAGCAGCGCCTGGGTATGCTCGGACTGCGCATACTTTTGAGGATTCGCGCTAATGTCGTTATGGACAAGCTCGCGTGCTGCATCGGTGAGCTCGGGGTGCGATGCCAGATAGGTGCGCTCTAAGTAGGCGGGGATGTAGACGCTCGGATCCATTAGAGGTCCCCTCCCTTAAATGGAAGCCCCTGCTCGGCTGCGCGCAGGATGCGCTCGTCGATCTGGGAACGCACGATGTCGTTGGTGGCGACCCAGGCGGCAAAGCTGGCGTTGTCGGGGGCGCCCAGGCCCTCCTGCAGCACCGGTGTTGCCTCGGACAATGCAAGGACAAGCTCGTCGGTCGAGCCCACGCTCACGTTGACGCGGGCGTAGACGCCATCGGGAAACTCGGTTTGGAAGTAGAGTGCCTCGGCTGCGTGCGGGCACGAGCGTGCAAGGATGCGCAAGTAGTGCTCGGCACCCTCGTAGTCCAGCTCGCGCCAGGCAGCGCTCATCAGCGCGATGAGCGTCCACGGGTCCAAGTCGCGCTCAGCGTCCTTGGGACGACGGCGTAGCGGCGTGTTGGCGAGATAGGGGACGGAGTGGGCAGAGCGAAAGCGCTTGAGCTCCTCGGCGGGGTATTCGAGCTTTGCCATGGCGAGCATCGCGGTGTGGCGGACGCCGGCAGGATCGTTGGGGGCAAAGTCGAGGCTGCGGTTTGCGGCTTCGAGCGACATGCGATAGCGGCCGCTAATGAGGGCACGTGACGCAAGGGCGGCGAGCCAGCGCAGATAGGGGCGGCGCATAAGGTCGCCAGCGGCCTCACGCTCGTAGGGGTCCTGCGCCGAGGCGATCTTGAGCGCCAGATCGTGCTCCACCTCGTCGCACTTGGACACCAGATACTGTACGTATTCCTCGTTGGAGCTGGCGGTGAGCGCCGTCAGCATGCGCTGGGCATCCCAGTTGGCCGGGTCGAGTGCGACTGCCTCGCGGAGCATGTTCTCGGCTGCGGCTTCTTCTTGCTCTGCCTGGGTATCGTCGGGGATAAAGGGAATGCGGTAGTCGACGGCCTCGACCACCTTGGCAATGAGGTGCCCGGCGCGGTCGCGGTCGTGCACGATGAGCGGTGCGGGGTTGCGGGTGAATTGTTCCATCAGACGCTCTACGGCGGCAGCGTCGGTGAGCGGGATATTGTCGCGGCGCAAGGCCTCAAGAACGAGGCGATGGCAATCCTCTTGAATGGGATCGAATGCCATGGGGCCTCCTTTGCTGCGGTTAGGGTTCAAATGTCTCTATATAAGGTTCTAGTTTACCCGCATGTGGTACACCGGGGGGTGCCGCACTTGGACTTGCACCTTTGCACCACGAAGACGGATGTCGCACAAATGTCGGCACCTTGGATGACCGAGTGGTATCACGGTGCCGCAAACGGTCGATTTTTGGCGGCGAACGGTGCATATTTTGGAGGGGCACCGTCCTGCCCGGGATATGTAGTCAACCTTGATAAAACGTTTGCCCAGCTTGGGAGTATGAATGCCGCACAAGGGTCTTCAGGGATAGAAAAAACGTTTCATCATTGGCGGCTTTAGGTGAATAACTGACCAACCAGAACGGTAAAATAGTGTTTGTCTGAGCGTTGAGACGTTTAGACATCGCGCATTGTCATCGCCGGCAACGCGCAAACCGGTCCTAACGGAGCCAATTGGGTGCTCCGTTATATACGCAAGTCTAAGAGGGGCTTGTTTAGGAGGCACAGTATGGGACGTTTTACCAATCCTCGCGATCTGTACTTTGGTGAGGGCGCTCGCCACGAGGTGAAGAACCTCAAGGGCAAGAAGGCCATCATCGTTTCTGGCGGCAGCTCTATGCGCCGCGGCGGGTTCCTGCAGGACGTCGAGAACGACCTTAAGGAAGGCGGTTTCGAGGTCAAGCTGTTCGAGGGCGTCGAGTCCGACCCGTCCATCGAGACGGTCATGAAGGGCGCCGAGGCCATGCGCGAGTTCGAGCCCGACTGGATTATCGCCATCGGCGGCGGCTCGCCCATCGATGCCGCTAAGGCCATGTGGGTCTTCTACGAGTATCCCGAGGAGTCCTTCGACAACATCATCCAGCCGTTCAGCTTCCCCGAGCTGCGTCAGAAGGCTCATTTCTGCGCCATCTCCTCTACCTCCGGTACCGCTACCGAGGTCACCGCGTTCTCCGTCATTACCGACTACGCCAAGGGCATCAAGTACCCGCTGGCCGACTTCAACATCACCCCTGATGTCGCCATCGTCGACCCCGAGCTCACCTACACCATGCCCGCCAAGCTGTGCGCTCACACCGGCATGGATGCTCTGACCCACTGCATGGAGGCCTACGTTTCTACCTTCGCTTCCATGTTCACCGACGCCAACGCTCTGCACGGCATCCGCGAGATCGTCGAGTGGCTGCCCAAGTCCTATGCTGGCGACCATGAGGCCCGTCAGCACATGCACGAGGCTCAGTGCATCGCCGGCATCGCCTTCTCCTCGGGCCTGCTCGGCATCGTTCACTCCATGGCTCACAAGACCGGTGCTGCCTTCGAGAACGGCCACATCATCCACGGTGCCGCTAACGCCATGTACCTGGGCAAGGTCATCCAGTGGAACTCCAAGGACCCGCGTGCTGCCGAGCGTTACGCTTACGTGGCCAAGGAGATCCTGCACCTTCCCGGCGAGACCAACGAGGAGCTCATCGCTGCGCTCGTCCAGAAGATCCGCGACCTCAACGACCAGCTCAACATTCCGCAGTCCATCAAGGATTACGCGAATGGTGGCGTGAAGGTCGACGCCGAGAACCCGCAGATGGTTTCCGAGGAGGAGTTCCTCGCCAAGCTGCCCGAGATCGCCGCGAACGCCGAGCAGGACGCCTGCACGCCCGAGAACCCGCGTGAGACCAAGGCTGCCGACTTCGAGAAGATCCTCAAGGCCTGCTACTACGACACCGACATCGATTTCTAATCGACTCTTGTTATCGTAACGAGGGGCTCCGCACGTATCTGTACGGAGCCCCTTTCTTTTTTCTTTTAGAGAATGGGATAGTTATGGCTGCAATTTTCAATAGCCCCAGCAAGTACATCCAGGGTCCGGACGAGCTCGCCAAGCTCGGCTCTTACGTTGAGCCGCTCGGCGCTAAGGCCCTCGTCATCGTGACGCCTTCGGGCAAGAAGCGCGTCGGTGCCAAGATCGAGGGCGGTTTTACCGAGGCTAAGGCCGAGCTGCTGTTTGAGGACTTTAACGGCGAGTGCTCCAAGGGCGAGGTCGATCGCCTGGTTGCGCTCGCTCGCGACAACGGTTGCGACATCATCGTCGGCGTCGGTGGCGGCAAGATCCTCGACACCGCGAAGGCCGTCGCCTATTACCTGGAGTCCCCGGTTATCATTTGCCCCACCATTGCTTCGACCGATGCCCCGTGTTCGGCGCTTTCGGTGCTCTATACCGATGACGGCCAGTTCGACAAATACCTCTTCCTTAAGGCAAATCCCAATATCGTCCTTATGGATACGACGGTTATCGCGGCGAGCCCGGTGCGCCTGACGGTTTCCGGTATGGGCGATGCGCTCGCAACCTAT
This sequence comes from uncultured Collinsella sp., assembly GCA_902491345.1. GTDB lineage: Bacteria > Actinomycetota > Coriobacteriia > Coriobacteriales > Coriobacteriaceae > Collinsella. The sequence goes on from CABUHI010000025.1 coordinate 7,487, forward strand.
TTCGAGGCTCAGGCGACGCACGATGCCGACGGCGGCACCTGCGCCGGCGGCAAGGGCGGAATGGCCGGTCTGGCGCTCGCCAAGCTCTGCTACGAGACGCTTATGGCCGATGGCGTCAAGGCCAAGGTCGCGCTGGAGAAGGGCGCGCTGACGCCTGCCGTGGAGCACATCATCGAGGCCAATACGCTGCTTTCGGGCATTGGCTTTGAGAGCTCGGGCCTTGCCGCTGCTCATGCCATCCACAATGGTCTGACGATGCTGCCCGAGTGCCACGGCATGTATCACGGCGAGAAGGTCGCCTTCGGCACTATCGTCCAGCTGGTACTCGAGGATGCCCCGACCGAGAAGCTCGAGGAAGTCTTGGGCTTCTGCATTGAGCTTGGCCTGCCGGTCACGATGAAGGAACTTGGCGTTGCCGAGCTTACGCGCGAGCAGGCCATGATTGTTGCCGAGGCCGCGTGCGCGCCCGAGGACACCATGTGCAATATGCCGTTTGAGGTGACGCCCGAGATGGTCGCAAACGCCATCCTGGGTGCCGACGCGCTGGGCCACTACTATCTCATGGATGAGTAAATCAAGCTAAGGAAGGGGCAAAGCCAGCAGATGACTTTGCCCCTTTTTGCTATGGTGCAAAGTGGCCTGTCTCCAATGTACAAGTTGGTGCAGGGGGCAGGTTACTTTGCGCCAACCGTTGTTTGATGAAGGGCGGATTCTCGTATGGCGCTTCCCATGGTTTATGGCGGTCCCGGCCGGTATGTTCAGGGGCCGGGCGAACTTTCGCGTCAGGGCAGATATCTGTCATGGCTGGGGTGCTCCGCCTATGTCCTGTTTGACCAAGGCACCGAGGATCGACTGTGCAAGCAGATCGTCGATGGATTTCTGGGCGAAGGTCTCAGCGAGCCGTTCTTTAAGATTTATGACGGTCCGTGTAGCGCGATTTCCGATGGCGACCTGCAGGGTGTTGCAAATGCGGTCTTTAGAAACGAGCGTAATATGGCCAACGAGCAGGCCAAGGTGACCAAACAAAAGCTCATGCAGCTCATGTGCGAGGCATAGCTTGGCACTTGATTGACCTTGTGCAATCGAGGCGGCGATAGGCCATAGGCTATTTGCCGCAAAGATGCGCCGCGTGTAATTTGCCCGAGGCGCGGGCCGATAGCGTATCATTATCTCTTGCTTGTTTGCACTGCTCAGGGAGGGGCCGCGCATGGCGCAGGAACACGATCTGTTTGATGACATTATCGAGATCAGCAAGGGTTTCGACTTTCTTAAAAACCCGCTTGGCGGCGTGACCGATGCACTCGATCCGTCGGCGCCGCAGTGGAATCCTGCCGACTACAAGGAGCGTCCGCGCGGTAACACCATTCCGTGCCTGACCTGCAAAAACGAAAAGAGCAGCTGCACCGCGTGCATGGACGTGTGCCCGGTCAACGCTATCGAGGTCGAGGAAGACTCCATCGAGATCCTCGACTCCTGTCGCAAGTGCGGTCTGTGCGCCGCTGCTTGCCCGACGGAGGCGATCATCTCTCCGCGCCTTGCACCCAAAAACGTCTACGATGACATTGTCTCGGCGGCTACGAGCCACGAGACCGCCTACGTTACCTGCACGCGTGCCCTTAAGCGCATGCCGCGCGAGAACGAGGTCGTCGTCGCCTGCGTGGGCGATATTACGGCAGAGACTTGGTTTTCGGTACTGGCCGACTATCCCAACGTGAGTGTGTACCTGCCGTTGGGCGTGTGCGATAAATGCCGCAACACCGGCGGTGAGGATATTCTGGGCGAGGCGATTGCGAAGGCCGAGGAGTGGTCCGGCACGGGTATGGGCCTGGAGGTCGACCCCAAGAGCCTCAAGTGCCATAAGCGCCGCGAGTACGAGCGCAAGGAGTACATGGAAAAGATCGCCCGCACCACGGGCCTGACGGTGACCAAGCTCAATCCGGCGACGGCGGCGCTGGCTTCGGTGACGCAAAAGCTCAAGGCCCATCGCCATCAGATTACCCAGCTGGAGCGCACGCTCAACACCATGTGCGGCACCACGACGACCAAGCGTCGCCGTTCGCTCACGCACGGGCGCCAACTGGTGCTCTCGACGTTGCAAAACCACCCCGAGCTTGCCCAGAACATGCAGGTGAGCACGCCGGAGTGCGATTTTGACAAGTGCACGTCGTGCGGCGAGTGCGTCAATGTATGCCCCACGTTCGCCTGCGATTTGGTGGGAAGCGGCCGCTTTGCGTTGGAGTCGACGTATTGCTTGGGCTGCGGTGCCTGCGTCAAGGTGTGCCCCGAGCATGCGCTCAAGTTGGTTGAGCATGACGCGTCCAATCTGGTCGTCGTCGACCCCGAGGCCGAGGAAAAGGCCGCCCAGAAGGCGAAGGCTCACGAAGAAGCTGAGAAGGTCAAGGCCGAAGCAAAGGCCAAGCTCGACAAGATGCTCGATCAGGTGGAGAAGCTCGCGGACTAGCCAGCGACCCCAATCTTTGCTTCATTTGCGCCGCCGCGGTGTCCGGATTCGCCCGGATGCTGCGGCGGCGCTATACTTATGAAGTTTGAAGTACCTGTACCAAAAGGAGCTGTCGTGTCCCTTTCCATCGGTATCGTGGGCCTGCCCAACGTGGGCAAGTCGACGTTGTTCACCGCGCTTACCAAAAAGACCGGCCTTGCCGCCAACTACCCGTTCGCCACGATTGACCCCAACGTGGGTATCGTCGATGTGCCCGATAGCCGCCTGCAAAAGCTCGCCGACATCGTTAACCCCGGCCGCATTGTGCCGGCTACGGTCGAGTTTGTCGACATCGCTGGCCTGGTGAAGGGTGCCAACGAGGGCGAGGGCCTGGGCAACCAGTTCTTGGCAAACATCCGCGAGACCGACGCCATCTGCGAGGTCGTGCGCTACTTTAAGGACCCCAACGTCATGCGTGAGGTGGGCCGCACGGGCGAGTTCGTCGATCCCGCCGGCGATGCCGACACCATCATGACCGAGCTCATCCTGGCCGACATGGGCACGCTCGAGAAGCAGCTGCCCAAGCTCGAGAAGGAGGCCAAGCGCGACAAGGAGCTCATGCCCAAGTTCGAGGTCGCCAAGCGCCTGCTTGCCTGGCTCAACGAGGGCAAGCGCGCCGCATCCATGGAGATGACCGACGAGGAGCGTGCCGCCGCCAAGGGGCTGTTCCTGCTCACCATGAAGCCCATCCTGTATGTGGCCAACGTAGACGAGGATATGCTCAACGACGACCTGGCGCCCATCGACGGCGTCAAGCCGCTGCCTATCTGCGCCAAGATCGAGGCCGAGCTTTCCGAGCTCGATCCCGAGGACGCTGCCGACTACCTGGAGAGCCTGGGCCTGGAGCAGCCCGGTCTGGACGTGCTCGCGCAGGCTGCCTACAAGCTGCTCGGTCTGCAGTCGTTCTTTACGGCTGGCGAGATGGAGGTCAAGGCCTGGACGGTGCGTCAGGGCGCGACCGCCCCGCAGGCCGCCGGTGTCATCCATACCGATTTTGAGCGCGGCTTTATTAAGGCCGAGGTTATTGGCTACGACGACTACATCGAGCTCGGCGGCGAGCAGGGCGCCAAGGCCGCCGGCAAGCTGCGCATTGAGGGCAAGGACTATGTCATGGCCGATGGCGACGTCGTGCACTTCCGCTTTAACGTGTAAGGACGATGCGCATGTTTAAATATGGAAAAAAAGCCGGCTACATGGGCATCGCGCTGCTGGTGCTTGCGGTGATTCCGCTGGTGGTTGCAGCGTGTGTTATCCCCAACATTGGTCCCGAGGTGGCAACAAAGTTTAATGCCGCCGGCGAGGCGACGCGCTGGGGCAAGAGCTACGAGTTGCTGGCACTGCCGGTGCTCAACCTGCTGCTGAGCGTGGCGACGTACTTTACGGCAGGACGCCAGGCTAAAAACAATGATGACTCCGCCGCTATGGCGCGCATCGTGTGCGAGCGCTACCTGCGCAACGGTTGCATTACGGGTGTGTTCCTCAACGTGGTCAACGTTTACTTTATGTACTCGGCGATTACCGGAACGGGCTTTGGCCTTGGTTTCTAGCTTGTCCTTTTAGGCAACGAGCCTGCACATATATTCAATGGCTGCTGCGAGGCCGCCGCTCGATCGTGGTTTAAAGACCATATCGGCGGCGGCCTCGTTTTCGTATCCGGCGCCGCGAAGGGCGAGTGCTATGCCGGCTTCTAAAAGGAGCGGCAGGCCGCGTTGGCTGGTTGCGATTACGGCAGCCTGATTGAGCGAGCAGCCGTGCGTTTGGCATCGGATGGCAAGTTCACCTCGCGCCGGGCAAGGGACCAGAACGGCGGCGACGCGACTTGATAGCAATGCAAATGCTGTGCGCTCATCGGGCGAAAGGCATTCAGCTTCAACGACGACGAGCTTGGGCGGCGCGCTGTTTGTGCGAAGCGTGGCTCGGTACATGCGGACCGAAGAACCCGACATAGAAAACTCCTGTGTATTCGGGAAAACGTAAACTATAGTTTACGTTTATGTTCGGCTCCATTTCAAACTCGGCTGCATGGACGAACGTGCGAAACAGATTCTTGGCAGGCGGGTCGAAGAGACACGCAGGGACCTTGGTATCTCCAAGGTTGATTTTTGTGTGGCGACAGGAATCAGCCGACCCTACCTCGACCGAATCGAAGGTGGGACGGCAAATTTCACGCTCAGGGTTCTATTTAAGATCGCGCCCGCACTCGGCATGACGGTGTCAGAACTACTCGAGGGTATCGAATAGGGGATACCCGTCGACAACCGAATTACACCATCGGGATACGGTCGTGGTTGACTTGGCTGTAGAACAGGCGCTGAATCTCGGCCGCATCACGTGACTGGCCGAGTGCCCACATGGTCTTGGCCACAAGCGTCTCGGTGGTCATGTCATCGCCGCGCAGAATGCCCGGATGATCGGCGTAAGCGCGGCCGACCTCATAAACGCCCAGATCGAGGCCCTCTTCGGGGACCTGCGTGGTCATAACGACGGTGCGGCCCGAATCGACCCAGCGGAAAATTGCCTCTTGGAACGACTCGCCCGACTCACCAAACTCGGGGATACCGCCAATGCCAAAGGTCTCCAGAATCACGGCGTCGTAGCTATCGGCAAGGGCGTCGAGGATGCCCGGGTTCACGCCGGGCGTAAGCTTAAGGACAAACACGCGTGGGTTGATGCTGTCGTAGAAACGCACCGGGTTTTCGCCCTGATGCGTGCCGTGGAGCCCGTTGCGCACGATGCGGTCGTTGCGGATGTAGGCAATGGGCGGATAGTTGACGCTAATGAACGCGTTAAAGCTCATGGTGCGCTGCTTGCGGGCGCGCGTGCCGGCAATGGCTACGCCGCCAAACACGATCGAAACGTCGTGCGAATGCTCGTCGAGCGCATAGAGCAGGCTCTGGTACAGGTTGAGCTTGGCGTCGGTAAAGGGATTGCCCATGGGCTTTTGCGAGCCGGTGAGCACGATAGGCTTAGGGCTGTCCTGAATCAGATAGGAAAGCGCCGCCGCGGTGTAGCTCATGGTGTCGGTGCCGTGTAGAATCACGAATCCGTCGTGGTCGGCATAGCCCTTGACGATGACGTCGCGGATACACATCCAGTCGCTGGGGCGCATGTTGGTGCTGTCGATGTTCATGGGCTGCACGACGTCGAGCTCGCAGAGGCCCGAGATCTCGGGGACGCTCTGGGCGAGCTCCTCACCGGTCAGGGCGGGGGAGAGGCCGTTGCCGTCCTCGGTCGATGCGATGGTGCCGCCCGTGGCGATGAGAAGGATGCGCTTCATGCTGGTATTCCTATCGTATTTGCCGCCGCAGAGGCGGAGTCGTTCGGCAGTATTGTGGCACAGGGCGTCCAATGTTCAAACGTATTACATCATCTGTAACGTTTGAAAACACTTCAATTGCCGTCAAATAGGGGCCCAGGTCGTGCGTTTGCCGTGCGCTGATGGCTGCGAGGGACGAGAAACCCCATATAACGTGTACACTATGGAGGTTATTTTCGTTCATTCACGCGGGTGGGCACCGGCTCCCCGCCAACAAGAGGGGGAAACCATGGATCAAAAGGCTTCCGCAAAGGTCCTCGTACTCGACTTTGGTGCGCAGTACGGTCAGCTCATTGCCCGTCGCGTCCGCGACCTCAACGTGTATTCCGAGATTGTCCCCTGCGACATCTCGGCCGACGAGATTCGCGAGATGAACGCCTCTGCGCTCATCCTTTCTGGTGGCCCGGCCTCCGTGTACGCCGAAGACGCTCCGTCCATCGACCCTGCCATCTTTGACCTGGGCCTTCCCGTCCTGGGCTTTTGCTACGGCCATCAGATCACGGCCGTGACGCTCGGCGGCAAGGTCGGTCACTCCGAGGTGGGCGAGTACGGCCGCGCCACCATCACGCGCACGGCCGGCGCCAAGCTCTTTAACTCCACACCCATGGAGCAGACTGTGTGGATGAGCCATCGCGACGCCGTTTCCGAGGTGCCCGAGGGCTTTACCGTTACCGCCAGCACCGACGTGTGCCCGGTTGCTGCCATGGAGTGCCCCGAGCGCAAGATCTTCACCACGCAGTTCCACCCCGAGGTCAAGCACTCCGAGTACGGTCAGCAGCTGCTGAGCAACTTCCTGTTTGAGATCTGCGGCCTGGAGCCCAACTGGAGCATGGACAACCTGGTCGAGACCATGACGGCCGAGTTCCGCGAGAAGGTCGGCAACGACCGCGTGATTCTGGCCCTGTCCGGCGGCGTCGACTCCTCCGTCGTGGCTGCGCTGGGTGCTCGTGCCGTGGGCAAGCAGATGACCTGCGTGTTCATCAACCACGGCCTGCTGCGCAAGGGCGAGCCCGAGCAGGTGGAGGAGGTCTTCACCAAGCAGTTTGACGTCGACTTTATCCACGTTCACGCCGAGGACCGTTATGCCGAGCTTCTGGCCGGCGTGACCGAGCCCGAGGAGAAGCGTCGCATCATCGGCACGCAGTTCTGGAAAGAGTTCTTCGCTGTGGCGCAGCAGCTCGAGACCGACGGCAAGCCGGTCAAGTACCTGGCTCAGGGCACCATCTACCCCGATATCATCGAGTCCGGCGCTCGCAAGACGGGCGGCAAGACGGCCACCATCAAGAGCCACCACAACCTGATCCCGTTCCCTGAGGGCGTACACTTCGACCTCATTGAGCCGCTCGATCACTTCTTTAAGGACGAGGTCCGCGCGCTTGGTCTGGCGCTGGGCCTGCCGGGTCATATCGTGTTCCGTCAGCCTTTCCCGGGCCCGGGTCTGGCCATCCGCATCATCGGTGCGGTCGACAAGGAGAAACTCGAGATCCTCAAGAACGCCGATGCTATTGTGCGCGAGGAGCTCGACGCCTACAACCAGCGTCTGTTTGAGCAGACCGGCGAGCGCAACTCCGAGCACAGCTGCTGGCAGTATTTCGCGGTTCTGCCCGACATTAAGTCCGTCGGCGTTATGGGCGACGAGCGCACCTACCAGCGTCCGATCATCCTGCGTGCCGTCGAGTCCAGCGATGCCATGACCGCCGACTGGGCCAAGCTGCCCTACGACGTGCTGGCCCGCATCTCCGGCCGCATCGTCGCCGAGGTCCCTGGCGCCAACCGCGTGTGCTACGACATCACGTCCAAGCCGCCCGCGACCATCGAGTGGGAATAATCAGAGACCCTTTGCGAGGGAGGTCTGAAACGGCCTCCCTCGTTTTTTATTTGCGTGCCATGGGTGCTTATGCATTGTGGTGTATGTGGTACATGCAAACCAGCCACGCAATCTCTCAAGCTGTTTAGCTGGGATTATTGTTTGCTGGTATGTTTTAAAGTGCTTTCAATTACCGAAGCAACACCATCAATTTATTTCTAATTAATGCTGACCGGCAGATTGCGTCCGCCCGCAAGAGGCCGCTCGGACTGGTACTCAAAATGTACTCACGACGTTTTGGGTATCGATTTGCAGGTACTCACAGACGGCAAAAACGGGTGTCTACCTCGATATATTCGTTATCCCCAACGATTCCTCAACGAATACTGACTAGTGATTGAGTGCTGCATGGCTCAAATTATCTACGTAATTACGTAATTACGTATTTTGAAGTAAAATGGTTTCGGCCAATTAAGGAACGTAGAACAGGTCAATTCGGAGGGGCGACCATGGAGGAAGATCAGGCTGTTCATGCCGAAAGGGAGCTGGATAAGTTCACGCTTTCGATAACCCGCGAGGATAAGCGGGCTCTTAAGTCCTATGCCGCGCGCCAGGATAAGACAGTGGCTAAAGTCCTGCGCGAATGGATTGACGAGAAGTGCAAGGGGGAGAAGTGATGTCCCAGACGGCGCAGGCAGTCGTTCAGAACCTTGTTGATCGCGCTGTCAAACTGGGCGATCGTCAGCTCGCTGCCGACATCCGCGCCTTTGCGGCGCAGCGCCAGTTTGGGCTTGTATTTGAACACAACCGTCCAGAACGACTTCGCCTTTATGGCAAACCTATCATGAAGGGCGATGTCGTACAGGTACTTCCCGAGCGTGGTAGAAAAGAGGACTCTAACTCCAAACTGTTATGGTTGGTAAATACCGTTCGGGGGGGGGTTGCTGATCTAAAGCCATATCAATCGCCCTCATATGACGAAAACAAATGCGAGCCCCGCCCCGTTGCTGTCGACGATGTCGTGCCTGTCGCTGAATATGACCAGCCGATTTATGCCGGTCTCAAAGAGACTGGGCGTGTTGAGCGCGGTGGCGATAAGCCCTATCAGGTTGTCATTAACGGCGAAAACTACCATGCTCTTGAAACCTTAGCCTTTGCCTATGCAGGCAAAGTGGACTGTATATATATTGACCCACCCTATAACACTGGCGCCCGCGACTGGAAATACAACAATGATTACGTCGACGGCTCCGACGCCTATCGCCACTCCAAGTGGCTCGCCTTCATGGAGCGCCGCCTCAAGCTCGCCAAGCAGCTGCTCAATCCCAACGATTCCGTACTCATCGTGACGATCGATGAGAAGGAGTACGCAAGGCTTGAGCTTCTTTTAGAGAGCGTTTTTCCCAACGCGACCGGTATCCAGACGGTTTCAATCACCATAAACAAGAACGGGGTTGCCCGTGGCAACCAGTTCAAGAGGGCTGACGAGTACGCTGTCTTTTGCTTTTTTGGTACCGCCGCGCCGTGCCAAGTGGACCGCAGGCTCTATTCCGTCGAGTTCGGAGAACTTGAGGAAAAAGTGGCTGATGACGCGTCGAGCAGCCGCTCCCAACGTAAGGTACGTTGGGAGTGGCTGCTGAGGGGCGGTCCCAATGCCGCCCGCACCGCAAGGCCGAACCTCTTTTATCCCATCTATATCGATGAGGAGACCGCGACCATTAAGGAGCTCGGCGCTTCTCTCCCCCTTGAACAAGACTGGACAAAGATACCGACAAAAACGGGTCTCAGGGCAGTTTGGCCTATTAGGACCGATGGCCGAGAGGCGACTTGGAGGATCTCCCAGAATGCTCTACAGGCCAAGCTTGATCGCGGGTGCGCAAAAGTAGGTGAGTACAACAAAAAGAGTGATCGGTACTCCCTCCTTTACCTAGGAGATTCCCAAGAGGAGCGTATCAAGAATGGAGAAATTAAACTCATTGGCAAGGCTGAGGATGGGTCCTTGCTTCTCGAAGAGCAGGGAGAGCGCTCTGCCATTCCAACAACCGTTTGGAGTGGCGCGCAGTTCTCTGCCGGTGAATACGGGAGCCGATATATCAAAAAGTTCATCGGCGATAGGCGCTTCACATTTCCAAAGTCCCTTTATGCGACCGAGCTCTCAATCGCTTCCGTTGTTGCCGACAAGCCCGACGCCCTTGTAGTCGATTTCTTCTCAGGATCGGGCACCACGGCGCACGCCGTCATGCGCCTGAACCATCAGGACGGCGGGCGCAGGCGCTCCATCAGCATCACGAACAACGAGGTCTCAGAGGACGAATCCAAAAAGCTCACCAAGCGCGGTCTTCGCCAGGGCGACCTCGAATGGGAGGCGCTGGGCATCTGCCAGTACGTTACCAAACCTCGCGTCACGGCGGCCATCACGGGCAAGACGCCCGAGGGCGACCCCATCAAGGGTGACTACAAGTTCACCGACGAGTTCCCCATGGCCGACGGCTTCGAGGAAAACGCCGTCTTCTTTGACCTCACCTACGAAGATCCAGACGCCGTCGAGCTGGGCGTGGCCTTCGAGGAGATCGCGCCTCTGCTCTGGCTGCGCGCTGGTTCGCGTGGCAGCATCATCAAACACGAGCAGCCGGGCTTTGCCATGGCCGACGCCTATGCCGTCCTTTTCGACTTTGCTTCGGTTGGCTCTTTCATAGACGCCGTCAAGCAGAATGCCAGCATAAGGTGCGCCTATGTGATCACGGACGACACGGCTCGATATGCCTCCGTCAAGACTCAGCTCCCCGGGCTCAACGTTGTCCGTCTGTACGAGAACTACCTGCAATCGTTCAAGATTGCCGCTGAGGATGCGGTGAGGTAAACATGAGAGTCGAACTTAAGGTTTTTCAAGCCGGGGCAGTCGAGACCCTGGTGAACAAGTTGCAGTCGATGCGTCGACGCTACGAGCAGGACGGCGAGCTGTCCTCGATATGCCTCGCATCCCCCACGGGGTCGGGCAAGACAGTCATGTGCGCGGCGACGATCGAAGCGCTCTTCTTCGGAGACGACGATTTGGGCCTCAGGCCCGACGAGAATGCCGTCGTTCTTTGGCTCTCGGACTCCCCGAGCCTGAACGAGCAGACGAGCGTACGTTTCTCCAACGTGGCGGACAAGCTAGCAGACAGCATCCTTGACAGGCGCCATCTGGTCACAATTACCAACGACTTCGGAGCCGCGCACGACATTCTCGAGCCGCGCCACGTCTATTTCCTCAGCAAGGACCTGCTCAGTAAGAACGGCCTGCTCACCAAGGGTAGTGAGGTCAACTCCGGCCGCGTGTTCTGGGACATCCTTGATCGCACCATCAGGGACCCGGAGCGTAACCTCTATCTGTTCATAGACGAGGCCCACCGCGGCCTGGGGGCCAATGCATCAAGTGAGCGCGGCACCGCGACGATTTACGCCAACCTAATTGATGGCCTGGATGGTCGTGCAGCGATGCCCGTTGTCGTTGGTGTCTCCGCCACGCCGCAGAGGTTCGAGGCAGCTATGGACCAGCGCGCCGATCGCGTGCGTATGCCAAAGGTCGCTGTGACCCCTCGCGAGGTCCAGGAGTCAGGTCTGCTCAAGGACATCATCGAGTTGCGCGTGCCAGAGAAGGACGACCCAGTCGAGCACCAGTACCTCACTATGGCGTGCGAGCGCTATGCCCTGGCCTGCCGCGAGTGGGGCGAGTACTGTGCCCGTGAGGGCGAGAGTCCCGTCAACCCACTGCTGCTCATCCAAGCGGCGGACAACGTGAGCAACTCGGCCCTGGCTGAGATGTGCGACCAGATTACGGGCCTGGTCCCCGGTCTTTCCGAGGCGATGTCGTTTGCCAACGTCTTCGGCGAGCATAAGGACATCGCGGCGGGAAAATACCTCATTCCCTATGTCGAGCCCGAGTTCGTTCAGGACACCTCGCGCATTCGCGTGCTCTTCGCCAAGGAGGCTGTCTCCAACGGATGGGACTGCCCGCGAGCGGAGGTCATCTTCTCGCAGCGCAGGCGTTCGGACTCGACCTATATCGCACAACTCGTGGGACGTATGGTACGCACTCCACTTGCGCGGCGCATCGAATCCGATGATCTTTTGAACTCCGTCGCCTGCTACCTACCCCAGTTCAATCCCGAGAGCACTCAGGACGTGGTCGACTACCTCATGGGCCGCAAGGACGACATGGGCGAGAGCTCCATCGGCAAGCAGAACATCGTTCTCAACCCCGTGACTATCACGGCGGCTGTGCCCAAGTCCGAAGCCGACTACCAACAGGAGCTCAAGGCGTACAAGGAGAACGAGAAGGCCATCGAGGCGGCGCGGCAGGCACAACCCGGCTACCAGGCGCCGCTTGCCGGCATCGCGATTCAGGAGCCGTTGGACATGCAGGGAACGCAGCCCTCGCTTGCCTCGGCGGTCAGGCCCGTCGACGTACCGGCGCCAGAAGCGGAGCTGACGCCTCAGCCCGCAACGGGCAACTGCGTTGTAGCGCCTGCCCCGGAGCAACCTGCGACCCCTGAGCCAAGTTCCACACAGACCGAGCCGACCCAGCCCGTCTCGGTCGTAAAACCCGTGCCCATGGCAAAGCCCAAGCCGCCCACCAAGCGCGAGCAGTCTTTCACGCACCAGGAGTGGCAGGGCATCCGCACAGCCTTCGACTCCATCCCCGTCCAGCGCATTCCGAAGAAGGCTAGAAACGAATTCCAGAGCCTGGTTAAGACGGCGACTCTGCTTGTCGAGACTGGCCTCGATGTCAATGCCGCAGCCGACGTGAAAAAACAGTTCGTCCAGAAGCTCAAGGGATACATCGTTGCTAACGAGGACGAGTACCGCGAAACCAAACACGACGTAGAGGTTGCCGAGACCGTCAAGATCATGCTCGACAAGCTCAACGAGACCGAGGACCAGGAGCAGGAGGAGGCCCGCACGGACGCCGAGGGTCTCAGAAAGGCCGCCCGCGACGCCGACATGCATTTCACTAAGGAGTTTGCGAATGAGTATCGTCGCGCCAACTTCAAGGAGCTTGGGCGGCCCGAGTGCGACCTGCGCCTTGCCGCGGCGGTGCGCACGCAGGCCATCGTTGATGCGCTCGAGGGCTGGGCGGCCCAATGCCGAAAGGGATACTTCGATAAGGTCGATGGATCTGGCGATTATGACTACCTTAACGACGCGGCAAAGCAGCGCTACGACGAGCTGGCCCGTGAAACCGAGGGCAAGCGTCTCACAAAGATAGAGTGGCCCACGTCTGCCAGCACGTCGGACGACTTCGCTAAGTATCCGTGCCATATCGTGCAGAAAGAGGACGGCCTCTGCCCGCTCGACCTGAACCCGGCGGAAGACTATATCGTTAGGAACGAATTGGCGAAGAATCGCACGGTTGCCTTCTATCGCAATCCGTCGGGCAGCATGTCTGCCAAGGCGTTTTCGATCCCGTACATGTCTTCGGTGGGACGCAAGGCCCTGCATCCAGACTTCCTCTTCTTCGTGAAGGATGCTGAGGGTGTCATCAGGCCGTCCATCGTCGACCCGCATGGCGAGTTCCTCGGTGACACGCTGGCAAAGCTCAGAGGCTATGTAACCTACTTGCGCGATTATCCCGACGTGTTCAAGCAGGTGCTCTTCGTCGGTGATATGGGCGAGGGCGTGTACAAGGTGCTCAACCTCCTGCGCCCCGAGGTCCAGGATGCCGTCATGGCCTACAGCGATGTCGACTGTAAGGCGCTCTTCTACGGTTCCTTCGCAAACGATTATCACTAGGATCGTCGGGATTTGCCCGGCAGACGTCTCGGCCATATACCAGAAGAGAAATAGTAAGGCACGCTAAGGCGGCCATCCGTTAGGGATGGCCGCCTCTCTTCAGTCTTGACCCATGTTTTCCAACGTTTCGGTGGCATTCGCCGGTCATGACCTCGTATCCGTTACGCGGGTGGCACCTCCGCTACGCCGCGTCAAGGGGCCCATGAGACCCCGCACAAACCTCCGCTTCGCTCCGGTTGGTGGAGGTCGTCATGGACTCCCTTGACCCGTCTTCGCTCCGGTGCGGCTTTGCAGGGAGCAAAGCCGACGACGACGCGCGGCGTCGCCATTCGGCTTTGCCCGCAAGGGCGAGATGTTCAGGGCAGCGTGCCCGGAAACGGAGGAAGACATGCAGGAGCTGATGACGGGGGAGATTGCGGAGGGGCTGCCGAGGCTCTATGAGCAAGACGGCACGGAAGACCCCACGGTATACGTCCACTACTTCTCGTGCGTGAACGGATGGGACTGGTGGCTGCTCGAGTTCGACGGCACGGACGAGGCGTTCGGCCTCGTCGAGGGCTATGACGACGAGCTCGGCTACTTCAGCATCAAGGAGATGGAGGAGCTGAACCGCCAAATGGGGTTCGCCGCCATCGAACGCGACGAGCACTTCGAGCCGAAGCCGCTCAGCGCCGTCAGGGGGAGGTAGCTCCATGGAGATGGACGAGTTTGGCGCCGTGGGCAGATTCGGCAAGTCCCTGAGCGGGGCCGCCGGGCTGACTGTCGTCGTCGAGTTTGAGTCGGGCGGCGAGGGCGGGGCGTTCGAGATGGGTGCCGCTCCGGAGGGGTCGCCCGAACTCGGGCGACTCGTCTCGTGCGCGCGCGACGAGGCCGACGCTCTGGTGGAGGATGGGGGCGGATGGGCTGCCGTCCGCATCGGATTCGGCGACGTGGAGAGCATCGACTGCGAGAGCGGCCGAACCGTGCACGTTGCCGGAGAGGAGTGAAGCGCACACAGAGAGCGCGGGCATGCCATCGGCGTGCCCGCGCCAGCTTTTCCGGGGATGCCTCGCGTCATCCCCGAACCCCTGCGCGCCAAGGGGCGGTGCCCCTTGGAACCTTGGCTAAGGTGGCTCGGGGGACATGGAGGATACCGGAGCGCGTGCGTCCGGCGGTATCAACAGAACTCAACCTGATGTTTGACCGCTACGGCCTAGAATTCGGCGGCTTCCGCTACTTCGTGGCACCGCAAGAAGAGCACTTATACCCAGTGGTCACAGTCTCATCCC
>CABUHI010000026.1 GCA_902491345.1 uncultured Collinsella sp.
CTGTCGCCGCGCCCCGCAGTGCCCGCTTCCCCCGAGAACAATTATCAGTGCAGGTAAACGCGTTGTCGCCACTTGGCGTGGTCGACCTGTCCTGATTTTGCCGCATACTTCTGGTTTTAGCCATCGTTGCGGTCGATCGACCGTCAAAACTATTCGATTAGCAAGACTTTCGAGGATGATTATTTCTAGATTTCGGAATAATTTATAACTAATTCGCAAAAATCTATCGATATCTAGTATGATTATCAGCAACTTCCACGCTAGGAGACTGCTGATGGTTCGTATTGTTCAGATCGCGTTGCATGATTTTAAGAATATTGCCTTTGGCGAGATTGCCTTTACGAAATCGAAGCCCGGCTCTGCCTTTGTGCCCGGGGCGGACGTTATAGGCATTTATGGCCAAAATGGCTCCGGCAAGACTTCTGTAATTGAGGCGATTGACCTGGTCAAAACCCTGATGACGGGTGCCGCATATGACAGGCAGAAAGTTCTCGACTACTTCTATCCTGGCAAAGACTCTTTTTCAATTGACATTGAGTTTAACATTGATACCGCGGATGAATTATTTCTTACGTTCTACACCGTCACTTTTTCGCGTAGAGCAGACTCTGCTTGGATTTCGCACGAAAAAATGGCTGTAAAACAATTCAATGTCGATAAAGACAAATGGGGGTCTAAGAGGACTCTCGTGGAGCTTGTTCAAGAGGCCCCCGAGTCTGCCGCGGCGGTTCTGCCCAGAAATCGCTGGTCCCATCTTTTGAACGCGGATCAACAGCTTAAGATGTCGATGTTGGTTTCGCTAGGTGTTCTTCAGCGGGGCAACATGTCCCCCATGCTTTCCATACAAACTGTTAAATATCTGATCTCGCTTTTTGCCTGCGATTTCAATCTTTATATGCAGGAGGAACCTCCGGAGCAATTGCAGATTAATGAGGCAGTGTACGAGCTGCAATCGGCTTCTTTCAAGAGTGCCCATCAAGAGATTCTCACTCCGCTGTATTGCCTGCTCGCCGAGCTTGGGCTTTATTTCCGTTACCGAGTCAATGTGTTTACGACGCTGGCAAATGCAACTTGCAGCTTAAACGTACTTTCGATGGATATTATCGATGATCGCGTGTTTGGCCAGAAGGGTCACCTTTCTGTCAATCTTTTTAAGCCCGCTGTTATTAAGGACGATGATTTCCCAGCCGTTTCGTCTGCGATTAAGCGTGTGAGCGGATTAATTGGCACACTTGTACCGGGCCTTTCCATCGAGGTTAAAGTCATTGGATCTCAGCTTTTGGATAAGGGCGATTCACCCGCCAAGCAAGTCGAGTTTCTTTCTTGCCGCAATGGGGTCGAGATTCCACTGCGCTGTGAATCTGAGGGCGTAAGAAAACTCATCTCTTTCTCGCTCTGCCTTATGGAAGTCCATTCGTACTCCGACGCATTCCTTGCAATTGACGAGCTCGACTCGGGCGTATTCGAATTCCTCTTGGGGCAGCTTCTTTCCGTGCTTGAGTCGTTTGGCAAGGGGCAGCTCTTGTTTACTGCCCACAACCTACGTGTTCTTGAATTGCTGCCGGCATCGGAGATTCTTCTGACCACTGCAGATCCTGATAATAGGTTTGTTCGCTTTAAAGGCGTTAAGCCCACCAATAACATGCGTGACCAGTATTTGCGCGCGATTAGCCTTGGCGATAGCGGACAGCGTTTGTACGATTCTACGGACAGGTACTCAATCGATGCCGCGCTCTGCTTGGATGGTGACGAGTAGTGGGTGCCACCGAGTTCGTTCTTTTTATCGTCGAAGGCGAAACTGATGAGCTGGCATTGGGTCGTGCTCTTACAAGTTTGTTTGCAAGCGGGGAGCATCCTGGTCCTCGTTTTGGGATTGTGCGCGGCGACATCACATCGGTACATGCTCTCGGTGCAGGAAATCCCGCTTCGACTATTAAGAGGCGGTTGGTTGATACCGTGAAGGAATTTCTCGCTAAGGACAAGTTGCGTGCCACCGATTTAGACGCCATTGTGCTGTTGTCCGATACCGATGGCGCATTTATCGATGATTCGCTGGTTGTCTATGATGAAGATGGGCCTCATTGTTCCTATTTTGAAGATAGGATCGAAACGTCGAACGTCGCCTCGCTGCGTCAGAGAAATCAATGTAAATCTTCGTGTCTTAAGACGTTATCTAGGACGCATGAGCTGACCTGTAACAAAAGGAAGATTCCTTTTAAAGCTGCATATATGTCACGCAACCTTGAGCATGCTTTGTCCGATTTTTCAGGTAGGGCAACACAGCAGAAAAAGTATGATCTGGCGCGCAAGTTTTCTAAAAAATACGGCACGGACGTTATTGGTTTCTTGGAGCTCCTTACGTTCCTTGCTCCCGTTGGCTCATATCAGGATAGTTGGGTTTATATTGCCCAGGACAATAACTCTCTTTTGAGGGGCTCTAACATGAAACAGACGCTCGAGGCTTTGCCCTCTAGTCCAATCAAAGCTGCCTCCTCCCTCTAAAAAAGTTCTTAAAACAGCCTTAAAGGTGCCCTTGCTTGCGTTGACAGCGTAAAATACGCATGTTTGACTATGACAAAAGTGGATTTTAGGGGAGGGGTGCGCCATGGAGGTGCTGGTTGTTGGCAACACCGCATATGTTGACGATGACTTTTGTGCCAAGGCGTTCCCCGGGGACCATGTTCAGGTCGTAGCCGCGCAGGACACGCGCCGCGACGAGTCATCGCCCCATGCCTCGTGGAAAGAGCTTCTGCAACACCTGGATCAGGCCTACGAGTTCGACCGCGTGGTCTACCTATCCAATTACCTTACCCCGCATACCGATACCGTGGGCGATATCGAGACGCTGCGCTCGGTCTTTCGTGCGTGCGCGGGTCGCCGGGTCCAACTGCTGTATGTAGCGGGGCCCGCGGGTGCCGAGGGTGCCGCCGACGCCGCGGGGCGAACGGGCAAGGGCATTATCGCGCGCGCAGCCAACGACCTGTGCCGCTACTACGCTGCTCGCGAGGGCGTTCAGACCAAGATCCTGCGCGTGCCCTTCCTGTACACTGCCTCCGCCGCGCTGGAAGATCCGTTTTTGGTGCCGTTGTTCGATGCGTGCTCAACTGGATCGGTTGCTCTGCAGGGCGCGGAGGATGCGGCGTTTCCCCTGCTGTGCGCCGAGGAACTCGCGGTGCTGGTGCGCCGTATCTTCGACAGCTGGGATGGCAACTTTGAGACGCTCGACGTAGCCGATACCTTCCATCACACTGCGGGTGAGGTGGGCGACGCCCTCAAGGCGCTGTTCCCCGGCCTTGCCGTTGCCTATGGCGATTCTGCTGGTTACGCCCTGCCCGCCAGCGACGTCGCTCGCGTGCGCTATGGCTGGTTTCAGCGCTACGACTTGCTGCGCGATCTTTCGACCATTCAAGCGCGTTGGGATGCTGGCCGCGCAAAGAAGGTCAACCCCTTGCGCGCCGCCATCGACCGCATCCAAATGCGCACGCTGCCTATTAAATGCCTGGAGACGGCAGCTGCCTGGGTCCTGTTCGAGGTGCTGGAGCATCTTTTCTCCCAATCGGCCCAGCTCAACGTGCTCGATTATCGCCTGCTCTACGTGGTGCTGATCGGCACGCTGTATGGATTGGACTTTGGCCTGGTTGCGGCGCTGCTGGCGTCGGTGGGTTTGGCCGCGAGCTACTTTACTCAGTACGGCTATACCTTTCAGGGCCTGTTCTACGAGCCGTCTAACTGGCTGCCGTTTATTGCGTACTTTGTGGTGGGTGCCGTGTGCGGCTATGTGCAGCTGCGCAACAGCGAAGCCATTAGGGCGGAGCGCGATCAAAACGAGCTCGTGCGCAACCGCAATACGTTCCTTACGCAGCTCTACCACGACGCTATTGAGGACAAGCGCGCGTACAGGCGCCAGATCGTGGGTCGCCACGACAGCTTTGGCAAGATCTTTGCCGTGACGCAGGAGCTCGACGTACTCAACCCGCGCGACATCTATCGCAAGTGCTGCGAGCTTCTGGGCGAGATCCTCGAGAACGATTCGGTGGCGATCTACCATGTTTCGGGCGGGGCATTTGCACGCCTGGTGGCAGCAAGTCCCGCGATTGCCGAAGATGCCGCACGCTCGCTCACGCTCGAGCAGCTTGCACCTCTTTTGGGCGACGGGGGTCGTTCGAACCTGTGGGTGAACCGCGGGCTGACGCCGGGGCTTCCCATGTTTGGATACACGATCGAGCGCGACGGGGCACCCGCCGTGTTGATCTTTGTGCGTAGTGCGGCCGAAAACCAAATGACCCTCTATTATCAAAACCTGTTCCGCATCTTGTGCGGGCTGGTCGAAAGCGCGCTGGGCCGTGCTTTTGACTATGAGGCGGTGGCGCAGGATAAACGCTGCGTTGACGGCACTTGCGTGCTCAAGCAGGCTGCCTTTGGCCAAGAGCTCGCGGCGGAGCAGGCTCTGGCAGATAGCAAGATGGGGAGTTTTTTGCTCCTGCGCGTGGTACCGGGTATGGAGCCTGTCGGCGAGCTGGTGGGCGCAATTGGGTCGGCAATCCGCGAGAGCGACGCGGCGGGCTTGGTCGACGGCGACGTGCTCTACCTGCTTATGCGCCAGGCAAAGGCGTGCGATCTGCCCATTATCCGCGAGCGTCTGAGTGCAAAGCAGATTGCGGTGGAGCCCGTCGACGGCGAGGACATCGTGGAGCTGCTGCAGCACATCTCTTACACCGGTGACGGTGAGGGGGGTGCCGCTTGATCTCGCTTGTCGTTGCTGCCGTCTTGCTGCTGATTCATGCGCTGGTTTGCCTGATGCTGTGGACGCTCATGAAGCTGGGCCTGCTGCCGGTGCGCGGGCACATGTTGGCTGTGATAGTGCTGGTGCCGCTGTGGGGCCCGTTGCTGGTGGTTCTGCTATCGGTCCGCAGCGCGGTGTTTGGCGAGGGGCTGAAAGAGTCTGCGCTGGAGTCGCTGCGCTTCAACGACGACCTGCATCGCAGCATCCTGGTGCACGACCGTGACGCCGATGCAGGCGTAGTGCCGCTCGAGGAGGCGCTCATCGTCAACGATCCGGCATGCCGGCGCCGCCTAATGCTCTCCATGCTCACCGAGGAGCCCAACGCGTACCTGGCGCAGCTGCAGGCGGCTAAGCTTAACGACGACGTTGAGGTGGCGCACTATGCCGCGACGGCGGTGGCGCAGATCTCCAAGGAGTCCGACCTTAAGCTGCAGCAGCTGGAGCGTGCCTTTAAGACGGACCCAAGCGCGCAAAACCTCAACGAATACTGCGATTTTCTTGGTGAATTCTTGGGCTCGGGCTTGGCCGAGGGGCGCGTGGCTCAGATTCAGAGCCAACAGTACGCGCGCCTGCTTGCGCGTCGCTGCGAGCGCGAGGATACCCTTGAGCTGCGCATTCGATATGCGACGGCGCTGGCCGATGTCGGACAGATCGACGAGGCGCAGGCCGTGACCGACCAGCTGATGCTCGACGTGCCCGAGGAGCAGGAGGTTTGGATGCTTTGCCTGCGCCTGGCCGTGATGCGCCGCGACGGTGACGAGGTCCGCCGTGTGATCGATGCGATTGACAAGCAACATGTGTATTTGAGCGCCGACAACCGCGAAAAGTTGGCGTTTTGGCGCGACGGGGAGGAGGCCAGTTGAGCGTGGCGCAACATATCCGCGACCGTGCAGGGCGCTTTCGTTGGATGGGACTCCTCGTGGTGTGGGCGGTCTTTATTGTCATGGCCGCCGTGCTGCTGGTGGAGCGTGCCGGCGTGCAGTACAGTGCGGGCCAGCATAAGCTGGGGATGCTTGCCGCCAACGATGCGGTGCCGGCCTCCTCGGCAATCTTTGGCCAAAAGCCCACGTGCCTGGTCATTACCGATTCCGATCAAGCTGGCGTCGAGGACGTAAAGGAACAGTTCGACCAGATCCTGCTCGACATGAAGATCGCCCATCGCGATGTTGATATTGCCACCGACGGTGCGGACGCGATCCCATCGCTCACGTCGTTTGATCGCGTGATTGTGCTTATGCCCTCGCTTGACGGGCTGGGTACGCATCTGACCGATCTGATGAGTTGGGTGAGTGCGGGCGGCTCACTCATGCTGGGCATGACGCCAGATAACTCGAACTACCTGCAGGCTGTTGCTTCCAAGCTTGGGATCGAATCGGCCGGATATGACTATGCGACAGCCGAAAGTATTGTTCCGAGCGATGACTTTATGTTGGGCGGAGGAGAGCGCTACGAGTTCTCGGATCCCTTCGATTCTTCGCTTTCGGTTTCATTGCGCGAAACGGCGCGCGTATGGGCAAAGACCGGTGACGCGGGCACGCCGCTCATTTGGTCTAACGATTGCGGCAGTGGTCACACCGTGGTGTGCAACATTGGTATCTACGACAAGGTCATGCGTGGGTTCTATGCTTCGGCCATAAGCTTGCTGGGTGATGCCACGGCCTATCCGGTCATCAACAGCGCCGTGTTCTATTTGGACGACTTTCCTAGCCCCGTGCCCTCGGGCGATGTTACTTATATCAAGCGTGACTACGGCCTTTCCATTGCGGATTTTTACACCAAGGTCTGGTGGCCCGATCTGCAAAAGCTTGCGCAAAAATACGGCATTCGCTATACCGGCGTGATGATCGAAAACTACGAGGACGCGGTCAACCAGACCGAGCCTGCGCGCCAGGCCGATACCACACAGTTTCGCTACTTTGGCGGCATGCTGCTGCAGATGGGCGGAGAGCTGGGCTTTCACGGCTACAACCATCAGCCTCTGGCGCTCTGGGATACCGACTATGGTACGTTGTACGTCTACAAGACGTGGAAAAACAAGGAAACGCTCGTCGCATCGCTCAACGAGCTTATCGCCTTCCAAGATGAGGTGCTGCCCAACGCGCACGGCTCGGTTTACGTGCCGCCGTCAAATATCCTTTCGGCCCGTGCACGCAAGCTTATCGGCACCGACGTTCCGCGCATTAAGACTATTGCCAGTACGTACTTTGAGGACGGTACCGACCTGCCCTACGTGCAGGAGTTTGGCGTGGCGAGCGATGGCATTGTGGAGCAGCCGCGTATTGTTTCGGGCGGCATGGTCGACGATTCCTATATGCGCCTGGCAGCCGTGTCCGAACTCAACATGCACTACGTGAGTACGCATTTTATGCACCCGGACGACCTTTTGGACCCCGATCGCGGAGCCAAGGAGGGCTGGGAGGTCTACAAGGGCGGCCTGGTCGACTACCTGGAGTGGTTTACCAAATCCGCGCCCGACCTGCGGCACCAGACGGCGTCGGAGTGCTCCGGTGCCATCCAGCGCTTTTCGTCGGTTACGGTAAGCGTGGATACCAGCGCGGATGCCTGGACGCTCAGCCTGGGCAATTTCCACGACGAGGCGTGGCTCATGTTCCGCGCCAATAATGGCGAGCCGGGTGCGGTGACGGGTGGCGAACTGACGCACCTTACAGGCAATCTGTATCTGCTCAAGGCAAATGATAAGACCGTGACGATCGAGCGCAAGGAGGGTGGCGATAAATGAGAATCTGCTTGGTACTCGAGGGTTGCTACCCCTATGTGCACGGCGGCGTATCTACCTGGATGCATGGCTATATCCAGGCCATGCCCGAGCACGAGTTCGTGCTGTGGGTGATTGGCGCGCATGCTGCCGACCGCGGCAAATTTGTCTACGAGCTGCCCGGCAACGTGGTCGAGGTGCACGAGGTGTTCCTGGACGATGCCCTGCGGCTTTCGGGCGAGCAGCACGAAGCCAGTTTTGACGACCGCGAGCGCGAGGCGCTACGCCGTCTGGTGTCGCTCTCCAATCCGGACTGGGACGTGTTATTCGATGTCTTCCACCGCCGTCGCGTGCATCCGCTCTCGTTTTTGCAGAGCCGAACGTTTATGGACATCTTCCGCGACGTGTGCCTTGCCGAGTACCCCTACACGCCCTTTGCCGACGCATTCCACACCATGCGCTCTATGCTGTTGCCGGTGCTCTACCTGCTGGGCAGCGAGGTGCCGGTTGCCGATGTGTACCACGCTATCTCGACCGGCTACGGCGGCCTGCTCGCCTGTCTGGGCTCAAGCGTTCACCATGCGCCGGTGCTGCTCACCGAGCACGGCATCTATACCCGCGAGCGCGAGGAAGAGATCATTCGCGCCGATTGGGTGGTGCCGTCATTTAAGGACCGCTGGATTCGCTTTTTCTACCTGCTTTCGGAGGAGATCTACCGCCGCGCCTTCCGCGTGACGAGTTTGTTCCATAACGCCCGCAAGACGCAGATTGATATGGGCTGTGATGCGGACAAATGCCTGGTTATCCCCAACGGCATCCAGTTCGATCGCTTTAAGGATATTCCCTTAAAGCCCGATGATGGCTGGGTGGATATTGGCGCAGTGGTGCGCTTGGCGCCCATCAAGGACGTCAAGACCATGATCTATGCCTTCTTTGAGCTGCACGAGCGCCTGCCTAAGGTGCGCCTGCACATCATGGGCGGCGTGGACGACGAAGAGTACGGCGCCGAGTGCCACGCGCTGGTCGATACCCTGGGCGTGCGCGACCTGATCTTTACCGGTCGCGTCAACGTGGTCGAGTACATGGAAAAGCTCGACTTTACCATTTTGACGAGCATCTCCGAGGGCCAGCCGCTCAGCGTGCTGGAGTCGCTTGCAGCGCGCCGTCCCTGCGTGACGACCGAGGTGGGCTGCTGCCGCGAGCTACTCGAAGGCGCCCCGGGCGACGACTTTGGCGTGGCGGGTTTTGTGACGCCGCCTATGTATCGCAAGGGCTTGGCCGATGCCATGGAACGCATGTGCACAAGCCGCGCCCGCCGTATCGAGATGGGGGAGCGCGGCCAGCGCCGCGTTGCCACGTACTTTTTGCACGAGCAGATGCTCACCAACTATCGCGCACTGTACGACGAGACGGCGTGTGCGTTTAACCTGCCCAGAGAGGGGGAGTAGCCGGTGGCCGGAATTGGTTTTGAGCTCAAGCGCCTGTTTAGGCGCAAGGGCCTGTTTGCCACGATGCGCGCTTACGGCTACGCCGGCATTGTGTGCACGGGCCCGATGCTGCTGGGTGTGCTGCTCCAGGTGGGTATCTTGGTACTGTGCGGTCTGTGGGGTGTGGGCCGTGCCAACCAGGATCTGCTGGTGTGCATGGTGACCTACACACTGCTGGCCTCGCTTTTGCTCACGAGTTTTTTCTCCATGCCGGTCACGCGCTTTTTGGCTGATATGTTGTTTGCCGAGCGCGAGGATGAGATCCTGCCTTCGTTTTGGGGCTCCAACGCCATCATGCTCGTTGCGGGCACGGTGCTCTACGGCGTCTTTTTGCTGTTCTCGGGCGCTACGCTGCTGCAGGGGCTGCTGTGCCTGTGGCTGTTCAACATTATGATCGTCAACTGGAACGGCATGAGTTACCTCACGGCCATCAAGGATTACCGCGGCATCCTGTGCAGCTTTGCGGCCGCCATTGGCGTGACGTGCCTGTGCGCCCTGGCCGCGCTGGCGCTGGGACTGCCGCCGGTCGAGGGCCTGTTGGCGTCAATTGCCCTGGGCTACGGCGTCATGCTCGTCTGGGACGTGGTACTGCTGTACCGGTATTTTCCGCAGAGTGACCGCAGTCCCTGGCCCTTTTTGCAGTGGCTCGATCAGTTTATGCCGCTGGCGCTCACGGGCCTGTTAACCAATCTGGGACTCTTTGCGCACCTGGTGATTATTTGGGCTGGTCCCATTGGCGTTCAGGTCAAGGGCTTGTTTTATGGTGCGCCCTACTACGATGTGCCGGCGCTGATCGCGTTTTTGACGATCCTGGTCACGACCGTCAACTTTGTGGTCTCGGTCGAGGTCAACTTCTATCCACGCTACCGCGACTACTACAGTCTGTTCAACGACGGCGGCGTGGTGGGCGACATCGTGGTGGCAGAGGAGGGGATGCTCTCCACGCTCAACAGCGAACTGCGCTTTTGTGCGCTCAAACAGTTGTTTGTGACCGCGGCGGTCATCTCGCTCGAGACCACGGTGCTGTCGGCCTTACCGTTGGGCTTTAACAACCTTATGCACGGGTATTTTCGCACGCTGTGCGTGGGCTATGGCCTGTATGCCGTGGGCAATACGGTGATGCTCATCTTGCTGTACTTTACCGACTACAAGGGGGCCGTGATGGCATCGGGGCTGTTTGCCGGTGTGGCCGGGCTGGCGACTGCCGTGTCGTTGCTTTTGCCGCAGCAGTTTTACGGCTTTGGCTTTTTGTTGGGTGCAGCGGTGTTTTTTATCGTGGCGCTTCTGCGGCTCGATACCTATACCGCCAACTTGCCGTATCGTATCCTGAGCCAGCAGCCCATTGTGGCGACCGACAAAACGGGTCGCTTTACACAGCTGGGCCGCTTGCTCGACCGTGCCGAGCAGCGCTATGAGGAAGGTCGCCATAAGGGTGAGCCATATGGCGCGTTTGAGCGCGCAGTAGTTCACGTGTATCGCAAGCATTGGGGAGGTTCTGATGACCGATAGGATGATGTCTCGCCGTCGCCTGTTTGAGGCGGCTGCCGGTGCGCTGTTGCTTTCGGGCTGCTCGGTGCAGGAAGACTCCTCGACCAAAAAGGTCAAAAAGCAGGACAAGATTAAAAAGACCGAGGCCTCCGACCAGTCCAAGCACCTGCGCGACAAGGACGAGCTCTACGAGGTCTACGATGACTCGGGTATTGTGACCATGTACCTGACGGTCTCACGCGGCAACAGCTCCGAGAACACCGACCACAGCTGGGCCGAGATCAACACGTACTCGGTGTATGACTATGCCGACATGGGCGTGACGCGCTATCAGGTTATGGGCCTGCTGCAGCCGGGCGACGAAGACGGCCCGGTGGGCGGCGAGGTTGGCTATGGCGAGGAAGCGCCCAATGCTACCGTGCAGGTGCGCGGTCAGACATCAAGCATGAACTCGCAGAAGAATTACAAGGTGGAGCTCAAAAAGGGCAAGGGCACCTGGCGCCAACAGCGCGCGATTGCGCTCAACAAGCACATGGGCGAGGGTATGCGTTTTCGCAACAAGATGGCCTACGACCTTATCCGCGGGATTCCCCAGATGATGGGCCTGCGCACGCAGTTTGTGCATCTGTGGGTGTGCGACCAGACCGAAAAGTCCAACGACACCTTTGAGGACTACGGCCTGTTTACGCAGGTGGAGCAGCTCAACAAGACGGCGCTTAAGGCACATGGCCTGGATAAGAGCGGGCACCTGTACAAGGTGAACAGCTTTGATTTCCATCGCTACGAGGACACCATTAAGCTTGCCGATGATCCCGACTACAACCAGGCAAACTTTGAGGGCATGCTCGAGATTAAGGGCGATTCGGACCACACCAAGCTCATCGAGATGCTCGATGCGCTCAACGATGAATCGCAAAAGATCGACGATGTGCTCGACACCTACTTCGATACCGAAAATCTGGTCTATTGGCTGGCGTTTCAGATCCTGACGGGCAACTGCGATACGCAGAACCGTAACTGCTATCTGTACAGCCCGCTTAACTCAAACACCTGGTACTTTTTGGATTGGGATAACGATGGCATGCTGCGTAAGCTGGAGCTTTCTCTTACCGGGTTTTCGGACTACGCGAGCTGGGAGCGCGGTGCAAGCAACTACTGGGGCAACGTGCTGTTTAACCGCGCGTTGCGCAGCAATTCGTTCCGCAGCGAACTCGATAGCGCCGTCAAGGACCTGCGCTCGTATTTGACCGAAGAGCGTCTGAGCAAGATGGTCGAGCATTATCGCGAGGTCACGGAGCCACTCGTCTTTGCTGCGCCCGACCTGGAGAATCTGCCCGTGACGAAGGACGAATACGAGCAGATTGCCGCGGCGATTCCTTCCGAGATCGAGGAGAACTATAAGAGCTTTCGCGAGAGCTATAAAAAGCCCATGCCGTTCTACATCGGCGTGCCGCAGATCGATAACGGCAAGCTGCGCATTAACTGGGATGCGTCCTACGATTTTGAGGCGCGCGACATTCGCTACACCGTTGAGCTTGCGCGCGACTATGCCATAAGCGACGTGGTCTTTAAGGCCGAGGATGTGCTGCTTCCCGAGGTGACCTGCGATGCGCCCGATACCGGCCAGTATTTTGTGCGCGTGCGTGCCACCAACTCCGACGGCTATACGCAAGATGCGTTTGACTACTATGTGACCGACGACGGCAAGCACTACGGCATGAAGTGTTTTTACGTGCAAGACGGCGGTAAGGTCGTGGAGGATACGTATGAGGAGGGCTAGCGCGCTGCTTGAGCGCCTGGCGGCACCGCCTGTGCGTGCCACGCAGGAGCGTTACCGCCACGAGCTCAAATATCTCATTAACGAGGGCGAGCACGCCGCGCTTGCCTGTCGCTTGGCGCCTGTATTTAAGCTGGACAAACATGCGCGGGCGGGCGGTTACACCATTCGCAGCCTGTATTTTGACGACTACTGCAACTCGGCCTACGAGGAAAAAGACGCCGGCATTCTCATGCGCAAAAAGTATCGCGTACGCATCTATAACGGCAGCGACAAGGTGATTAAGCTCGAGCGCAAAAAGAAGTACGGTAGCTGGATCTATAAGGAGGACGCGCCGCTCACACGTGGCGAGTTTGAGCAGATTCTGGCTGGCGACTACGGCTTTTTGCTGAGGAGCCCCTATCCGCTCTGTCGCGAGTTCTACATCGAATGCATCTGCAACATGATGCGCCCGCGGACCATCGTGGACTATGAGCGCGAGCCGTGGGTGATGGACGAGGGCACCGTGCGCATCACGTTTGACATGAACGTGCGTGCCGCGGTGGGTAGTTTTGACATCTTTGACGCTACCTTGCCCGCGCTGCCCGTGCTGGAGCCCGGCAAGCTGGTGATGGAGGTCAAGTTTACCGAGTTCTGCCCGCAACTGGTGCGCGATTTGGTGCCGCCGGGCGCAGCCGAGCTTACGGCGGTCTCCAAGTACTGCCTGTGCTACGACAAGACCGCCTACCTGCGCGGATTTAATTACTGGGAATCGGATTTTGAGAACCGAGGGGATATTTAGACCATGAGCACCAGGGACTTTTTTAAGAACTCCGTTTTGGAGGCGTTTGGCCAGGTCGACCCTGCCAAGATCGGCCTGTCGCTGCTCGTGGCGCTCGCCATGGGCATCCTGATCTATTACGTCTACAAGCGCTTTTTTACCGGCGTGGTGTATTCGCGTAGCTTTGCCGTGACGCTTGTGGGCATGTGCGTGCTCACCTGCATGGTTACGCTCGCGATCTCGACGAACGTGGTCATCTCGCTCGGTATGGTCGGTGCTCTGTCCATCGTCCGTTATCGTACGGCGGTCAAGGACCCGCTCGACCTGCTGTATCTGTTTTGGTCCATTACCACGGGCATTACGGCGGGAGCCGGCATGTATGCGCTCGTGGCGCTCACGGCGGTGGTGATCGTGGTGATGATCGCCGGCTTTGCGAGCCACCAGGACAAGTTGCGCGTGTACATGATGGTCATCCATTACACGGGCCAGACCACCGGCGACGATATCGTGCGTGCATTTGGGCGCACCAAGTTCACCGTCAAGTCCAAGACCATGCGCGGCGACAAGGTCGAAATGGCCGCCGAGGTGTTCTCGGACGGTGTGGATATGCCCTATGCTGACGCCATTCGCGCGCTCGACGGCGTGGAGGACCTAACGCTCATCCAATACAACGGCGAGTACCACGGTTAGAACCCTAGCGAGCAATTGGGCTCTCCTGGTCGAGCATACGTCAGCGAGCGGGCAGCTGCCGTGGCGAGGTGCCGCGAAAGAGGAGCGACGCGTACTTCATGTACGCGAGCGACGGTTTGAGCGGCAGATCGTCCGGCAGATACCCGCGCAGCGTCGAGTAGTCCGGCGTTCGTCAGAACGCCGGAACGAACAGGTATCATGGTGAAAGCGATTTCAATGACAGGGGTGCTCGTGGTAAAGATGAAAGATGTGGCCGAGCTGGCCGGCGTTTCGAGCGCCGCCGTCTCGCGCTACCTCAATGGTGGGTACATATCGGCGGACAAGGCCGAGCGCATTAAGCAGGCGATTGAGCTGACCGGATACGTGCGTTCTAGTCAGGCTCGTGCGCTGCGCACCGGCTCCACCAAGCTCATCGGCGTCATCGTACCCAAGATCAACTCGGAATCCGTGAGCCGCATTACCGCCGGTATTGGCCAGGTGCTCGGTCGCCGTGGCTACCAGATGCTGCTTGCCAATACCGATAACGCCCCCGATCGCGAGCTCGAGTACCTCGATTTATTCCAAAACCACCCGGTCGATGGCATTGTGCTGGTGGCAACTATGATTACCGACGAGCATCGCCGGGCGATTGAGTCGTGCCGCGTGCCCATCGTACTGATCGGCCAGAATGTTGAGGGCGCGGCGTGCGTCTATCACGACGATTACGAGGCCGCTTTTGAGCTGGGCCATGCGCTTGCAGGCCGCGTGGACGGCAAGATCGCTTACATTGGGGTTACCGAGGAGGACCGCGCGGCCGGTTATGATCGCCGTCGCGGTTTTGAGGCCGGATTGCGCGCCGCGGGTAACCCGCTCGATGCCGCCTTGATTCGCCTCGGCTCGTTTACGCTCGACTCGGGTTATGGTGCGGCGCGTGAGCTGCTTGCCGATGTCCCCGATGTTTCGTTTATCGCGTGCGCGACCGACACCATGGCGGCGGGCGCGCTGCGTGCCATCGATGAGGTTCGCGGCATGGGCGAGGGCATACACCGCGTGAGCGGTTTTGGCGACAATGCGTTTTTGCGCGCGCTGACGGGCGGCATTCCCACCGTGCATTATGGTTACCTGACCAGTGGCGTCGAGGCGACCAATATGTTGCTCAACACGCTCGATGGCGTGGAGGGGGAGCGCGGTCTAAAGACGCTCAAGCTCGGCCATCAGCTTATGAATGTCTAGATTTTGGGCACGTCTGCCTGCCTTTGAGTCGCCTGTTTTTGCCTTAAAACTACCTTTCGCCGGCTTTTTCCTACCGTTCACCCTACTATGAAAACGATTACAGACATATGAAACTGAAAACGATTACAGTGTAAGTGTCAAAGATGGCCGGGTGCACATGCGCCCGTTGGAGGAAAGGGAAGTCATGGACTACCGCAAATCAGCCCAAGAGGTGCTCGACAACATCGGTGGCGCCGACAACGTTGTTTCGGCCGCGCACTGCGCCACGCGTCTGCGCCTGGTGATTGCCGATAACGCCAAGGTCGACAAGGAGGCCCTTGAGAATATCGACGGCGCCAAGGGCGTCTTTGAGGCCCAGGGCCAGCTCCAGATTATTTTTGGCACTGGCACCGTCAACAAGGTCTACGACGAGTTCATTGCGCTCAGCGGCGTCGAGGCTGCCACCAAGGCCGAGGTCAAGGAGGCCGCGGCGCAGCAGCAAAACATCTTTATGCGTGCCATTAAGGTGCTCGGCGACGTCTTTGTCCCCATCATCCCCGCCATCGTGGCTTCGGGCCTGCTGCTGGGCATTATGAGCGCCCTCAACTTTATGGCCTCCAACGGATTTATCGCTCTCGACACCAATAACTTTATTTATAAGATTGCCGACCTGGTCTCGGGCACGTCCTTTGGCATTCTGCAGATCCTGATCGGTTACTCCGCGGCTAAGGCCTTTGGCGCCAACCCGTACCTGGGCGCCGTCGTCGGCGGTGCATTCATCAACTCCTCGCTGCAGAGCGCCTACACGGTTGCCTCCGAGGGCGTACAGACCATGGTCACCGTCATTCCCGGTGTGTACAGCTTTGAGTGGGTCGGCTATCAGGGCCACGTGATCCCCATCGTTATCGCCTGCGCCATTCTGGCCTTCCTCGAGAAGCGCCTGCACAAGATCGTTCCCGAGATGTTCGACCTCTTTGTGACCCCGCTCGTCTCGGTGTTCGTGACCGTGCTCGTGACGCTCGTTGCCGTCGGCCCCATCTTTGTCTGGGCTGAGAACGCCATCCTCGGTCTGATTCAGACCCTGCTGACCCTGCCCTTCGGCATCGGTTCCTTTATCGTCGGCCTGTTCTATGCCCCCACGGTCGTTACCGGTATCCACCAGATGTACACCGCCATCGATTTGGGCCAGCTCGCTCAGTATGGCGTGACCTATTGGCTGCCCATCGCCAGTGCCGCCAACATCGCTCAGGGTGGTGCCGCGCTCGCCGTTGCCTTTAAGACCCGCGATGCCAAGATCAAGGGTCTGGCGCTTCCTTCGGCCCTGTCCGCCTTCATGGGCATTACCGAGCCTGCCATCTTTGGTGTGAACCTGCGCTTCTTTAAGCCCTTCATCGCCGGCTGCATCGGCGGCGGTTGCGGTGCCCTGGTCTGCGCGCTCACTTCGCTGGCTGCCTCCGGCACGGGCGTTACCGGTATCTTCGGTATCCTGCTGTGCCTGGCCCAACCCGTGCAGTACGCGATCATGTTTGCGGTCGCCGCGCTGGTTTCCTTTGCCGTCTCGTTTGTCCTGTACAAGGACGAGCCCAAGGCTTCCGAGCAGGCCTAAGAGCTTTTGATTGAGGGGATGCCCGCGGGTTGTATGCTCGCGGGCGTTTCCCGTATCTGGTGCCGATCTCTGGTGCCTTGTAACTTTCGATCCGTTAGGACTTTGATATGTCTAATGCACTTGGTCGCGACCTTGCAAAGCTGGTCGCCGCTGTTGACGCCGCCGCCTCTGAGTGCGGTCATGGCGCGTATGGCCAACGCTTCCATATTATGCCGCCGGCGGGCTGGCTCAACGACCCCAACGGTCTTTGCCAGGCGGGTGGCGTGTTCCATGCCTATTTTCAGTATGCGCCGTTTGATGTCGAGGGCGGCGTTAAGGCCTGGGGCCATGCGACGAGTCGCGATCTTATGACGTGGGACTACGTTGGCGCCCCGCTGCTGCCCGACGAGCCGTTCGATTGCCACGGCGTGTATTCGGGCTCCGCGCTTGCCGAGGACGGTCGCATTCGCGTACTTTATACGGGCAACGTTAAGCTTTCCGATTCGGACGGGACGTACGACTACGTCAATACCGGCCGCCGCGCCGATACTGTTTATGTCGAGAGCGTTGATGGCCTTGCCGGTCGGGAGTTCAGCCAAAAGCGCGTGGTGCTGGCTTCCGAGGATTATCCCGAGGATTTGACCTGCCACGTGCGTGACCCCAAGGTGTGGCGCGATGATGATGGGCGTTACCACATGGTGCTGGGCGCGCGTCGTCGCGTGGACGGGCCGCATGTCGATAGTCGATTTTGCGTCATGCACGGCGAGGGTGCCGGGCGCGATGTGGGTGAGATCCTGGTGTATGGCTCGGCCGATATGCTGAGTTGGGAGCTCGAGAGCCGCGTGTCTGCGCCCGAGCGTTTTGGCTTTATGTGGGAGTGCCCGGGATACCTTGAGCTCGAGGCGGATGGCGGTGTACCGGCAAGGTTTCTGTCTTTCTCTCCCCAGGGGCTCGAGGGCGGTCGTTGGAACCGCGGCAACGTATACGCTGCTGGCTACATGTCTGTAACGGGCGACATCACCGGTGGTGACGGTGCCTATGAGCTGGGCGAGTTCCGCCTGTGGGACGCCGGTTTTGACTTCTATGCTCCGCAGGAGTTTACGTCCGAGGATGGTCGACATATTCTGATCGGCTGGATGGGCATGCCCGATGAGCCGACCTATGGCAACGCACCCACCGTGGCGTGTGGCTGGCAGCACTGTATGACGGTGCCGCGTGAGCTTACAGCCGGTGCTGGCGGCTTGGTGCTGCAGCAGCCGGCACGCGAGATTGAGCACCATTATGTCTCGGTGCGTGTAGGGGAGGGCTCGTTGGAGGTTGCCGGCGATACCTGCTTTGACGTTGTTGTTGACGGTGCCGACGGCGCGTTTACCGCAACCGTTGATGGCGAGCTGAAGCTGGCGTTTGTGCCCGCCAATGGCGAGCTGCCCGCGCGCTTTGAGATGCGATTTACCGATGAGGGTCGCGCTTCTGCCGGCTGCGGTCGCACCGTGCGCTGGGAGCCTATCGACGAGGTACGTAATGTGCGCATTGTTGGCGATGTCTCGTCGGTCGAGGTATTTGTGAACGATGGCGCGCTCGTGTTTTCGACGCGCATCTATCCCGAGGCCTATGGCGTGACGGTTGACGCTCCGGGTGCGAGCGTGAACTATCACGCGCTCAACATCTAGGCGTTTCGTCGCATATCGGCGCTATACTGCAGCCGTTGCCCACGATGCGGGGAACACCCGTATCGTGGGTTTTTGCTTATGAAGGGGCGGTGCCTTGTGGATGTACAGCAGCTAGAAGAGGCCTGGGCTGTAAGGACCGGCGCGCGTGAGGCGCGTCTTGTTGCGGCCCCGCATGTGCCGGCGGCTCTGTCGCTGCTGGGTATTGTGCGTCCCGGTGACCGCCTGGTGGCCTTTGCGGACGACTTTGTCGATGCGTTTGCGAGCGGCTTTGATTGCTGCGATGTCGCGCTGGTGGGCTCGCCGTCCGCCGAGGCGTTTGCCGCTGCGTCCGAGGGCTTTGATGCTTCGTTTGATGCCGAGGGGCCGCACCTGTGGTGGTTCGTTAACTCCATCGGCGGGTTTGGTCTGCGTGTGCCCGATCTGCGTGCTCTCGGCCGCGCGGCTCGTGAGGCCCGCGCGCTGCTTGTTGTGGACAACACCGTGGCGTCGGCTTTTGGCTGCGATCCTTTGCGTTTGGGCGCCGTGCTGTCGCTCGAGGCACTCGACCGCGTGTGCGCCGGTGAGGCGCCGCGAAAGCTCGTGGCGGCGTCGGTCGGGCGCTCGCAGTTCAAGCGCCATCGCGTGGATGCCGCGGCTGAGTGCGCGCATGCCCTGCTTGAGGGCCGTGGCTTGGCCAAGCTTGATTTGACTGCTGACGAGGCCGGTGTGCTGGAGCGCGGGCTGGACTCGCTCGACGTCCGCATGCAGGCGCATTTCGACCGCGCCCGTGCGCTGGCCGAGTATCTGGCCGCCAACGAGATGGTGCGCTACGTACGCTATCCCGGGCTGAGCTCGCATCCCGACCATGCTGTTGCAACCGGCACCCTGGAGCACGGTTTTGGCCCGGCAGTAGAGTTTGACCTGATGGACTGCACCGCGGGCGAATTCTTCAGCATACTGCCGGACGAATTCCGCACATCGCCCGCCGGCGGTGCAACGACGCGTCTTTCGGCCCCACGTGGCAAGCAGGGGAGCACCATCCGCCTCTTCGCCGGTACCGACGACCCCTTGATCGTGGCCGCCACCCTAGATAATGCCCTCCGCAACTAGCTAAATCATCCTCGACTCCATAATTTGCGGTGAAATAGGGATTGATTTACGGCTTTAACCGCATAAACAGTCCCTATTTCACCGCAACTTATGAGAAGGGGCTGTGTGGCTATAAAGCCCCGTCCCAAATTAGCTACTCTTTGATGCTGGCGATGAGGTCGTTGGCCTTTGCGGCAATTACTTGGTTGATGTCGGCCTGCAGCTCCTCGTAGACCGCTATGGCTCGCTCGCCGGCGGGGGTGAGCGTGGATCCGCGGGCTCCGTCGCGTTCGATGAGCTTGCAGCCCAGCTGGCCTTCAGCCTCGTTTACAATACGCCACGCTTTGGAATACGCCATGCCCATGCTCTTGGCGGCGCGGTTGAGCGAGTGCTCGCGGGCGATGCCCTGCAGCAGCAAGACGCAGCCGTGACCGAAGACGCCCGGCAAATCCTTGTCGCACGCTTGAATGACCAACTTTGCCGTCGTCTTGTACTCCATGTGCTCCACGTCTCCCCGCTAAAGTGTTTGCTGGGCAAACGCAAAGCCTGCGTCAAACCCTCGTGTGCTCTTCTTAAATCATGCATTGTAGCAGTCAAAGTGCGTTAAGATACTTCCCCAGTATTGGGCGCCCAAGGTTGGGCTGGGTCCTACGAGGCCTGCAGCCGACCGGTCGCATGGAAAAAGGAGAAACATGGCTACGTTCTTTCCCGGTGAGTCCCACACGTTTTCGGAGTATCTGCTGGTCCCTGGTTACTCGTCCTCGCAGTGCATCCCCAACAACGTCTCTCTTAAGACGCCGCTAACCCGCTTTAAGCGCGGTGAGAAGCCGGCAATCACCCTGAACATCCCCATGGTTTCCGCCATCATGCAGTCCGTCTCGGGCGTCGATATGGGTGTCGCGCTCGCTACCGAGGGTGGCCTGTCCTTCATTTACGGTTCCCAGAGCGCCGAGTCCGAGGCCGCTATGGTCAAGGCCGTCAAGGATCACAAGGCCGGCTTCGTTCAGTCCGATTCCACGCTGACCCCCGACATGACCATGGAGCAGGTCATTGAGCTCAAGGAGAAGACCGGCCACTCCACCATGCCGGTTACCGACGACGGCACTCCCAAGGGCAAGCTCCTGGGCATCGTCACCAGCCGTGACTATCGCCCCAGTCGCGATGACCGCCAGACGAAGGTCTCCGAGTTCATGACCCCGCGTGAGCAGCTCATCGTGGGCGACAAGAACATCAGCCTCAAGGTTGCCAACGACGTCATCTGGGACAACAAGCTCAACGCTCTGCCTATCGTCGACGACAACGATCACCTCATGGGCATCGTCTTCCGCAAGGACTACGACAGCCACAAGACCAACCCCAACGAACTGCTCGATGGCGACAAGCGCTACATGGTCGGCGCCGGTATCAACACCCGCGACTATGCCGAGCGCGTGCCGCTGCTCATCGAGGCCGGTGCTGACGTTCTGTGCATCGACTCTTCCGAGGGCTTCAGCGAGTGGCAGAAGCGCACCATCGAGTGGATCCGCGCCAACTACGGCGAGGACGTCAAGGTCGGCGCCGGTAACGTTGTCGACGCCGAGGGCTTCCGCTTCCTGGCCGACTGCGGTGCCGACTTCATTAAGGTCGGTATCGGCGGCGGTTCCATTTGCATTACCCGTGAGACCAAGGGTATCGGTCGTGGCCAGGCCACCGCGCTGATCGACGTCTGCCGCGCCCGTGACGAGTACTACGAGGAGACCGGTGTTTACGTGCCCGTGTGCTCCGACGGCGGTATCGTCTACGACTACCACATGACGCTCGCCCTGGCCATGGGTGCAGACTTTATGATGCTGGGCCGTTACTTCGCCCGCTTCGACGAGAGCCCGACCGAGCGCGTCAACGTCAACGGCCAGTACATGAAGGAGTACTGGGGCGAGGGTTCTGCGCGTGCCCGCAACTGGCAGCGCTACGACCTGGGTGGCGCCGCGAAGCTCAGCTTCGTCGAGGGCGTCGACTCCTACGTTCCCTACGCCGGTTCCCTCAAGGACGGCGTGGGCGGTACGCTCTATAAGGTCAAGTCCACGATGTGCAACTGCGGTGCCCTCTCGATCCCCGAGCTCCAGGAAAAGGCACGCCTGACCCTGGTGAGTTCCACCTCCATCGTCGAAGGCGGCGCCCACGACGTAGTCGTGAAGGATTCTCAGCAGTCCGTATCTTATCGATAAGGTAAGAGCCTCATATAAAGGTTGAGTTTCAACCACGTTATTTAGATAAAGCGAGATGCCTGCAAGTCGCAGGCATCTCGCTTGTCGTATTTGCTAGAATCATCCAAGTTAACCCTAGGGTCGGGCGGCTAGGCTTTGCTCGCTGCAAGTTCCGCACGAGCCGAAGGCCA
>CABUHI010000027.1 GCA_902491345.1 uncultured Collinsella sp.
CCACCCGAGCATTGAATGAGGCTCCAACGCAAGTTGGGGCCTTTTTTCATATAGGAACACAAGGTCAAAGGCGGCACCATGATCCTCTTGGTCGACAAGATCGAAAAAAGCTTCGGCGCGCGCGTCCTCTTTAGCGGCGCGTCCTTCCAGATCAACCCCGGCGAGCGCTTCGCGCTCGTGGGCCCCAACGGCGCCGGCAAAACTACCATGCTCAAAATCATCATGGGCATCGACAGCCCAGACGCCGGCCAGGTCCAGTACGCCAAGGACTGCCAGGTGGGCTACCTAGAGCAGGAAACCAACCTGGAGCAAAAGGACACCACCATTCTCGCCGAGGTCATGGCCGCCGCCAAGGAAATCCGCCGCATGGGCGAGCGCGCCAACGAGCTGCAGGCTCAGATCACCGCGCTCTCCGAACAAGGGAAGGACGTCGACGCACTCCTCAACGAGTACGGCCAGGTCCAGGACCGATTTGAACATCTGGGCGGCTACGAGCTCGAGAGCAACGCCCGTAAGATCCTATCCGGTCTAGGCTTTAAGGTCACCGACTTTGAGCGCCCGTGCTCCGAGTTCTCGGGCGGCTGGCAGATGCGCATCGCGCTGGCCAAGCTCTTCCTGCGCCACCCTGACCTGCTGCTTCTGGACGAGCCCACCAACCACCTGGACCTCGAGAGCGTCCAGTGGCTGCGCGGCTTTATTGCCAACTACGACGGCGCCGTCCTCATCGTCAGCCACGACCGAGCCTTTATGGACGCCTGCGTCGACCACGTCGCCGCACTCGAAAACCGTCGCGTGACCACTTACACCGGCAACTACAGCAGCTACCTCAAGCAGCGCGAGGACAACCTGGAGCAGATGCGCGCCAAGCGCGCCGCCCAGGAGCGCGACATCGCCCACATGCAGGTCTTCGTCGACAAGTTCCGCTACAAGCCCACCAAGGCCGCCCAGGCCCAGGAGCGCATCCGCAAAATCGAGCAGATCAAAAAGGAGCTCGTCATCCTGCCCGAGGGCCACAAGCACATCGACTTTAAGTTCCCCGATCCGCCGCGCTCCGGCGACATGGTCGTGGGCCTCGAGGGCGTCTCCAAGTCATACGGCAACAAGCACATCTACAGCGACATCGACCTCAAGCTCTACCGCGGAGAGCATGTAGCGCTTGTCGGCCCCAACGGCGCCGGCAAGTCCACGCTCATGAAGATCCTCGCCGGCCTGGAGCCGCCCACCACCGGCACGCGCGACCTGGGCACCAACGTGGGCGTGGCCTACTACGCCCAGCACGCACTCGAGGGTATGACCGAGTCCAACACCGTCCTGCAAGAGATCGACACCGTTACGCCCAAGTGGACCGTGCCGCAGCAGCGAAGCCTGCTGGGCGCCTTCCTGTTTAGCGACAACGATTCCATCGAGAAGCAGGTTCGCGTCCTCTCCGGTGGCGAAAAGGCGCGTCTGGCGCTCGCCAAGATGCTCGTGGCCCCCGAGGCGCTCCTGTGCCTGGACGAGCCCACCAACCACCTGGACATCGACTCGGTGGACATGCTCGAGAGCGCCCTGCAAAACTTCCCCGGCACCATCGTGCTAATCAGCCACGACGAGCACCTGGTACGCGCCGTTGCCAACCGCGTAATCGACATCCGCGATGGCAAGGTCACGGTCTACGACGGCGACTACGACTACTACCTCTACAAGCGTGAGGACCTCGCGGCCCGCGCCGCCGCCGAGGCGGCAGGGGAGAGCGCACCTGCCGCGACCAAGCCCACCAAAGCCAGCGCCGCCCAGGCCGACACCCTCGTCGCCGCCCCTAAGCCTGCTGAGGGCAAAAAGACCAAGGAGCAAAAGCGCGCTGAGGCCCAGGCCCGAGAGGCCCTCAACAAGAAGCTCAAAGGTGTTCGCAACCAGCTCAAGAAGATCGAGGCGGAGCTCGACAAAAAGCGCGCCCGCTATGACGAGCTTATGGAATTGATGGCGAGCGAAGAGCTTTATGCCGATCAGGACAAGTTCAACGCCGCGCTGGGGGAATATAACGGGCTTAAGCAAGAGCTGCCCAAGCTCGAGGACGAATGGCTCGAGCTTTCCACCCAGATCGAAGAGGAGACCGCGCGTGAACTCTCGTAAGGCTGCTGCCGTGGCGATGAGCATTATCGCCATCGCGTGCCGCATCTGCGGCATCTTTATGAGCGCGATGACCGTGCTGCTGTGCTTTAGCGGCCTCACCGCCAAGCTGCAGATCGTGGGCTTTGTCGTTGAGCTTTCGCGCGCGCTGCCGAGCGCCATCGCCGGCTACGGCGTCATCACGTCGCCCTTTGGCGGCGTGTTTCGCCTGGATTACGCTATCGTCGCCGTGATTCTATTTGTGGCCGACTACCTGCTTACGCGCGCCTCGCGCCGCGTCCGCTAGGGGATCGACATGTCCAGCAGCTACCTCATGAACCTGCTCGCGAGCGCCGTCGCCGTCATCGTAGGCATCGTGATCCACGAGAGCGCGCACGCCGCCGCGGCCTGGGCGCTCGGCGACAAGACAGCCCGTTCGCGCGGCCGCGTCTCGCTCAACCCTCTCAACCATATCGACCCGTTTGGTACCATCCTCCTGCCGTTGCTCATGCTCGCCGCCGGCGGCCCGGCGTTCGCCTTTGCCAAGCCCGTGCCCGTCTACCTCAACAACCTTAAGCACCCCAAGCGCGACGAGGTCCTGGTGAGCGCGGCCGGTCCCGCATCGAACATCGCACTCGCGTGCCTTGCGGCCGCTCTCATGCATGCAGCTTACGGCAACCTCTACGCCAGCATGTCCTTTGCCGTGGCATCGCAAATCATGAACTTCGGCGCCACCTTTATCGTGGTCAACCTGTCGCTCGCGTTCTTTAACCTCATCCCGATCCCGCCGCTCGACGGCTCGTCGATCATCGTGCCCTTCCTCAAAGGCAAGGCGCTCGCTAACTACTACCGTCTGCAGCAATACGCCATGCCGATCCTTATCATCGTGCTGTACCTGCTGCCCATGTGGACCGGCATCGACGTGATCGGCCGGTATTTCGACGTTACCGTGTATCCGCTGGCTGAGTGGCTGCTCAACTTCGCAATCGCCGGCATCTAGGGTAAACTTACAGGTCGACCGCGTAAAACGGTCGCAACATGCACCCAAACCGCGCCGCGAAGGCGCCGTCAAAGGAGGTCGAAGATGTCGTATCGCGTGTCGACGCAGGTCTACAGCGGACCGTTCGACCTGCTGCTGCAGCTGGTAACCCGCCAAAAAGTTGATATCGGCGCCATCTCAATCAGCGAGGTGGCCGAGCAGTACCTAGCAGAGGTCGAGCGCATTGAGGCGCTGGACCTGGACGTGGCGAGCGACTTTTTGCTGGTCGCGGCCACCCTTTTGGACATCAAGGCCGCCTCGCTGGTACCCCAGGAGGCCCCCAGCAAATCCGTCGACGATGACGAGGACGACGAAGACCTTGAGGAACTCAGTGCGCTCGATGGCGACGCCTTGCGCGAGGTCCTGATTCAGCGCCTGATCGCCTACAAGCAGTTTAAGGGCGCGGCGGCAGCCCTTGGCGCGCGGATGCAGGCCGAGAGCCGCATGCATCCGCGCGTTGCCGGCCCCGACCCCGAGTTCCTTGGCCTTATGCCCGACTACCTGGCCGGCATTACCCTGCGCGGCCTCGCTGTCATCTGCGCCGACCTGGACGGCAAGCGCCAGACCTTCCTGCTGGAGGCCGAGCACGTGGCGCCACATCGTGTGCCGCTCGACCTGACGGTGGCCTCGGTCGACCGCTTTACCATGGCGCACCAAACCTGCACCTTCCGCGAGCTGCTGGACGGCGACGCCACCACCGAGCAGCTCGTGGTCACCTTCCTGGCCATGCTCGAGCTCGCCAAGCGCGGCTCGCTCACGCTGAGCCAGGACGAGATCTTTGGAACCATTCAAATCAACCGCGTCGAGGGCGCCGAGGCCTATGTGCCCGGCGAGGGCCCCGAGCTCACTGAATAGGAGCGACCAACTATGTCAAACCTTTCCACGCTGGAGGCAAACAGCCTCAAAGGTGCCCTTGAAGCGCTGCTGCTGGTGTCGAGCGATCCGGTGAGCGCGTCCGCGCTGGCAGGTGCGCTGGATATCGCCCCCGGCGAGTGTGCATCGCTTTTGGCCGAGCTCAAGGTTGAGTACGAGGAGGCCAACCGCGGCTTTCAGTTGCGCGAGGTCGCCGGCGGCTGGCGCCTGTTTACGCATCCCGCCTACCACGACGTGGTCGAGGCCTACGTGCTGAGCTGGGACACGCAAAAACTGTCGCAGGCGGCGCTTGAGACCTTGGCCGTCATCGCCTACCACCAGCCCGTTACGCGCGAGGTGGTCAAGGGCATCCGCGGCGTCAACTCCGACGGCGTCATCGCGTCGCTCGTGGATAAGGGCCTGGTGCGTGAGCTCGGCCGCGACCCCCAGCGCGGTCAGGCCATCATTTACGGCACGACCAACGCCTTTTTGGAGAAGTTCGGTCTGTGCTCCACTCGCGACCTGCCCGATCTGGAGCAGTTTGCCCCCGACGAGCAGTCGCGTCAATTTATCCGCGAGCGCCTAAGCGGCCGCAGCATTCAGTCCACGCTCGAGGAGCAGGCTGAGGATCTGGACGAAGAGCGCGAACTGCTCGATACCGACGTTGAGGACACCGATGGCGAGGAGTTTCTGCCCACCGTCGATACCTCGGAGGATATACATGACGAGGACTAACGACGCAGGGGAGACGCGCATCGCAAGCGCCGAGGGCGCCACAACGCCCACAGGCGACGCCCAACCCGTCTACCCGCATACCATGCGCCTGCAGCGCTTTTTGGCGCGCGCGGGCGTGGCGAGTCGCCGCGGGTCGGAGGACCTGATGACCGCCGGCCGCGTGACCGTCAACGGCGAGGTCGCGACCGAGCTGGGCACCAAGGTCGACGTCGACCGCGACCACATCGAGGTCGACGGTATGCCCGTCAAGCTCAACCAGGGCGCCGTGTACCTGATGCTCTACAAGCCGACCGGCTACCTCACCACCATGAGCGACCCGCAAGAACGCCCTTGCGTGGCCGACCTAGTCCCCCGCGACCGATTTCCGGGCCTGTTCCCGGTGGGCCGTCTGGACCGCGACACCACGGGCCTCTTGCTCTTTACCACCGACGGCGACCTGTCACAAGACCTGCTGCACCCCAGCAAGCACGTCTACAAAACCTACCAGGCGCTGGTGGACGGTCACCTGACCGATCGCGACTTGGAACCACTCCGCCGCGGCATCGAGCTCGACGACGGCCTGTGCCAGCCGGCGATCTGCCGCGTCATAAGCGCGCGCGAGGCCGAGGCCGTGGCTCCGCAAGGCG
Source organism: uncultured Collinsella sp. (assembly GCA_902491345.1). Classification (GTDB taxonomy): domain Bacteria; phylum Actinomycetota; class Coriobacteriia; order Coriobacteriales; family Coriobacteriaceae; genus Collinsella. The sequence goes on from CABUHI010000027.1 coordinate 5,341, forward strand.
TAAAGCTCGGCACCACTGCCGTGGAGGTCATCATCCGCGAGGGTCGCAAAAACCAGGTCAAGCGCATGTTGAGCAAGATCCACCATCCGGTGATCCGCTTGCATCGCTGCAACTTTGCCGGCCTGGAGCTCAAGGACGTGGCCAAGGGCTCGTGGCGCGAGCTCACCGACCACGAGGTGCAGATCCTCAAGGCCGGCGGCATCCCGCCCAACCAAGCCAGCTCCAAGCGGGGCGCCGCGCCGGCGACCAACACCGCGAGTCGCACGCGTCACCACGGCAGCCACGGCTCCGCACCCAAGCGCAACACCTATCGCGAGCGCTACACGGGCTAGCCATTCCGCCAGCAAGCAGCGTCCGCGTCCCATACCAGCACGTCAACCACCGAAAGGAAGCATTGCATGATCGTCGCCATCGACGGCCCCGCCGGTTCCGGCAAGTCCACCATCGCCAAGGAGATCGCCCGCCAGCTGGGCTTTAACAAACTCGACACGGGTGCCATGTATCGCGCCGTCACCTTCGCCGCACTCGACCGCGGCATCGACCTGGACGACGAGGCGGCCATCGACGCCCTCGCCGAGCAGATCGAAATCCGCTTTACCAACGGCACCGGCGAGGACACGCGCCTGACCATCGACGGCAAGGACGCCTCGGCCGCCATCCGCACCCCGCAGGTGGACGCCAACGTGTCCAAGGTCTCGGCCTACCCGGGCGTGCGCGCCGCCATGCTCATCCATCAGCGCCGCGCAGCCGAGGACCGCGATATCGTGGCCGAGGGTCGCGACATCGGCACCGTCGTGTTCCCCAACGCGCAGGTCAAGGTGTTCCTGACCGCCGACCCCCGTGAGCGCGCCCGTCGCCGCGTGCTGCAGCGCCACCAAAACGACGCCCAGCCGCTCACGTCCGAGCAGCTCGAGGCCGAGGTCGACGAGACCCTCGACGCCCTTAAGCAGCGCGACAAGCTCGACAGCAGCCGCGAGGTCGCGCCACTCGTGCCCGCCGAGGACGCGGTGCACGTCGACTCCACCGCCCACACCATCGACGAGGTCGTCCGCATTATCGAGGACCTCATCAACCAAAGGAGGTAGCCCATGCGCCTGTTTAAGCAGACGCCCGAGGATTACTACAACGCGCCCTACGCCGAGTTCCCGGCACTCATCCGCGGCACCGTCGTCGTGGTCATGGCCATTCTTTGGGCCTTCTCCAAGCTCATGTGGCGCTGGAAGGTCGAGGATGCCGACCTGCTGTTTGAGCGCCAGGAAGGCCGCGGCAGCGTAGTCATCTGCAACCACACCTCGATGGCCGAACTCTTGGCCGTGGAGACGGCGCTGTTCTTTGGCGGCCGCCGCATTCGCCCCATTTTTAAGTCCGAGTTTGCCAAGAGCAAGATCGTACGCTGGGCCTTTAGCCGCGTGGGCGGCATTCCCGTCGAGCGCGGCACCGCCGACATGAAGTGCCTGCGTGCCGCCCAGCATGCGCTGCAGCGCGGTGAGGACGTTCTGATCTTCCCCGAGGGCACGCGCATCCGCTCGCGCGAGATCAAGCCCGAGGTCCACGGCGGCTTTGCGCTCATCGCTCAGATGGGCAAGGCACCCGTCAACCCACTCGCCATTTGTGGCTGGTCCGACATTACGCCTAAAGGCAAAAAGCTCATGCGCCCCAAGAAGTGCTGGATTCGCGCCGGCAAGGCCATCTCGCTTTCCGATGCACCGGCCGAGCTCAAGCGTAAGGAGCGCCTGGCTTGGTTTGAGTCCGAGGCCATGAACCGCGTCTACGCCATGCGCGACGAGCTGTGCGACGAGCATCCGGGCAGGTTCTAGCCATGGACGAGGAAGTCATGAACACTGCCGGGGCTATGCAAGGCAAGGCAGACGCCCCCACCATCGAAATCGCTGCCCACGCCGGCACCTGCTACGGCGTGCAACGCGCGCTCGACATGGCGTTGGCCGCCGCACCTCAGGCAGAGGAGTGCGCTCAAGTCCACACGCTGGGCCCGCTCATCCATAACCCCATCGTGGTACGCGAGCTCGCCGAAGCAGGCGTGGGCCTGGCCGACACCTTGGACGACGCCGCGTCGGGCACCGTAATCATCCGCGCCCACGGCGTGGTGCCGCAGGTCATTGACGTCGCTCGTGAGCGCGGCCTTACCGTGGTCGACGCCACCTGTCCCTACGTGAAGAAGGTCCATGTGGCGGCCGAGCGCCTGGTGCGCGAGGGCTACCGCGTGATCGTCGTGGGCGAACCGGGCCACCCCGAGGTCGAGGGCATTCTGGGCCACGCCGGGGATGACGCTCAAGTCGTGAGCTGCGCCGCCGATGCGGACGCGCTGCCGCTCACGGGCAAGGTGGGCCTGGTTGTGCAGACCACCCAAACCGCGCAGAACCTGGCCGAGGTTGTGGCCTCCATCACCCCGCGCGTGCAGGAACTGCGCGTGATCAACACCATCTGCGCCGCCACGAGCGAACGGCAGCAGGCAGCCGCAACCCTCGCCAACCGCTGTGATTGCATGGTCGTCGTGGGTGGCAAAAATTCGGGCAACACACGCCGCCTGGCGCAGATTTGCGCCGATGCCTGCGAGCGCACGCATCACATCGAGGAAGCCTCCGAGCTTGAGGCTGCATGGTTTGCCAACGCGCACCACATCGGCATCACCGCCGGAGCCTCCACCCCGCAAGAACACATCGAGCGCGCCGTAGCGCGCATCAAGGAGCTTTGCCGCTAATCATGGACCAGACCGTACCCGCATACGCCGCCGAGGTGGCCGATTACGGGCGCAGCCGCGACCCCGAGCCGGGTGAGGGCGCGCTCGTAAAGAACGTGCGTCCCGAGTCGCCCGCATGGGATGTGGGTATCGAGCCGGGCATGCGCGTGCTCACGGTCAACGGCGAGCAACTCACTGACATGATCGTGTGGCTCTGGGAGGCAGACGACGACACCGTCGAGCTGGAGGTATTCGATCCGCGCGACGGCACTGTCACCCCCGTGGAGCTCGACCGCTTCCCGGGAGAGGACTGGGGCCTTGAGTTCGACGGCCCCATCTTTGACGGCATGCGTACCTGCGTAAACGCCTGCGTGTTCTGCTTTATGACCATGCTGCCCAAGGGCGGTCGCTCCACGCTCTATATTCGCGATGACGACTACCGTCTGAGCTTTTTGCAGGGCAACTTTGTCACGCTCACGAACCTCACCGACGAGGACGTGCAAAACGTCATCCAACGCAACATGAGCCCCATGAACGTGTCGGTCCACGCCGTAAGCCCCGACGTCCGCCGCCGCATGATGGGCCGCAACGCCCAGCGCGGCATGGATGTGCTCGAGGCCATCATGGCCGCCGGCATAGAGATTCATGCGCAGATCGTGTTGTGCCCCGGCATGAACGACGGCGAGGAGCTGGAAAAGACCCTGCGCTTTTGCGAGGAGCACGAGCAAATCACCAGCCTGGGCATTGTGCCGCTCGGTTTTACCAAGCATCAGAACCGTTTTAGCTGGTCCTACAGCGACAAACCCGAGCTAGCGCGCGAGACCATCGCCATGATTCGACCGTTCCAGGACCGCGCCTATGAGCGCTTTGGCCGCCACACCTTCCAGATGAGCGACGAGTTCTATCTGGACGCCGGCATCGATCCTCCCGAGGCAGACTTTTACGACGGTTACCCGCAGTACTACGACGGCATTGGCATGATCCGCTCGTATCTGGACGAGACCGACGACGTGCTTGCCGCCGACGCCGAGCGTCTGGCCCGCGTCCGCGAGGCCATCGACGCCCGCAGCCAACACCTGCTGTGCCTCTCGGGCGCCAGCGCACGCGACACCGTGGCGCGCTTTGTGGAGTCGCCGTATGGTCTCGCCGGCACCGTCACAGCCATCAAGAACCGCTACTTTGGCGGCAACGTGGACGTGACCGGCCTCATCGTCGCGTGTGACATTCTGGAGCAGCTGCCCCAAGATCTGTCGGGGGTTATGCTCTTTGTGCCTAAGCTCATGTTCAACGCTGACGGCATGACGCTTGACGAGTATCATCGTGACGATTTACTCGCAAGCCTTACCAGTCGCGGCGCCGAGGTTCATGTGGTGTCGACCATGCCGCATGAGCTGCTCGATACCCTGGAGCGCATCCTTGGCATTGTGCCCGCAGACTCTAACACTTCCACTGACCCTACCCATTAAAGGAGAGCAGATGAAACCTATCGTCGCCGTCGTCGGACGCCCCAACGTGGGCAAGTCCACGCTCGTTAACCGCCTGGCCCAGACCTCGGACGCCATCGTCCACGAGTCCCGCGGCGTCACGCGCGACCGCTCGTACCACACGGCCGATTGGAACGGCCGCGAGTTCACCATCGTCGACACGGGCGGCATCGAACCGCTCAAGAGCGATGACGTGTTTGCCACGTCCATCCGCGACCAGGCGCTCGCCGCCGCCGAGGAAGCCGCCGTCATCCTGTTTGTGGTCGACGGCCGCACCGGCGTCACCGAGGAGGACGAGTCGGTCGCTCGCATGCTCAAGCGCTGCGACAAGCCGGTCTTTCTGCTGGTGAACAAGCTCGACAACCCCGATCGCGAGAACGACAGCATCTGGGAGTTCTATTCGCTTGGCATCGGTGAGCCCACGCCGCTCTCGGCCCTGCATGGTCATGGCACGGGCGACCTGCTCGACGATATCGTGGCCCTGTTGCCCGAGGAGGAGGACGAGATCGCCGACGAGTTCCCCGATGCGCTGAACGTGGCTATCATCGGCCGCCCCAACGCCGGTAAGTCCTCGCTGTTCAACCGCATCCTGGGCGCCGACCGCTCCATCGTGTCCAACATTGCCGGCACCACGCGCGACGCCATCGACACGGTCGTCGAGCGCAACGGCAAGCACTACCGCATGGTCGACACTGCGGGTATCCGTAAGAAGAGCACCGTGTACGAGAACATCGAGTACTACTCCATGGTCCGCGGCCTGCGCGCCATCGACCGTGCCGACGTGGCGCTGCTCGTCGTCGACGCCTCCGTGGGCGTTACCGAGCAGGACCAGAAGGTCATGGGTTTGGCCATCGAGCGCGGCTGCGCCATCGTTGTGCTGCTCAACAAGTGGGATCTGCTCGACGACGACCGTAAGCGCGAGGCCTGCATGGAGACCATCGACCGCCGTCTGGGCGTTATGGCTCCCTGGGCCCAGTACCTACGCATCTCGGCCCTGACCGGCCGCAGCGTCGAGAAGATCTGGGCAATGGTAGACGCCGCCGAGAAGACGCGCTCGCAAAAGATCAGCACCTCGCGCCTCAACACGTTCCTCACCGACCTGCGCGAGTTCGGTCATACCGTGGTGGACGGCAAGCGCCGCCTGCGTATGCACTACGTGACCCAGACAGGCGTCAACCCGCCGACGTTCACGTTCTTCGTCAACCACAGCGATCTGGTCAACGACACCTACCAGCGCTACGTGGAGAACCGCATGCGCTCGACCTTCGACTTTGCCGGCACACCCATTCGACTCTTCTTTAGGAAGAAGGAGCAAAAGGATGCATAATCCGATTCTGCTGACCGCCATCTGCGCCGTGGTCTCGTTCTTTATCGGGGCGATTCCGTTTGGTCTGATCCTGGGCCGCGTGTTCAACCACACGGACATTCGTAAGGCGGGCTCCGGCAACATCGGCACCACCAACGCCCTGCGCGTGGCCGGCCCCAAGGTGGCCGCGCTCACGCTGCTGCTCGACTGCCTTAAGGGCGCCATCTGCGTCCTTATCGCGCGTCCGCTCATTGCCGACTTGGGCTATGGCTTCCCCGTGAGCATTATGGCCCCCGGTGCCGCCGGCGACTGGATGCTCGGCGTCATCTGCCTGGCAGCCGTGTGGGGCCATATCTTCTCGCCCTACCTCAACTTCCATGGCGGCAAGGGCATCGCAGTTGGTCTGGGCGTCATCCTCGCCTGGTACTGGCCTATTGGCCTGTCGCTGCTGGGCATGTTTATCGTGGCCGTCGCCATCACCAAGTTTGTGTCGGTGGGCTCGCTTGCCGCGGCCATCGGTCTTCCCATCGCTGCCTGCGCGGTCTTTCCGTACAGCAGCCTCGGACTTAAGTTTTGCATGGCGCTGATCGGCATTACTGTGGTGTGGGCCCATCGTGCGAACATCAAAAAGCTCATGACGGGTAAGGAGTCCAAGCTCTTGTTTACCAAGCGCGTCACCGAGCCCGACGATAAGTAGGAGAGAGTCATGAATGTTGCGCTGATTGGCTCCGGCTCCTGGGGAACCGCCGTCGCGGGCCTTGCCGCCGCGCGAGCCGAGCGCGTGACCATGTGGGCCCATAGCGAGGAGACGGCCGCCGGCATCAATGACGAGCATCACAACCCCCGCTACCTTGTGGGCTACGAGCTGCCCGGCAACGTCATCGCCACGACGGAGCTGGTGCAGGCGCTCGACGACGCCGAGGCCATCATCTTTGCCGTTCCTTCGAAGCACCTTCGCAGCGTATGCCACCAGGCCGCGCCCTTTATCGCCGCCGATACCCCGGTGCTTTGCCTCACCAAGGGCATTGAACCCGAGTCCGGCCTGCTCATGAGCGAGGTCATCGCCAGCGAGATCGGCAACGAATCGCGCGTGGCAGCGCTCTCGGGCCCCAACCATGCTGAGGAAATCTGCCGCGGAGGTCTTTCTGCCGCCGTCATCGCCAGCGAAGATACGCAGGTAGGGGAGACCTTTAAGGACTTGCTCCTGTCCACGGCCTTTCGCATCTATCTGTCGCAAGACATGACCGGTGTCGAGGTCTGCGGCGCCATGAAAAATGTCATCGCCATCGTGTGCGGCATCTCCGCCGGCACCGGTGCCGGCGACAACACGCTCGCCCTTATCATGACGCGCGGCTTGGCCGAGATTAGCCGTCTGGTGCATGCCCGCGGCGGTCAAGCTATGACCTGCATGGGACTTGCCGGCATGGGTGACCTCATTGCCACCTGCACCTCCGAGCATTCGCGCAACCGCACCTTTGGCTACGAGTTTGCCCACGGCGTTTCGCTCGACGAGTACCAGACGCGCACGCATATGGTTGTCGAGGGCGCCGTCGCCGCCCGCAGCGTGAGCGAACTCGCCCGTTCGCTGGGCGTAGACATTCCGCTCACCTTTGCCGTGGAGCAAACGCTCTACAACGGTGTTACTTTGGATAGGGCGCTCGAGATTCTCACCGACCGCGTCCCTTCTCAAGAGTTCTACGGACTCACCGACTAGCGCAGAAAGGCTACTACCATGGGTTCCATTAAAATCGCTCCGTCCATCCTTTCGGCCGATATGGCCAACCTCAAGGGCGAACTCGACAAGATCACCGGTGCCGACCTTGTGCACTTCGACGTCATGGACGGCCACTTTACCGGCAACCTCACCTTTGGCGTTGACATCCTTAAGGCCGTCAAGCGCTCCACCGATGTGCCGGTCGACGCGCACCTGATGGTGTCGAACCCCGACGAGACGGTCGATTGGTACGCCGACGCCGGAGCCGACATGATCACCGTGCACTACGAGGCTTCCACGCACCTGCACCGCACGCTCACCCATCTGCAGCAGCGCGGCGTCAAGGCCGGCGTGGTGCTCAACCCCGCCACCCCCGTGTGCGTACTCGAGAGCATCATTGACGTCGTCGACATGGTGCTGCTCATGAGCGTGAACCCCGGCTTTGGCGGTCAGAGCTTTATCCCGGGCACCATTGCCAAACTGCACGAGCTCAAGGCCATGTGCGAGCGTCACGGCGTTTCGCCTCTCATCGAGGTCGATGGCGGTATCTCTTCCAAGAACATCGCCGAGGTCGTCAAGGCTGGCGCCAACGTGCTCGTCGCAGGTTCCGCCGTATTTAAGTCCGAAGATCCCGCTGCCGAGGTTGCGCTGCTGCAGAAGCTGGGCAACGAGGCCGCACAGGAGGCATAAAACCTTATGACCGCAGGTCAAAACCGCATACCAGTGAATCTTGACTATGCCGCCTCGACGCCCATGCGCGCCGAGGCGCGCCTTGCGCAGCGCGACTACGACGACAGCGAGCTTGCCGGCGTCAACCCCAACTCGCTGCATTCGCTCGGCCGCAAGGCCGCTGCACGCCTGGAAGTGGCGCGTCGCGAGATTGCCCGCAGCTTTGGCGCGCGCGTTCGCCCGTCCGAGATTGTTTTGACCAACGGCGGCACCGAAGCCAACCAGCTGGCGCTGCTCGGTCTTGCCGAGGGCGCTCGTCAGCGCGATCGCAAGCGTAACCGCGTGATCGTATCTGCCATCGAGCACGATTCGATTCTGGACAACCTGCCGCTGCTGCGTGCTGCCGGCTTTACCGTCGACCTGGTGCAGCCCTGCCGTGCAGGTTATATTGAGCCTGCCGCGCTGAGCGACTTGCTCGGCGACGACGTGGCGCTCGTGAGCATCATGGTTGCCAACAACGAGACCGGCGTGGTGCAGCCCATCCGCGAGCTGGCCGCCGCTGCACATGCTGTCGGCGCCCTGTTCCACACCGATGCCATCCAGGGTTATCTGCATATTCCGCTCGATGCCGCCGAGCTAGGCGTCGACGCCATGTCCGTCGCCGCTCACAAGATTGGCGGTCCCGTGGCATCCGGCGCACTCTACCTTAAGAGCCGCACGCCGCTGCGTCCGCGCATCTTTGGTGGTGGACAGGAAGCCGGCCGTCGCGCCGGCACGCAGGATCTGCGCACGCAGCTGGCTTTTGCCGCTGCCGCCCACACGTTGGCGCCCTATGTGGCCCAGGAGCGCGCGAAGCTGCAAGCCCTTTCCGACAAGCTCTACGCCACGCTTACGGCCCACCCGCGCATTCACGCCACCATGGGCGACTATGCGCATGCCGATCGTCTGCCCGGCATGGTGTCGATCTACATTGACGGCATGGACTCCGAGGAGCTCATCATCAAGCTCGACGCCGCCGGCTTTGAGGTATCGGCAGGCTCGGCGTGCTCGAGCGGCAGTATGGACCCCAGCCACGTTTTGAGCGCGATGGGCATCGGTCGCGAGCAAGCTCTCGGCGCTCTTCGCATCTCGTTCGATGACCGCGTGAACCCAGCCGATCTGGACGACTTTGCCCAAGCGCTGCTGTCGATCGTGGGTGCCGCATGATCGTCGCCGAGCTCGAGCGCGCCCTGCTGGCGCGCTACCCCAAGGCGGACGCCGAGAGTTGGGACCATGTAGGACTCTCCGTCGGCGACCCTGCCGCGGAGATTACCGGTGTTGCCTGCGCACTCGACGCGACCGAAGCCAACGTGCGCCGCGCCCAGGAGGCCGGTGCCAACGTGTTGTTGACGCATCATCCTATCTACATCAAGGCGCCCGAGGCGTTTTGCCCGGCGGATGCGTCGCGCCCCCAGTGCAGCGCAGCGCTGTTTGAGGCCGCCCGCTGCGGCGTGAGCATTATTTCGCTCCATACCAATCTGGACCGCTCGCACGAGGCTCGTGCCTACCTAAGTGAGCTGCTGGGCGCCGCGCCCGTGAGCTCGCTGGAGCACGTGGACGGCCCTGAGGCCACCGGCCTGGGCGCACTTGCAACGCTCAACGACCCGTGCACGCTGCGCGATCTTGCCACCCGTGCAGCCACGGCCTTTGGCAGCGACCCGCGTGTGTGGGGCGAAGTCGATCGCCCGTGCCGCACCGTCGCCATTTTGGGCGGCTCCCTGGGCGACTTTGGAGAGCTCGCCATCGCCGCAGGCGCAGATGTTGTCGTGACGGGCGAGGCAGGCTACCACGTGGCGCAAGACCTAACCTTGCGCGGACTGCCGGTGATTTTGCTCGGCCACGACCGCTCTGAGGAGCCGTTCGTTGATATATTGATGAACTCTGCAGTTGACGCCAGGGTCGACCCCCGTCATGCGATTAAAATACTGAACCCTTGCCAATGGTGGACTGTGACAAAAGGAGAGAACTTATGAGCGCCGGCGCTACGCTACTCAAGCTGCAACAGATCGATTTGGAGCTCGCCCGCAACAAGAGCGAACTTGCCAATATGCCGGAGCTCAAGGAGCTCGCTTCCAAGCGCAAGACCTACGTTAAGCTCAAGACCGAGATGACCAAGCTCTACGCCCAGCGTAAGGATCTGGACATTGAGCTCGACGATCTCAACACCACCGAGATTCAGACCAACAACGCCATCGAGGCTGCCAGGAAGCGCCACGTCGACGGCTCCGACTACCGCGAGGTTCAGGACCTGGAGAATGAACTCGCCACCCTGGCCAAGCGTCTGGACAAGATTGAGCACACCCGCAAGGACGTCGTTGTCGCCCACAAGGAGGCGCTCGACCGCGAGGCCCGCGCGCAGGCAATCATCGCCAAGTTCGAGGAGGGCGTGAAGGCCGATACCAAGGCCGCCCGCGCCAAGGCTGCCGACCTGCAGGCTCAGATTGACGCCGCCACCAAGGAGCGCACCGCGCTTGCCGCTACGCTGCCGGCCGACGTGCTCACCGACTACGAGCGTCTGCTCAAGCAGTTCCGCGGCCTAGCCGTCGAGACCATCCAGGGCAACATCCCCACGGTCTGCCACACCGCGCTGCAGGCATCGTCCATGAGCGACCTCAACCACGACGGTAGCGAGATTACGCACTGCCCGTACTGCCACCGCCTCCTGGTACTCCCGAGCAAGGAAGCCTAGCGATGACCGCGGCACCCAACAATTCAATGCAACTTGAGGGAAAAACGATCCTGCTGGGCATTACCGGCGGGATCGCCGCCTATAAGTCGTGCAATATCGTGCGCCTGCTGCAAAAGCGCGGCGCGCGTGTCAAGGTCGTTATGAGCGAGCATGCCACGGAGTTTGTGGGCCCGCTCACCTTTCGTGCGCTCACCAACGAGACCGTTGCCGTGGGCCTGTTCGACGACCCCTCCGACCCCATCCACCACATTTCGCTGGCGCAGGAGCCCGATCTGGTGGTCGTGGCGCCCGCGACGGCCAATATCATCGCCAAGATGGCCAACGGCATCGCCGATGACCTTATCTCCACCACGCTGCTTGCGACGCCGCGACCCATCGTGATCGCACCTGCTATGAACAACGGCATGTGGAAGGCACCGGCGACGCAGGCCAATATGGCCACGCTGCACGACCGCGGGGTGCACGTGGTTGGCCCCGGCAGCGGCTACCTTGCCTGCGGCGACGTGGACACGGGCCGCATGAGCGAGCCCGAGGACATCGTCGAGGCTGTCTGTGAGGTGCTCAACCCCGCGCCTCAAGACCTGGCAGGTAAGCGCATCGTGATTACCGCCGGCCCCACGCACGAACCGATCGATCCTGTGCGCTTTATTGGCAACCGATCGTCGGGCAAGATGGGCATCGCCCTGGCAGGGGAGGCCGCACGCCGCGGCGCTGTGGTCACGCTCGTGTTGGGACCGGCATCACTCGATGCGCCCCGCGGCGTAGAGTGCGTACGCGTGCAGACCGCCGCAGAGATGCTCCAGGCTGCCCTGAGCGCCTTCCAGACGGCCGATGCGGCCATTTGCGCCGCTGCCGTCGCCGACTATACCCCCGCCACCCCTGCCAACCATAAGCTCAAAAAGGCCAACGAGCGCTTGGATCGCATCGAACTGGTCGAGACGGTCGATATTTTGGCCGAGCTCTCGCGCCAGAAGGGCGAGCGGTGCGTGATCGGATTTGCGGCCGAGACCGATAACGTTGTCGAGTATGCCGAGCGCAAATTGGCTCGCAAGGGCTGCGATGTAATTATCGCCAACGATGTCTCACGCACCGATTCGGGCTTTGGGACCGACACCAACAAGGCCTGGATCGTGAGTACAGCGGGTACGCAAGAACTTCCCGTACTAACAAAACCCCAGCTCGCAGATACAATTTTGGACTTGCTCAAAAATATTTAAAAAAGTTCTTGCGCAAGGCCAAAGTTTCGGGTTAATATACTCCCTGTTGCGAGCGAGAGCAGAGCAACAGACAAAAGCTTCGGGACGTGGCGCAGCTTGGTAGCGCACTTGACTGGGGGTCAAGGGGTCGCTGGTTCGAATCCAGTCGTCCCGACCAGAAGTTTGCAGGTCAGGCACCTAGTGCCTGACCTTTTTTGTTTTAAGCAATTGCTTAATTTTGATTAAGCAACAGGGTGCCAAAAATCTACCTGCGCGATAATCGCCTTTTGCGGCTACTTGCGCGTTTTGCACGCGCTTGAGCCGATTTATTAACGCGGTACGAATCTACATACGCGTAGCTGGTATACAGCCGATTACGAGCTGTACTTATCGCGGCGATTTACACAGATATAGCGACTGTAACGAACAAGCGTGTCGCTATATTTAGTCCAGTAGTCCACTTGATCGGTGGACAAGTGGGCTGTTGCAACGAAACGCAAAGCAGGACGGGCTCTATACGAGGACGCCGCAGAGGTAATGGCGGAGGAGTGCGGCTGGCGCTCTGAGAGCCGCTGTATGACCCTATTTCTCCTCAACCCGAATACCTGTGCCGCGAACCTAAACCGTTCGTACACTTGCCAAAAGATAGGCCCACGCGGAGTCGCGCGGGCCTTGCACTAGAAAATCTAGAAGCACCAAGCGGGAAACACGTTGCCGGCACTGTTGGCACTACCGCTGCTCCAGCGACCGAAAGGGTCAACATAGATAAAGTCCGTTGAGTCACTCGGAGACACGGAACGAGTGCTGAAATAGCACACAATCTCAGGTCCAGAATACCTCGACGTCGCATAGTACTCGTACTGGGCGCCGTCAGACTGGAGGTCTCCGTAAATCTCGGTCGTCGAGAGGATGAAGACCTTGTCATTCGTTGCCGTCGGAGTGCCGGCGCTACCGCCGCCCTCGTTGTCCGTCATCTTCGTGACAGCCTTCGCCTTGGACTGGAGCTCGGCCGGCAGGAGCGCCCAGAGGTCACCGGAGTTCAGGCGGGCGCGGAGCTTAGAGGACCTCCAACCGCCGACATTGGTCTTTGTGTCGTTCCAGATGTGTTTGTATAGGACATCGTTGGTCGTCTCAAACGTCAGCCCCGCCTTGCCGCTACCGTCGGCGAGGTCGTCATGGTTGATACCGATGATGCGGTATCTGGGCATCGTGGTGTCAGCACTGCGAATCTCTCATAGAAGATATGCAACAACTTGATAATTTCGCAGCCTTAAGGAAGAACCTTTTCACTATTTCCGAGGACAGCACAATTGAAGAAGCCTCGGTCCATGAAGGAGACTTTCCCATATACATAGATTAAGATAAGACCGTGTATGACCAATATGAACTTGAGCATATTCCGTCCGTATTCATACTGGATGATCAAGGAAACATCATCGGCTTATCCGAAGGAGAGGAAGAACCTCTTGCCTTATTAAAGAAATATGCCGAATACAACGGATATAAAGCGGAAGGAGGCGACATCGAGTAACTATCAAAGGCCAGATTAAGGAGCCAGCCATGAAGAAATGCCTGCCCTCCATCGTCTCAGCAGCTCTTTGCCTCTCCCTTGTCATGACACCATTTGCGCCCGTTGCGGCAGCCTATGCCGACGAGGGATCTCCCGCCGAGAGCAGCGAGATCTACGTCGGAGACAACTACGACGAAAATTACGATATATCCCTTTTTGAGCGCGGACGCTGCACGGATTCATATTCCAAGGCGTGGTGCGATTCTCACGGATTTGCAAATAACCGCACCGTCCCTCACAAGGTCAAGCTGAACGCGAAGGAGGAGGCTTGCCTGCGCGATCTCTAGCTTGTTGGCACCGCTGAAGTTATCGCCGGTCTCGTGACAACCGGTCCTAGCGGCGGCTTTTTTGCAACCGCAATGACATCGTACCGACTTTTCATTTGCATGTTCTGAAAGGAAGTTGCCATGTTGTCGCAAAATCAATCGAGATACTTGGACATAATCGGCTTTGCCCTGCTTGCATTACTCTTTGCTAGCGACCTTTTGCTGAAACCGCCCAAGGAACTCGTTTTGCTTGCCATAGACTGCATTTCCGCCCTTTACTTTACGGCAACCCTATTCGTCGGGCTAAAGGAGAGGAAAAAAGGCGCAGTCGTTGCATCTGCCGTAGGCGTGATCATAGCCATTGCCTCATTCTTTATCTGACACATTGGTGATCTAGGGGCGATATCGTAGGAATACAACCGGGAGAGCCGGGACCAGATTGCCCGGGTTGCCCGGTCGGCTCGCGCGACGGCGCGGCGGTTCGACAGAAAGCTCTCCGGACTTCACGCCGTTTCTGATCGCATTGTAGACAGCCATCTCGTCTTCGCAGTCGGCAAGCACGCGGTGTGCGTCGTCGTTTTGGATATCCAGTAAATCTCGAAGGTCCTCCATGCACCAGCGTCCGAGATCTGGCCATGCGCGTTGCGCGAGCTGATAAGTGTCGATTGCGATGTTGTAGTTAAAGTCCAGGCCAAACCCGTCCCAGGCAGAACGGCTTTGTTTCCTTGATTATCAACTTCATCCGGACACTTCCCGCATTCATCCGTGTGTGTACGAATGAATGCGGGGTTCAATACCCCGGCGGCCTGATCGGCAGGCCGCCGGGAACTCTCACTCCTCGATAAAAGCCGGCACCCGGTTAGTCCTGCGCATCTTGAAATCGCCAGTCTCGTGGGAGACGTAGAGAATGCCGTCCATCCCGTCTCGCGATGCATACGACAGGTGAACAGAACCGCAATCCGCACCATCATCGTCGAGAAGATCGAACGAATTCGGATCGCTCGTTGCGGCCAAACGACCACTCAGACAAGAGCCATCGCCATTACAGATTTGCCATTCCATGTCTTCGCCTGCAAGAATCGCCATAGAGGGCCTGGTCGCGCCATCGTTGACATACATCCCGTCTATGCCAAACCCATTTTCAGCGCCATCGATGAACGACTGCTCGGACCTATACCTCGCAAATGATGCACATAGCACCATTGCAAGACAAAGTACAAAGCCAACAATAGCTATCTTTGCATAGCTCTTGCCTATCATGTCATTCACCTCCCTCGTATGTATCGAGGTATTCCTGCTTGAGCGTCTGCGAGGACGACTCGATCTTTTCCACGAGCGTGCCGGCTTCGATGAAGTAGAACGAGTTGGTGAGGTCTGCCAGGTCGTCGAGTAGATGGCTTGAGATGAGCACGCTGCGTCCCCGCGCCACCTCGCTGCGCATCGCGTCGCAGGAGGTTTTCCGTTTTCCCGGATCGAGGCCGTTCA
>CABUHI010000028.1 GCA_902491345.1 uncultured Collinsella sp.
GCGCGGTCTCAAGAAGGAGTAACATCGGGACTTGCAGCGACGGACCTCAGGACACGCTTACACCACGTCTGCGCGCGCGACCGTTGTAGGGGCCGCTCGGACGTCATTTTGGGTGGTTTTGCCTGCTACTAAAATGGTAACAGTACTCATATTTGCCACTTTTTGTCCACGACCTCTTGGAGTCGGCTCGAAAAGAGTGATTTTGGGTTGTTTGCTGCGGGTGTGGGCTTGGAAACAACGTTCGGGGTGGCGAGGCGCCCAGAATTCGGTCGCAAGGAGGGCGTTCCTCGGCTGTGCCAGGAGTGTCCCTGGGTGCCGGCACATAAGGAACGTCCCTAACTGCCGGAGGGGGTGCCTGCCACGGCAGGCACCCCCTCCGGATGTGGGAAGTTTGCGCTGCAGGTTACTTGTCGGTGCCCAGCTTGTGCGGCTTGAGGGCGAGCGCATTGACGAGCGCGTCGGTGGCAGACTTGACGGCCGCCGGCTGCGGATCGTTGACGTGATCCTCGGGATGCACGGGCAGATCCTTCTTGACTGCATCGTGGATCAAGTTGAGGTACTCAGTCACGCCAGTGGTCGACAGGTGCGTGCCATCGCCATCGAACAGGTCGTTGCGATTGGCACTGTATCCGTACCAGTCGATAACGCGCACGTTTTTGTAGCGCGTAGCGGCGTTGGCGATGGCCTGGTTGGTAGAGCCAACCCACGGCTGCGGGCTGCGCGTGTTCACAAACACCACAATACGCTTATCTCCTGCATCGGCCATGATGGCGTCGATCTGGTCGTCGGTTACCAAGCCGTTGGTGCCCAGTGCAAAGACCACGATCTTGCCGGCAAGGTTCTGTTGGAGATAGCCCTCAAATGTCGCGCGGCCCGCATCGAACTGGCGGCCCTTTTCGGCATCGATGTGACTGTGGGGGAACACGCCGTCAAAAGAATCGACGGCGCGCAGCGACACGGAGTCACCGATCATCAGCAGGTCGTAGGATCCGTCGGGGAAGCCGTCGTTGTCCTTGTCGGTGTCGTCGGCCGCCTGCTGGTCGGTGGGCGCGGTGTTTTTGGCTTCCTTGTTGAGGACTTCGGCGCCCTCACCGCTCAGTGCAGACGTCTCGGGCACAAAGACCAGGCCGCCCAGTGCAACGACCAACACGACAGCGCAGGCTGCGCAGACAGGGACGTGCGCGCGCGCCCAGTTGGTGGGCGTGGTGGTGCCGTTGCGGAACTCGGATACGGTGCGCCCAAAGGCGCCCTTTCTAAACGGCGTCTCGATAAAGCGATATGAGCATTCGGCTACGGCGACCACCAACAACACCTGCAAAATGTACTGCCACCACGGCGTATCGTTGATGTTGGCGACCGGGTTCATAAGCAACAGTAGTGGATAGTGCCACAGGTAGATGCTGTACGAGCGCTTGCCAACCCACACGAGCGGCTCGGCGGACAGCGCGCGGGCAACCATTCCCTGGGGCTGCACGCAGGCCGCGATGACCATGAGCGTGAGGATCGAGCACAGCAGCGTGCCCCCGCGATACTGGAACGCGGTGTAGCCGTTGGTGAGCGCGACCATGGCGGCAAGGCCAACCAGACCCACGACGCCCAACACATCGATGGATGCGGGCGAGGACCAAAAGCGCACGAGGGCGCTCGGCTGTGCCGGGACGGTCTCGGCTGCGTTGTCGGCCTTCTCGCCAGGCTTGCCCTCGGCGTTCTTGCCGTGCTTGGCGGCGCCAGCCAGGCGATTGAGCCCCAAACGATGAGCGAGACGCACCGGCGCCAGGTCGCGATCGGGGATAAAGGCCATCCAGGCGCCCAGCAGCAGCGAGAAGACGCGGGTGTCGGTGCCGTAGTACACGCGGCTGGGGTCGGCGGCAGGGTTGTAGAGCACCATCATGGCAAGGGCGGATACCGCTGCGAGTCCCAGGACCACACGGCGCGTGTTGGGTTTGCTCACATGCATGGACACCATGGCAAACAGCAGCGGTGGCCAAACCAGGTAGAATTGTTCCTCGATGGCGAGCGACCAAAAGTGCGTAAGCGGCGAGGGGTCGCCCAGGGCGTTGAAGTACGAGACGTCCTGCATAATCTGCCACCAGTTGTTAAAGAACAGCAGCGACGGCAGAATGTCGGGACGCATCTTGGTGAGCATCACGTGGTTGAAGACGGTGCACAGCGCACAGGTTACAACCACAACGGTCACCACGGCGGGGACCAGGCGACGGATGCGGCGGATCCAGAAGCTCTTGAGGTCGATGCGGCCGGTCTTAGCGACTTCGTTGAGTAGCAGGCGTGTGATCAGATAGCCCGAAAGCACAAAGAAGATCGTGACGCCAAGCAGGCCGCCCTGAGCCCACGTGAGGTTGAGGTGATAGAGCACCACTGCGACGACGGCAAGCGTGCGCAGGCCGTCAAGGGCAGGGATGTAGCGGGACTTGGGGCGAGCAGGCGTCTGCTCCGCGGCGGGAGTGTTGGCGCGGCCCGCGTTGTTGGCAGAAGCGCGATGGAGGCTCGCGGTGCGTCGCGGCTCGTTGGCACGGCGTTCGCCCTTCACGCGTTCGTGCGGCGCCGGCTCGTTGCCCGTGCGGCGTCGACCGCGCGAGCCCGATTGCGAGAATTGTTCCATAAAACATCATCCAATGACGAGAATAATCAGCACGTATTCATTGTAGCTGCCTGCCCCTGTGAATGCTTGCTGCTGGCGTAAGCTCAAGCGCGCGTCCACATCAAAGTGGACTAAAGTTATAGGGGGTGCGAGAGTGCACAATCGTTGGTCGACGGTGGGCGCAAAGCCTGAAGACGAGGAGGTTTCCATGGCGGATCACAGCATCGTTGCGGTGTTCGGCAGCATGAACATGGACCTTTCGGTGGCGTGCGAGCGCATGCCGCGTGCGGGCGAGACGGTCGATGGCAGCGGTTTTATCACCAACGCCGGCGGTAAGGGAGCCAATCAGGCCGTTGCCGCTGCGCGCATGGGTGCGCGCACGTGCATGATCGGCGCTGTTGGGCGCGATACCTTTGGCGATGCGCTCGTGGCAGGGCTCCAGGATGCCGGCGTGGGCGTTGAGTTCGTGGCGCGTCGCGATGACGTGGAGACCGGTACCGCGACTATCATTCGCTGCGAGAGCGACAACCGCATCGTGCTGTCGCCGGGCGCCAACCATGCGCTTGCGGGCGAGGACGTTGCCCGCGCACTGAGGCGCTTGGTGGCCGACGAGCTCGACGGCGATGCCAGCGAGATTGCCCCGGCTGCCGGAAGCGTCTTTATTGCCCAGGGCGAATGTGACCTTGCAGCGACGGCCGAGGCGCTTGCTTGCGCTCACGAGCTGGGGTTCTATACGATCTTTAACCCGGCGCCCGCCTGCGACCTGCCGGCAGGAGCGTGGCCAGCGGTCGACCTGGTCTGCCCCAACGAGACCGAGTGCCAGGTGCTGACGGGCATTCTGCCCACGGATGATGCGAGTTGCGTCGCCGCGCTCAATGCGCTGCTCGACAAGGGCGCCGGGGCTGCGGTCATCACGTTGGGCGGCGCCGGCTCGGTTACGCTCGGCGATGGCGGTGAGCCGCTGCGCATGCCGGCGCTTTCGAGCGCGGTGGTCGATACGACGGCCGCGGGCGATACGTTTATCGGCGCGTTGGCGGCGGCTCGTCTGGAGGGCCTGCCGCTCTTTGAGTGCATGGCCGCGGGTACTCGCGCCTCGGCGGTGACGGTGTCGCGCCTGGGCGCTCAGCAATCAATTCCCACGCGTGCGGAAGTCGAGCACAAGTTTGATTTAGACGGTTTGAATGTAGACGGAGAAGCGGAGTAGAACAATGGCAACCAAGAAGCTGATCCTTGATCTGGATATGGGTGTGGACGATGCGATGGCGCTCGCCTATGCCATCGCGAGCCCCGAGGTGGAGCTCGTCGGCATCACCACGTGCTTTGGCAACGTGCGCGTCGAGCAGTCAGCGCACAACTGCTTGGCGGTGCTCGACCTGTTGGGTCGTCCCGAGGTGCCGGTGTACCTGGGCGCCGATCGTCCCATGAAAGCGACCGAACCCTACACGCCGCCGGCGTCCACCACGCTTATCCACGGCAAGAACGGCATCGGCGGCGCAAGCGTGCCCGCCTCGCCGTACGAGCCGGTGGGCGCGACGTCGGCCGATGGCAATGCGGCGGTCGATTACCTGATTGATGCCGCGCGTACCTATGGTCCCGATCTGGTCTACGTTGCGACCGGCCCGCTCACCAACCTGGCGCTTGCCCTGGAGCGCGATGCGGCGGCGATGATGTCCATCGGCCGCGTGGTCGTGATGGGCGGTGCGCTTACCGTGCCCGGCAACGTGAGCGCGGGCGCCGAGGCCAACATGGCGGGCGACCCCGAGGCTGCCGACGCCGTGTTGCGCTCGGGCCGCAAGCTCACCATGGTGGGCTTGGATGTGACGCACCGCGTGGTGCTCACACGTCGCGACGTTGCCGGCTGGACGGGCTCGGGCACTATGGCTGGCTGCGCGTTTGCGAGCATGGTCGAGCACTATATCGGTTCGTACGAAATGAACGCGCCCTACCTGGGCGGCTGCGCGCTGCACGATCCGCTGGCGGTTGCCGTGGCGATTGATCCCACGCTCGTGGGTGCGCTCGGCTGCAATCTTCGTGTCGACCTGCTGGGCGAGTACCGCGGCCGCACTATCTGTGACGAGCACCGTCTGTCCGATCCGGATAAGAGCGCGCTCGTGGCGCTCACCGTGGACGCCCCACGTTTCCTCGTGGAGTTTAAGGCACGCATGGCTCGCATCCTTGGCTAAACGGTTTCTGTGCCCCGTTCCAGATTAGCTACCGAGTAAATACGCCCGTTGGGGGAATAGTCGCGTCGCTTCGCTTGACAACAGGCTAAACTAGCTATTAAACATTTACTATTCTGTTTAGATTGAATTTGCGGTCGTTTAGTTGTCGAGTCACGGGGCGGTCAGGCCACGATGCTCCGCCACGACCGTTGCTAGGGGGAACAATGGCCAAAGCAAGTGTTCGCGAGATCAGCCGCATCACCGGTTTTTCGCCCGCAACCGTGTCCAACGCGCTCAACCGCAGGCGCAGCGTGAGCGAGGAGACCGCCAAAGTCATCCTGGAGTGCGCGCAGTCGCTCGGCTATCAGCAGTCGACGCAGCTCGAGAGCATCCAGTTTGTGCTCGCGCGCAAGACGGGCGCCATCCTGGACGAGAGCACCTTCCACCCCGCGGTCATCGAGGGCGTGGAGCGCCAGGCGCGTCGCCACGGCATGAGCACGAGCTTTGTCTCGCTCGACTTTAGCGACCTAGACGCCGTGCGTCCGCAGGTCGAGGGCCTGATCGCCGATCCGTCCGCTGCTATCGTGCTGATGGGTACCGAGCTGGGTGAGGAAGACTACGCCTTGTTTGCCAACGCTGCCGCTCACCTGATCGTGCTCGACGGCTGGAGCGATCGTCAATACTTTGATGCCGTGGTCATTGCCAATACCGATTCGGTGCTGCGTGCCGTGGACTACCTTATCGAGAAAGGTCACAAGCAAATCGGCTATCTGGCGGGCGACCTTCGCATCCGCAACTTTAAGGACCGCGAGCGCGGCTATCGCCAAGCGCTTGAGGATGCGGACCTCGAGGCCAATCCGGCATGGCGCGTCACGCTGGGCACCACGCTCGAGGGCGCTTATCGCGACATGGGCGCGTGGCTCGACAATGCCTCGCACGACGACCTGCCGACGGCTTTCTTTGCCGAGAACGACGTGCTCGCCGTGGGTGCCATGCGCGCGTTCAACGAGCACGGCATTCGCGTGCCCGAGGATGTCTCGATCATCGGCTTTGACGACCTATCTCTGGGCGCTTTTTCCAACCCGCCGCTCACCACGGTGCATGTTCCCAAGCACGAGGTGGGTGAGATCGCGGTGCGCCGCCTGGTGGGCAACATCCGCAATCCCAAGAGCTATACCTGCAAAACGGCTGTGTCGACCTATTTTGTCGAGCGCCAGAGCGTGCGCGAAATCTAGGCGGAGACGGCATCGCCTGCAGCGTGCCAAAGCTCGCTAGGGCAGTAAACATAGCGCTATTCAAAAGAGGGTCCTTCGGGGCCCTCTTTTTGTTGCCCTTGTATGTTCAGTTTGTTTACATACCGTTTAGGCTGATTTCTCTACCGTTTACGGGTATTTCGCGTTACACTTCTAAACAAAAGAGTAAAACATTTAGTAAACAGAACAAAACGAAACACGCGTCTGTTTACTGAACATACAACTAGGGGAGGACGTACATGGATAAGATTAAGCTCGGCTTTGTGCCCACGCGCCGCAGCATCTTTAGCGCGCCGGACGCGCTTAAGTATCGCGGCCTGACGGCTGACCGCCTGCGCGAGATCGGTGTCGACATCGTGGACATCGACGACATTAACGACGAGGGCCTGCTCTTTGACGACAGCCATATCGAGCCTATCGTCAAGAAGTTCCGCGCCGAAGGCGTCGACGGCATCATGCTGTGCCACGCTAACTTTGGCACCGAGTACGTTTGCGCCCGTCTTGCCCGCGAGCTCGGTCTGCCTGTGCTGCTGTGGGGTCCGCGTGACGAGCGTCCCGAGCCCGATGGCACCCGCCTGCGCGATAGCCAGTGCGGCCTGTTCGCCACCGGCAAGGTTCTGCGCCGCTTCCAGGTTCCCTTTACCTATATGACCAACTGCCGCCTGACCGACCCCGAGTTCGAGCGCGGCGTCTGGGACTTCCTGGCTGTATGCAACGTCGTTAAGACCTTCAAGCACACTCGCATCCTGCAGATGGCGACCCGTCCGTTCGACTTCTGGTCCACCATGTGCAACGAGGGCGAGCTGCTCGAGAAGTTCAATATTCAGCTTTCGCCCATCCCCATGACCGAGCTTGTCCAGGCCGTGCGCGACGCCCAGGCCGACGAGCAGGCCATGGCCGCCATGCTCGACCACATTCGTCACAGCTTTGAGATCTGCATACCCGAGGACAAGGTCCCCGCGGTCGCAGGGCTCGCCATCGCTATGAAGCGCCTGGTCGAGAAGTACGGCTGCAACGCCGGCGCCATCCAGTGCTGGAACGCCCTGCAGGACGAGCTGGGCATTATGCCCTGCGCCGCCAACGCCATCCTCAACGAGATGGGCATTCCCATCGTATGCGAGACCGATATCCACGGCGCCATCACCGCGCTGATGGTCGAGGCCGCCGACCTGGGCCGTCACCGCGGCATGTTCGCCGACTGGACCGTGCGCCATCCCGATAACGAGAACGGCGAGCTGCTGCAGCACTGCGGCCCCTGGCCCTGCAGCTGCGCGGCCGTCAAGCCCAAGCTCACCTACCCGCTGGCTTTCGACCACCCCGGCGCGCTGACGGCCGAGGCCAAACACGGCGATCTCACCCTTGCCCGCTTTGACGGCGACAACGGCGAGTATTCGCTGCTGCTGGGCAACGCCCGCGGCATCGACGGCCCGGCCGGCATGGGCACCTACCTGTGGGTCGAGGTCGAAAACCTCAAGCGCCTTGAGGCCAAGATCGTCGAGGGTCCCTACATCCACCACTGCGTCGCTATTCACGCCAACGTGGTGCCGGTGCTCTACGAGGCGTGCAAGTATCTCGGCATTGCCCCCGACCTGTACGACCCCATCGAAGAAGACGTTAAAGCCTACCTGCGAGGAGAGTAGAAATGGCAACTATCGAAGAGCTTGAGTCCCTGCGCTGGGACCTTCGCCGCGATTGCGTCGATATCATCATGGCTGGCGCCGGCGGCCACATCGGCGGCGACATGTCGGTGATTGACGCCCTCATGACCCTCTATGCCAACCACCTCAACATTTCGCCCGAGACCGTCGACGATCCCAACCGCGATCGCTTCGTGCTCTCTAAGGGCCACGCCATGGAGGCCTACTACGCGGTGCTCTGCCACGAGGGCTATCTGGATCTCGATGACGTCAAGGCCCGCTTCTCCAAGTTCGGCAGCCCCTACATCGGCCACCCCAACAACAAGCTCAAGGGTATCGAAATGAACTCCGGCTCGCTGGGTCACGGTCTGCCCGTGGCCGTGGGCATGGCGCTCGCCGGCAAGATGGACGGCCGCGACTACCGCGTCTACACCATCATGGGCGACGGCGAGCTTGCCGAGGGCTCGGTCTGGGAGGGCGCCATGAGCGGCGGCAACTACCAGCTCGATAACCTGTGCGCGCTCGTGGACCGCAACCGCCTGCAGATTAGCGGCAGCACCGAGGACGTCATGAAGCAGGATTCGCAGGAGGAGCGCTGGGCCGCCTTCGGTTGGAACGTGCTGTCCATTCCGGGCAACGACGTCCAGGCCATCGACGCCGCGCTGACGCTGGCCGCCGAGACCAAGGGTAAGCCCACGGTCATCATCCTCAACACGGTGAAGGGCTACGGCTCGCCGGTTATGGAGGACAAGGCCGCCTGGCATCATCACCTGCCCAACGATGAGGAATATGCCCAGATTATCGCCGATTTCGCTGCCCATAAGGAGGCTATCAATGGCTAACAAGATCGCCAACCGCAAGGTTATCTGCGACACGCTGCTCGAGGCCGCCGCAACTGACAAGGACATCGTCGTCCTGTGTTCCGACTCCCGCGGCTCTGCATCGCTCACGCCGTTCTTTGACCAGTATCCCCAGCAGTCCATTGAGGTCGGCATCGCCGAGCAGGACCTGGTGAGCATCGCCGCCGGTATGGCCTCGTGCGGCAAGAAGGCCTGGGCCGCCTCGCCGGCGTCCTTTGTGACCACGCGTTCGTATGAGCAGTGCAAGGTCGACGTTTCGTACTCCAACACCAACGTCAAGCTCATCGGCATCTCGGGCGGCGTGTCCTACGGCGCTTTGGGCATGAGCCATCACTCCGCGCAGGATATCGCCGCCATGAGCGCGATTCCCAACATGCGCGTGTATCTGCCGAGCGACCGCTTCCAGACCGCCGAGCTCGTGCGGGCCCTGGTCGCCGATAACAAACCGGCCTACATCCGCGTGGGCCGCAACCCGGTCGAGGACGTGTACACCGAGGACGAGTGCCCGTTCCAGATGGATCGCGCCACCTGGGTACGCCGCGGCACCGATGTAACGCTCGTCGCTACCGGCGAGATGGTCCGCCATGCCGTGGACGCTGCCGACCTGCTGGCCGAGCAGGGCATCTCGGCAACGGTACTCGACATGTACTGCGTCAAGCCGCTCGACGCCGAGGCCGTGATTGAGGCCGCCGGTGCCACGCGCGCCGTCGTGACCGTCGAGGAGCACAGCCCCTTCGGCGGTCTGGGCTCTATGGTCGCGCAGGTGGTGGGCGAGCATTGCCCGCGCCCGGTCAAGTGCCTCTCCCTGCCCGACGCGCCGGTCATCACCGGCACGAGCCCCGAGGTCTTTGCACACTACGGCCTGACGGGTGTCGGAATCGCCAAGACCGTTGCCGAATTCCTGCCCGCAGAGTAATTGGAATGTGACAAAGGGACCGTCCCTTTGTCACATTCGTTTTGAAAGGGGTGGCCATGGGCCGCTACATCATCGGAATCGATCAATCCACGCAGGGCACCAAGGCGCTGCTGGTAGACGAGGGCGGCCATCTGATTCATCGTGCCGACCGCTCGCATCGCCAGATTGTCAACGAAGCCGGCTGGGTGAGCCATGATCCGGCCGAGATTGCCACCAATGTGCTGGCCGTGGCGCGTGCCGTGGTGGAGGAGACCGGGGTCGATCCGGCCGACGTCGCCGGCATCGGCATCTCCAACCAGCGCGAGACCACCGTTGCATGGAACCGCACGACGGGCGAGACACTGTGCGACGCCGTGGTGTGGCAGTGCGCCCGCGCCCGCGAGCTGTGCGACGAGCTGACCGCGCGCGAGGGTGTGGCCGAGCTGGTGCGCGACACGACGGGTCTGGTGCTCTCGCCCTACTATCCGGCGGGCAAGATGGCCTGGATCCTTGCGAACGTTCCCGCTGCTGCCGAGGCCGCGGCGGCAGGCGAGCTGTGCCTGGGCACCATCGATGCCTGGGTGGTCTGGACGCTCACGGGCGGCGCGGAGTTTCGCTGCGACTGGTCCAATGCCAGCCGCACGCAGCTCTTTGACCTGCGCCGTGGCTGCTGGAGCGAGCCGGTGTGCGAGGCCTTTGGCGTCGACGTGGCCTGCCTGCCGCAGGTGACCGATTCCGATGGCCTGTTCGGCATGACGGATCTGGGCGGCTTTTTGCCAGCGCCCGTGCCCATTCACGGCGTGCTGGGCGACAGCCACGCGGCCTTGTTCGCGCAGGGCTGCCACAGCCGCGGTATGGCTAAGGCGACCTATGGCACCGGCAGCTCGGTCATGATGAACGTCGGCGACGAGTTCGTTGCCAGCTCGCACGGGCTTTCGAGCTCGCTCGCATGGCGTATGGACGGCGTGACCGAGTACGTGCTCGAGGGCAACGTGAGCTACGCCGGTGCTGTCAAGACGTGGCTGCGCGACGATCTGGAGCTCATCAATAACCCCGAGGAAGTTACCGACCTGTGCTACGCCGCCAATCCGGCGAGTCGCGTCTACTTTGTGCCGGCGTTTACCGGTTTGGGCGCGCCGCACTGGGCGAGTGACGCCGAGGGCTGCGTCTTTGGCATGACGCGTACCACGGGTCGCGCGGAGTTCGTAAAAGCTGCAGACGAATCGATTGCCTATCAAATCTTTGACGTAATTGACGCAATGGTCGAGGATTCTGGCGCGGCACTTGCCGAGCTTCGCGTTGACGGCGGTCCCACGCGCGACGCGTACCTGATGCAGTTTGAGAGCGACTTGGTTGGCTCGCCCATCCGCATCGCGAGCAATGACGAGATGAGCGGCCTGGGCGCGGCCTGGGCCTGCGGTATTGCGCTGGGCATGTACACGCGCGATGTCGTCGACGTCTACGGCGCCCGCGGCATCGTGGAGCCGTCGATGCCCGCCGACGAGCGCGCCAAAAAGATCGCCGGCTGGCGCCACGCCGTGAAATCAACGATTGCCTACACAGCCTAGAATGGTTTTTCTGGGACGGGGATTAAAAATCATTGGTCCTCGTCCCAGGTAGTCAATTTGGGACGGGGCTTTTTTGACTGGTATGATTGGTGCGACCATTCGAACCAGCTAAAAGAGCCCGTCCCAATTTGACTATCGAGAGGATCTGCCATGGAGCGCATCGCGAGCTTTTCCGTTGACCATCTGCTGCTTGAGCCCGGCGTGTATGTGAGCCGCATCGACCGCGATCCGGCGACCGGCGCCGCCGTCACCACGTTTGACCTGCGCCTGACCACGCCCAACAAGGAGCCGGTCATGAACACGGCCGAGTGCCACACCATCGAGCACCTGGGCGCGACGTTCCTTCGCAACCATGCCGAGTGGTCGAGCCGCATTGTCTACTTTGGCCCCATGGGCTGCCGCACGGGTTTTTACCTGGTCGTGTTTGGTGAGGTGACGAGCGAGGAGATTCTGTCGCTCGTGCGTGAGCTGTTCGAGTTTGTCGCCGGCTTTGAGGGCGATGTCCCCGGTGCCGCTCCCGAGGAGTGCGGTAACTATCTGGACCAGAACCTCCCCATGGCAAACTGGCTCGCACGCCGCTACCTCGACCGCGACCTGGCCGATATCGACGAGAAGCACCTGCATTATCAGCAGGCGTAAAGGCCCTCGCAGGAATAGCGTTTGTACTAGAAGCGCTCTCGCTCTTGCGGGGGCGCTTTTTCATGCCGAGCGCTCAAAACAGAACGAGATTGTTCTAGAATGTTCATACTGTCACATAAACAAACAGGAGTGAACATGCATATCTACTCTGTCTCTGATCCCGAGTTCAAGTCCTATGGCTGCGTGTGGGATGACGTTCCGTCCAGCCTGACCGCTCCACTCGTCGAGGCACTCGCGGCTACGTCCATCCCCGAGGGCAGCAAATACGTTGCCTCCGCGCCCGAGCTCGAGCAGGTTGAGGGTGCCGACACGCTCGGCCTGCTCATGTACGGCGGCCGCCCCTTCCAGCTCGGCTGGTGCAACGGCCACAACACACGACTCAACTGTCTGGAGTATCACCGCGCGAGTGAGTTTAACCTGGGCGCCCGCGACTTTATCCTGCTCGTGGCGCATCGCTGGGAGCTCGAGGACGGAAAGCTCGATACCGCGTTCGTCAAGGCGTTCCGCGTGCCGGCGGGCAAGGTTGTCGAGGTCTTCAACACCACGCTCCACTACACGCCGTGCATGGTCGATGAAAGCGGCTTCCAGGTGATGGTGGCGCTGCCCGCCGGTACCAACGGTCCGCGCCCCGAGGCCGCAACCGACATGCCTGCCGCCGGTGACAGCTACTGCTACTGGAAGGCCGACAAGTGGGTCCTCTGCCATGCTGACAGCCCCAAGGCAGCCGAAGGCGGCTACGTGGGCCTCATCGGAAAGAACCTCGACATCGCCTGCGACTAGAATCTTCTGTCTCGATCTGTAACACCTAGCGGGCTAAATCGTCTCTTCCTGTTACAGATTTAGACAAACTGCAGGGGCCCGCCCGAAAATCTCGATCTGTAACACCAGGCCCGATTTTGGCGGCCTAACTGTTACAGATCGAGACAAACGGGCCCAAACCACCACAAAGGTGCCTGTCCCCATTGTGGTGGTTGGCTAGAGCTGGCTGCGCAGGTAGTCAGCCATATATGGTACGGCGAAGCGCACGTAACCGCGGCGCGCCTGCTCGATAACGCCGGCGTCGATGAGGCGCCGGCGATACTTTTGCGCATAGTCGGGTGTGACTGACATGCGCTTCGCAACATCAGAAATGCGAGACACGGCGTCTTTGTCATCAGTCATTGCGGAGAGAAACGCGACGTCTTGGTCCGATAACGCGGCGAGCGTCGTTTCACACACATCGTTTTCGAAATCGGCCTTTGACGCTTCGATTGCTCCGTCGACTTGCTCTGGCGTTACGTGTTCTCCTGCCTGGCAGCGATTGGCGATGTTATAGCCGATGAGTTGCAGCATATAGGGCGAGCCTTGGGTTGCGCGAGCGGCATGGAGGCGAAGGTCTCTTGGGATATCAAGGCCGAGCTCTTCGAAAGCCCGCTGATAATAGGCATCCACATCTCCGACTGAAAGCGGTTCGAGCGTGACCTTGCGCGCGCGGTTGAGAAATGTCAGTACGCGGTCGTTGAGCGTCGCGGAGACTGCTCCCGGGAGCCCTGCCATAACAAGCGCGACGTTGAGTCCCTCACCGACCAGCTCTTGATAGGCGGTGACGAGCTGTCTGATCTCGGATGAATTGGCCTGGAGCTCATCGATGAGGATGAGGATGCCATGTCCTTGCTCGGTCAGTTTGCGCGCGAGCTGTGTGAGTTTGAACTGAAAGCTCTTGGTCTCCTGCACGTCTCGTGTGAACTCGAGGCCTGCCGAGAACCCAAAAACACTTAGGCTGCCGCTCGTGAGTTTAGGAAGATGGCGTTTATTGACGTAAGGCTCGCCTGCTTCTTGGATCTTCTCAACAATGCGCTCGAGCATATCCTCGGAGGCTACGGTGGGTGTGGCGACAACGAAGCCGAGCTTGCGGGCGCGATCGGCAAGTTCCCACAGGAGAACCGTTTTGCCGCTGCCTCGCTGGCCGAGCATGAGCATGGCTCGGTCTCGATTGCCCGGCTCCTGCTCAAGGCCGGAGATGAATGTCGAAATCACGCTCCCGCGCCCCACCAGATGGGACGGGCGATTTCCAAATGAGGGGGAGAAGATGGTTTCAGTCATAAGTCTCCTTTCCTTTTTTTCCTATTTTTTCCTTTTTTTCCTATTCAGTCAAATATTCCGCCGGCGAGGGCGGCTGCGTGGGCCTCACCGGAAAGAACCTCGACATCGCCTGCGACTAGAATCTTCTGTCTCGATCTGTAACATCTAGCGGGCTAAATCGTCTCTACCTGTTACAGATTTAGACAAACTGCAGGGGACAGGCCGAACAATCTCGATCTGTAACACCAGGCCCGGTTTTGGCTGCCTAACTGTTACAGATCGAGACAAAACGGGCCCAAACCGCCACAAAGGTGCCTGTCCCCTTTGTGGCGGCTTGGCTGGGCGGATATCAAAAAGTGTCAGGCGGGGTGGCTGCCGGGCGTCTGCGCGCGAAAAGAAGTGTCGACCCGCGCTGTTGTCGTTGAGTGGTACCCCGTTTGCAGAGATACTGAGCCTATGACAACAGCGTGCGAAAGGATTGATGCATGGCTTTCCGTAATGACTTCCTGTGGGGCGGCGCGACGGCTGCCAACCAGTGCGAGGGCGCCTACAACGTGGACGGCCGCGGCCTTGCCAACGTGGACGTGGCTCCGCACGGCCCCGAGCGCTATGCGGTGGTCTCCGGCCAGCGCAAGATGCTCGACTTCGAGGACGGCTATTACTATCCCGCGCAGACCGGCATCGATTTCTATCACCACTACAAAGAGGACATCGCTCTCTTTGCCGAGATGGGCTTTAAGACCTTCCGCATGAGCCTGGCGTGGACCCGCATCTTCCCCAACGGTGACGAGACCGAGCCCAACGAGGCTGGCCTGGCCTTCTATGAGGACGTATTCTGCGAGTGCCAGGCGCACGGCATCGAGCCGCTCGTGACCATTACACACTTCGATTGCCCGATTCACCTCATCAAGGAGTACGGCGGCTGGCGCAACCGCAAGCTCATCGACTTCTACAAGAACCTTGCAACCACGATCTTCACCCGCTACAAGGGTCTGGTGAAGTACTGGCTCACTTTTAACGAGATCAATATGATCCTGCACCTGCCGTTTATGGGTGCCGGCCTGGTCTTTGAGGAGGGTGAGAACAAGGAAGCCGTCGAGTACCTGGCCGCCCACAACGAGCTCGTCGCCAGCGCTTGGGCAACCAAGATCGCCCACGAGATCGACCCCGAGATCAAGATCGGCTGCATGCTCGCTGCAGGTAGCTACTACCCTTACAGCTGCCGTCCGGGCGATGTGCGCCAGGCGCAGCTCGACAACCAGGACAATTACTTCTTCGTTGACGTCCAGAGCCGTGGCTACTACCCGGCCTATGCCGTCAAGAAGCTCGAGCGTCTAGGCATCGATGTGGGTATGACGGACGAGGACCGCGAGATCCTGGCCGCCAACACCGTCGATTTCATCAGCTTTAGCTATTACAGCACCCGTTGCTCCGCCGGTGCCGATAACCCCGATGTCGAGCGCACCCAGGGCAACGCCTTCGCCGGCGCCAAGAACCCCTACCTGCAGGAGAGCCAGTGGGGCTGGGCCATCGATCCGCTGGGCTTCCGCATCACCCTTAACGACCTGTACGACCGTTATCAGAAGCCGCTGTTTGTGGTCGAGAACGGTCTGGGTGCCAAGGATGTTGTCGAGGAGGATGGTTCCATCAACGACGACTACCGTATCGACTACCTGCGCCAGCACATCCAGACCATGCGCGACGCGGTGACCGAGGACGGTGTTGACCTGCTGGGCTACACCACCTGGGGCCCGATCGACCTGGTGTCTGCCGGCACGGGCGAGATGTCCAAGCGCTACGGCTTTATCTATGTGGACCGCGATGATGCGGGCAACGGCACCCTCAAGCGCTCCAAAAAGAAGAGCTTCGACTGGTACAAGCATGTCATCGAAACGAACGGTGAGGACCTGTCCTAAGGGCACTGAGGCGCTCAACCTTGGGGCTCCAACCCTCCTCGCGTACCTAAGTACGCTTCGTCGGGCTTGTCGCTCCCAATCTTGAGCACCTCAGGCCCTTAGGGGACGGGCCTGACCGCTGTGAATTTCGCGTGCTCATCCTCATAGTCTCCTAACCAAGGCGCCCGGCGAGTATGTGCTCGCCGGCCGCCTTGCCGTCTGCGGATTTTGGGACATGTGGCCCGCTTTTTGAGCCTGCCTGTCGGTACACTAAAAGCACTATGGGTACCCGCGAGCGACATATCGGCCACG
The DNA here is from genome assembly GCA_902491345.1 of uncultured Collinsella sp. Taxonomy (GTDB): domain Bacteria; phylum Actinomycetota; class Coriobacteriia; order Coriobacteriales; family Coriobacteriaceae; genus Collinsella. The sequence continues at coordinate 15,882 of CABUHI010000028.1, forward strand.
CGGCCGCCCGATCCGCACCCGTGGCGGATCCCAGGGGCGGCAGGCTCTTCGCCATGCCGCGATTCCTTGTTGGCATAACGCATCAGGTGTACCGTCACCGCGTCTTTGCTATCGCCGGCGCCATCACCGCGCTGTTCCTCATGCTTTTGGCAGTCTTGCCGGCGCTGTTCGCCTTCGACCCCAAACTTTCTAACGCCGTGCCCGCCTATAGCGAGGTGTCCGAAGAGGTCGTGGATGCGCTCGTCCATTCGAGCTCTCTGCCGTTGCTTGTTGCCGCAATTGCATTTTCGATCTGGGGCGTATCGGTCTATCTGCGCTGTTTGGACTATGTGTTGCGCCGCCGCCTTGTTGCCATCGCCACCATCTGCGCCCTGTGGATGATCGAAGTCATTCTCAAGTACAAGTCGTTCACGCCGTTCTATGCCACCGTGCTGTGGTACCTGTACTACGTGCCCATGACGCTCATTCCACTGCTCTACCAGTTGTGTGGTCTGCGCCTTGCGGGCCTGGAGCAACACCGCCTGGGTCGCCGCTACTGCGCTGCGCTGTGGATTATGGCTATCCTGCTTATCGGATTTGTGCTCACCAACGATTTTCACCAGCAGGTCTTCCACTTTGACCGCACAAGCGACACCTGGAGCAACGACTACACGTACGGCTGGGGTTATTTCGCCGTCCTCGTGTGGACGGCCTTTAACTTTGTGGCCTTTTTTATCCTGGTGGGCCGGTCCTCGTCCTTTCGCATCCAACGTTTCTCGGGCACGGCGGCGCTCGTGCTCCTGGGCGGCGCGTTCTTTGCCATCTCATATGCGTTGCGCGTGCCCTGGGCATGGAGGCTCAACTTCTCGCTCATCTATTGCGTCTTGTGCGTGGTGGCGATGGAAATCTGTCTCGATTGCGGTGTCATTCCGTCATATCACGACATCGCCGGTATTTTCGACACCTTGCCGCTTGACCTCAAAGTTCTAACGCGCGACCTGCAGGAAGTCTATGCCACGCCAGTGTCAAAGCCAATGCCGGTAGGCGTGCGCGAGGAGTTGCGGACCCAGGCGCACAGCCGCGCCCATGCCTTTGCCGTGGCGTCCGATCCCGATGTGATGTACCGTGCCTTTCCACTGCTGGGCGGATCGGCCCTGCTTGCCCAAGACGTGTCGGATCTCAACGAGCTTAACCGTGAACTGGCACACCGTCGCATGGAGCTGCAACGTCAAAACGAGCTGCTCGCTGCCGACTACGACCTTAAGACGCACCTGGCAGATCAAGAGGCCGAGACCTTGCTGGTCCAAGATGTGGACCAGGCGCTTGCTCGCGCGCTCGAAGGGATGTACGACCTGCTGAGCTCGCTGCCGTCGTTGACCGACGAAACATCTTCACACGAGCGTTACCGCATGCTGCAGCGCGCCAAGATGCTCGTCGCCTATTGCAAGCGCAAGGGATCGCTCACGTTGGCGCAGCACGGGGAGAGCGGTTTTGATCGCGACCGCATTCAGCTCATCGCCAACGAGCTCGCAAGCGACCTGCGCACCATCGATATCGATTGCGCCTCGATTATCGCCATACGGCGCCCGTTGCACGCCAGTATGGTAAGCGCCCTGTACGACTGCGTGTATGACTTTGCGTTTTTTGCCTACACCACCGACCATCCGGCGCTTATGTATCACTTGGGCGACCATGACCGATGCAGTGTCGAGCTGCGCGCCACGCTTTTTTCCAACGATGATGAAGATCTTTCGCAGACGCCCGCTGCGCAAGAGCTCGAAAGCGCTCTGCAAGGGCGCAACGTGGCATACCGCCTTGAGGGCGAACCCGGCCAGTTGCGCATGATCGTCTTGATGCCGAGGGCGGGTGAGTGACGATGCAGATTTCGCTCATTCTTCCCCAAATCGTTGCGCTCGATGTTGTCTTTGCCCTGGCTGCGTGCCTGCAGACGATCCACGTTCCGCTCATCGCATCGCGCCGCTCGTCCTATAACCGTAAGGCGGTTTGCACCTACGAGGCGAGCCTCGTGCTTCACCTGGTGGTTTCGGCGCTTATCCTGTTCGCGTCGTCTGGCTCGTATCTGGTGGCGCCGCTTGACGTTTGCGCCAGGGCAATGGGCGGAGCGCTGTGGCTCAATGCCGCAATCTTTGCCTATGGCGTGGTGCTTATGGTGCGCTATCGTCGCCCCGTCATGCTGGTCGAGCTGCTGCTTGTTGTCGCCGTGACGCCGCCGGTGGTTTTTGCCATGGGCTCGGCGTGGACCGTTGTCCTTATCGCAGAGGGAGCGTTCTTCCTGTTCCGTTCCATCGCGGCGCTCTTGATGGACGTCCGTAACCGCCAGGAGGATATCACCGCGTTCTCGACGATCGAGACCATCAACGTGATTCCCGTGGGCATCCTGTATCTGGACCCGAGGGGCCGTCCGCTGCTCATGAACCGCTGCATGCGCAAAAACCTGGTGGAGCTTCATATGCCCACCGACCTAGGCGATATGAGCGGTACATGGAACGGCCTGCGCAAACTCAGCATGCAAATGCCCGAAAGCAGCCAGAACCGTGTGCGGATTAATCTGGACCGCTTTGGTGAGGCGCGGGCGGTGGTCGAGGTTTCTCCCGCCGAGATTCGCTTGTTTGTGCACGATGACGTTATGGTTTCGGGCCGCCTCTTTGAGCGCATTATCGGGCTGGATGTGACGGAGTATGCGCATGCCCACGACCGCCTGGCGCAAGCCAATCACCTGCTTGAGCTTGCGGGCAAAGAACTCCAGGCCCAGATCGAAGAGGTCAAAAAAGTTGCCGACAATGCGGCCTACCTGCGCATGCGTGCCCGCGTGCACGACGTGATCGGGCAGCGCCTGTCCATCCTCCATCGCTATTTGGAGGAGGGGCGCCTGGACGACGAGTCGCTCGAGCAGATTGACCCATTGCTGCGCTCGATCGCCGCCGACCTGCGCAGTGGTGGTGCCAGTGAGCCTGCAGAGCAGCTGGGTGATATCGCCCACGCTTTTGGCCTGGTGAGCGTGCAGATCGATGTTGAGGGTGTGCTGCCTGAGGACGCGCGTGTCGCCGCCGCATTTTTGCAGATTATCCGCGAGGCCTCGACCAATGCCACCAAGCATGCGCAGGCGCATCGGGTCCATGTGCGCCTGTGGCAGGAGGGGACGGATGCTGACGGCATCGCGCACATGACGATTTCTAACGACGGGTCCCCGGCCCCCGTATCGTATCGCGAGGGAACGGGTATCCCAGGTATGAGGCATGTCGCGCAAGATCTGGGTGGCAGCCTAGAGGTCCACGCCGCCCCGCCCTTTACGCTTGCGGTGTCCATCCCGCTTAACGCCAACGACACGTCCCAAAGGAGAAGCTCATGATCCGCGTGTTAATCGTCGAAGACCAGGCCATCCTGCGCGAGAGCCTGGCGCGCTCCGTTGGCGACCAGCCCGATATGACCGTTGTTTCCGCCATCGCCGATGCCTCCGAGGCCTTGGGTGTCGCGCTCAAGGAGCGTCCGGACATGATACTGATGGACGTATGCACCGAGCATGATTCCAACGGCATCGTGGCGGCGGCGCGCATCAAGGAGCAGCTGCCCGAGTGTCGCATCATTATCATGACCGGCATGCCCGAGATCACCTTTGTCGATCAGGCTCGCGAGGCGGGCGTCGATAGCTTTGTGTACAAGAATGTCGGTATCGACGAGCTGTTCGCCGTGATGCGCTCCACGTTGGCGGGCTATTGCACGTTTCCCAAGCCGCCCGAGAGCATTTTTTCGGGCACGGCAGCTCTCGATGATGTCGAGCTATCGATTTTGCGCCTTGCCTGCGAGGGCAAAAGCCGTCGCGAGATCGCGGCCGAGCTGTTTATGAGCGAGGGCACCATCAAGCGTCGCATCTCGGAGATCCTGAGCAAGACCGGCTACGACAACATCATGCGCCTGGCCGTGCACGCGGTGACCGAGGGCAGCATCGTTCCCAACATGGAGCGCTAAAGCTCGTCGCGCATCGGCATAAAAACGACGGGGCCGCAGGATCAACTCCTGCGGCCCCGCCTGGTGTGCGCGGATATGTCCGCCAATCCGCGGCTGTCGGTGTCTGTCGCTACGCGATGGTCGCGGTGTAGGAAGCGACGTCCTCGTAGGAATCGGTCAGGTAGGCGTCGATGCCGATGGTCGTGTTGA
>CABUHI010000029.1 GCA_902491345.1 uncultured Collinsella sp.
TATCGACCCGGCACGCTACGGCGAGGCCTCTGGCTTTGCCAATCCCGACGAGTCCGAGCACGACCTGTTCGCCATGGGTCACACCTCGACCTCGGTGAGCCTGGGCTGCGGCCTAGCGCACGCTCGCGACCTGGCGGGCGATGCGTACAACGTCATCACCATCATTGGCGACGGCTCGCTTTCGGGCGGCCTGGCGTTTGAGGGCTTTAACAATGCCGCCGATCTCGACAGCAACCTGATCATCATCGTCAACGATAACGACCAGTCCATCGCCGAAAACCACGGTGGCCTGTATCGCAATCTGGCCGAGCTTCGCGCCAGCAACGGCACCTGTGAGCGCAACGTTTTCCACGCGATGGGGCTCGACTACCGCTATCTGGACGCCGGTAACGATGTGTTAGCCCTCGTCGACGCGCTGCAGGAATTGCGCAATATCGATCATCCCATCGTGCTGCACGTCTCCACCGCCAAGGGTAAGGGCTTTGAGCCAGCCCAAAGCGACCCCGAACGCTGGCACCACGTGGGTCCGTTTGACATGGCGACCGGGCGCAAGCTCTGCCCGGGCCATCCGAGCGAGCCTGCGCCGCGCACCTATGCCGACATTACGGGCGAGGCCCTGAGCACTGCCATCGAGCGCGATCCGCAGGTTGTGGGCATCACGGCCGCCACACCCTACATCATGGGTTTTACACCCGAGCTTCGCGCTGCCGCCGGCAAGCAGTTTGTCGACGTGGGCATTGCCGAGGAGCATGCCGTGACCTTTGCCACCGCGCTTGCACGCTCGGGCGCCAAGCCAGTCTTTGGTGTGTACGGCACGTTTTTGCAGCGCGCCTACGACGAACTGTGGCACGACCTGTGCCTCAACGACGCCCCCGCAACCATCTTGGTGTTTGGCGCGTCGATCTTTGGCACCACGTCCGAGACGCACCTTTCGTTCTTTGATATTTCCATGCTGGGCGGTCTTCCCAACATGCGCTACTTAGCGCCGGCCTGCATGGAGGAATATCTGTCCATGCTGAGCTGGTCGCTCGCCCACCGCGAGCATCCCGTAGCGATCCGTGTACCGGGCATTGGCCTGGTAAGCCGCCCCGATCTGGTGCCCGCCGAGGACACCGACTACAGCGCTGTTCGCTACAACGTGGTGCGTCAGGGCCGCGACGTAGCCGTACTCGCGCTTGGCGATTTCTTTGAGTTGGGCGAGCACGTGGCAAACCGCTTGGCCGCCGAGTACGGCATCGAGGCCACGCTCGTCAACCCGCGCTTTGCAACCGAGCTCGACCGCGAGTTCCTCGACAGCCTTGCCGCCGAGCATCGCGTTGTCGTCACCCTCGAGGACGGCGTCTTGGACGGCGGCTGGGGTGAGCGCGTGGCATGTTATCTGGCATGCACGCCGTTGCGCACGCGCACCTTCGGCATCGCCAAGGGCTTCCCCGACCGCTACGACCCCAACGAACTGCTCGCGCAGAACGGCATGACGGTCGAGAACATGGCCGCCGAAGCCGCAAGACTACTCAACGAGTAAGAAAACCTCCGCAAGGGAAGCATCCCTGCGGAGGTTTTTGTTTTCGCGACGCAATTATCTCAATCTGTAACATCCAGGGCCCGAATTCCCGTCTAACTGTTACAGATTGAGACAAGACGTCTTAGTCCCTGACCTTTGTCTCAATCTGTAACAGATAGAGACCTTTTAGCCATCCAGATGTTACAGATCGAGACATTCGAATTCCCCTGAAGTGAAAATCTCGATCTGTAACAGGTAGAACCCATTTCCTCGTCTAACTGTTACAGATTGAGACAAAGCAGCGAGACAGGCCACCACATCTGCAAGAACCACCACAAAGGTGCCTGTCCCTTTTTGGTAGGTAGAATAACCCATAAGGTAAGTATGTTTCTGAGTTATTTCGTGTTGACCCATTTGAGCGCGATAGGGTATAACTCTACTCAACCGCTAGGGATTTTATTGAGAAAGGTGTTCTACCATGAGCAAGAACCTCTCCCAGCAGGTCGTTCTCGACCGCCGCGGCTTTGTCGCCGCCACCTTCGCAACCGTCGCCGGCCTTGGTCTTGCCGGCTGCTCCGACACCAGCGCCGAGGCCGACAAGGGTTCCGCCGCCGACTCCTCCAAGAGCTCCGAAGATACCGAGGCTTCCACCACGCTCGACGCCAAGGCGTTCGACAAGCTCGTCGACAACGGCCCCAAGGCCGATGACGACGCCATCGCCGCCAGCACCTGGGCCACGGCCGTTAAGGACGCCGGCGTCTTTAAGATCGGTGGCGTTCAGACTTCCACGCTCTTCTCCCTCCTCAACGAGAAAGACGGTCAGACCCGCGGCTTCGACGCCGGTATCGCACAGCTCCTGTCCAACTACATCCTGGGCGAGAACAAGGTCGAGATCACCCAGGTGACCTCGGACACGCGCGAGTCCGTCTTGCAGAACGGCCAGGTCGACGCCGTCTTTGCCACCTACACCATCACTGACGAGCGCAAGAAGCTTGTCTCCTTTGCCGGTCCCTATTACTACACGCAGCAGGCCATCCTGGTGCTCGCCGATAACGACGACATCAAGAGCGTCGACGACCTGGCCGACAAGAACGTCGCCGTCCAGTCCGGCTCCAACGGCCCCGCCATCCTGGAGGAGCTCGCTCCCAAGGCCAGCCAGCAGGAGTTCAAGACCGACGAGGAGGCCCGCCAGGCACTCCAGCAGGGTCGTGTTGACGCCTACGTCATCGATAACAACATGCAGCAGAGCGCCCTGGTCCGCGAGCCCGGCAAGTACAAGATCGCCGGCAAGCCCTTCGGCAGCAAGGAGCCCTACGGCATCGGTCTGCCGCTCGATTCCGACGGCGTCGCCTTTGTCAATGACTTCCTTAAGAAGATCGAGGACGACGGCACCTGGACCGAGCTGTGGCAGATCTGCATCGGCGACCGTACGGGCGACACCAATGTTCCCGAGCTGCCCGAGATCGGCGCCTAGGCAGCGAGCCTGGTAACGGCCGCAACGAAACCATATGGAAACGCATGATGCGCTTTATTGCGGTAAACTGTTTCCTCACTGAGTTGTCGGGGCTTCCGTACACACGGGAGCCCCTTTCCTTATCGGCGGGAGGTCCGCATGAGTCTCTCCGAACTCTGGTCGCTCTATGGCCAGAACTATATCGACGCGCTGCTAGCAACCTGGGGCATGACGCTTGAGTCGTTTGCCATCGCCATGGTGCTGGCCGTCGCTGTCACCGTGATGCGCGTGTCGCCGCTCAAGCCGCTGCGCGTCTTTGGCGACCTGTATGTTCAGGTCTTCCGTAACATCCCCGGCATCGCGCTGCTCATTATCGTCGTCTACGCGCTGCCGCCGCTCAAGGTCGTTCTGCCCTACCGCACCTGCGTTATCGTCGCCACGGTCCTTTTGGGCTCGGCCTTTGGCTCCGAGAACTTTATGAGCGGCATCAACACCGTCGGCGTCGGCCAGGTCGAAGCCGCCCGCTCGCTCGGCATGAGCTTTAACCGCATCCTCGCCAAGATCGTGATTCCGCAGGCACTACGCTCGAGCGTGCTGCCCATGACCAACCTCTTTATCGCCGTCATGCTCACCACCGCCTTGGGCAGCCAGGTGCCGCTTAAGCCGCAAGAGCTTACCGGCGTTGTGAGCTATATCAACACGCGCTCGCTCGGCGGCGTCGCCGCGTTCTTTATCTCGGCACTCGGCTACCTGGGTACGGCCTTTGTGGTGAGCCACATTGGCAACTATATCGATAAGAAGGTGAGGATCCTCCGATGAGCAAGCATTCCTCCCCTGCACTCACCATGCGCGATGCGCTCTACGAGGCTCCCGGCCCCAAGATGCGCGCCAAGATTCGCATCGGCACCGCCATCTCACTCGTCGCCGTGGCCGCGCTCGTCGCCCTGGTGCTGCAGCGCTTCTATGTGACCGGCCAGCTTTCGGTCCACTATTGGTATTTCTTTACGCACCTCACCACCTGGAAGTTCTTGCTTGCCGGCTTTGAGGGCACCGTTAAAGTCGCACTCACCGCTGGCGCCATCGCGCTGGTGCTGGGCTTAGCCCTTATGCTCGGCCGCACCAGCGACATTAAGCCGCTGCAGCTGGTCTGCCGCGTGCTCACCGATTTCTTCCGCGGCGTACCGAGCCTTCTGTTCATTTACTTCTTCTTTTTGGTGCTGCCCCAGTACAAGATTGCGCTGCCGTCGTTTTGGATGCTCACGCTTCCCGTCGCGCTCGCTGCCGCCGGCGTGCTGGCCGAGATCTTCCGTGCCGGCGTCAACGCCGTGCCGCGTGGCCAGGTCGAGGCGGCCCAGGCGCTCGGCCTCTCCAAGGCTAAAATCACCTTTAAAATCGTATTACCGCAGGCGATTCGGTTTATCATTCCGTCGTTGATTTCGCAGCTTGTGGTCGTAGTTAAAGACACCACCGTCGCCTACGTGGTGAGCTACCCCGACCTCATGCAAAATGCCCGCGTGCTCATTACCAACTACGACGCCCTCGTGTCGGTCTACCTGGTAATCGCGGTCATCTACATCCTCATCAACGTCGCGATTAACAAGGCCGCTGTCTACGTTTCGCACAAGACCGGCGCGACCATCATCCGCTAAGCACTCACGTTCTCAAAGCATAAGGAGCCGAGCACCATGGCACAGAGCACCTCTTCCACCGGCAATCAGCCGCTGATCGAGCTCAAGCACGTCGATAAGCACTATGGCGACCTGCACGTCCTCAACGACATCAATCTCTCGGTCAACCGCGGCGAGGTCGTCGTGGTGATTGGCCCCTCGGGGTCGGGCAAGTCGACCATGTGCCGCACCATCAACCGCTTGGAGACCATTGACTCGGGCGAAATCCTCATCGAGGGCGAGCCTCTGCCGCAGGAAGGCAAAGACCTTGCCCGCATGCGCGCCGAGTTGGGCATGGTGTTCCAACAGTTCAACCTGTTCGCACATATGACGGTGCTGCAGAACGTCATGCTGGGACCGGTCGACGTGCTGGGCGTGTCCAAGGAGGAGGCTCGTGAGCGCGCCATGGACCTGCTGAGCCGCGTGGGCGTGGCCGAGCAGGCCGACAAGGTGCCCGCACAGCTTTCGGGCGGCCAGCAGCAGCGCGTGGCCATCGCCCGTTCACTTGCTATGCAGCCCAAGGCCATGCTCTTTGACGAGCCCACGAGCGCCCTTGACCCCGAAATGATCAACGAGGTGCTCGAGGTCATGGTCCGTCTGGCCCAGCAGGGCATGACGATGATCGTCATTACGCACGAGATGAACTTTGCCCGCCGCGTGGCCGATCGCGTCGTCTTTATGGCCGACGGCCAGATCGTGGAAACCGGCACGCCCGACGAGTTCTTCGACCATCCCCAGACCAAGCGTGCCCAGGACTTCCTCAACTCCATCAAGGGCCACTAACCAGCTACCCCGTGGGACAAATCCATCGGAAGCGTTGTCCCACGTCTCTCATGCGCCCTGTCACCTTCAGATTCGAAAGCAACACCTATGATCGGAACCTGTACTTCCTCGTCCTATACCCCGCATGTCGACGTCGACCCCGCCGACCGTCCGCTCATCCTGGTGGCGCCGCGTTGGGAAGAGGCAAAGCCGTTTTTAAGCGAGACGCTCTCCCCCAACGAGGAAATCGCAAGCGTCTTTGTCGATGCCATCCTTGCCGCCGGCGGCCTGCCGCTGCAGATGTCCATCACCGAGGACATTGAGGTCATCCGTCATTACGTCGATATCGCCGACGGCATCGCCATTCCCGGCGGCCCGGACGTCAACCCCAAGCGCTGGGGCGATGATCGACCCTACGACCCCACCCTCTGCTGCGAGATTCGCGATAGCTTTGAGTTTAAGCTGGTCGGCGAGGTGCTCCGCGCCAAGAAGCCGCTCTTTACCACCTGCCGCGGCACGCAGCTGCTCAACGTCGCTACTGGCGGCACCCTGTGCATGGACGTGCCGAGCCTGGGTGCGCGCGAGGGCCGCACGCAGTGGCGCCACACCCACGTGCTCAACGATCCCGTGCATCCTGTCGAGGTCATGCCGGGCTCGCTGCTGGAGCGCGCACTTGGCGGGCACAGACTGATCCAGACCAACTCGGCACATCACTGCTGCGTCGACCGTCTGGGTAAGAGCACGCGCTTGGTCGCCAAGGCAACCGACGGCGTTCCCGAGTGCATCGAAATCGAAGGCCAGCCTTTCTGCCTGGGCGTGCAATGGCATCCCGAGTACACCTGGCAGACGCTCGAGACCGACTTTAACCTGTGGAAGTCGTTTGTCGAGGCAGCGGCCAAGGTTAAGAAGGCTCGCTAGCTCGCGAATCACACAGGCTTAAACCTTCCATGCCAGGGGGGGCGGACACCAGCCACGGTGCCCGCCCCCCCCTGTATTTGGTATGCTCGGTATGATTATCCCTCACAAACAATCAAAGAAATCTCGACCGCAATCGGTCGACTGTAAAGCAGATGGCAAAAACGCTTGCTACGTTTATTAGGCAGTCAATTAAAATCGAAACGCATTGACCATCCCCCAACGGGGTCACGCCGCAAATCCACATGAGCATCGAGGACGGTAGCGGAAGCATGGAATTGGCCCCGAGCTGTATGTAGATCGCTACAACATTGACAAGCAGCAGCATGCCAATCGGACCGAAGCCGGACCCAAAATAGGAAACAACGATTACGCAAGAAACCACGTATGCAAGGCAGGCAGCGGCAGCAAGAACAAGTCGATAGCAAAATACATGCAGGTTGAAATACTGCTGAGCATCCAAAACGATTACGCAGTTAAGACAGTACAAAACGACACTCGACAGGATAAACGCGCCCAAAAGGGCAAAAGAAGACAGCACCACTCGCGCAACGATAGCGCACACACGCTTCCCTCCCCGAGCCTCCGACAACCCCCACGGTTCCTCAATAAAGCCCGAACTGACAAAGCGCGGCACAATGCAAGCCGCGATGAACGGAAAGAACAATGCATGAGCCAACGGGGCTACGTTGAAAAGCAGACCGCGAAAAACCTCTGAATTACCAAATAGAAGGACATCCTCTGCCGATAGCCGAAGCGTCGGGTCTGGGAAAAGCCCAAGAAACTGTTCTCACGGAGGCTACAGAACCACATCGGGAAAGAATTAAGCTGCAATACCACCATGCACGCATAAATTACCAGGATTAAGGCGTACGTCCATTTGCTCACATGCTTCAATTCTGAATGAAGGAATCTTCTAGTCTGACGAGCCATTGAGCACACCCCCAGCACGAAAGCTCACCAGAGCGTAAATCAATACCGATAGGCAGCTGGCTGCCGCGCCATACCCCAGAAGCGTCAGCTGCCCCATATCGCTATACCCAAGGGCACATCCGACTCCAAGGTACGGCCCCGGAAGAAAGAAGATCCATCGCAAGGACGGTATGGGCGTCTGAAGGTAAGTTCCGTAGAGCGTCAAGCTCATGACAAATCCAATAATTATCGCAGCCCCGCTCAATACAGCGCTGCCTGTAATCCGATAGATGGTCGTCGTCTCCAACGCAACCGATATCACCAATACGGCGTTGACTATCAATGCGGGCAAAAATACAGTTAGCATGTCGTGCGAGTAGTTATGCCCTCCACGTATTATGGCTATTGCAAAAAGAAGAAGGCAAAGCGCACTATATGCTGCGCCAATTATTAAAGCAGACGAAAATGCATGGGCTAGAGCCCCATAAAAGCGGCTGAGACCTCTTGCCAAAGAAATTCGGCAGCCCTCTTCATAGCCACGCTCCTGTAGAATCACCAGGCAAACGATGAGCGGCACAAGCAGAGCTGTGCCGGCAAAGGCGCTACGCACAAGGGACTCTTCGGGTGCAGAAGGATCGATTACATTCCAGCAGAAGCCAATATCCTCCCCAAAAACGCTATTGCCAAAGGCGAGCAACGTTGTTCCGTTTTTTAGAAAGACACCGAAGAGAAGGCCGAACGCCAGAATAAGCGCAAGACCAAACTTCGCCGGAAACATCCTGTGCAAACGCATCATATCTGCCTTTATGGGATGGGTCGCCCGCATCATAGCGAGACCGCCTTCATCAAGCGCCTGTAATACTCTTTTAGGGATGGCGCCTCATCCCTTATGACGTCCATCGATTCCATTTTCAGCAGTTCGCCGTCATGAATAAACACACAACTTGTTGCAACTGATGCCAACTCATCCAAATCATGACTAGAGATGAGCATGGTCTTACCCTGCTCTCGATTCAATCGACCGATAAGGGCCCATATACTCTCGATGCCCAACGGATCCAATCCATTCGCCGGCTCATCGAAAATTAGTACGTCGGTGTCGCCCAATAAAGCCGTAGCTATATCCAGTCGCCGTTTCATTCCCAGAGAAAAACTGCTCACGCTCTTTTTCTCATCGACGTCCAGCCCGACTAGGCCCAAGACGCGAGGAACCTCACGTTTCTCATCGAGCCCCCATTCCGCACATCGGATCCGAAGATTCTCAGCCGCACTGAGGGATTGGTATGCTCCGCAGGAATCTGGCACATAGCCGACACGCGTCCGCATCAGGCTCAGCTCTTTTTTCGACTTGCCTCCAAAGAGCTCCACGCTCCCCGACGACGGCTCGCAGAGGCCCAAGACGATTTTAATAAGCGTGCTTTTGCCCGCACCGTTTGCACCAACAAGGGCAAGGAGCTCAGACTGATGCACCTCGAAGGAAACGTCATGCAAAACGCGCCGTCTCCCGTAGCGCTTTGACACCTTTGATAGCTTTATCGCTGATGCGTTCATCGGCCTCCCGTTCTGCTTGATAGCAAAACCGCTCATATCGTTCCTTCTTTCCTTTATCGTTTTTCATAGTTGTTATTGTTTTTCGATAACTCATATTTGTCAAGGTAATCTAAAAGAAAGAACCCGTGTTAGACACGGGCCCCTTTACGCTGATATTTCGTTATAGTTGTTCGCTTTATGCTACTCGTCGCTCAAATCTACAGCAAAGACTGATGTCGGAAGCAACGCCTCATTGCCTCCGCCGTCCCGCATCTGCCTCACGACATTTTTTGCACGCTCAACAATAAGCTCCTCAAGCTCTTTCTCACTCACCCGCCGAATAATATCTCCCGGTTGACAGTCAAGTTCATCGCAAATATCGAGAAGCGTCTTAAGGCGAATAGCTTTAATTTTTCCGTTTCTTAGCTTAGAAATATTAGCCGGAGTATGCCCCGTGGCACGAATCAGATCAGCACTGGTCTTTCCGGTCTTAAGTAGCTGCGTCTCAAGCTCGATGATGAGATAGCTCATGCTTCCTCCTACACAAGCTCGTCAGACTGCTCTTGGAGCAGCGAGGCATAACTCCAGATCACCGAGATACACAGACAGACAGCCGCGCCGATAAGCGACCCCGCATCAAAGGCAACGCCTTGGCAAATCTCAATAACGAAGGAATGAGGCACGACGTAAAGCTCCAGCCCACCAATGGTAAGATTGACCGATCCGTAGGCACCAATAAGCGAAACCGCGGCGTTAACAGCAAAGGCAAGCGCAAGAACACGGATAAGCCGCACATGCGTCTTGGTAAAGGGCGAGACGCCTCGCGAGATGTTACGGCTGATCCCACACAGAACGACAAGCGAAATACCCACGACGAGTGCCAGGCACAGTCCGCTTGGGATAACGATGCACCCGCCATCGAGAAGCGTCACGACGCCGAAAGAATCGACAGAGGCAACGTTTGCAACCGCATACCAGATCACGTAAACAACCAACGCGGCAAAAGCGACGAGCATCCCTGCAAAAACGGCTGCCATGCAAAAGCCAAGCTTCCTGATATTTTCGCCCGCTTTGGCCATACGCTGAACGCTGTTAGACATACACTCACCCTCATCGACTCTATCGTTATTCGAACAGTTTATCGAACAACGATATTGATTGCATGCGGAAAGCCCCGCCAGTGCGCATAGGCCATTTACTAACCCGGAGGGGTGAGCGTGGATTTTTGGACACATATCGAACGAGAGTGGATAATCTCCCACTTTGAGGCCGCCACCGGGCCTAAAACGGGAGATTATCCACTCTCATAGTCATCAAGGCCCGCAAGCTCTTATTCGGCCGCCTCGCGCAGGGCTGACATCGTTGCCGCATATTGCTGCTGCAGCGCATGCATTCCCTCGCGAGCGCCGTCAACGGCATCGGCGCCGCGCAGCGCCTCGGTCACCGCAACCGCCGGCTCGTACAGATTATCGAATCCCAGGTTCTGGCTCACGCCCTTGAGCGTGTGCGCTGCCATAAAGGCACCTTCGGCGTCGCCTGCCGCCATGGCGGCCTCCAGCTTGTCCATGCTCTCGTCATCCAAAAACTTGAGGGCAAAGCGGGCAAGCATTTCCTCGCCCATCAGCCGAGCGCACGCGTCATCATAATTAGCGCCGATCTTCTCATACGCCTCACGCATGGAAATCATGGATTAAAACTCCTTAGGTCAAACTAAATCGTGGGAAACGCGACAACGTCGGCGGGGCGTGCCAACGTCTCGGTAATACGGTCTTGCACCTCGAGCAGACAGTCGAGCAACAGCGGGTTAAAGGTGCCGCACTTACCGTCCAGGATCATCTGGATCGCCTCTTGTGCGGAATAGCGTCCTTGTACACACGCACGCTCGTCAGAGCATCGTACACGTCGGCCACCGAGACCACCTGCGCGGCAATGGGAATATCGTCGCCCTTAAGGCCATCGGGATAGCCCTTGCCGTCCCAACGCTCGTGGTGCCAACGCGCAATCTGGTACGCATATTCCATAAGCGCATTGCCGACGTGATGGCGACCCAGCTCAAACAGCATGTTGGCGCCGATCGTGGTATGCGTCTTCATAATCTCGAACTCCTCGGACGTAAGGCGTCCGGGTTTGTTGAGAATTGCATCGTCAATCGCCATCTTGCCGATATCGTGCAGCGCCGAAGCCAAGGCAATCGTGGAGCGTTCCTCGTTGTCGAGGGAAATGGTGTCGCTACGCTGGACTAGACAGCCAAGCAGCAGCTCGGTCAGCTTTTCGATATTCGTAACGTGCCTGCCGCTCTCGCCATTGCGAAGTTCCATGACACCGGCCATGATGTCGATGAGCATGCGACTGTTCTTGACGCGCTCGTTGTACTGCTGGGACAGCAGGCTCGTCAGGCGGCGCTGTTTGGCGTACAGACGGATAGTGTTGCTTACACGACGGCGCACGACACGGGCGTCAAACGGGCGGCTGATATAGTCCGAGGCGCCCAGCTCGTACGCACGCAGAACCACATCGTCGGATTCTTCGCTCGAAATCATGATGACAGGCAGATTGTCAACAACCGATCGGCGCGACAGATCGGCCAGTACCTCAAAGCCGCTCACGCCCGGCATGACAATGTCCAGCAGCACGAGCGACAACTCATCGCCATAGCGGTCGACCATATCGAGCGCCGTACGACCGTTATCAGCCTCGAGGATGCAATACTCGTCCTTGAGCATCTCGTTGAGAATGGCTCGGTTCATCTCGGAGTCATCGACGATAAGCACCAAAGGTTTTTCGCTTTGGAAGGCCTCGATGAAATCGCCATCGGTCACGACCGTACCGGCTTTTGCCTTGGCACGGCTCAGCAACTGGACAGCGCGGCCAACGCCCTCATCAACCGTCTCGCCATGAATGCGAACGCCACCAACACATGCCGTCAAGCTCACGTGCTCATGGCCCGGAATAAACGCGGAACGAACGGCATCGGATACCTGACGCAGGCGACGGGCGAAGTCATCGGAGGGAATATCGGGCATGACGGCCACAAACTTGTCGCAGCCATAGCGCACAAGTTCGTCAGTCGAACGAATACCGCTGCGTATGGCTGTCGCCACGGCACCGAGCGCAAGGTCGCCGGCATGACGGCCACACGTATCGTTGAAGACCCTAAAATCGTCAAGGTCGATCACCGCAACGCCGGCCTTCATGCGGGCGCTACGGAGCTTTTCCTCGTAATATCGGCGATTGCGCACACTCGTCAGCACGTCGGTGTAGACAAGGTCCTCTTCTGCAGCCTCTTGTTCATCGATCGGACGCACCATCAGCAAGACACGAGGCTCACCCTCGACCTTTAGAGGGCGTAGGCGAGCGCGGTACTCAACACCATCGTTGAGCAGTTGCTCCGACACCTCATCGGAGTCTGCCAAAGCCTCAAGACTCGACTGACGCAGACAAGGGCAGCGATCGCCGGCGAGCAGGCAGTTAGGCTCGCTCTTAATCTGATCGGCCGACAGCAAACGCACCACGGGGTAGGTCTTCGCGACGCGGGCGACCTCAGCGGCAGCCTCCTCGTCGGTTAGATTGACCTCGTGATTATTGAGCATATGGGGCCCTTTCGATAGTTTCGCATGGTAGCGGTGGGTTCCAAATGCTACAAGGGTAACACCTTGCCGATGCAGGTAAGCACGTGAATGCTGTTACATTTTTATGAGTTGGCAGACGGCGCGATTGAAGCCGCAGACGTGAGGTCTTGAGCACATTTGTTAACACGGCCGAAACGTTTGCGAGTGAAGGCTGTTTTGTTTTTTGCAGCTGTTAGAGCCCCAGGATGCCACGGACAGTCTGGGCAGCCGCTGTCGGGCGATCGCGCAGGCCGTTGTGCGCGCCGGGAACCATTACGAGTGGACAGCCCAAAAGCTCAGCCGCCACCCTCGTACCAGCCTCGCGAGGTGTATCGACCGAAAGCTCGCCCAAAAACACGGCCGACACCGCCTTTGACGCGCGGGCGCGCTCCCAGTCGGGAGCATATGTCATATTTGTTCCGTATTCATTGGCCATAAAGCAACGACCATTGCGCAGGGCATGCTTGGCTTCCGCTTCGGTCGTCCCAGGAGCCTCGGGGTCCAAGTCGCCGAGAGCTCCCAAGAAAAGCCGAAGCGCCCTTGAAACCTTTCCAGCCGCAATCATATCGAGCAAAATCGGAGCTGCGCCCATGCCGACGCCTTCGGCCGACACAGCCGGCTCATGCAGAATCGCACGGGCGACGAGATGGGGTTCGGTGCGAAGAAGCTCCAGCGCCACCAACGTACCGGCGCTGTGCGCAAGCACATTTGTCGGAGCGCCAACGTGTTCGATCACGGCCTGCAGGTCGGCGGCCTGAGCGGCAAGATCATAGCCGCCGTCTGCCGCTTCGCTGCTGCCGCCACAGCCGCGGCGGTCATAGGCAATTACGCGGTAGTTGCGACTGAGCTCACATGCGATGCCGTCGAAAAATGTGCCGTCGACACAAGCGCCGTGCACGCACACCAAGGCAGGAGTATCAGGCGACACATCCGGGCCGGCATATTCGCGACAGGCAATCGTGGTGCCCGCATTCTCGACCGTAAAATCCATGTTGTGCCCCCATCATCAACGCCCATCCAGTTGCGCGTCAGTACGGCTGGATAGACCCGCATTGCTTTACACCTTGTTAACTGATTAACTTTACCCGACCCGAGGCTTTTCATGACACGGCATAATGAGCGACGTGAAAAAACGAAACTTGTAAAGCAAGAGCCCGCACCCTGCTTTGGAGCCGATGCTATGCTTAGGCACAATTGTCTTGAGGAGCATATGCCTATGTCTACGTTTTTGAATGCCAGCCCCATCTTTGGGCCCGTTCGCAGCCGTCGCCTTGGTCTCTCGCTCGGCGTCAACATGATGCCGGCCAGCGGCAAAATCTGCACGTTCGACTGCATTTACTGCGAAAACGGCCTCAACACCGAGCGCCCCTGCCACGAGCCGTACAACACAACCGCCGTGGTACTCGACGCGCTCGAGGCAAAGCTGCGCGATATGGCAGCCGAGGGCGAGCTCCCCGATGTGATCACCTTCGCAGGCAACGGCGAGCCCACCGCCGCACCGGAGTTTCCGCAGGCCATCGCCGGTGCCGTCGCGCTTCGCGACGAGCTGGCCCCAAACTCCAAGATTGCCGTGCTCTCCAACGGCACGCGCGCCGACCGTCCCCAGGTACACGATGCGCTCATGATGGTCGACGACAACATCCTCAAGCTCGATACGGTCGACCCGGCGTTTATCCAGCTGCTCGACCAGCCTGTTGGCCCCTACGACGTCGAGCACCAGATCGAGACGTTCGCAAGCTTTGACGGTCACGTTATTATCCAGACGATCTTTTTGACCGGCGAGTATCAAGGCAAGCTCATCGACAACACCGGCGAGGAGCACGTTGCCCCCTGGCTCGCGGCGCTCGAGCGCATTCGCCCACAAGAAGCGACCATCTACACGGTGGCGCGCGAGACACCGGTCGCCGGCCTTGCCAAAGCGGCGCCTGAGGTGCTCGACGCCATTGCCGCGCGCGTGCGCGCCATCGGCATTCCCTGCCAGGTGAGCTACTAGCGCGCAGCTGCTCTGAAGGTGGGCTATACTAGCTGCGAACGAAAGGAAGTTAGCCATGTATGACAAAGGACCCGTGCCTGGCCGCAACGACGCTTGCTGGTGCGGCAGCGGCAAGAAATACAAGAAATGCCATAGCGCCTTTGATGAGCGCCTCGAGCGCTTGTGGGAAGAGGGTTGGGAGGTTCTGCCCCGCACGCTCTACAAGACGCCCGCCGATATCGAGGGAATTAAGCGCTCGGCCGCCATCAACGTGGGCGTGCTCGATTATGTGGGCGAGCATATCGCCGCAGGCATGACCACCAACCAGATCGACCAGATGATCTATGACTACACCGTCGAGCACGGCGGCACGCCGGCCGATCTCAACTACGAGGGCTATCCCAAGAGTGTGTGCACCTCGATCAACGACGTCGTCTGCCACGGTATTCCCTGCGATACGGACGTCCTGCACGAGGGCGACATCATCAACGTGGACTGCTCCACGATCTTGGACGGTTACTTTAGTGATTCGAGCCGTATGTTTTGCATCGGCGAGGTCTCGGCCGAGCGCCAGCGCCTGGTCGACGTCACCCGCGCCAGCGTGGAGGCGGGTCTGGCGGCCGTCAAGCCATGGCTGCCGTTGTCCGTTATGGCCGAGGCCGTGCAAAAGACGGTCGAGGACGCCGGCTTTAGCGTAGTGCGCGAGTACGGCGGACACGGCATCGGTAAGGAATTCCACGAGGACCCGTTTGTGGGCTTTACCACCGAGGCGCCCGATGTGGACACCATCATGGTGCCGGGCATGGTCTTTACCATCGAACCCATGGTCAACGCCGGAGCGCCCGACATCAAGATTAGCAAGGGTGACGGTTGGTGCGTGCGCACCAAGGACGGCAGCGATTCGGCCCAGTGCGAGGTTCAGCTCGTGGTGACCGAGGACGGCTACGAGCTGCTGAGCTGGTAGCCGTAGATGCGCCGGATGCTGACGGGTACGCTCGTCTTGCATCCGGCGTTTTTATTTGAACGTTTTGCCTGATAAAACCTGCCAAAATAAACCTGTCCCTTTTTGGTAGGTCAAGCGGAGAGGACTGCTTGTGAACATCCTGGTTTTGCCGCCCGTCAACGACCGTCATCGCGCAATTCTTGAGTCGAGCGCTCCGGGCGAGGACTTTATCTACACGAGCGCCGACGCCGCCACGCGCGAGCAGGTCGCCGATGCCGACGTGATCTTGGGCAACATCGACCCTGACATGCTCACAGCATGCGAGCATCTCCAGCTGTTGCAACTGCAGACCGCGGGCTATGACGATTACTTGGCCGCCGGCACCGTGCCAGCCGACGCTAAGCTTTCCTGCTCGGTGGGCGCCTACGGCCAGGCTGTGAGCGAGCACATGTTTGCCATGGTCCTTTCCATGATGAAGCGCCTGCCCGGCTATCACGACTTGCAGCGCGAGCATCGCTGGGAGGATTTGGGGCCGGTCACCTCGCTCAAAAGCGCCAATGTGCTGGTGCTGGGCGCGGGCGATATCGGCGGCCACTTCGCCACGCTCTGCCGCGGCATGGGCGCGCACGTCCGCGGCATCAAGCGCCATCCGCTCGTCTACCCCATTGTGTTTGAGGACATGGACGGCATGGACGCCCTATCCGAGCGCCTGGCCGAGGCTGACATCGTCGCATCCTTTATGCCCAGCACACCCGAGACCCGCGGCCTGGCGAACGCCGAGTTCTTCGCCGCGATGAAACCGGGCGCCTTCTTTGCCAACGGCGGCCGCGGCGATCTTGTGGTCGCCGACGACTTGGTTGCCGCCTTGGAGTCGGGACATCTCGCCGGCGCCGCGGTCGACGTCACCGACCCCGAGCCGCTGCCTGAGACAAGCCCGCTGTGGGATGCGCCCAACATGCTCATCACGCCGCACGTCTCCGGCTGGTTCCACCTGGCAGCCACGCTCAATAATGTGGTCGACATTGCCGCAGAGAATCTGCGTCACCTGCAAGCCGGCGAGACGCTTCGATGCTGGATCGAGCACTAGGGTTCCGCCGTTCTAACGAACGGCGGACCGGTCGACGCTGTGCGCCGCCCAGAGCGACAATTTGCCATTCAAAAGGCAAGGCATGACCAGAAGGTCTATGCCTTGCCTTTTTCATGCCAACTTGTTCGCTCTGGACATCGCTCGCTGACGTTTGCCCAACCTGTGGTGTCTTAACAATTCTGTCCAGCTGTTGGCATTGCGGCATTTGCCCAGATAAAACCTGCCATAATGAACCTGTCCCTTTTTGGTAGGTTTGGTGCAATGGGGTCAGGTTGGCTTGCGCCATACCGGTAGTTCTGTCTGCGACACTCTCGCCAAAGTGATATCAAACATACATCTAGCGTTTTCGACACTTCGCTTATTAGAGCCAGTCCGCCTCCTCGTCATAGCGGTCCGAATAGGCGTTACGCTTGAGTTCTTCAGCACTCGTTGGTCGCGCCTTGGACACGTCGACCCCTGACTCATGGCAAGCGTCGACGAACAGCTGTAAACCCCGATCAATAAGCTGAGCCCCACGCTCGGCCTTCATTTCTTCGGCTCGCATTTAGAGTTCCACACTTTCGGCGCCGTTGATGTTGAGGTTGCGCTCGTAGAAGGCCGTGAGGGCGCGGATGGCACACATCACGTCGCGCACGCCGCCGGTCTCGTAGCTCGAGTGCATGGCCAGCTGCGGCAGGCCCACGTCTACGGCGTGCATGCTCGCCTGCATGTTCGACAGGTTGCCCAGGGTGGAGCCGCCGGCCATATCACTCTTGTTGGCGAAGGCCTGCGTGGGCACGTCGGCGTCATCGCAAATAGCCTGGAACACCGCGCGGCTAAAGGCATCGGTGCAGTAGTGCTGGTTGGCGGCTTCCTTGATAACGATGCCGCCGTTGAGCACGACCTGGTTGCGGGCATCGCACTTCTCGGCGTGGTTGGGATGCACGGCATGCGCATTATCGCAGCTCACGAGCATCGAGGCGGCAAGTGCGCGATGGTACGACTCGTCATCGAAGCCCAGCGATCCGTTAATGCGGCGCAGCGCATCGGCCAAGAACGTCGACATGGCTCCCTGCTTGGTCTCGGAGCCAACCTCCTCGTTATCAAAGCAGCAGAAGACCGAGATATCGCGCGCGTTCCCAGCACCCAAAAATGCCTGCAGCGAGGTATAGGCGCAGGCCAGGTCGTCGAGCTTGGGCGTCGAGATAAACTCGTCGGCCCAGCCCCAAATGCGCGCATCCTGACGATTGACCAGGAACAGATCGCGGCCCAAAATTTGCTCGGGCTCAACGTCCAGCTCATCGGCAATCAGAGCGTCAAAATCTCCCTGCTTGAGTTCACCGGCGCTGATGAGCGGGCACAGGTCAACGGCTCGGTTGGGAGCAAAGCTCTCGTTAACGCCACGGTTCATATGGATGGCAAGGCTCGGAATAATGGCAACCTCGCGCTCGGTGGCGAGCAAGCGACTCTCGATGCGGTCACCCTCACGCACCAGCACGCGGCCCGCGAGCGCCAGCGGGCGGTCGAACCAGGTGTAGTCGATCATGCCGCCGTAGGCCTCGATGTTCAGGCGCAGCGTCTCGCCCGCGCCGTCGAGCTCGGGCACGGCCTTGACCTTAAACGTCGGCGAATCGCTGTGCGACGCCGTCAGCTGAAAATGATAGTCGCCGGCAACGCCGTCCTCGCCCCACGTAGCAGCCAGGTCCTCGCCCACCTTAAAGGCAACAACGCTCGAGGTGTTGCGCTGTGTGTAATAGCGACCGCCCGGCTCGATATCCCACGCCGCGTTCTCGGGCAGGTAGGTAAAGCCCGCCTCGTCGAGCTCGGCCATAATGGTCGCCGCCGTATGGAACATGCTGGGGCATGCCTCGATAAAGTCGATGAGGTCGTTGGCGGCCTCGATATCGTCAGCCGTCACGTGCACGCGCTCGGGCGTTTCCTGATCCGTCATGCTCTCCCCTTTCGCTGGGTTGATGGTCCCTTCCAGCATACCCCGCCGCGCCAGCGCCGCACTCTTCATTCCGTGTTTAATCCCGCGCCGCTCGCCAAGTTGAGCCATCATGCCCGTGCACCTTTTGCGACAATTACGCTAACAAGACGAGAGGAGCCGTCATGAAGTCACGTAACATTGCCATCGCCTGCGGTGTCGCGGGAGTCGCCGTCGGCCTTGCCGCTGCCACCGGTATCGTTTATCACAAGCAAATCAAGTCCGCCGCGTCGCTCAAACGCTTGACCGGCTACGCGGATAGCTATGACCTGTACGCAATCGACATCGCCTACGACTACGATCTTGATCGCATTATCGCCGCTGGCGTGCGCGACGACCAGGCCTACATCGATGCCGTGGTGGCGCAGGTGCTGCCCGGTGTGCCGGTACATGTCCAGGCGCCCCAGTTTGCCTGCAGCGCTTTTGTCGCCGTAGATGCCGAAGGCCGCGTGCGCACCGGTCGCAATTACGACTTTAAGGAC
>CABUHI010000030.1 GCA_902491345.1 uncultured Collinsella sp.
CGATAACTTATATATCAACGCAATAAACCCGAGCGCGAGGGCGTTTGGGTTTATTATTGAAGCGTATGTAACCTGGCGGCGCCACACCGCCTGTTAGTAGGGAGACACATGAACGTTCTGGTCGTCAACGCAGGATCTTCGACCCTTAAGTATCAGGTCATCGATACCAAGTCCCACAAGGTGTCCGCAAAGGGCTCCTGCGAGCGCGTCTGCTTTACCGGCGGTACCTTCACCCACGCTGCCAACGGTTCCAAGAAGGTGACCGAGAACATCGAGTTCCCCGACCACAAGGTCGCCATCGAGGTCGTCCTGAAGGACCTCGAGGCCAACGGCGTCAAGATCGAGGGCATCGGCCACCGTATCGTTCAGGGCGGTTGGTACTTCGGCGATTCCTCCCTCGTCGACGAGGACGTCCTCGCCAAGATCCGCGAGGTCGCTCCGCTCGCCCCGCTGCACAACAACCCCGAGGCCAACGTTATCGAGTACTGCCTCGAGCAGTATCCCGACCTGCCCAACGTCACGGTCTATGACACCGCTTTCCACTTCAATATGCCCGAGGTCGCCAAGACCTACGCCCTGCCCAAGGACGTCTGCGACAAGCTGCACATCCGTAAGTACGGCGCCCACGGCACCAGCTACCGCTACATCTCCAAGAAGGTCGCCGAGATGACCAACGGCGAGGCTCGCAAGGTCGTCGTGTGCCACATCGGTTCCGGCGCTTCCCTGTGCGCCATCGAGGACGGTAAGTGCATGGACACCACCATGGGCTTGACGCCGCTCGACGGTGTCATGATGGGCACCCGCTGCGGCTCCATCGACCCTGCTACCGTGTGCTACCTGCAGCGCGAGGGCGGCTACACCTTCGACGAGGTCGACGAGATGATGAACAAGAAGTCCGGCCTTTTGGCTGTGACCGGCGGCAAGACCAACGACTGCCGCAACGTCGAGGAGCTCGCCGCTGCTGGCGACCCCGAGGCCCAGCTCGCCTTCGACATGTTTGTCTACAAGATTGCCGCCAAGGCTGCCGAGATGGCCACTTCCATGTGCGGCATGGACACCCTGGTCTTTACCGCCGGCATCGGTGAGCACGCTCCGGCCGTTCGCGCTGGCGTGGCCGACCGTCTGGCCTTTATGGGCGTCAAGATGGACCATGCCCGCAACGCCCTGCGCGGCGACGGCGCTTGGTGCCTGTCCGCCAAGGATTCCAAGGTCAAGATCTTCGTCATCCCCACGGATGAGGAGTTCATGATCGCTTCCGACGTCGAGCGCATCGTCAGCGGTAAGTAATTGATGCAAGGGGAGGGGACTGGATGGCCTTGTGCCGTTCAGCCCCCTTTTACGCTCTTTGGGCGATATGCCAGATAGCTATTTATCAAGATGTGATAACTTCTTATTAAAATGCGGTCGCCTTAAGAGGCCCGCGTCGACCGTATTGCACTGCAAAGGAGTCTCATGAACGTACTTGTTGTCAACGCCGGCAGCTCGAGCCTTAAATATCAGCTTCTGGATACCGATACCCGCGAGGTTTTCGCCAAGGGCAACTGCGAGCGTATCGGATCGGAGATGGGCATCTTTGGTCACTCCGAGAACGGTGGCACCAAGCAGACCGAGGAGATTCCTTTTCCCGATCATCGCTGCGCCATTGCGCGCGTGCTCGAGGAGCTCGAGAAGACCGACTTTACGATCGATGGCATCGGCCACCGTATCGTTCAGGGCGGCTGGCACTTTGACGATTCCGCGGTCGTCGACGACGAGGTCATGGCTAAGATCCTTGAGGTGGCCCCGCTCGCCCCGCTGCACAATTACGGCGAGGCCGCGGCAATCGAATATTGCCGCGAGAAGTATCCGGAGCTGCCCAACGTGGCCGTCTTCGACACCTCGTTCCACATGACCATGCCCGAGGTTGCCTACACCTACGCTCTGCCCAAGGACGTGTGCGACAAGTACCACGTGCGCAAGTACGGCGCGCACGGTACGAGCCACCGCTACGAGTGGATGATGGCCAAGGAGATCCTGGGTGCGCGCTGCCACCGTCTGCTTTCGTGCCATCTGGGCAACGGTGCTTCGCTTGCCGCCATTGAGGACGGCGTTTGCCGCGATACCACGATGGGGCTCACGCCGCTTGACGGCCTGATGATGGGCACCCGTTGTGGTTCCATTGACCCGGCCACCGTGTGCTACCTCCAGCGTGAGGGCGGCTACAGCTATCAGGAAGTCGACGACATGATGAACAAGCAGTCCGGACTGCTTGCCATCTCGGGCATCTCCAACGACGCCCGCGACATCCGTACACGCGCCTCCGAGGGCGACGAGCGCTGCCTGCTCGCCTTCGATATGTTCGCCTACAAGGCTATGCAGCAGGCCGGTTCCATGATCGCCTCCATGGCGGGCGTGGACACCATTACCTTTACCGCCGGCATCGGCGAGAACGACTGGTCGATCCGCAAGGCCTTCTGCGACTGCTTTGAATGGCTGGGCGTGCGCATCGACAACAACAAGAACCGCGAGGCCGTGGGCAACGGTCCGCAGGTCATCAGCGCCGCCGGCTCTTCCGTCACGGTCATGGTCATCCCCACCGACGAGGAATACATGATCGCCCACGACGTCGAGCGTCTGACCAAGAACAACTAACGCGCGCATTTGCAAGTAAACGAAAGGCCTCCAGAGCAACAGCTCCGGAGGCCTTTTTACTAGCATGCGGAAATTCCAGTCCCGAAGTGATCGTCACCAGCAACGCCTGCTCTTTCAGCAACGACACCCATTCGTTCAGGATTCTCAGCCCCAGCTCGTAGCCAAGCCGCCGTCCACCCCAGATTCCCTGAATGCCACGTGGCGGCAGAAGGCCGTACGGGCTAACCCCTGAAAACATTCCGCAGACCAGAAACGCCCCCGTTCGTAGCTCCGGAGGAGCAGAACGGGGGCGTTTCATTGGTCGAGGACGTTTTCAGGGGTTAGCCCGTACGGCCTTCGGGCGAGTTCGTCCGCTACTCAGCCATCTGAGCCTGGACGGCGGTGATGGCCACGACACCCACGATGTCGTCGGCAGAGCAGCCGCGCGACAGGTCGTTGACCGGCTTGGCGATGCCCTGCAGGATGGGGCCGTAGGCGTCAGCGCCAGCGAAGCGCTGGACCAGCTTGTAGCCGATGTTGCCGGCCTCGAGGTCGGGGAACACGAGCACGTTGGCCTTGCCGGCAACGGAGGAGCCGGGAGCCTTGAGCTGGGCGACGGTGGGGACGATAGCGGCATCGAGCTGCAGGTCGCCGTCGATGGCGAGCTCGGGAGCCTTCTCCTTGCAGAACTTCACGGCCTCCTGGACCTTCTTGGCGACCTCGCCACCGGCGGAGCCCATGGTGGAGTAGGAAAGCATGGCCACGTGCGGCTCAACATTGCCCATGAAAGTGGACCAAGAGTGAGCGGAGGCGATGGCGATCTCGGAGAGCTCATCGGAGGACGGGTTGATGTTGAGGCCACAGTCGGCGAAGATCAGCGTGCCGTCGGTGCCGAACTGCGGGGTGTCGGTGCACATCACGAAGAAGGCCGAGACCAGCTTGGTGCCCGGGGCGGTCTTGAGGATCTGCAGCGCGGGGCGCAGGGTGTCGGCGGTGGAGTGGCAGGCACCGGAGACCAGGCCGTCGGCGTCGCCCATCTTGACCATCATGGTGCCAAAGTAGGTGGCGTCCATCACCTGGGCGCGAGCCTGCTCGATAGTAACACCCTTCTTGGCGCGGAGCTCGGCAAACTTCTGCGCGTACTCCTCGTGCTTCTCGGCGTTGCGCGGATCGATGACGGTAGCGCCGGGAACGTCGATCTCGTCGGGGTTGCCCAGGATGACGAGCTTTGCCAGGCCCTCCTCGATGATTTTGTTTGCCGCGACGATGGTGCGCGGATCCTCGCCCTCGGGCAGGACGATGGTCTTAAGGTCGGCCTTGGCGGCAGACTTCATACGGTTTAGGAAATCGCTCATGTTACTCCTTACAAGCGTTTCGCTAAGCTCCAGGCGCCCGGCCGTTCACGAATAAACCCGCTGCTAGCGGGTTTACCTTTCAATTATGTACGCCGCGGTGCTTGAGCTTTCCTTGTGTGGCAAGCTCATTATAGGACGCATTAGCGCTATAATCGCTCTGATAAATATGTCTCGACGTATGTTCGAGAAAAAGCCCAGTTAAAAAGCGTGTGGCTTTTGACAAGGAGTATCGATGCAGATTACCTCAGGCCTGCCTGAAGGCTTTAATGCCGGTGCGTACGACATGATCGTTGTCGGGGCCGGTTATGCCGGTGCCGTTTGCGCCCGCCGTCTTGCCGAAACTATCGGCTATCGTGTTGCCGTTTTGGAACGCCGTAGCCACATTGCGGGCAATGCCTTCGACTGCACTGACGAGGCGGGAATCCTGGTCCACGAGTATGGTC
Source organism: uncultured Collinsella sp. (assembly GCA_902491345.1). Lineage (GTDB taxonomy): Bacteria > Actinomycetota > Coriobacteriia > Coriobacteriales > Coriobacteriaceae > Collinsella. Next base: position 4,409 of record CABUHI010000030.1, read on the forward strand.
CGCACATCTACCATACCTTTAACGAGCGCGTCCACAATTTCCTGTCGCGCTTTACCAAGTGGACGGACTACCAGCACAAGGTGCTCGCCAACATCAACGGTACCCTTATGCCCGTGCCCTTTAACCATACGAGCCTCAAGCTCGCCTTTGGCGATGAGCGCGGCGAGGAGCTGTATCAGAAGCTCGTGGAGACCTTTGGCAAGGACGTCAAGGTGCCCATTATGGAGCTGCGCAAGAAGAACGACCCGGATCTTGCCGAGGTCGCCGATTACGTCTACGAGAACGTCTTTTTGCATTACACCATGAAGCAGTGGGGCCAGACACCCGATCAGATCGACCCCTCGATCACCGGCCGCGTCCCCGTCTTTGTGGGCGATGACGATCGCTACTTCCCGCAGGCTCCTTTCCAGGGCATGCCGCAGGACGGCTATACCGCGCTGTTCGAGCATATGCTCGATCACGATCTGATTGATGTGTTCTGCGACGTGGACGCCCGTGACCTCTTTGAAATCGACGAGACCACCGTCAAGATTGACGGCAAGGTCTATGGTGGTGAGATCGTCTACACCGGTCCGCTCGACGAGCTGTTCAACCTCGACCTGGGCGCGCTGCCGTACCGCACGCTCGATATGAAGTTCGAGACGCTCGATATGGACCAGTTCCAGCCCGTGGGCACCGTCAACTACACTACGAGCGAGGACTACACGCGTATCACCGAGTTCAAGAACATGACCGGTCAGGTCCTGCCCGGCAAGACCACCATCATGAAGGAGTACTCCAAGGCCTATACGCCCGGCTCGGGCGAGACGCCGTACTACGCTATCCTGGAGCCCGAGAACCGTGAGCTCTACGAGCGCTATCTTGAGCGCGTCCAGAACCTGACGAACTTCCACCCGGTGGGTCGTCTGGCCGAGTATCGTTACTACGATATGGACGCCGTGACCAATTCCGCCCTCGATCTTTCGGATGAGATTATCGCCTGCCATGCATAAAGTCATAACATTCGGTATTCCCTCGTATAACGCCGCCAAGGACATGGACCATTGCATCACCTCCATCTTGGAGGGGAGCAATTACGCCACCGATATCGAGATTATCGTGGTGGACGACGGCTCCAAGGACGAGACGGCCGCCAAGGCCGACGAGTGGGAGGCACGTTATCCCGGTATCATCCGCGCGGTACACCAGGAGAACGGCGGCCATGGTATTGCCGTCCTTTCGGGTCTGCGCGAGGCGCAGGGCACCTACTATAAGGTTGTCGACTCGGACGACTGGCTCGACGGAGCGGCGCTTTCGACCATGCTGTCGATTCTGCGTGGCTTTGAGGAGCGCGACCAGCGCGTTGACCTGTTTATCTCGAACTACGTGTACGAGAAGGTTTACGAGGGCACGCATACCGCTATTGGCTACAAGTTTGCCCTGCCGCGCAAAAAGATTTTCTCTTGGGACCAGATCGGACACTTCCGTCCCGATCAGAACCTGCTCATGCACAGCCTGTGCTATCGCACCGATGTACTGCGCGAGTCGAATCTGCCTATGCCGGCTCACACGTTCTACGTGGATAATATCTACGCATATGTGCCGCTGCCGCGCTGCAAGACCATGTACTACGCCGACATCGACCTCTATCGCTACTTTATCGGTCGCGAGGGCCAGAGTGTCAATGAGGCCACGATGGTCAAGCGCCTGGGTCAGCAGTTCCGCGTAACGCGCATCATGATGGAATCGTTCCACCTGTACCAGGACGTTGAGTCCTCGCGTCTGCGTTCGTACATGATGGGCTACTTCACCATGATGATGGCGATTTGCTCGGTGCTCACCAAGCTTTCCGAGGAAGATTGTGCCGATGAGCGCCTGAAGACGCTGTGGAAGGACCTGAAGGAGTACGACGAGCGCATGTATCGTCGCGCTCGCTACGGCGTGGTCGGATTCTTCACCAACCTGCGTGGACGGGCCGGAGACAAAACCACACTCGGCCTATACCATCTTGCCTCAAAGATCTTCAAATTCAACTAACTGCTGAGTAATCGCTGCTGATAGGTTGACTGGGCCCCTTGGCCTTTAGTTTGCTACTGCGAACAGTCCTGCTCGCACGGAAAGCACATTAAGTGCTTTCCGGCTCGTGCGGAACTTGTATCAAACTAAAGGCCAAGGGGCCTCTGCTATAAGAATCGATTGTCAGATTATTTGAATTTGAAGATCCTCGACGCGCGGTACACAGGGGCCTGGGCTGAAAGGAATTTAGTTGGTAGTCGGTCGGAGGCGGGCGGGCGTTACGTTTGTCGCGAGTTCCGCATGCAAAGAAGGCCACTTAATGTGGCCTTCGTCTTGCATAGGACTGTAGAGCAGCTAACGTAACGCCCGCCCGTCTCCGACCGACGGTCGAGTGGACTACTTTGCGGCGCCGGGGATGCCGTGGGAGGTTTTGGCGGTTTTGGCTCCGTTTACGATGGCGGTTTGCAAAGCCCTTACGGCGAGCATGCCCAACAGGTCCAAGGGAACGGCGGCGCTTGCCTGGGTTCCCAACTTGCCGCTGGCGAGGGTGTAGATGGTGTCACCGTCGTTCGTGGTGTGCGTGGGGCGGATGGCGTGCGCATAGGCGTCTGCGGCCATCTGGGAGACCTTGGTGGCCTGAGCCTTAGTGAGCTCTACGTTGGTGACGATGCAGCTGATGGTGGTGTTGGTGCGGTCGAGTGGCATTTGCATGGAGCCGGCGGCGGCAAAGGCTGCGAGCTCCATGTCGACGATCTGGTCGCTATCGGCTGCGGCGCGCATGCCAGCGACCCATTCACCGGTGAAGGGGTCGACGATATTGCCGCAGGCGTTGACCGAGACCACGGCACCCACCTTAACAGGGCCGAGTGCCACGGCGGCATCGCCTAGGCCGGCCTTCATGCAGGTGGCGGGGCCCATGAGCTTGCCCACGGTGGCACCGGTGCCGGCACCTACATTGCCCTGCTCGAGCATGGTGGGGGTGTTGTCGAGTGCTTCGCGCACGGCGGAGATGCCAGCCTCAATGTCGGGGCGTACGGTGGGGTCGCCAAAGGCGAGGTCGAAGATGCAGCTAGAGCACACGATGGGCACCTGCGTGGGGCCGACGGGCAAGCCGATGCCGCGGCTCTCGAGCTCGCGGGCGACGCCGCTCGCGGCCTCCAGACCAAAGGCTGATCCGCCCGAAAGGCAGACGGCGTGGACCTTGTCCACGGTGTTCTCGGGACGCAGCAGGTCGGTCTCGCGCGATGCCGGGGCACCGCCGCGAACGTCAACACCGCCGGTGGCGCCCTCGGGTGCCACGATTACGGTGCAACCGGTGCCGGCCTCCTCGTCCGTATAGTTGCCAAAGCAAAAGCCATCGACATCGCAAACGTCAATGGCCTCAAGCAGTGTATCCATGTTTTACTCCTATCGGTTTTCCGCCGGGCCTTATGCCCGGTCGGGATCCGTACGGTACGCCGAAATTGTAGGCGCTGGGGGATACCCAGCGCCAGATGCAATTACGATAGTTTTTGAATCGCACGCGCGACGCGAGCGATGGGCAGGCCCACCACGTTGTAGAAGTCGCCCGAAATATCATGCACGAGCATGCGCCCGCCGACGCCCTGAATGCCGTAGGCGCCTGCCTTGTCCATGGGCTCGCCTGAGGCGACGTAGCGCTCAATCTGCTCGTCGGTGAGCTCATAGAACGTCACGTCGGTCACATCGACAAACGACAGGCTCTCGGCGGCGTGCGGGGCTGTGGCGTCTCCGGCTCTAACGATGCAGACGCCGGTTGCGACCTGGTGCGTGCGCCCCGAGAGCTCGTGGAGCATGGTGCGGGCTTCATCCTCGTTTGCCGGCTTGCCCAAAAGCTTGCCATCGAAGGTGACGATGGTGTCGGCCGCGATGGTCAACTCATTGGGCTCGGCGTGCTCGGCGGCAACGACGGCAGCCTTAGCGCGAGCTAAGCGCTCGACAAGCGTAAGCGGGGTTTCGTCATCAAAAGGAGTCTCGTCGATGTCAGCGGGAATGACGCGGATGTCGTAGCCCGCTTCGCGCATCAACTCGATGCGGCGCGGTGATTGCGAAGCCAAAATCATAGCTGAATGCCCTCGGCAACCTTCTCGACAGCCTTGTCGCCGGCGAGCGTACGCAGCAGCTCAAGCGCAAAGGGGAGCGACTGGGCCATGCCGCTGGCGGTGATGATGTTGCCGTCGTGCGTGACCTTGTCGCCGGTATAGGCGCCCTCGGGGAAGCTCTTCTCAAAGCCGGGGAAGCACGTGGCGTAGCGTCCCTCGAGCAGGTCAAGCTCGCCCAGGATAAACGGGGCGGCGCAGATGGCGGCAACATGCTTGGTCGCGGCGAACTCGCAGACTACGTCGCAGACGCGCTGGTCGGCACGCAGGTTGGTGGCACCGGGCAGACCGCCGGGCAGTACGACGCAGTCATACTCGTCAAAGTTAATCTCGTCAAAGAGTGCGTCGCAGGTTACGGGAATCTGCAGCGAGCTTACGACCTCGCGGGTGGGCATGATCGAGACGAGCGTGGCGCGCACGCCGCCGCGACGCATGACATCGACCATGGTCAGGCATTCAATCGTTTCAAAGCCATCGGCGGCAAGAACGGCAACGCTGGGCATAAGGGTTCCTTTCATAGGGCGGCATACAATTAGCCGTCTTATACCCCGAAGACCGCCGCTTGCCACGCCCCATTCCCCAATGATTTTGATCCCCACCCCAGAAAATCATGCAGGGTGGATGGGTGTTGCGCACTAGGAGGGGCTTGCAGCGCGGCGATAAAATCTCGGCATCCGTCATCTTTCGCTACATGAGGAGCTGATGCGCGATGGGCCTTAGGGTATTCGATCTTCTCGTTTTGCTAGTTGTGTTTGGTGGTGTCGCGGCTGTCGCCTTTGCTGTTATCTTGAACAAGGAATCGTCGAATAAGCCTCAGCCTCCGCAGTCCAATCCGCACCAGCAAATGCCTCCCGCGCAGCAGGTTCCGCCGACGCAGCAGGTGCCGACCGCGATCGATGATGCTCAGCCAGTTGAGCCCGCTCATTTTTGTGCTCAGTGTGGCTCAATGTTGGAAGCAAATGCCTCCTTCTGCCAAAACTGTGGCGCTCCCGTCAACCACCAGTAAACCAGCAGCGAAATGGGGCGGGGGTTCAGCAATCATTCACCACTCGATGATTGCTGAACCCCCGCCCCTCAAACAGATTAGGTTAGTTGCGCTTGAGGTGGACGACGGTTTCGCAGTGGAAGGTTTGCGGGAATAGGTCGACCGGCGTGATCTTGACGGGGGAGAAGGTGCCCTCCTCAACAAAGCGCTTGAGGTCGCGGGCCAGAGTCGCCGGGTCGCAGCTCACGTAGGCGACATCGCGGGCACTCGTGCTCGCGATGAGGTCGATTGCCTCGGGGGCGAGGCCCGCACGCGGCGGGTCGACCACCAAGACGTCGGCGTCCTGATCGGGGAACTCGTGCACCGCGTCGCCGCCGATGACGTCGACGTTATTGAGCTTGTTGATCTCCAGGTTGCGACGCAGGTCGCGCACGGCCGGGCCGTAGGCCTCGACGGCGGCGACAAAGTCGCAGCGGCGGGCGAGCGGCAGGGTAAAGGTGCCGGCACCGCAGTACAGGTCCACGGCTAGCTCGTCTTCCTGCGGGTCGAGGGCGTCCATAACGAGCTCAATCAGAATCTCGGCGCCCTTGGTATTGACCTGGAAAAACGACGGGGCAGATAAGCGCATCTGGCCTTCGGCGATATTCTCGGTCCACGAGCCCTCGCCGGCGAGCATCTCGACTTTGGAGACACGGCGGGCTTTCTTTTCGCCCTTGCTCATCACACGCACCACGCTCGTGGGATGAGCGGCGTCCGCCAGCACGCGGGAGACCTGCGAGCGCGGAAAAGAGCCTGTGGGCGTCCAGAGTGCAACCTCGAGTGCCTTGGTGCGGCGAGATGCGCGAATGCCCACGCGTTCGAGCCCCAAGTCATGGCTGCCGCTCAGATAGTTGAGTGCGCCGACGACCGATTTGAGCGCCTTGGGAAAACGCTTATCGAACAGCGGGCACGCATCGACGGTCACAATTTTGGTGGGGTCGACACCGTGCATGCCAAGGCGCACGCGACCGTTGACGACGGTCGGTTCGAGCTCGATCTTGTTGCGGTAGCCCCAGTCGTCCTTGGTGTGGCGGATGGGCTGCACCAGCTCATCGACCTGCTCAGGAGCGAACTTGCCGATGCGCTCGAGCGTGGAGCGCAGGTTTTGCTCCTTGGCGGCGAGCTGTGCCGTGCGTGAGAGATTGCCCCACGAGCAGCCGCCGCAGATGCCCACGAAGGGGCAGGGAGGCTGAATGCGATCGGGGCTTGGCTCCAGAATCTCGGTGGTGCGGGCGCGAATGAACGACTTGCCATCCTGTACGACCTCGGCCTCGACGGTGTCGCCTGCCACGGCGCCCTGCACAAAGACGGCTTTACCGTTGTCGGCGTGCGCCAGCCCGTCGGCGCCGTAGGTCATCGATTCTATAGTGAGCTTCATATCCCTGCCTGTCATTCGCGTTGTTGTCCGCACCATGGTAGCAGGGAAGAGCGCCCCGCATCCGAGGCTTTCCTCAAATGCGGGGCGCTTCTACAAACTGCTTCTACAAACGACTATTTCGTCTTGCCGGTAATGAGCGTCTTAAGACCCAGGCCGATCAGACCCAAGCCCATGCGCACGCGGCCGGGGCGATGGCGCTCGATGGCCTTGGTCTTGCCGGCGGGCTTATCGCGACGGGCGCTTGTCTCGGGTGCGGGCTTGGTGACCTGCGGCTCGGGCTGAGGTGCAGGTGCAGGTGCAGGCTCGGGCTCAATGACGGTCGCCTGGACCTTCTGAACCTCGGGCGCTTTCTCCACGGCGGGCTCTGCGGCAGCCTCGGGCTCATTCACCGGGGGAGCGGAAACCGCTTCCGGTTTGGCAACTGCCCCATGTTCAACCTCGGCCTGAATAGCTTCTTCGGCCACGCGTTCCTTCTCCTGTGCGCGCTGCTGCGCGGCGGACTCGGCGTTGCGATAGGCACGCTCCAGCAGAGCTTCCTGCGAGTTGAAGGGCTTCTCGTCCTCTTTGCGCTCCACGGGAACCCAGGTGCCGTCACTCGTCAGGCTGCGTGCCTTCACGTTGTCGCGCAGCTGCATGCCCATGTACTCGTGCACCAGGGCACGGCAGGTGGGGTCGAGCACGGGGAAGGCGATCTCCACGCGGTGCTCGGTGTTGCGCGTCATCATGTCGGCCGAGCTCAGATAGATCATGTCCGAGTCCACGCCAAAGGCGTAAACGCGCGCATGCTCCAAAAAGCGTCCGACGATAGAACGGACATGCACGTTCTCGGTCTTGCCCGGAACGCCCGGCTTGAGGCACGAAATGCCGCGGATGATCATGTCCACGCGGACTCCTGCGCACGATGCCTCGGCGATCTTGTCGATGACCTCGCGGTCGGTGAGCGAGTTGAGCTTAAAGAACACGCGGGCGGGCTCGCCAGCGAGGGCGCGCTGGATCTCGCGGTCCAGGCCGCGCATGATGAGCGGCTTCAGGCCGACCGGCGCCACGCCCAGGAAGCGGTAATCGCCGCGCAGGTTGCCCAGCGACAGGTTGCGGAAGAACAAGTTGGCGTCCTCGCCGATGCCGGGATGGGCGGTCATGAGCATAAAGTCGCTGTAGAGCTTGGCCGTCTTCTCGTTAAAGTTGCCGGTGCCCAACAGCGTCAGGCGTGTAAGCGCCATGCCCTCGCGATAGGTGAGCTGGCAGATCTTGGAGTGGCACTTAAAGCCTTCGGAGCCGTAGATGACGGTGCAGCCTGCCTCTTCCAGACGCTCGGCCCACTCGATGTTGTTCTGCTCGTCGAAGCGGGCGCGGAGCTCCATGAGCACCGTGACCTCTTTGCCGTTCTCGGCGGCATCGATCAGCGACTCGCACAGGCGGCTCTGCTTGGCCACGCGGTAGAGCGTGATGCGCAGCGAGATGCACTCGGGGTCGTAGGCGGCCTCGTGTACCAGATCCAGGAAGGGGTTCATGGCCTCATAGGGATAAAAGAGCAGTTTGTCGTGCTGAAGCACCTGCTCGCGGATGGAGCGGGACATATCGATGGTGGGGTTGGGCTGCGGCTTAAATGGCGTAAAGAGCAGCTCGTTGCGCAGGTGCTCGGGAATCTTGCCCTCAATGCCAAAGACATAGCCCAGGTTGAGCGGGATATCGCAGGTAAAGACCGAGCGACGCGAGAGCTCGAGCGCCTTGCGGATAGTCTTGAGCGTCTGCTTCTCGAGTGAGCCCGAGACGGCGAGCACTACCGGCTGCAGGCGCAGGCGCTTCTTGAGGATGCGCTTCATGTGCTGGCGGTAATCCTCTTCCTCCTCGACGCCCTCGCCGTCCGGGTCGATGTCGGCGTTGCGGGTGACGCGGATGAGCGCGCGGTCGAGCGGCTTATAGGAGCCAAAGCAGCTGTCCAGGCAGGCGAGGATGACGTCCTCGAGCAAGATGTAGGAGTAGGTGCCGGTGGGCGAGGGGATCTCGACCACGCGGTTCATCGAGGCGGGAATCTCGATCAGGCCCAGCAGACTTTCCTCGTCGGTGACGCCGTCCAGGCCGCACGCCAGGTAGAGCGCGCCGTTGCGCAGGTTGGGGAAGGGGTGGCGCGGGTCGATCACCAGCGGTGAGATGACCGGCGACACGTAGGCCTGGAAGTAGCGGGTTACAAAGGTGCGCTCCTCGGGCGTAAGCGAATCGATGCGGGCGCGGTGAACGCCCAAGGTATCGAGCTTGCCCTCGATGCTCTTAAAGATGGACTCCCAACGGGTAAGGAGCCCGGGCAGCTCCGCCATGACAGCATCGACCTGTTCGGAGGCGGTCATATTGCTCTTGTTGTCGACAGGCTGTTTTTTGAGCTCGGCAAGGTCGGACAGGCCACCCACGCGCACCATGAGGAACTCATCGAGGTTTGACTCGAAGATCGAGACGAACTTAAGGCGCTCGAACAGCGGCACGGACTCATCAAAAGCCTCGTCGAGCACACGGTTGTCAAAGCGTAGCCAGCTGAGCTCTCGGTTCTGCGTGTACGAGAAGTCGCGCGGCGGTTTGCGCAGCTTTGCGGCGGCTTGCTTTTTTTCGATTTTGCTCGGCATATGCATCTGTCCGTTCAGTCCCCGCAGGGGACGGTAGCCTAACCCTATTCACTATTGTCTCAATTTAGTCGACTTGTGGCACGGACGTATTGTGCGAACGGTATCTTTACCTACTTCTTACGCTGTCAAGGCATGCGACTAACTGCCTGACTCGTTTTGAAAACAATCTATATCCATACTCAATTGGTGAGGATGTATGAATAAGAATGATTGCCAGCTGAATATAATCGAATCCAAATTGAATCATGGACAGACGACATATATATGCAGAAAATAGTTTTAGCTATGCAATTCCTAAACATGAAGTTATTTGTGCAATCTTGCTCAATTCCTTAGAAAAAAGAACGATTACCTTTGAAAACCTGCTTTAGAGAACTGAAGTGCATCATGGGGGAATCATATGCGATATACCGTTCATCGCACTTTGCTGACCGTTCGGGGGCGAGGTGGAATTGCGGGTGGTTTTTGGATATAACTAGAGCTGTCAGCAAGCAGCGTCCCATACGGAGGGGCGCTGATACATTCGGCCAGTAAGGCCCGAAAGAAAGGTAGGAGGCCATGACGAAAGGTCTGCACGTGCCTTCCGAGATCGGCAAGCTCAGGAAGGTCTGCCTGCACCGTCCCGGCGACGAGCTCCTCAACCTGCCGCCCGACGAGCTCGAGCGACTCCTGTTCGACGACGTCCCGTTCCTGGAGGTCGCGCAGCAGGAGCACGACACCTTCGCCCAGATCCTGAGGGACCAGGGCGTGGAGGTCCTCTACCTCGAGAACCTCGTCGCCGAGGTGTTCGACCAGGTCCCCGGCGCCCGCGCCGAGTTCACCGACCAGTACATCGCCGAGGCCGGCATCCGCGGCCAGCACATGCCGCAGATCGTCCGCGAGAAGCTGGACTCCATCGAGGACAACCTCGAGTTCGTCAAGAAGACCATGGCCGGCATGACCAAGGCCGAGATCGACCTGCCCCTCACGGCGTCCACGACCCTCGACTCCCTGGTCAACTCCGAGTCCGAGTCCGACCTGATCATCGACCCGATGCCCAACCTCTACTTCACCCGCGACCCGTTCGCGGTCGTCGGCGAGGGCGTCAACCTCAACCGCATGTACTCGGTCACCCGCAACCGCGAGACCCTGTACGGCAAGTACGTCTTCAAGTACCACCCCGACTACAAGGACGTCTCCCTGTACTTCCGCCGCGACTGCCAGTTCCACACCGAGGGCGGCGACGTGCTGAACATCAACGAGAAGACCCTCGCCGTCGGCATCTCCCAGCGCACCCAGGCCGCAGCCATCGACGTCATGGCCCAGAACATCTTCTGGAACTCCGACTCCAAGGTCGAGCGCATCCTGGCCTTCGACATCCCGGTCTCGCGCGCCTTCATGCACCTCGACACGGTCTTCACCCAGATCGACGTCGATAAGTTCACGATCCACCCCGCCATCATGGGCACCCTGCGCGTCTACGAGCTGACCGCCGGCAAGAACCCGGGCGACGTGAACATCCGCCTGATCGAGGACACCCTCGAGCACGTCCTGGAGGACGCCACCGGCGTCGACCAGGTCAAGCTGATCCCCTGCGGCGGCGGCGACCCGATCGCGGCCTCCCGCGAGCAGTGGAACGACGGCTCCAACACCCTGTGCGTCGAGCCCGGCAAGATCTGCGTCTACGCCCGCAACACCGTCACCAACGACGTGCTGTACAAGGAGGGCCTGGACCTTCTCGTCGTGCCCTCCGCCGAGCTCTCCCGCGGCCGCGGCGGCCCGCGCTGCATGAGCATGCCCTTCTGGCGCGAGGACCTCTAAGGTCTTCAAGGACCCGTACAGGTCTTAATACATACATCTAGCTCCCATTAGATGTCTCCCATTGGGGCGGTGCGGGTATTCGCACCGCCCCATTCTTGTATGAGGAACGTCAACACGATTGGATGACTGCTTTTGTAAGGAGCTTGGCCATGGACATCAAGACAATCGGCGTTGAGGAGTGGCTTAACGTTTGGGAGAAGAGCGCTACGTGGGATATCGCCCAGTCGACGATCTCCTCGCTTACCATGGGCGAGCTGCGCGCGCTCGACGATCAAGATGGTGCCACGTTCTACGAGCGCCTAGATCGTGAGAAGATGAACTACGGCTGGATCGAGGGTTCGCCGGAGTTTAAGGCCGAGGTTGCCAAGCTGTATCGTCACGAGGTCAATCCCGATCACATTCTGCAGACCAATGGCTGCACGGGCGCTAACCTCAACGCCATCATGGCCGTGGTCGAGCCCGGCGACCATGTGATTGCCGAGTGGCCCACCTATGCGCCGCTCTATGAGATCCCGCGTACGCTCGGCGCCGAGGTCGAGTATTGGGAGCTTCGCGAGGAACTCGGCTGGAAGCCCGATATCGAACAGCTCAAGCGCTTAGTGCGCCCCAACACGAAGCTTATCTGCATCAATAACGCGTCGAACCCCATCGGTACGGTGCTCGATGCCGATACGCTCGGCCAGATTGCCGAGATCGCCCGCTCGGTTGGCGCCTATGTGCTGTGCGACGAGGTGTACCTGCCGCTTGAGAACACCGAGGACTTTTTGTCGATGGCCGATGTGTACGAGAAGGCCATCGTCACCAACTCGGTGTCCAAGACCTATTCGACGCCTGCGGCCCGCGTGGGCTGGGTTGTGGCAGACGAAGAGGTATCTAACCGCATTCGCACTTACCGCGACTACACCATGATTTGCGGCGGCGTATTCAACGACGCCCTGGCGACCTATGTGCTCGAGCACAAGGACAAGATCCTCGAGCGCAACCGCAAGATCGTGTTTGGAAACCGCGATATCGCGCAGGCTTGGATCGACACGCAGCATCGTGTCTCCTGGACGGCCCCGCAGGGTGTGTCCACCTCGTTTATCCAGCTGGACATTCCCGAGGATGACGAGGAGTTCTGCAAGCGCCTGCTGTCCGAGAGGGGGGGGGTGCTGCTGGTACCTGGCAGCCGCTTTGAGCTTCCCAGTGGCGCACGCCTGGGCTACTGCGCGAGCGAGGACGTTCTGCGCGAGGGCCTGAGGCTTTTGGGCGAGGCGCTGGCGGAGGTCGATCGCTAGGATTCCGACGGCTCTCAAGGCCGCTCAAATCTGCCTACGATTATCGATAACAGTCCCGTTTCCCATGAGGGGAGCGGGACTGTTTTTCTATACCGAGAAGTCAAGTTGTTACAAATGAGGCCGTAAGGCGAGCCGGTATTCGCTGGGCCTTATACTGAGCTTCCGGTGAACGGTACAAAGCGTCTGGTAAACGGTAATATGCTTACCAGAAATGAATAGGACGAACTTTATTTTGAATAAAAATGAAAATGATTGAGACGTGGTATGAATCGCTAATTCTATTCATAGCTTTATTGGAAATATGCAATTTGAGGGTGGTTTAATAAAGGTTAGTTCCATTTGTTATTTGGATTGAAAACGCGTTTAAGCACGTAAATACACTTTATTAAATCAAAGTGTGCCATGCGTGAAGTATATGTGTATGCCGTTCACCCCTCATGTAAAACCGTTCGGGGGCGAGGTGGAAGTATGGACTGATTTTGGATATAAATATGTCGTCAGCAATAACGCCTCACACGGAGGGGCGCTAACGAATCGGCCCTGACAGGGGCCCGAAAGAAAGGTAGGAGGCCATGACGAAAGGTCTGCACGTGCCTTCCGAGATCGGCAAGCTCAGGAAGGTCTGCCTGCACCGTCCCGGCGACGAGCTCCTCAACCTGCCGCCCGACGAGCTCGAGCGACTCCTGTTCGACGACGTCCCGTTCCTGGAGGTCGCGCAGCAGGAGCACGACACCTTCGCCCAGATCCTGAGGGACCAGGGCGTGGAGGTCCTCTACCTCGAGAACCTCGTCGCCGAGGTGTTCGACCAGGTCCCCGGCGCCCGCGCCGAGTTCACCGACCAGTACATCGCCGAGGCCGGCATCCGCGGCCAGCACATGCCGCAGATCGTCCGCGAGAAGCTGGACTCCATCGAGGACAACCTCGAGTTCGTCAAGAAGACCATGGCCGGCATGACCAAGGCCGAGATCGACCTGCCCCTCACGGCGTCCACGACCCTCGACTCCCTGGTCAACTCCGAGTCCGAGTCCGACCTGATCATCGACCCGATGCCCAACCTCTACTTCACCCGCGACCCGTTCGCGGTCGTCGGCGAGGGCGTCAACCTCAACCGCATGTACTCGGTCACCCGCAACCGCGAGACCCTGTACGGCAAGTACGTCTTCAAGTACCACCCCGACTACAAGGACGTCTCCCTGTACTTCCGCCGCGACTGCCAGTTCCACACCGAGGGCGGCGACGTGCTGAACATCAACGAGAAGACCCTCGCCGTCGGCATCTCCCAGCGCACCCAGGCCGCAGCCATCGACGTCATGGCCCAGAACATCTTCTGGAACTCCGACTCCAAGGTCGAGCGCATCCTGGCCTTCGACATCCCGGTCTCGCGCGCCTTCATGCACCTCGACACGGTCTTCACCCAGATCGACGTCGATAAGTTCACGATCCACCCCGCCATCATGGGCACCCTGCGCGTCTACGAGCTGACCGCCGGCAAGAACCCGGGCGACGTGAACATCCGCCTGATCGAGGACACCCTCGAGCACGTCCTGGAGGACGCCACCGGCGTCGACCAGGTCAAGCTGATCCCCTGCGGCGGCGGCGACCCGATCGCGGCCTCCCGCGAGCAGTGGAACGACGGCTCCAACACCCTGTGCGTCGAGCCCGGCAAGATCTGCGTCTACGCCCGCAACACCGTCACCAACGACGTGCTGTACAAGGAGGGCCTGGACCTTCTCGTCGTGCCCTCCGCCGAGCTCTCCCGCGGCCGCGGCGGCCCGCGCTGCATGAGCATGCCCTTCTGGCGCGAGGACCTCTAAG
>CABUHI010000031.1 GCA_902491345.1 uncultured Collinsella sp.
CCTACGAGCGTCCCCTTAAGACGGGCCTTGTGGCGACCCTTCGCGGCACCGCGCCGGATGCCTACCGCGAGGACGGCACGCCACGCCGCCGCATCCTGCTGCGCGCCGACATCGATGCCCTGCCCGTCACCGAGCAGACCGGCGAGGAGTTCGCCAGCGTCAACGAGGGCTGCATGCACGCCTGCGGCCACGACTGCCATATCGCCATGATGCTCGGAACGCTGCAAATCCTGCGCCATATGACCGACGACATCCACGGCGAGGTCCGCATCGTCTTCCAGCCCAGCGAGGAAAACGGCCAGGGTGCCAAACTCATGATCGGCACGGGCGTGCTCGACGGCGTCGATGGCGCCTACTCCGCGCACATCTGGAGTGAGGTCGACGCCGGCACCGTGAGCTGCGAGCCCGGTCCGCGCATGGCCAATACCGACTGGTTCCGCATCGATGTCCGCGGCACCTCGTGCCATGGCGCCATGCCCCAGCGCGGTCACGACGCCGTCATGGTTGCCGCCGAGATCGTCAACGCCCTGCAAACCATCGTTTCGCGCGAAATCAGCCCCTACGAGCCGGCCGTCATCACCGTCGGCGAGCTGCACGGCGGCACCGCGCGCAACGTTATCGCCGGCACGGCCTACCTCGCCGGCACAGTGCGCACCTACGGCGATTCGACCCACGAGGAAATGCCGGAGCTTATGCGCCGCATCGTGGAGCATACTGCGGCCGCCTTGGGCGCCGAGGCAGAGCTCACCGACTACACCATCGCCAACTACAAGGTCGAAAACGACGCCGCCTCGAGCGAGCGCTGCCGTCAGGCTGTAATCAAGTGCCTGGGCCCCACCGGCCAAGGCCATTATCGCGGCACGCTTTCGGGCGAGGATTTTTCGGAGTACCTGCGTCGCGTACCGGGCGTGCTCGCCTTTGTAGGTACGCGCAACCCCAAGATTGGCGCCACGTACGCCCAACATTCCTGCTTCTACAAGATCGACGAGACCGTGCTGGCAAAGGGCTCCATGGTGGCCGCCCAGTATGCTATCGACTTTTTGGCCGAGCCCACGCAAGAGGAGCTCGACGGCCCCGCGATTACCGCGGTCGCCGAAACCAACCCCGATCTGGCCGCCAAGTTGCGCTCTGCCAAAGCGACGACCGCCGAGGCTCGCGACGCCATCCATGATGCCCGAACGGCTCGCCATGCCGCGATCAAGGGCATCCACGACGCACGCGCTGCTGCACGCCGTGAGGAGAAGCACGACGAGTAATCGATTCGCTGGCATCTCGCAGTCATAGCCACATCGCGATGTCAAAGCGGGGGCGGACGTTTCGACACGTCCGCCCCCGCTCATTCTTCAAGCGCTATTTCTACTATTTCTACCCCGTCCCCAAATGGCAGACGGCATGACTACTCGTCCTGAGGTTCCTCGTCGGAGCTTGGCTCGGACGCCGACTCAGGTGCAGGTGCCGGCTCAGGCTCAGGCTCAGGCGCAGGCTCAAGCTCAGATGCCGTCTCAGACTCGGGCGCCGGTTCAGGCTCGGGCGCCGGCTCAGGCTCGGTCGCGGGAGCGGGTGCAGGTGCCGGCTCAGGCTTGGGCTCGGGCTCAGGCGCGACATCCGGAGAGCTGTAACCCGAGGGAGCGGACTTCTTCTCGAAGGGCAATACAAAAGTCAGGACGTCGTCCTTATCCTCATCGGCCCACTCGCTTGCATAGCGTGCGGCCCAATAGCCAACGGCACGGTGCTTGAGCATCTTGCCAAAGACCGTAAGAAATACGGTGACGAAAGCGACCAGCACCAAGAACAGCGCGAGCGTGACGCCACCGCCGGTAACAATTGCCTCAATACCCGTAGGACGATAGTAGTAGCTATACATACCGACAGAGGCAATGGCGCCAAAGACGACCGTCAAGATCCATGTGACAACGTTGGCGACCAGGCCCGTCAAAAACTCGGGAAGGAACGAAGCACAAAACAGCTTGGTCTTGTTGTGCTTAAACGCCGCCCAGACCTTATCGAGCGAAAACGCGCTCTCGACGCGACCGGTCCCGCAAAGTGCATCACGGCGATGTCGGCGAACATCTTAAAGAAGACACCCAGAATCGCCGAGGCAATTAGCGCCAGGACAAGCAGGCCGAGCGAACCGAACAGCGCAGCCTCGAGCGCATAAGAGCCGTAATAAGAATACGAGCCCGCGGCGCCAATTACCACGCCCTCCACCAGCGAAAGCACTACACCGATAACGGGAATGGCAGCGATAACCTCGAGCACGACCGAAATAACGCTCGAAAAGACTCCGAGACCAAACGACGTGGAACGCATGAGTGGACGGTCCATGCCGTCATCGACCTTGAGCGAAAGATCACGGCCCCACTCGATACCAAAGCCGGAACCGCACACACTCGCAATGCAAGCTGCCAAAAAGCCGATGGCAGCCGCAATGCCGCCAATAACGGGGATAAACAACACGAGCACCGACACAACGCAAATCAGCGCCGGCAAAAACGCGATTTGGCATACACGCTGAAGCACGCCCGGAGTCTTAGTCATATCTTGGAACGCCTGAGCCACACAGCCCTTTGGCGCATTCGCCACGGGCGGTTGCGGAATAAACTGCTGGGGCTGAGGCTGTCCCTGGGGAGCGGGGCCAGCGGCACCGGCATTAGGAGCACCACACACGCCGCAGAACTTGTCGTTATCGCCCATGGGGGCGCCACACTGCGAGCAGAACATAGAATCATCCCTTCGTATCTTGAGCGAATCACTTGGATCGCAAACGATGTCTTTAGCATCATTATTGCCCAATGTGGGGTCAAATACTCAAAGATGACCGATTTGCAAGATACACGGCGCCAGCAGGCGGTTCGTTGAATACGTCTGTGCTAGTTCGTTCCGCGGAAGCCCTTGCCGACGATCTCGGAGCTGTCGACGATCGTGATAAAGGCACCCGGATCGACTTCGCGCGCATAGCGGCGCAGTTGCACGGCCTCGCGACGGCTCAGCACGCTCATGATCACCGTCACGCACTTGCCCGAGAAGGCACCGTAGCCGCGGCTGATGGTCGCCGTGCGGTTGAGATGCTTGACGATAAACTCCTCGACCTTAAGGGGCTCGGAACAAATGACCGTGCAGACTTTGCGCAGGTGAATGCTCTCAATGGCTTTGTCGACCACAAGCGTCTTGGCAAACAGGCCGAGCACGCAATACAGACCGACACGCGGGCCATACAAAAAGGCCGCGATGGTCACGATGCCGATATCGACCAGCAGCAGGGCACGGCCAATCTCGAGCGTCGTGCGGCGCTTGAGGATCATGGCAAGAATGTCCGTGCCACCCGTCGAGGCGCCGATGTCAAAGACAATAGCGCTGCCGAGCGCCGGCAAGATGACGGCAAAGCACAGATCGAGCCACATATCGCCCGTCATCGAGACATCGGTCGGAATAAAGAGCTCAAACAGCGAAACATAGGCGGACAGCGCAAACGAGGCGAAGACACTCCAAAGAATCGCCTTGCGCTCCAAAAAGATAAAGCCCAAAACGACGAGAACCGCGTTGATAATCCACATAAAGACGCCGACGGGAAGGGTCGGGAACAGCGTGGACAGAATGACCGACACGCCCGAGGTGCCGCCAAAAGCAAAGTGATTAGGGGTTTTAAACGCAACGATGGCAAAGGCCGTAAGAATCAGGCCCAGATTGAGCTCGGCAAAAAAGCGCGGGAAACCCGGCTCCTGGCTGCGCTTTTGGCCGGCACGCTCGCCGCGCTCGATATCGGTGCGATCAACCACGCGCTCCATCGGCACTACGGGAGGACGATGCATCTCCTCGGCAGCACGCGATGCCGCCTCTGCCGCGGCGGCCTCAATCGCCCATGCCTTGCTTTCTGTTTCGTGCTCGTCGGCCATTACGGCAACCCCTCGTTAACAATTTGGAAACAATGCGCCCATTAGGGTAACGCGGAACGCGACGATTGCAACCCCTAGTTAGACGAGCGGTATGCCTACATCGGGGGGCATACAAATAACGGCCGGCCACGCTTTTGCTTGCGCGGTCGGCCGTTTAACGTTTTCGCAGATAAAATCTGCCAAAACAAACCTGTCCCTTTTTGGAAGGTTATTCGTGCTGGCTGGTGCGGTGCTCGTACTCCTCGGGGGTGATGACGTCCTCGATACGCAGGTTGACACCCGCCACCTCAAGGCCGGTCATCGCGGCAAGGCGCTCGGTGACACGTGCCTTGACATCGTCGAAGATCGCGGGCGCATAGGCGCCGTACTCGATGATGACGGAGATGTTGACGACCACGCGATTGTCATCGGTGACCTCGACCGTCACGCCCTTGGTCAGATTCTCGGCACCAAACTGCTCCTGCACAAAATGCATGAGGTTACCCTTCAAGCCCAGAACGTGTGGAACCTCGCGAGTGGCCATAGCAACGATCTTTTCGATCACACCGTTGGAATAGGTCAGCGAGTCCTCGGACTCGTCTGTTTCCTCATCATCCTCGTCCGCATCATCGGCGGACTCGGCCTCGACGAGCGCCTCATCCTCGAGCGTTACGTCCTCGGCCTCGGCGGTGACGGTCTCGTCTGCCTCGAGCTCGGTATCGGCTACATCGACCTTCGTGTTAAAAGCCATGGTTCCTCCTTATGCCTGCCGCAGATGCGACAGTCGAATACATATTAGCGGCCGCTAAACAGACGGCCGAAGAAGTTGACGATCCCGTTCTCGCCGTCGCGAATTTGGCCGATCACAGCGCCGATCAGCACGAAGAATGCAATGACGAGCGTGTCCCACAGGCCCAACGTGAGCACCAACACGGCGAGGATAAAGCCAGCGACGGCGCCAAGCGTGGTGTTGGGATGACGCACGGCATAGCTCCAGATGGCAGCGCCCGTACCCTTGATGAGACCCATAGCCTCGTCAAAATCCGCGGCTGCCGCGTCTTGTAACTCGGTTGCCTCTGCTTTGGAATCAACAGGTTCGTTCGCCGGCGTGGCGCTCTGGTCAATCGTCAGGCGCGGCGTACGAGCGGTCTTGTCTTGATTGGTATCACTCACCGGAAACCTCCACGGTCTGGACGGTAGTCTTGGACGGCAAAAAACGAACGCGTGCGGTCGTGCCCGGCGTGCCAAGCATGGTGTCGCAAGCTTCCTCGATGCGCCGCTGCATCGCAGTAGCCAGAGATGCCACGTCCTTATCGTCAAGCGCGATAGCCTCGACCTTAAATCGGACGTGCGAATCGTCGGAGCCTTGGACGCGGGCCTCGACATGCTCGACCATCACGCGATCGTCGCGCTCTGCCGCAGTGCGAGCGCACGAAGAAAGCGCCGCGAGCGTGACCTCGATATTGCGCTCCCCCGCCGGATGCACACAGGACGGCTCGCGACGAGCAAACATCAGGCGGAAGAAGCTTACCAGCACGCCGATCGCCACAACTCCGCCGCATGCCGTCACGACAATGCGCGGCATGGGGTCGCGCATCAGCAGCATAAAGCGATACGTATACGGCCCCCAAAACTGGCAGACCAACGTACCCAGCGCCACGACGGCGGCGGCAAGATACACGATCGCCAGGGCTCGTTTGAGCACGCGCATGCGGCGCTCCCTTCAAATCTCGATCCACAGAATGCAAAACGATTCGCATCATTATAAAAGAGCCGGGTCCGGTGCCTCATGCACGCGGATCCGGCTCATCTATTCCACGAGGCTTGCATGCTCGCTTCATTATTCCCAGATATGCACGGCTCAATCCGTGCGGGCGCTACTCCTCCTCGAGGGCAGCGATGACCTCGTCGGTCATGTCCATGGTGCTGTAAACATCCTGGACGTCGTCGAGCTCCTCAAGACGGTCGATGAGGCGCTGAACCTTCTTGGCGTCGGCGCCGGAGACCTCGGTCGGGGTGGTCGGGACCATGGTGGTCTCGGAGCCCTTGACCTGGACGCCCTGCTCCTCGAGCGCCTTGGAGACAGCCATGACCTCGTTGGCAGTAGTCCAGACGATCCACTCCTCGCCGGCGTCCTCGTAGTCCTCGCCACCGGCCTCGGCGATGGCCATCATGAACTCATCCTCGTCACCGGCAGCACCGTTGGCGATCATGGTCTCCTTCTTGGCGTTCTCGTCCAGGATCTCTTTGGCGACGACGATCTGGCCCTTGCGCTCAAACTGGAAGGCGACGGAGCCGGAGGTGCCCAGGTTGCCACCAGCGTGGGAGAAGGCGGAACGGACATCAGCGGCGGTACGGTTGCGGTTGTCGGTCAGGCAGTCGACGTAGACGGCGACACCGGCGGGACCGTAGCCCTCGTACACGATGTTCTCGTAGACGGCGGCGTCAGCACCCGAACCAAAAGCCTTGTCGATAGCGGACTTGATCTTGTCCTTAGGCATGGACTGAGCCTTGGCCTTGGCAACAGCAGCGGCGAGGCTGGCGTTGTTCTCGGGCAGCGGGTCACCGCCGAGACGGGCAGCAACGGTGATGTTGCGGCTCAGCTTGGAGAAGAGGGCGGAACGCTTGGCGTCCTGCGCGCCCTTACGATGCTTGGTTGTGGCCCACTTAGAGTGTCCGGACATACGTGTCTCCTATCGGTTTCGACCTAAAGCCCAGCGCAGATGCTCGGGCAATATAAACAAACGTCGTTATGATATACCTACTGGCCTGCGAGATAAACCCCAAAATGAAGGCGTCGTGATGATGCCACCCTTTGGTGCAAAGTATCCTGACCCCAATGCACCAAGTTAGGACCAGAGGAAGTCGCTGCGGGTGACGGTGGCGCCGATGGCGAAGGGCATGCAGGCGATGACCGGATACAGGTAGCGCATATAAGTCGAGCCGTTGCACGGGCCAATCAGGCACACAGCGAGCACGCCCAACAGCGGCACCCAGATCGCCAGTGCACGCCATGAATGACGACGCAGCAGGTAGACCACCACGGCGATCATGATCCACACGTAGGTGGCCGAGCTCATGGTGAGCGAGATAAACGGTATGCGTTGTACTGCCACGCGATACAGGTTGATCAGGTGATCGCACCAGCGCACAACCTTGCTATCGACCGGATGGAAGTCAAAGTACTTGAGGTTATCGGGCTTCGCCATGATCTCGGCACTGCGCGCCGTGCTGTAGACCCACGCATCGCGGGCACTCGGATAAAAGTAGCCGTAGTAGTTATTGATGAGCGCCGAGATATAGCACTCGGGATCCTTCTTAAACATCTGGGCCCACACCTCAAAATAGGCCTTGATGTCCTCCTGCGAGGCGTACTCGTTAAAGCAGTTCTTGACGGCATCGGACTTGTCAGGGTTGTAGCGGCGGCCCAGGTTCTCGTACTTGAGCACCCGATCGATCGCAGCGCGCTCCTCATCGGTTACCAAACCGTCGCAGGGCGCCTCCACGATGGTGCCGTCCTCCTTAACCGTAGGGTTGACGCCCGAGTTGAGGCCGTCGTGCTTTTGGACGAAACGAGCCGTCTGCTGGAACGGAATCGAGAGGATTTCGCGCTTGGAACCGGGCGTAATGTCGTGCGCCGGCATAAAGACCTTGGTGAAGTACATATTAGAGGCAAGGCAGAGCGCGAGCACCGCGAGAACGCCAACCCAGCGGAAACGCGGGATGGCGCCCGAAGGCGCAGCACCAGTCTGCTTGGCTGCACGACAAGCCACATGCACGTCCCATACGCAAAACGCCGCCGCGATTACGCATGCCGCCAGGGGAAACACCAGGCCACCGTTGCGCAGAAACGTGGAACCCATGGCGCCCAGAGCGAGCAGCAGCCAGTCGTGGCGCGCAAAGAGCGCGGGGGCTTTCTCGCCCGCTCGCTCGACATTGGCATCACGACGGGGCAAGCCACATGCCACGAGCTTGACGGTCTGTACCAGCAGCACCAAGAACGCGTCAGCAAAGAGCACGTCTTTGGTGAGCAACGCCGCGTAGTTAGAGAACATCGGCATAAACGCAAAGAACAGCAGGATCGCACCGCGAACCGGCAGACTCACGCCCAGTTTGCGCAGCGACGAAATGGAATAGGCCATGCAGGCGGCCGTGATGACGAACTGAGCGCAGGTGTAGATGGCAAGACCCGCGTTAGCGCTGTTGAACAGCGAAAGCCCCAGCTGAACGCACGAGCCGATAATGGCCGTGTGCACTACGGGATGATGCCCGTTGAGCAGCACGTTGGGGTTGAGTAGGCGCAGGTAGTCGCTCGTGCCGTTGGGATAGTTGAACCACTGGCGAATCTGCGCGCCCGTATCTCCCATAAAAAGGCCAGGCAGCGAAGCGATGAGCGTGGGCGCCCAGGCGATCACAAGCACCAGGAAGGGCCCGACAAAGGGATGGACCGAGAGCACGGCGTGAGTCACACGCCATACGCGGCCAAAGTGCGCTTCGGAAAACGGGATGCGTCGGGAGCTCAGCCAATCCAGGCACTCAAAAGCCAGATAGAAGGCCACGATCGCTAGGAGCATCCAGCCCGCGCCGCCAATCCAGGCGCAGATGATGCGGGCTTTGTCGCCAAGGACAATCTCGGCCGAGTCGGTGAGATCGTAGCTGCGGCCGAACACCATGCAGATGGCAAAGAACAGCGACGGCAGAATGATCGATGGGCGCCAGGTGTCGCCACGGCCAAAGAACACGTAGCGAAACGGCAGCGTGAGCAGGCAGGCAAGCGCAAGCAGCATGACCGCGTCGGTATGGCCGGCAAACGAGAGGAGCACCTCGTAGCACACGTACAGCATGCCCGAGGCTTTGGGGTCAATCGCCAAGACTGCGTTGCTCGACACCGGGGCGGGATCGATGGAAAACGCCGTGGTCGCCAACAGCGCAAGCAAAAATGCGATGAGCGTCTGCTTGGCGGGGTAGCGCTTAAACCAGACGATGCGGGCAGCGTCGCGCGCAGCCGTTGTGGAGAGGTCGGAATCCTTCACAGTCCGAAAGCCTTTCTAGAAACCTGCCAAAAAGGGACAGGTTTATTTTGGCAGGTTTTATCTGGGGAAACGTTACGGTTCTGTCATCGTTGCCCAGCGAACCACCACAAAGGTGCCTGTTCACTTTTTGGTGGTTAAGCGTCGAGGTAGATGCGCTGGGGTTGGTTGCGGCGACGAGCAAAGATGATGAGCGCCAGGCCCGCGATTACGAGCGGCAGGCTCAGCAGCTGACCCATGGTGATGACGCCGCCCAGCAGATAGCCCAGCTGCGCATCGGGCACACGCACAAACTCAATCAAAAAGCGAACGATGCCGTAACCCATCACAAAGACGCCCATAAACGTGCCTTGGGGCAGTAGCGGCTTTTTGCGGCTGAGCACCTGCAGAATGCAAAAGAGCACAATACCCTCGAGGAATGCCTCGTAGAGCTGGGAGGGATGGCGCGGCATATCGCCCGCGGTGCCGCCAAAGATCACGCCCCAGGGCAGATCGGTCGGCTTGCCCCACAGCTCGCCGTTGACAAAGTTGGCGCAGCGTCCCAGACATAAGGCCAGCGGAGCACCGATAACGGCAAGGTCAGCGATGGTCCAGGCGTCGAGCTTGTACATGCGGCACACGAGCGCGCCGCCGATGATGCCGCCCACCAGGCCGCCATGGAAGCTCATGCCGCCTTCATTGGTAGCAAAGATCTCGAGCGGATGCGCCCAGTAGTAGCCGTCGCCGTAAAAGATGACGTAGAACAGGCGGGCGCCAATGATAAGGCCAAAGACCACGCCGACCACGACACTCGTCAGGTCGTCAACCGTAATGTCAAAACCCCAACGGCGCTGCGTGCGGTACATGACGACCGCCGTGAGCAGAGCTCCGACCACATAGGCCAAGCCGTACCAGTAGATGGTGATGGGCCCCGCCGAGATGGCGACGGGATCAAGCATATGGTAGAGGTCGTTGAGCATATCGGTCCCCCTGCTCCCTACATACAAATGCGGCCGCGGGCCTTGCGCTCGCAGCCGCATATTCGGGCGTGACGTCTATGCGGAGCATATCGCCCGCAGCTTTCACTTCTTAGAACGGCGCATACTCGTCGTACAGGTCATCGGTCTCGCCGGAGGCATTGACCTGCTCGACACGCGTAACGCCGGGCACGTGCTCCTTGAGGATACGCTCGATGCCCATGGAAAGCGTCAGGGCGCTCATGGGACAACCGGCACAGGCGCCCTGAAGCTCCAGCTTGACGACGCCCTCGTCATCAACGCCTATATACTCCATGTCGCCGCCGTCGGCCTGTAGGTTGGGGCGAATCTCTTCAAGAACCTTCTTAAGCAGCTCTTCGTTAACAGCCACAGGGGCTCCTTTCTCACAATAACGCGGGCGCGCCCGCGGACAGAGCTATGTTACTACAGCCGTGTACCCGCTCACGAGCCGTCCATGCGCGCAGACGCGACTTTCACGAGTAGTCAATTTGGGACGGGGCTCTTTGAGCTGCTTTTGCCGGCGCCCGACGCTAACACAGGCTGCCGCTACTGCTGAGTTTGTCCCCCGGTACCAATATGAACATCGACGATAACCTGGCGGTAGCTGATGCCACAGGAGTCGAGGATGCGGCGGCTGATGCGTCCGTCATCGGTGTCGGCGTACTTGTTGTCCAGGTAGACGACCTCGCCCACGCCCACCTGAGCCAAAATCTTGGCGCAGTCGTGGCACGGGAACAGCGTGACGTAGACCGTGGAACCCTCGAGGTCCTTGAGCGAGCCACGGTAGTTGAGCACGGCGTTGGCCTCGGCATGGACCACGTAGTTGTGCTTGTCCTGCAGCGGGTCGTCGCTCGTACCCCACGGAAAAAAGTCGTCGTTGAGCGCCGAGGGTGTACCGTTGTAGCCCACCGAAAGGATGCGGTGGTTGGTGTTGGCGATGCACGCACCCACCTGCGTGTTGGGGTCCTTGCTGCGACGCTGCGCGGCGATGGCCACGCTCATAAAGAACTCGTCCCAGCTAATGACGTCCAGGCGCTTGCCTGACGAAGTTTGATGAAGATCGTCCGACATGGCAGACACCTCCGTAATCGCAATAGTTTGACCCATTGTAGCAGGTGAAAGGTGGGGGCGTTTGTCCCACCGGCGCCCTCACTTTTACACGCGGCGGGGCTTTTGGTTGATGCGGTAGAGCTCGGCGAGACCCCGCAGCGTCAGTGCGTCATCTACCGTCAGGCTGTGGCCGACCAACGCCGCGAGTGCCTCGGCATCGTCGCCGGTAATTACGATGGGCACGTCGCCCTCCCCCGCGGCCTTGGTCGCGCGCATCTCGGCGAGCACCATGTCGAGCATGCCGTCGATGCGGGCCACCTCGCCCAAGACCACGCCCGAGCGCATGGCCTCGCGCGTGTTGCGGCCGATGACGTGCGTTGGCGCCGAAGGCTCGACCTGCGGCAAACGCGCCGCAGCGGCCGAAAGCGACCGGGCGCCGAGCGCCAGACCCGGCGCGATGACGCCGCCCACAAAGGTACCGCACGCGTCGATGACCTCGATATTGGTCGTCGTGCCCAGGTCGATCACGATGCACGGAGAGCCGTAGACGGCACGGGCCGCCACGGCATCGGCGATGCGGTCGGGGCCGATCTCGGCCGGGTCGTCGTAGTGCACGGGCATGCCGGTCTTGAGGCCCGGCCCCACGGTGAGCACGCGCCCCGTGCAGGTACGGGAAAGCGCCGCCTTCCACGGGCGCTCGAGCGCCGGCACCACGCAGCTCAGCACGGCCGCCGTGGGCACGAGCGCGCCGGGCATGCCCGCATCAGCCGCCAGCGCGGCCATGACTTGAGCGAGACGCATACGCGCTTCGTCGGCCGTAATGCTCGATGGCGTCGTGATCTCGCACGTCGCAAGCGGGCATTCCTGCGCCGCGGCCGAATCCTCTGCAAACAGGCCAAAGCGAATGAACGTGTTACCCACGTCGACCGTCAATATATATGCGCACCCATTAAGCATCGTCGGCGCTCCTTTCGTCTGCCCAGCAGTATATCGCCTACCTAAACCAGTCATCCCAAAATGACTAGGTTGCGGCTATACTGATGCGCGGTCGTTTGCGAGCTCACGCGACGGCCTTTGGTAACCCGACTTCCCGCGCCGCATCCGTAGCGGCGCTCCCGGGGGAAGCGGATATACGCAAAGGAGTTCAATATGAGCAATCCCTCGAACCGCGCCTCGATGCGCGGGCAACTCACGCTGCGCGGTGTCGTCATCGGCGTCCTTGGCTGCGTGATCATCACGGCAAGCTCGGCCTACACGGCCCTCAAGATGGGCGCCCTCCCCTGGCCAATCATTTTCGCTGCCGTCATCTCGCTGTTCTTCCTGAAGCTCATGGGCAACGCCAGCCTCAACGAGGCCAACGTCACCCACACCATCATGTCCGCGGGCGCCATGGTCGCCGGCGGCCTGGCGTTTACCATCCCGGGCGCCTGGATGCTGGGCTATGCCGACCAGATCAGCTGGCTCGACATGTTTATCGTGGCGCTCGCCGGCACCATCCTGGGCCTGCTGGCCACCGCGCTCATCCACCGTCACTTTATCGTGGACGCCGCGCTGGAGTTCCCCACCGGCAACGCCGCAGCTCAGACCCTACGCGCCACCGAGGCCGGCGGCAAGACCGGTAAGCAGCTCTTTGGCTCCATGGCCATCGCAGGCATCTACAGCGTGCTGCGCGACGCCCTGGGCGTGGTGCCCAGCATGCTGTGCACGCTCAACATCCCCGGCGTGACCTTTGCCATCTACAACTCGCCCATGCTGCTGTCCATCGGCTTCCTCGTGGGCTTCGCCCCGGTCGCGCTCTGGTTTGCCGGCGCCCTGTTGGGCAACTTTGGCATCATCGTGGGCGGCACCGCTGCCGGTCTGTTCGACGTTATGACTGCGCAAGGCATCGTCAAGTCCCTGGGCATGGGCCTCATGATGGGCTTTGGCGTCGCCGTCGTCCTCAAGGACATCCTGCCGCAGGTCGCCGGTATCGTCCGCGGTCTTGCCGCCGACAGCTCCACCGACACCGACGAGCAGTCGCTCATCTCGGGCTCCCTTAAACTCGACGCCGGCATCATCGGCCTGGGCGCTGCCGCCATCGCCGTGATCGCCGCCATCGCGCTCGACCTTGGTCCCGTCCCGGCCGTCATCGTGACGCTGTTCACCTTTGTCACCACCATCATGAGCGCACAGAGCTGCGGCCAGACGGGCATCGACCCCATGGAGATCTTTGGCCTCATCGTTATGCTCATCGTGGCTGCCTTCGCGCAGCTCGCGCAGGTTAAACTGTTCTTTATCGCCGGCATCGTGGCCGTAGCGTGCGGCCTTGCGGGCGACGTCATGAACGACTTTAAGGCCGGCGCCGTGCTGGGCACCAACCCGCGTGCACAGTGGGTCGGCCAGGCCATCGGCGGCATCGTGGGCGCCCTGGTCGCTGCCGCCGTCATGGTCGCGCTCGTAACCGCCTATGGTCCGGACGCCTTTGGACCCGACAAGAGCTTTGTGGCCGCGCAGGCAAGCGTCGTCGCCACCATGGTCTCGGGCATCCCGAGCGTGCCGTGGTTTGCGGGCGGCTTTATCGCCGGCATCGTCATGTACTGGCTCGGCATTCCGGCCATGATGATCGGCCTGGGCGTGTACCTGCCGTTCTACATGTCGCTCACGGCTTTCCTGGGCTCCTGCGTTAAGCTCGCCTACGACAAGTGGTCCGCCCACCGCGACGCCACCGCTGGTCTTTCGGACGAGGAGAGGGCTGCCAAGGACGCCGCCTTCCAGGAACAGGGTCTGGTCGTTGCCAGCGGCCTTCTCGGCGGCGAGTCCATCGTCGGCGTTATCCTGGCGTTTGTCTCCGTGGGTCTGAGCCTGCTGGGCTAAGCTGAGCAGCTGCTCGACAGCAACCATATTGCCTACGATTTGCCCGGTCGGTAGCTTTCGCGGCCACCGACCGGGCTTTTTGATATCGAAACAAAGAAAGGCCAGCGCGCTGCGTATGACAGCGCGCCGGCCTTATCGTTTGGCTATCGAGACGGTCCCGCTATGAATTGAAGTTCACTGCAGAGCCGACGCCCGAATCACTACATGTGCTTGCGACGACGATCGCTCAGCGTCACACCAGCGGCCACGAGGGTGATACCGCCGATGACGAACACCTCGCCCGCAAGAGCGGAATTGTCGCCAGTCTGGGCGAGCGCGGCCGACGTTGCCTTCTTCTTGGCGACAGGAGCCTTTGCAGCAGCCTGCGCAACCTGAGGCTTGGCCTGCGGCTCAGCCTTGGGATGATACTTGTCGTACTCGGCCTGTGCGGCAGCCAGGGCATCCTTAGCATCGTTAAGCTCGGCAAGCGCGGCGGCATAGGCGTCGTTGGCATCGGACAGCTTGGCATCGGCATCGCTCAGAGCAGCCTTGAGACCAGCGGCGGCATCGACGGCAGCCTTATAGCGAGCGTAGGCAGCGTTCAGCTTGACCAGCTTCTCGTTGCCCGTCGTGCCCGCGGCAAGGGATGCCTTGTGGTCGACAGCCTCAAGATCGGCCTTGAGTGCCTCGTCGTTGGCAAGCTCTGCCTTGGCCTTGACGATATCGAGGTTCGCATCGACGACGGCTTCGTTGGCGGCCTCGAGCTGCTTCTGGGCATCGGCGACACTGGCCACGGCAGCGTCATAGGCGGTCTTGGCGTCGTCGACCGCCTTCTGAGCGCCGGCGAAGCGCTCGAAGGCCTTGTTTGCACCGGCCAGCTCGCCCTCGGCAGCCTTGACCTTCGCCTGTGCGTCGGACAGGGCCTGCGTCTTGGCGGCAACTGCCTGCTTGGCGTCCGAAAGAGCGGTCGCGGCCTGGACATCTGCGACCTGGGCCTTGTCTACACCAGCCTGGGCGGCATCGTCGGCCTTCTTTGCCTCGTCAAGCGAGCCCTGCTTATTCGCAAGGTCCGCCTGGGCGGCATCGCGCTTGGCGGTAAGGTCCTTGACCGAAGCCGTGGCATTGTCATACGCCTCGTTGGCCTTATCGGACTTTGTCTTGGCGGTATCGTAATCGCCCTGTGCCTTCGCCTTGCGGGCGGAAGCCTTGGAGGCGTTCGTCTGGCATTCGGTGAGCTTGGAGTTAGCGTCGTCAAGCGCGGCCTGCGCGACGGTCGCCTCGTCCTTGGCGGCGTTGAGATTTGCCCTAGGAGTTTCGATGTCAACATTCTTCAAATTGACATCGGCAGCGCCATATGCCGCCTTCGCGATAGCGGTGGCCTCTTGCGCAGCTTCATAGTCGCTCTTGGCAGCAGCAACGTTACCGTTCGCTTCATTCGCGGCGCTCTTGGCAGCATCGAGGGATGACTCCGCAGAGCCAAGCGCATCGTTTTTCACATCGCGCGCCTTCCGTGCTGCCGCAAGTTGATCTTGCAGCTGCGCCAGCTGCGCCTTCTGCGCGGCGGTACCACCGGCATGATAAACGGAGTCTACGTACGTGTTTACCAGGTTCTTGAACTCGTCAACCGTAAAATCGCCTTCGGCCCAGTTTCCCTGATAAATTGAAACAGGACTGGGTGCACCGTCATCCTCGGGCGTTGAGCGGTTGCCATCCTTACCGTAGCCGACGGCGAACCCAAAGGAATTAGCACCTGAATCAATAAAGTTCTCATAGTGGCCGGTGTTGCTATAGTCACCCCTGTCATAGTCGCGCTTTTCCGCAGTATACCAACCGATAAACGGCCAATCATCGCCGTACTTGTCGCCGTTATCGAAGGATGTTTCCCAATCTTTAGGATTATCTGACCCCTTGTAGGCGCCAGCACGTCCGGCAAGGTTTTCGTTATAGGACATATAAAAGCCCTCGCCGCTGTTCCCCGCGTGGTCCCAAACATTCGACGAATAGCAAACATCGAGCGCCGACTGCGCCATAGAGACAATGCTGACCTTCATGTCACTCAAGCCATTTGCGCGACGAATTCCATTGACCGCATTCATGTAGGTCAAGGTATTCTGCAGATTCACGAGCGAAAAAGCATTGTCAGCGTCAGATGCATCCAAGTTGACATAGTCGTCATACCATGCCGCCTTGCTAGCAGACCCATCAAGTAACTTCGCCGCATCGCTCGCGTTGGCACGCTGAGCAGCAGTAAACGACGTACTACTTGCGATGTGATTCATAAAGCCAAGCAGGCCAGCCTTGACAGCATCCGTATCCACCGTCATGTTTGCTTTTAGCTCAGAAATCTGCTGCTCAAGAGCTTTGACGTTTGCGCTGGCCGTGTTGTATTCATCATTCGCTTTGTCGTAGTCGCTGGTAGCATTCTCAAGAGCGCTTTTCTTCTGCTTTGCGACCTCTGCCAGACGGTCGTACTCTGTCTTCTTGTCGGCCTCGGTCTGCTGAGCTTGCTCGTAAGCAGCCTTGGCGGTGTTGTATTTGCTGGTCAAATCACCGAGTTTGCCGTTGGCTTCGTCGTATGCAGTCTGCGCTGACGAAACGGCAGCGTTGGCGGCGTTGACCTTTTCCTGCGCGGCGCTGGCATCAGTCTGTGCGGCCTGGAGGTTCGTTTGTGCGGTGGCGTCGGCAGCCTTCGCGGCATCAAGCTCGGTCTGCGCGTCCTTGAGCTCACCGGCAGCAGCTTTCTTGGCGGCCTCAAGCGCTTTTAGATCGATGCCCGTGCCCGAGATGGCGGCATCGAGCGCTTTCTGGGCGTCGTTCAGCTTATCCTGGGCGTTGCCGCACGCGGTGGTCGCAGCGGCAAGGGCATTGGCGGTCTCCTGCTTCTTGGCCTGGGCAGTCGTCAGAGCAGACTCGGCATCACTCTTTGCCTGCTCAGCATTGTCGGCGGCGGTCTTAGCGGCATCGAGCTCACCCTCGGCCGTCTTCACATCGGCATTCGCCGCATTGAGCTTGGCCTGCGCGTCCTCGACGGCCTTCTTGGCGGCCTCGTACTCGTCCATACCCATGGCCTCGAGCTTGGCCTGCGCATCGTCGAGGGCCTTCTTGGCCTCATCCTGCTTTGCCTTGGCGTCCTTGAGCGCCTGGGTCTTATCCTCGACACTCTTGTTGGCCTGATCGAGCTGATCGTTCAGGTCGCCCAGCTTCTTCTGCTGCTGCTCGGCCTTGTCAACAGCCGCCTTAAGCTCGTCGATCTTCTCCTGAAGCGCGGCTGCCTCGGCCTCGTTCTGCTCGGCGGCGTTATCGGTCACGGCCTGCGAGGCCTGATTCTTTTGCTGCTGCGCCTGCTTTTGAGACTGGCCCGCCGCGTCGGCTTTCTTCTGGGCGGCATCGTAGGCGGCCTGAGCGTCCTTGAGCTGCTTTGCCGACTCCTCGGCCAACTGGGCAGCCGTCTTTACGACCGCTTGGTTACCGGCGGCAACGGTGTTCTCGATAGCGCTGTCGCCCTTCGTGGCGTCACCGTTATCTACCGTCGGTGCGGCGATTGCCGCCAGCGGCGACATGAGCGGCTGAGCGATGAGGCCCGCCGTCAAAACGGTTGCGACGGCGCGGTTGGCAACGCCCTTGACGTTGACGGCCTTGGCCCGAGGCTCAAAGTGCTGTGGGATATAGTTTGCCATGGCTTTCTCCCTTTGACACGGATGTATCCATACGCCTCAAAATGTAGGAGCTGATTTTTGAATTCTGTTGCGCAACATTGGTCACCAGCGGATTTTTTGAAATTCGCGCTCTCGTGCTTCACAATTTCGTCACATATGTAGGAGCTGGTGCATCATATTCTTGCGGGATCGAATTGAGCCTGTGATTTGCATTTGCTCCCGCGTCATCCGCCCTATCGGATTCCGCATCCAACAGACACCCCGCCCGCCACGGTGTAGAGTTAAGACAACGAGCGCGTTGCGCGGACCGCGCTGGAACGAGGTGGACATGGAACTCGACAAACAACAGATCAAGCGACTGCGCGAGCGTCATCATCGGCGTCACGGCATCCGCCCCGCTCATAGCGAAGCCATGGAAAACATCACCCGCTTCCTCAAGCGCGCATTCAACATTCGCGAGGGTCGCGCGCCCTATCACGTGATCCGCAAGCGTTTTGTAAACGGGGCGCGTCTGACTGGCTCCCACCTATGCATCCTCATCATCGCCATGCTGATCGCAAGCATCGGCCTCGATATCGATTCGGACATCGCCATCGTGGGCGCCATGCTCATCTGCCCGCTCATGGGCTCGGTCCTTGCCATGGCTTATGGCATCGCCACGCTCGACCGCGAGATTACCGTCGAAGCCGTCGCGAGCCTGGCTCTACAGATGGCCTTTTGCCTGGTCACGTCCACGCTGTACTTTAAGCTCTCGCCCCTTGGCACCACCACGGCCGCCATCATCGACAACTCGACACCCACCATATGGGACCTTACCGTCGCACTCGCAGGCGGCTTTGCAGGCGGGCTGGGCAACTCGCGCGACCAGGAACCCGCCACGCTCATCGCCGGCGTGGCCGTGG
>CABUHI010000032.1 GCA_902491345.1 uncultured Collinsella sp.
CACTCTTTCTTCTCGAACATCTTGTCAAAGAAGCCCATGGCTGCCTCCCATCAACTGGTAGCGTGTGTCACTTTTGATGATGGGGGAGTGCGCGATCCTTCGCGATACCCAGACGGCTCAAGGAGTCTCCACAACTGGGACACATGGCCCATTTTTCATCCGACACATAGGGACACTCCTTGCCGCGGGTAGTCATTGGGCACTCATTGGGGACGTACTTAAATGAGTGGCAGTTGGAGACACTCCTTGCCGAGCTAGAGGCCGCGCGTGCCCCTTCTGGTCCATGAGGCTCAAAACCGCGGTGTGACGTGAACGGCTGGGGTCAAATTTGCAGCATTTCAAGCCTGGCTTCGATATTGAGACTGGTTCTTTATTAAAATAGATTTCCAGACAATTGAGCGGCTGGGGGTTAACCATGAGGGGCATGGGAGATACAACCGCATATTTGCGTCGGGGCATTCGGGAGATTATATGCCTGGCGCTGTTCTTCTTCACGTTTTTGGCGTGCGAGTATCTTTTTGATGTGCGCATGGCCGAGTTCGTGTCTCCGAACGAGGTCGTTATTTATGAGAGCCTTGTCATCGGCGCGAGCGTGATTGGCTTTTTTGTGCGTCCCATTCTGTACTATCGCCGTCCCCATGCTATCGACGCAACGAGTGACGTCACGGGCGTTTTGCTGGTGGCGGCATTGCTGCTGTTGATTATGGCGGTTCAGGTTGAGGTGGTAATTGCCGGCGGTTTGGTGGCGTGCTGCGCGCTGGGCTACTGCGGATCGACTGCTCATGCAAATTTTGCGAGGCGCTTTGCGCGAACGCCCTGCTTGGCGCGCGCCGCCGCACTTTCTTACGCCATGGGCGTTCTGGTGCAGGTTCTCAACCACATGGTGATGCCTGTCGGCATTCCTCAGCAGGCTGTTCTGGTCGTCTGTGCGATCGCGCAGGTGGCGTTGCTCCACGGTGCCCGACGCGCCAAGCTGCGCGACGAGTCCGATCCCAGCTTTGAACCCAGTGTTGCCGGGCTTTCGGTAGATGCTTTGGAATATGGCGCCAAGTGGCAAGACGATCCCGAGGCAAAGGCGGCATTCCGTCGTGCCGTAGTTCGCCTGACCGTGGCGACGGCGTATCTTTCCGGCGTATTCGCCGCTCTCAACGCGGGCTTCACGACCTTGCATGCTGTCGGAGCCGTCGATTTGGGCGATTGGCCGCGCCTGCTGCTTGTCGTGAGCTCGTTGGCCGCTGGCGCACTATTTGACCTGCACGGCCGTTCGTATATGAATATCGGCATGACATGCGCCGCCATACTGTCCACGTTTTCGTTCTTTGTGCTCATCGTCGATGGCAATGGCGGCAACGAGCTTGCTGCCACGATCATCTTTTATCTGGGCTCGGGCTTTTTCGTGGTGTTCTTTACCACAAAATATGCCGCCGTCTCGCTCTATGCGCGCTGGTCATATTTTTGGCCATGCATGGGTCGCGTCGTCAACAACGTGTGCTCGATGTTCGTGACGGCGCCGGCAGTGGCGATTATCTCGAGTCAAAATGTGCTGGCTGCGGTCGGTGCAGCGCTCGTGATGTTTGTGGGCATTGCGATTACGCTGCTGGGGCAGTTGGGGCAACGAGCCGATGATGCCGTGATGCAGGATGGCCTGCCGCTTGCCACCGACGATCTTGGTGGGGATCTTGCGCCCACATGCCCCGACCCCGAGCCCGTGGAGGCGGCGGAGCTCACGTCCGATGAACGCCTCGATGCCTTCGTCGCCACCTTTGGGCTTACAGAGCGCGAGCACGATATTCTTGAGGTCTTGGTCGTTTCGGACCAGAGCGTTCAGGACATCGCCACAACGCTTTTCCTTTCGCGCTCCACGCTCTATCGTCACATTTCCTCGATCAACAAAAAGACCGGCACCGCCTCGCGTGTGGCCCTTATCAACTTCTTCTGGTCCTGGACGCCCAAGGACTAGCTAATCCTCCAATAAGTTGCGGTGGAATAGTCCCTAAATTAAAGTCACGGGGCTTTAAACAGGAACTATTTCACCGCAACTGCTGGGGGGATAGACTGCGGCGGCGGCAGAGGCAGCGGCAGCGGCGTTGGCAGCTGTGGTAGTGGCAACGGCAGCTGGCAGGGTGTTTTCCGTCTACTTGCTACAGCAGCTCGCCGTGGCGGGCAATGTAGCGGCACTTTGCCAGCTGGGTGAGCGTGATATAGGCGATAACGATGCCAATGAGCAGCCCAAAAAAGCTCGTGGGCAGCGGCATGAGGCCGAGCACATCGGCGATGGGGCTTGCCGGCAGCCAGGTGACGAGCGCCAGGCCCAGCACGGTAAGAACGCACAATGCGGGCGCGGCGTGGTCGCGCGGGCTCGGCAGATGCGGGGAGCGCAACATGTGGACCACGAGTGTCTGCGACCACATGGACTCGACAAACCAGCCGCTCTGGAAGAGCGCAGCAAAGGTCGCCATACCCGCGACGTCGCCCGCGGCGGCAAGCTCGGACCAGCTTGCGTCCACGGCGGCGGGGCACACGACAAAGAAGAGCGCGGCGAAGGTCACGATGTCAAACAGCGAGCTCACGGGGCCCAGCTCGAGCGTAAAGCCCTTGATGGACGCGGCGTCCCAGGCACGCGGGCGGGCAGTCCAGGCGTCATCGACGGTGTCCCACGGCAGTGCGATGCACACGATCTCGTAGACCAGCGACAGCAGTACCAGCTGCAGGGCGCTCATGGGCAAAATCGGCAAGAACAGGCTCGCGACGGTCACGGACAGCACATTGCCAAAGTTGGAGCTCACCGTGGTCTTGAGGTACTTGAGCAGGTTGCCGTAAGTGCGGCGGCCTTCGATGATGCCGCGCTCGAGCACGCCCAGGTCCTTCTGAAGCAAGATGATATCGGCGGATTCCTTGGCAATATCGACGGCCGAATCGACCGAGATGCCGCAATCGCTCGCACGCATGGCGGCGGCGTCGTTGATGCCGTCGCCCATAAAGCCCACGGTGTGGCCGAGCATCTCGCGCATGACACGTACCAGGCGCGCCTTCTGCAGCGGCGAGAGCTTGGCGAAGAGGTGGGTTTTCTCGGCGCGCTTGGCAAGTTCGGCGTCATCGAGCGCATCGATCTCGGAGCCGAGCAAGACGTTGCCCGCATCGATACCAATCTGCTCGCAGACGGTGGCGGCGACGCGGTCGTTGTCGCCGGTTAGGACCTTGACCGCCACGCCCTTGGCCTCGAGGGTGGCGACGGCGCCCGCGGCACTTGCTTTGGGCGGATCGAGGAAGGCCAAAAAGCCCATCAGCACCATGTCTCACTCGTCGGCGATGCCAAACTCGCCCACGCAGCGCGGATTGGTCTTCTGCGCCACGGCAATTACGCGTAGGCCCTCGGCGTTAAGTCCGGCGATCTGCTTGCGAATCTGGGCGAGCTTCTCGTCGGTGAGCGGCTGAGCGATGCCATCGATCTCGACAAAGGAGCAGATCTCGAGCATTTCCTCGGCAGCGCCCTTGGTAACCATCTGGGTTTTGCCTTGGGCGTCGGCGACAACTACGCTCAGGCGACGGCGCGAGAAATCGAAGGGAACCTCGTCGACCTTGGTGTAGCGGTCGCGCAGGCTCTGGCCCAGCATGGAATCGGGTGCGACGGTCGAGGGCGTCACATCGGCACGGTCGATTACGGCCAGGTCGATAAGATTTTTGAGGCCGGTCTGGAAGAAGCTGTTCAAAAACGCATGGCGCAGCACGCGCGCGTCCTCGTTGCCATCGGTGTTGAGGTAGCGCTCGAGCACGATGCGGTCTTCGGTGAGGGTGCCGGTCTTGTCGCAGCACAGGACGTCCATCGCTCCGAGGTTTTGAATCGCCGGCAGCTCCTTGACGATAACCTGGCGACGGGCGAGGTCCTTGGCGCCCTGCGACAGGCTCGTGGTCACGATGACGGGAAGCATCTGCGGCGTGATGCCCACGGCCACGCTCGTGGCGAACAGCAGCGCGTCGATGACGTTGCCCTTGGTGGCGGCGTTGATGGCAAAGACGGCCGGCGTCATAACGAGCATGAGGCGTACGAGCAACATGGAGACGCTCGAGACGCCGCGGTCAAACGCGCTCTTTTCGCCGCGCCCGCTGAGCATTTTGGCGATGCCGCCCAGATAGGTGTCCGAGCCGGTGGCAACGACAAGCGCCATGGCGGTGCCGTTTTGCACGGAGGTGCCGGTAAAGACGATGTTCCTGCAGGCAGAGAGTGGCAGCGCGGAGCCGTCGGCGCTCTCGACGACGGTAACGGCAGCGGTCTTCTCGACGGCCTCGCTCTCGCCGGTGAGTGCGGACTCGATGACAAACAGGTCGCGCGCGGTGATGACGCGGGCATCGGCCGGCACCATGTCGCCGGCAGAGAGACGGATCACATCGCCGGGGACGAGCTCGTCGAAGGGGATCTTGATGCGCTCGCCGTCGCGCAGGGCGGTGCAGGTGTTGGAGACCAGGTCCTTAAGGGCCTCGGCCGCATTGCCGCTGCGGGCTTCCTGGATAAACTTCATGCCGCCCGATACCAGCAGCATGATGCCGATGACGATGACCGCGGAGGGGTCGCGCTGCGGCTCGGGCACGGCGAGCACGTCGATATAGAGCGAGATCAGCGCGAGCGCGGCGAGGATGCCGGCGAAGGGATCGATGAAGGCGTCGGCGATGCGACGGGCGAGCGTCTTGGTCGGTGCCTCGATGGTGTTGGGGCCGGAGGTGTCCAGGCGCTCGGTTGCCTGCTCGGCGGTGAGGCCGTTTGCCGTGGCGTCAAGCAGTACGAGAGCGTCCTCGGCGCTATGGGTGGCGGCGAATATGGTGTTCTTGGACAGGCCGGCGTGGGCGGCGGGACGCGCCGTGTGGCGGCGCTTGGAGATTGCTTCGAGCACCGTGGCCGTTTTGAGCATCAGCATAGGGTCCTCCTTGTTAAAGGGAGTTAGCGTACGTGTCGTATTTGCTTCAAAAAACCTAGATGTCGCTCACGTCATGCTCTTGAGCCCACAAAGGGTGCAGCGCGCCTTTGCGGTGGTTTTGGCGATCTGCCGGTGGCGTTTATGCGTGTGCGGAGTCCTCGCGGCGTGCCGAGGGCGACATGCAGGTTTTTCGACTAGGACTGCCTTCCATGGCACACCTCCTAAAGGCTGAGCGCAGCGCGCTTTGGGTATCTCGTACCCCTTTTTAATCCGCCCGTATTCTTGATGAGGGGGTTTGACATGTCAACCCCATTGTTCGGAAAACCATTCCCCCTGACAAAGCCTTTACAGAATGCTGTGGCCCCAAAGCGCGCCCGCATCGACGCTTCGCCTGCGCTAAACTGGAAGGCACGTACGCGATTACGAGAGGAGCCCGCATGGAGGCTTACAAGCAAGAGTTCATCAAGTTTATGGTCGAGTCCGACGTCCTTAAGTTCGGCAGCTTTACGCTCAAGAGCGGCCGTCAGTCCCCGTTCTTTATGAACGCCGGCGCTTACGTGACGGGCTATCAGCTCAAGAAGCTGGGCGAGTATTACGCCCAGGCCATCCACGATAACTTTGGCGACGACTTTGACGTGCTGTTTGGACCGGCCTACAAGGGTATTCCGCTGGCCGTCGTGACCGCAATTGCCTACCACGAGCTGTACGGCAAGGAGGTCAAGTACTGCTGCGACCGCAAGGAGGCCAAGGACCACGGTGCCGATAAGGGCAACCTGCTGGGTTATGAGCCCAAGGACGGCGACCGTGTGGTCATGGTCGAGGACGTTACCACCAGCGGCAAGTCCATCGACGAGACCTATCCCAAGGTCAAGGCTGCTGCCGATGTCGAGATCAAGGGCCTGATCGTGTCCCTCAACCGCATGGAGGTCGGCAAGGGCGGTGTGACCACCGCGCAGAAGGAGATCGAGGCCAAGTACGGTTTCCCCGTCGCGAGCATCGTCTCCATGGCTGAGGTCGTCGAGACCCTCTACAACCACGAGATCGACGGCAAGGTTGTCATCGACGACGAGCTCAAGACCGCCATCGACGCCTACTACGAGCAGTACGGAGCACGTTAGTTACGGCGTTTTACCAAACGCCGTAACTGCTCGACGCTGCGCGCCGCCCAGAGCGACAATTTGTCATTCAAAAGGCGAGGCATGACCAGAAGGTCAATGCCTCGCCTTTTTCATGCCAACTTGTTCGCCCTGGACGTCGCTCGCTGTCCGTCCTCTTCTTGCGGCGTTGCCTTGCTCCGGATGGGTAGTCATTGGGGGCGTTCTTAAATGACTAGTCGTGAATGAGCGTGGATAAGCGTCCAAAAATCCACGCTCGTCGCTACTTGAGCCCCGGGAGGCGGGTGTAGGGAAACGAGCGCTCCAGGAACTCGGAGCAGCGGGCGTAGTCTTTGGCGAAGTAGCTGCTGTAGAGCGAATCGAGTACGTATTGCACGGCGATGTGGCTCGCGAACTGCGTGATGCGATGCGTCATGCTCTCGTGGTCACTCACCGTAAGGTAGGCGGCAAAGCCAGGGTGAATGCGCGCGCAATAAGGCGTGCCGATGACGATGACCGGGACATGGCGACTGCTGAGGATCGGCAAGATGTCCTTGAGGTTGGGGGCAAGGCCGCTGTAGGAGATGACGATTGCCGCATGGTCGGGGCCCGAGGCGAGCGCCGTTCGCACCTGGGCCTCGACACCGTCGTGGCACGTCGCGCTTTTACCGGCGGAGAGCAGGCGGTCGCGGAACATTCCCGCTGGATAGAGGTTGTGCGAGCCCGTGTAGATGTCGACCTGTCGGGCGTTCGCGATGAGCTTGGCGGCGTGGTCAAGCTGCGTGGGGTCGAGCAGTTCCTGCGTTTCGGCCAGCGTGGTCTGGTAGAGCCCCTCCATGCGCTCCATGACCTGCGCAGGGGTGGACGTAGCGTCGAAGGGAAAGTTGATGTCCACGTCGCGCCGATTGCCCGCCTCGGTTGCCAAGCGAATAAGCTCGACCTTGAGATCCTTGAAGCCCTCGAGGCCGAGCTTTTTGCAAAAACGGTGTACGCTCGCGACCGAAACGTTAGTGCGTGCGGCAAATTCCTTAATCGAAAGCCCGCGGATGTCCTCGCCGATGGCAAGGGCTGCAATGCCGAGCTGTTGCTCGGTGGGGGTGAGGCCCTGCGCCTCGGTGATCTTGCGTTTGATATCCATGCGAACTCCCACACTCGCCAAACCTGCCAAAAAGGGACAGGTTTATTTTGGCAGGTTTTGCCCGCAAAGGGTAACGGGGCCGAGGATGCCGCTGGGGGCGACGGGCTCGGTGAGGGCGAAGATGTCGGGGACCGCATGGTCGAGCGTGTTGATGATGTCGATCGTGAGCTCATGCGCACCGGTGGAAAGTGCGCCGGCGGCAAAAAGGTAGGGCGGGCAGATGCGTGTGCCGAGCGGGCGCCCATCGAGCGCGAGCGTCGCGGTTTCGTAGACGTCTCCCAGGTCGATCGTGGCGTCGGCGCAATCGTTGGCCAGCTCAAACGACGCATGATATCGGTAGGTGCCGCAGGTGCCGGTGAACAGATCGGCTGTGAGGTCGCACAGGTGCTCGAGCTCTTGCGCTTCACCAAAGGCGCCATTGCTGCCGGCAGGGGAGAGGGCAACGGTCCATGGGCCTTCGATGCGCAGGCTGAGCGATGTATCGGCGTCGATTGCGCCGTCTCCGGGCGCATCCTCGCTGCCCGCTTCCAAAACAACGAAGCAGCTCTCGAAGGGTGCGAGCTTCAACGCACCGTCAAACGCAACGGGCTCGGTGCCGTTTAGCAGGTCGAGCCGCGTGCCGCAAAGGCGCTCGCCTGTCGCAAGTGCAACCGTGCAGTCGATGCGCTCGCGTGGGTGCTCGTTGACGAGCATGACGTAGGTCTCGCCCGTCCGCTCGTAGCGAAGTGCGCGTAGCCAGGGCTGCGGTGTGTCAGGCACAACGGTCTGCAGTCCCGCACTTGCAAGCACGCGGGCGACATCGGCGAGCGGCGTTGCGACGAGCCCTCCCAGCTCGACCGCGCCATCGGAATCGTAGAATGCGCCGGGCACCTCGTCGACGGCAAGCACCATAACGCCTGCATCCGTCATGCATCTCGCCGCCTTTGCCGTCTCCGCACCAATAAACGTAGCACCGGGCATAACAAATGCCTGGTAGTGGCAGTTGTTAACACCAAGCAATCCATCGGCAATCGAAACCTTGTAGCGGCTCTTGTCCTCAAAAGCCTCGGCGGGCACAAAATCAAAGTCGATCTGCGCGCGCGTGAGCTCTGCCGCCACGCGCTCGATAGGCATGGCGCTACCGGCCCATTCGGCATCGGCATGGTACAGGATGGCGACGGGGCGCGTGGCACAGCCTCCCGAAAGCAGCGTTGCCGTACGGTTCATATAGCTCATGAGCTGGCCAAAGTGCGGCCACTGCGGGTTGTTGCCGTGCGCGTAAAAGTGCGGCGGGCAGTCCCAATCGGGGAAGGGCGCCATGCTAAACGCGTGCGGCGTAAACCAATTGACGCCGCGGACGAGCATGTGGTCGGCAATCCACTTCATCTCGCGCAAGCCCTCGTGCCAGCCAAAGGCGCCAAAGACCTCGGCCATGCAGCGCCCTTGCTTTTTGGGGTCGAGGCGC
The DNA here is from genome assembly GCA_902491345.1 of uncultured Collinsella sp. GTDB lineage: Bacteria > Actinomycetota > Coriobacteriia > Coriobacteriales > Coriobacteriaceae > Collinsella. The sequence continues at coordinate 8,587 of CABUHI010000032.1, forward strand.
GCGGCCGAAGAGCCCAGTTTGGCAAGCGCGTAGGTAAAGAACTCCATGTTCCATGCGCCATGGAAGTAGCTGTAAAGGCCGTGGTCGATGCCGGGGGCGAGCTGGTTAATAACCACATCGATGCCCGCCATGTCCTGACCGGCGACAGCGCGGAAGTAGTGCCCAGCGCCCTGGCCCAAGCGTGTGTGGCAGCTCTTGTCCTCGATTACATGGCCAATGTGCATAACGCCGCGCTCGCGGCACCAGTCACCAATCTGCTCGTCAAAGCACGCACGGTAGAGTTGCGTGGCGATGTCCATGTAGGTGTGGCGGACCCGAGCGCCGGCGGGGTCGCGCGTCCAAAGCTCGCGGAGCTCACTCAGCCAATTTGTGCCCAGTGCCTCGTGCAGGCGTCGCGCAAGTTCGTCCGACCATGGCAGCGCCATGTCGCCGCGTCCGATAAAGCTGCTGGTAGAAGCGTCTTCGAGGGTCGCACCCTTTTCGTTCATAAAGCCCGGTTCATCGGTAAAGAACCCCAGGATGGTCTTGCCGAACTCGTCGCCCAGATGCTCAAACGTGGGTTCGTAGACGGCGTTGATGAGCATGCGGCACGAATCGGCGTCGACCATGTTGATGTATTCATCGCGAAAGCCGGTCTTTTGGCTGGTGACGTAGAGCTCGAGGGTGGTAACGCCGGCGGGGGCGTCAAAGCGCAGACGGGCGGGAATGCTGTCCTCGGTCTGCTCAACGGCGAGCTCAAGGTCGAGCGGCACGCCGGCAGCGTCAAAACTCGTCGCGCCCACAAAGTGCTCCGTGGGATCCATGAGGTTGCCGAGCTTGATGGTCGTGGACGGCTGGGGTCCAACGACCGTTACCGTGTGACGCTTAAGCACGGTCTTCTTGAGCGTGGGGTCTACATCCTCGCCTGAAAGCGCGCCGTTGGCGTAGCCCGTGGGAAAGTGGGCATCATCGAGCAGCCAGATCTTCAGGCCCAGGCGCTTGCACTCGCCAATGATAAATCGCAGGTCGGACCACCAGCCATCGCGGCAAAACTCGGGATGCGTGCGCGACTCAAGGCAGACTTCACGGATGTCCGCCCCGGCAATTTGCTCTAAGTATTCGGTAATCGTCTCGCGTTCTTCGCCCTTGAGCCACAAGAACGGAAGCACATGGTTGTCATATGCCACCATACTCACTCCTTCAAAACCTGCCAAAAAGGGACAGGTTTATTTTGGTCGGTTTTATCTGGGCAAACGTCACCCCGCAGCTGCTTGGCGAAGCACTGGGACGCGTGCCACATGCTAGAACCAACCTTCTAAACCCTTGCAAGTTCAGGGTACGTCGTCCGCGCTGCCCTGCTAATATCAAAACCACGGCTAAATATGACTAAATCAACGATGGTGGCGCCATGGATATCGCATGTTTGGACAATCTTTTGCTCGAGCTGACCGACAGTGAGCGCGCTTACTGCGCGGGCGCTCGCTATGACTGGAACGATGCATTTAGACGGGGTCAACAGGCAGATATCGATGGCAGGCATGTTCATAAAATCGGTAACGCGACATACGCCCTGCACCAAGAAGGCATGCCCGAGGGCCTGTCGATTGTGCGCAACTCGCGCTTTAACCCCGTGCCGGAGCACGTGCACGATTATGTCGAAATCAGCTATGTCTATCGAGGGAGCGCGCCACAGATTGTCAATGGTACGCAACTCACGCTCGCCCAAAACGAGGTGCTTCTGCTCGATGCCGCCTGCCCGCATGCCGTAGGCGAGCTCGGCGAGCGCGACCTGATGTTGAGCATTGTCATTTCGCGGCCGATGCTGCGCCGCAGCCTGGAGCAAAGCTTTTCGTCCACAAGCACCGTTTCGCAGTTCCTGCTCAACGCACTTAACGACGAGACCGACCACCGCGGGCATGTGCATTTCCACACGGGCGCTAGCCGTCGGGTGCGCCGGTATATACAGGAGATGTTGTGTGAGCTCCTGGAGCCGACGGCAGCGAGCCCCCAGATCGTGTCGAGGCTGTTTGAGCTGCTGCTGGTCGAGCTCATGCAAAGCTACGAGGCCGCGCTGCTGCAAACGGGTGGCTCCGCGCTTCCCTCGGCGCAGGTTGCAGCGGCGATGAGCTACATCGAGCGGCATGCTTACGATTGCACACTCGACGACGTAGCCCGCCACCTGCACCTGAGTCCCAACTACGCAAGCGCGCTGCTCAAGCGGCAGACGGGCCGCACATTTATGCAGCTCGTGCAGGAGAGCCGCCTGACACGCGCGGCGGCGCTGCTCGACACCGGTGCTACTGCGGAGGCCGCAGCACGCGAGGTGGGCTATGCCAATATGAGCTTCTTCTACAAAAAATTTGCCGAGCGCTATGGCTGTACGCCGGCCGCCTATCGCCGGCGTTTGCCCAGATAAAACCTGCCAAAATAAACCTGTCCCTTTTTGGCAGGTATCAGGAAGTATCAGGGATGGGACAGCGGCGGTCCGTGGGCGCGAAAAGAAGTGTCGGGTTTGGCGCGCCCGCTTCTGCCCGTCCCGTGCGCAGGCGATACTCAGCTTATCGACCCGCGATGCAAAGGAGATGCTCATGGCAAACATCAAGTTCCCCGAGGGCTTCTATTGGGGTGGCGCCACTGCCGCCAACCAGTTTGAGGGCGCTTGGAACGTGGACGGCCGCGGTCCTTCCGTCGACGACCATTTCTTGGGCGGCAGCTACAAGGAGCCGCGTCAGATTACGATTGACATCGACCCTAACCGCTTCTACCCCAATCATGACGGTATCGATTTCTATCATCACTACGAGGAGGACATCGCGCTGTTCGCCGAGATGGGCTTTACCATGTTCCGCATGTCCATCTCCTGGAGCCGTGTCTTTCCCAACGGCGACGACGCTGAGCCCAACGAGGCCGGCCTCGTCTTCTACGACCGCGTTTTCGACTGCCTGCGTGCCCACAATATCGAGCCGCTCGTGACCCTCTCGCACTACGAGATGCCCTATCACCTTGTCGAGAAATACAACGGCTGGGCGAGCCGCGAGCTCATCGACTTCTTTGAGAAGTACTGCCAGACCGTCTTCGACCGCTATCAGGACAAGGTCAAGTTCTGGCTCACCTTCAACGAGATCAACTGCGGTACCCAGGACATGGGCAACCTCTTTGAGACCAGCATGATTCAGGGCTTTGAGGGTCCGGCGTCGGCGGTCCACACCACGCAGCAGGCTCGTATGCAGGCACTGCATCACCAGTTTGTCGCCAGCGGCCGCGTCGTGCGCTATGCCCACGAGCATTACCCGCAGTTTAAGATGGGCAACATGGACTGCTTCATCCTTTCCTATGCCGCTACGTGCGATCCGGCCGACGTGTTCGCCACGCAGCAGGAGATGAATGCCATGAACTGGTACTGCTCCGACGTGCAGGTGCGCGGCAAGTACCCGTTCTATGCCAAGCGCTTCTGGGCCGAGAACGATGTTGAACTCGTGATGGAGGACGGCGACCTGCAGGATATCGCCGACGGCAAGGTTGATTTCTACACCTTTAGCTACTACATGTCCGGCACCGTGGGCACCCACAAGGATCACGAGATGACCGAGGGCAACATGACCTTTGGCGGCAAGAATCCCTATCTGGAGTCCACCGACTGGGGCTGGCAGATCGATCCGTTGGGCCTGCGCATCGCCCTCAACGAGATTTACGCCCGCTACGAGATTCCGCTGATGGTGGTCGAGAACGGCATGGGCGCCTACGACGAGGTCGAGGAGGACGGCTCCATCCACGACCCGTATCGCATCGCCTACTTGCAGAGCCACATCAAGGCCATGGGCGAGGCCATTGCCGATGGCGTTGACCTGATTGCCTACACCTGGTGGGGTCCCATCGACCTGGTTTCCGCCGGCACTGGCGAGATGCGCAAGCGCTACGGCTTCATCCACGTCGATAAGTACGACGACGGCACCGGTACTTACGAGCGCCGCCGCAAGGATAGCTTCTTCGCATACCAGAAGATCATCAAGTCCAACGGCACCGAGGGTCTGGCTTAATCGACAATATGAGTGCCACTGGGGAAAAGGTTTTGGGAAGGGCTTGGAAGGGCTTGCGATTCGAGCCCTCACCTTAGCAATTTGATCATTTGGCACTATAATCACCATAGGCATGCGCATAACGTTGCGCTTAATCAAGAGGAGAAAACGTATGGGTCTGTTTGATATGTTCAAGAAGAAGGCTGAGCCCGCGGCAGCTGCTGCTCCGGCCTCCATTTCTGCTTCTGCCGGCGCCGACGTGCTGTGCTCGCCCGTCAAGGGCAAGGTCATCAAGATGGCCGACGTGCCCGATCCCGTCTTTGGTGGCGAGGTTCTGGGCAAGGGCTGCGCCGTGTGGCCCGAGGACGACCTGGTCTACGCTCCCTGCGACGGCAAGGTGACCGTCACCATGGGTCACGCCGTGGGTCTGCAGTCCGATAGCGGCATCGAGGTTCTGGTGCACGTTGGCGTCGATACCGTCAACATGAACGGCGACGGCTTCGAGGGCTTCGTCAAGGCCGACGACGTCGTGAAGGCCGGCCAGCCCATACTCAAGATCGACCGCGCCAAGATCGCTGCCGCCGGTTACAAGGACTGCGTCGTCGTGGCCGTGTCCAACACCGCCGAGTTTGCCGATGTCGAGCTCGCCGTCGAGGCCGAGTCTGCCGTCGCTGCCGGTGACGTCATCGTTAAGGTCGTCCGCAAGTAGTCTTCGGCATCCAGAAGATGCACAAGGGTGGTCGGGTTGTCCGGCCACCCTTTTTTAATAGGCTAAGCAGGTGCATTTAATTGCAGAGGGCTTGCTTCACGGGCCATTCGTTCATCAAATTGAGCCGCCTGCGCTTTTGTGGCGCAGGGGGTTGAGCTGGGCCGCTAATATGAACTTACTGTCACGACGTGCGCTGCGCGGGGAGCGCGGCGCCGCTTGTTTGGAGGAATGTCATGAAAAAGAAGCTGCTGCTTGCGCCTCTGATGGCCGCCCTGGTCGCGTGCGTGGTTTTGCTTTCCGGCTGCGGAGGGCCTTCGGTGGAGGAGCTCATCACCAACGACCTTACGAGCCAGTTCGACGAGATCAAGAACGGCGGCGATGACTTCCTCTCCGGCCTGGAAAAGGCTTCGGGCGACGAGTTTGAGCAGCTGGGCATCGATCCCAAGGAGTATGCCAAGAGCTATCTCGAGGGCTTTGATTACAAGATCGGCGATGTGACGGTCGATGAGGACAAGGGTACCGCGACCGCCGAGGTCACCATCACCTGCAAGTCCATGAACAAGATCGTCGAAGATTTCGCCACCCAGTATCAGGAGAAGATCGCCGCACTCGATACGATGCCTTCCGAGGACGACCTGTACAAGATGGCCGGCCAGGTCATGGTCGACGTGACCAAGGCCGCTAAGACCAAGGACACCAAGGTCACCTTTAAGTATTCCGCCAACGAGGATAACGAGTGGTCTGCCGACGATTCCGCAACCACCGAGATGATGAATGCTATGATGAGCTAGGGGAGTTACGCGGTTCTACGAACCGCGTAACCAGTTGACGCTGCAAACGCCCCTAAGCGGCAATCTGACGTTCAATTTCAAGGGCGCGACCAGAAGGTCAGCGCCCTTTCATTTCACGTCACCTTGCTCGCTTAGGGGCGTTTTCGCTGTCCGTCCTCTACCTGCTACTCATTGGGGGCAGACTTAAATGAGTAGTCGTTGGGGGCGTTCTTAAACGACTAGTCGTTGGGGACATTCTTTGGGCGCGGTTGGCGCATCGACTGCTTGGGAAAGTGTGACCCGGTTTTTGGCTGAATAGTGGGTCGCGGTTTCCGGATGGAGCGGGTTGCGGAAAGCGCGACCCGGAATATCGCCCTGAGGTGGGATGCCGTTTCCCCGACGGGGCTCAATTGGAAAGCGCATCCCATTTTGAGGCGGCAAAACGGGATGCGCTTTCCGCGTGGCAGAGTTGCTGCGGCCGCGTTGAGCGGCGGCCCCGTTACTCGCCCAGAATCAGCGCCGCGAGCTCTGCCTGGGTGTCCACCACGTAGTCGGCGCCGGCGGCCTCCAGCTCTGCGCGGCCGCGGAAGCCCCAGCTGACGCCCGCGCTCTTAAGGCCGGCGTTGTGGCCGGTCAGGATATCGACATTGGAATCGCCCACATAGAGCGTGGTCGCCGGATCGGCGCCCAGCTCCTCCATCACATGCAGCGTGACGGGTGCTTCTGGCTTGGGTGGGAACGCATCGACACGGCCCTGTACCAGCGCAAAGCGGTCGGGACCAAAATATTTCTCGATAAGCGGAGCCGCCGAGACGTGGTCCTTGTTGGTGAGCACGGCAAGCTGCACACCCGCGGCGCGCAGGCGGTCGAGCATCTCGATCGTGCTGGCATAGGGAGCGGTGTGGTCCTCCTTGTGCTCGCCGTAGTAAGCCCTAAACTCGGCAAGCGTCTGCTCAAACATACGGCCGTCGCCCGCATATTCGGCCGGCATAAAACGCTCAACCAGCTTGAGCATGCCGTTTCCCACCTTGTAGCGGTAGGCGTCTACGTCAAACGTGGGCCAGCCGTGCATCTCGCAGGTATGGTTGCCGGCTGCTGCCAAGTCCTCGAGCGTGTTGAGGATGGTGCCGTCCAGGTCAAAGATCACATGGGAAAAAGCTGCTGCCATGGGTGCTCCCGTCATTGGATTTCAAAACGCACCTCATAATACTGGGCTTCCGCGTTGGGCGTGCTTGGAATCTGAACATCTCCAGGGATATCAGGCCACATCGCGCCGACCGTGCGATTCTGCCCTAGCAAATTCTCGGCAGCTGCTCTCCCACGAGCATGTCGAGAATGCGGGTCGAGCCCCAGCCGGTGCGTACGCGTACGGCGGGCCGAGCGTCCGGTCCAAGTGGCAGCACGCGGCCGATGATGGCGGCATTCTCGCCGTAGCGGGCGGCGCGCATGGCGCTCAGCGCGGCATCGGCTTGCTCGGCCGGCACGACGGCAACCATCTTGCCCTCGTTTGCCACCTGCAGCACATCGTAGCCGAGCATCTCGCAGGCGGCCTGCACGTCGGGACGCACGGGCACGGCATCCTCGTCGATCTCCATGGCAACGCCGCTGGCCTGCGCAAACTCGTTGAGCGTCGAGGCCAGGCCACCGCGCGTGGGGTCGCGGAAGCAGCGTGTGTCGGGTGCTGCGGAAAGCACATCGGCAATCAGGTGGTTGAGCGGCGCGGCGTCGCTTTCGATGGTGCTCGAAAACGCCAGACCCTCGCGTTGGCTCATGATAGCGATGCCGTGGTCGCCCAGTGTACCCGAGACCAGGATGACATCGCCGGGCTGGCAGTTTGCGCCGCTGAGCGCCACGCCCGCAGGCACCTCGCCCACGCCGGCGGTATTGATATAGACGCCGTCGGCCCCGCCGCGCTCGACCACCTTGGTGTCGCCCGTGATTATGGACACGCCCGCCTCGTGCGCCGTCTCGGCCATCGTCTGCACAATCTGGCGGAGCCTATCCATGGGATAGCCCTCTTCGAGGATAAAGCCGCACGACAGGTAGCGCACGTTGGCGCCCGAGGTCGCGACGTCGTTGACGGTTCCGCACACGGCGAGGCGGCCGATGTTGCCACCGGGGAAGAACTGCGGCGAGACTACAAAGCTGTCGGTCGACATGGCGATGCGCCCGCTCGCGGGCAGCGCGGCGACGCCGGCATCGTTGCCTTCGAGCAGCTCGGGCGACCCAAAGGCATCCAAAAAGACCTCATCGATGATGCGTTTCATCATCTGGCCGCCGGAGCCGTGGCCCAGCAGGACGGTGCTATCGGTAACGCTATGGGACATATCGAAAACTCCAATCGTGGGTGGTGCCGGTGTGCGGGTGTGCCCGGGCTAGTCGCGGTAGCGGTAGTACGCCGCGCAGCTGCCCTCGGAGCTCACCATGCACGGGCCGACGGGGTGCTCGGGCGTGCAGGTGCGGCCAAAGAGCGGGCAGCTGCTCGGCGCAATGGCCCCGCGCAGCACGTCGCCGCAGCGGCACCCGCGCGGCTCGACCGTCGCCTCAACGGGCACGTCAAAGCGAGCGCGGGCATCAAAGCGCGAGAACTCGGGGCGGATGGAAAGGCCCGAGTTGGCAATCAGCCCCAGCCCGCGCCATGTGGTATCGCACGGCTCAAACACCTGCTCGACCAGCTGGCGCGCCACGGGATTGCCGTCTGCGTTGACGCCACGGCGGTAGGCGTTGTCAATCACCGGCCTGTCCTCGACAACCATCTGGACCAGCATGCAGATGCCCTGCAGGATATCGACCGGTTCAAATCCCGTGACCACGCCCGGGGTATTGAATTCGTCGACCAAAAAGCTAAAGGGCACCAAGCCCGTGATGGTGGCGACGTGGCCCGGCAGGATAAAGCCGTCGATGGTGGTCTCGGGGTCGTTGGCGATGGCGCGCAACGCCGGCGGCGTGGCCTTGTGGGCGCAATAGACCGAGAAGTTCAAAAGCCCGCGCGCCTCGGCCTCCAAGATGGCGGCGGCGATGGTGGGCGTCGTAGTCTCAAAGCCCACGCCCATAAAAATGACCGGGCGATCAGGGTTTTGCTCGGCAATGTCGAGCGCGTCGAGCGGGGAATAGACGATACGGATATCGCGCCCCGCCGCCTTTTGCGCAGCGAGCGAGGTGGATGATCCGGGCACGCGCATCATGTCGCCAAAGGTGGTGATGATGGCGCCGTCTATGTTGGCGAGCGCGATTGCGTGGTCGATGTCGCGGTTGGCGGTGACGCAGACGGGGCAGCCCGGGCCGCTCAGCAGCTTGAGCCCGGCCGGCATAATGGAGCGAAAGCCATAGCGCCCGATGCTCACGGTATGCGTGCCGCAGACTTCCATAAGGTTGATGGTGCGGTCGCCGACAAGCTCATGAATGCGCTCGATGAGCTCGCGAGCCAGCTTGGGATCGCGGAATGCCGAGAAATCGATACCGGAGCGCGCCGGCTGCTCGGGCGCCACTAGTAAGCCTCCGCCGGGTTGGTGGTCAGCTGGTCTTCTTCGATCAGCTCGGACATGGCATTAACAAGCTCGAGCGTTTCCTGTGCTTCCTGCTCGTCGACAATCTGGATGCCAAAGCCGGCGTGTACGAGAATATAGTCGCCAACCTGCGCCGTCGGCACGAGTCGCAGCGACACGGGGCGCTCGATGCCCATCATGTCGACGGTGGCCTTGAGGTCGTCGTCGCGTTTGACTACTTTACCGGGAACGGCAAGGCACATATTGTTCCCCTTTTATACGCTTTGCGCTGGACGGGCGCTCAATAATCCATCAGTTGATGGTAGCGCTCGCGGGCGCTGCGGGCAAACGCGCTACACCTGTGAGACGGCGGCTTGCGGGCTGGCCGAACAGCCTATTGTGGCGCGACCTGTGCGAGACGAGCGCTTGCGACCGCCGCCTGACCGTAGGCGATGCAGCCGTCATTGACGGGTACGGTGTGGGGGACAAGGACAG
>CABUHI010000033.1 GCA_902491345.1 uncultured Collinsella sp.
ATGTGGTGAGCGGCGAGCAGTTTAAGGAGAGCAAGCCCGAGCCCGACATCTACCTGCATGCGCTGGATCTGCTGGGGTTGCCCGCGGACCGTTGCTGCTGCGTCGAGGACTCTGTCCCTGGCATTACGGCAGGTAAGCGAGCGGGTCTGACGGTGATTGCCAAACGCGAGGAGCGCTTCGGCTTTAGCCAGGATGCCGCTGACAAGATCATCGACCAGCTGCCGGAGCTGCTGGAGCTTGCGTAGGACTGGCGATGCGTAATCCGCACCGATTATTGATTCCATATTTGCCAGGGGAGGGCAAATGCCATCGACTGAAGGGTTGACCGACGGAAAAGCGGCAATCCCGCTATATCAACAGGTTATCGATATCATCAAAAATGACATCAATTCTGGTACCTATAAGGCGGGCGCTCGGATACCGAATGAATTCGAATTGGCCGAAAGCTACAAAGTCGGTCGCGTTACCGTTCGGCGGGCCATTGAGGAGCTCGTGCAGCAGGGCTACCTAACCAAGCAGCAGGGGAGGGGCACGTTTGTAAACGCCCCCAAGCTCAAGCGTAAAATCCGCCAGAAGGACGACGTTCAGAGTTTTTCGGACGCCTGCCGCGTCAACGAGATGGAGCCTGGGGCGCGTATTGTCTCAAGAAAAGTGTTGCCGGCCGATGCTACCGAAGCGCAGTTTTTTGGCGTTCCCGCTGGGTCGGAGCTGATCTGCATCGAACGCGTGCGCACCGCCGATGGCATCCCCGTGATGCTCGAGAACAACACGTACGTTTATGAAGACAACGCCTTTTTGGCGAAGGCGGACCTTACCGATCAATCAATTTTCGAGGTCGTGCGCGAACAGACGGGTCGCGGGCCTGCTCGCACCGAGCCGTGCACGCTTGAGATCGCGTGTGCGTCACCCGAAGTCGCCCGGCTGCTGTCCGTTCCCACGGGAGAGCCTCTGTTTTATATGGAGGCATATTTCTATGACGAGCAGCAGCGGCCGTTTATCATCGGCCGACAGCGGATTGTAGGATCGCGCTACGTTTTTGATATTTAGGACGTTGATCAAGAGAACGCCCGGCAGGCTAAATTGCCTGCCGGGCGTTTTTGCCGTTCGCCGCCGTTGAACGACCGTTCACCCGAGTCTTCGCAACCTATCCGAAATATCCTTGAAGTGCTAAAAACACGCTGATAATCTATAGAACGTCATAGGACGTTTGCATTGCGCGAACGTTAAAGCGAGACACGATAAGGTCTCGGGTTCTTTGGAGGTATCTATGTCAGATACGAAGGCGAAGAAGACAAACAGACGTTTCAAATTCAAATTACCGCACGTCTATACGATCATGTTCTTGCTGATCGTGGTTTTTGCAGTTTTAACCTGGGTCGTTCCTTCTGGCCAATACCAGCGCAAGACGATCTCGACTGCGGCAGGCGAGCGTGAGGTCGCCGTTGCCGGAACCTATGAACAGGTCGACAAGAACTACACCGATTCCGAGACCGGCGAGACCACCAACTTGGGGCAGGACATCTTTGCGGTTTTGCAAGCACCCACTAAGGGCATTCAGGAGGCTGCCGATGTCGTTGCCTTTGTCTTGCTGATTGGTGGTTCGTTTGCAATCATCACGAAGACCAATGCGCTCAACGCTGGCATGAGCCGAGTAATCAAGAAGCTCAAAAACAAAGATATTCTGATTATTCCCATCACGATGACGCTGTTGTCCATTTGCGGCACGACGTTTGGTATGTCCGAGGAAGCGCTGCCGTTCTATGCCATCTTCATCCCCATCATGATGGGCATCGGATATGACTCCATGACGGCATTTATCATCTGCTTCCTCGGTCCCAACTTGGGCTACTGCGCCTCGACGATTGACCCGTTCAACGTTTTGATCGCGCAGGGCATCATTGGCATCGAGGGCAACCCGCAGCTGTGGTTGCGTGCCGTTGCATGGGTTTTTTTCACCGCCGCCGGCATCGCATGGGCCATGCGTTATGCCATGCGCGTCAAGAAGAACCCCAAGTCGTCCGTTACGTTCGAGGACGACAAACTCAAGCGCATTGAGTTCTCCGTGACCGATGCTTCCATCGAGGAAGAGTTCACCACTCGCCAGAAGCTCGTGCTGATTGATTTTGCCGGTGGTATGGCGCTTATCGTGTGGGGTCTTGTTACGCAGGGCTGGTATATGAACGAGATCTCTGCCGTGTTCCTTGGCATGGGGCTGCTCGCCGGTATCCTGGGCGGTCTTGACCAGCAGACCATCGCCGATGAGTTCGTTAAGGGTCTTGCCGACTTTGCCTACGCAGCCGTCGTTATCGGTATCGCTCGCGGCATTCTGGTCATCGCCGAGGGCGGCATGATCATCGACACCATCCTTCAGGCACTTGCTACTCTGCTTGCTGGAGCCCCTGCCGCCGTGTACACCACGTTCATGTACGTTGTCCTTGGCCTCCTGTCCTTCCTGGTTCCTTCGAGCTCCGGCCTGGCCGCGCTCACCATGCCTGTCATGGGTCCTTTGACCGAGCTTATGGGCCTCAACCCCGAAGCCGCCGTAACGGCGCTGCAGTTTGCCAACCAGACCATTAACACCATTAGCCCCGTGGCAGGTATGACGGTGGCGGGCCTTGCCGTGGCAAAGATCTCGTTTGGCCAATGGTGGAAGACCATCTGGAAGTTCTTCATCTTCATGGTCGTGTTTGGCTTGGTCATTACCGCCATCTCCGGCATGCTTCCGGCGTAAGGAGGTCGCGATGTCCGATCGTTTGACGGTGCTGACGTCCAAGAGCGTCTTCACCGGTACGGAAGACCAGCCGTTTGAAGGTTTTGTCGCGGTACGCGGCAATCGGATTGAAGCCGTCGGTAGCGCTGGCGAGGCAGACTCGTTTCTCGCCCAGGCAGATGAGGTGATCGATTGTGGCGACAGAACGGTCATGCCTGGCTTGGTCGATGTGCATACGTTCTATACGGGCTGGGCGTTGCGGAGCCTGGGAGCCGACTTATCCGAAGCCTCTGACGTCGACGAAGTGGTAGCGCTTCTGCGTTTGTGGAAGGATGCCCACCTCGATTGCGCCGCCGCCTTTGGGCACGACCTTCCCGCATCGCTCGCCGAAGGCGCCGAGAATGAAAAAACGGCGGCAGCGCTCGACGGTGCCTTCGGAGACATACCCGTTGTCTGCTTTACTCCGGGTGCCGAGACGTGCGTTCTCAACGCCGCTGCCAGCGAGCGCTATGGCTTTACGCCCGAGGCCTGCTATGCCGAGAAGATCTGGCGAATGATGCGGGACTTCCTGGCGCTTCCCGAGGTACGTGCCGGGTATTCGGATTACACGGCGATGCTGAACGCTCGCGGTGTCACGGCTATCAAAGAGATGGCCTTCGACGACTATTACGGATTTGCCGATGAGATGGCACGCCGTGAGGAATCTGGCGAGCTGACGGTTCGCGTCTCCATGATGTCGCAGCCGGTGGGCGCCGGGGCGAATCTGCCCTATGCCCGTGCGGCGCGCGATCGCTTCCGGGGACCGTTTGTTCGTTTCTCGGGCTTCAACCGCATGACCGATCGCGGTGTGTGGGCAGGGCTTGCCGAGATGATCGACCCTTATGAGGAGACGGCCGATGCGGGGGCTGCCGGCAAGACGGTTGTCGAGGAGCCCGAGTGGGGTTTGATTGAGGACGAGCTGCGCGCGATTGATGCCGAGGGCTTCCGTTACTCGCTTCATTGTCAGGGCGACGGCGCCGTTCGCCACACCGTTGCGCTGTATGCTTCGCTGCCGCGAGATGAACACGGAGTCATGCTTCGACGCCACGCGATCACCGACCTCGAAAACTCTGATCCGGAAGATCTTGCCCTATTTGGCAAGTTGGGCGGAATCTGCGAGGTCTACCCCCAGATCCTCACGCTCGATAAGCGCGAGGACTGCCTGTCGATGATGCGCCGGCAGATCGGCGAGGTCAGACTGCTGCACAGCTGGAACCGTCGCGGTATGGAAGACGCGGGGTGCACGGTGTGCTGTGGCACCGACCTTCCGCTCTTGATTCCGAGCCTGGGCGAATCGATATTTAGCGCATGCGGCGGTTTCTTTGCCGACGGTTTGTCCGTGAATGAGGGTAATACGCTGACGCTTGCCGAGCTCCTACGTGCGTGGACGGCAGGGGGCGCATATGACCTCATGCGCGAGGATGAGCTGGGGATGCTCGAGGCCGGTAAGCTTGCCGACCTCTGTGTGCTCGATCGCGATGTGTTTGGCCTTGACTACCACGATGCTTGTGACCTTGCTGTTGATATGACCATGTCGGACGGACGTATCGTGTTCGACCGAAATAAGGAGGTTTAGCATGCCTGAAACCAAACCGACGCTGCGTCGCGAGCAGATCGCGGGCATGAACATCCACTACATCATGTGGTCGCTCGACTATTTTTTGGATACGCAACAGCGCCTGGGCTTTGAGTCCATCGAGCTGTGGTGCGCCGAGCCCCATGTGACGCTCGATCACACTGGGTATTTTGAGGCCGAGGTTCTGGCGAAAAAGGCCTCCGACCGTGGTCTGCGCTATCGGACGCTCTGCCCCGAGAATGTGGTCTACCCATGGCAGTATTGCGCTCGTAAGCCGCTTCATGAGCAGCGGAGCCTGGCGTACTTCAAGCATGGCATCGAGCTTGCCGAGGTACTGGGATGCGACCGCATGTCCGTAAACTCGGGTTGGGGTGACTGGGACGAGGATCGCGAAGAGGCGTGGAAGCGCAGTCGAGAGCACCTATCCATCTTGGCGGAGTATGCCGGCGAGCACGGTCTGGTGCTAACGATGGAGAGCCTGCGTCCCGAGGAGAGCAACCTTGTGACGACCGTCGCTGACGCTAAGCGCATGATTGATGAGGTCGCGAGTCCGTACCTGCAGCCTATGGTCGATACGACCGCAATGGGCGTTGCGGGCGAGTCGCTCGAGGACTGGTTTGCCGCATTTGGCGACGGTGCGATCCACGAGATGCACTTTATCGACGGCGATCCCTATGGCCATCTGGTCTGGGGCGACGGCAAGCACGATATGGATGCCTTCGTCGCCACGCTCAACGCCCATGGTTTCGATGGCATGTTGGGCCAGGAAATCACGGACGGTCGTTACTTTGATGATCCGGCGGCGGCAGATGCCAAGAACATGGCCGCCTTCGAGAAGTATCTGATTGACTAGATAAGACTTTGCTCGGCCATGCAAGACACGTTCTGCATGGCCGGCCAAGCTGGAAAGGAACTAAACATGAACGCACATGATCTGATTAAGGAAGCAATTGCCGAGAAGGGCAAGTTCGACAGCGTCTACTGGATCGCCTGCGGTGGCTCCATGATCGATCTGATCCCGGCCCATGAGCTCTTGCAGCGCGAGGCGACGACGTTCACGTCGTATATCTATACGGCCCGTGAGTTCGACATCATGCGTCCCCGTCGCCTGGGCGAGAAGTCTCTGGTCATTGCCTGCAGTCACAGCGGCAATACCCCCGAGGTCGTCGAGGGCTGCGAGATTGCCCTTGCCGCGGGCGCGACGGTGATCGCGCAGACCGATAACGCCGGTTCCAAGATCGATAATGGCAAGTGGGTCACCTGGGTGTACCCGTGGGGCGAGGGCGTTCCGCAGGCCGAAGTCCCTGCCGGCATCTCGCTGTCGCTCGCGGCCGAGCTGCTCGATCAGCAGGAGGGCTACGCCGATCTTGCCGATATGTATGCCGGTATCGCCGAGATGGATAAGATTCTTCCCCCGGCACGCGAGAAGGTAAATGCCGAGCTGGGCGATCGCTTTGCCAAGCTTTGCCAGGAGCACGAGTTCTTCTATATTCTGGGCAGCGGTCCCAACTTTAGCCAGACCTACGGTTTCGCTATCTGCTCTCTTATGGAGATGCAGTGGCAGCACTGCAGCTACATCCACTCTGCCGAGTACTTCCATGGCCCCTTCGAGGCTACTCAGGATGGCGTTTTTTACTTCCTGCAGATGGGCTCCAGCGAGTGCCGTGCTATGGACGAGCGCGCCCTGGCGTTCCTTAAGACGCATACCGATACGCTGATGGTGCTCGATGCCAAGGAGTACGGTATGGAAGCCGTGCCGGCGAGCGTCCGTGCCTATCTGGACCCGGTGCTGTTCTACGCCATGAACTGTGAGCTGCGTGCTGCACGCGGCAAGGTGTTTGATCACGATCCCGATTTCCGTCGCTATATGGGTGTTGTCGAGTACTAGAAGGGACAAAGGCCATGGCATTTAACGTTAACGCGCTCGGATTTGGCGACAACGTCGTCGATCGCTACGAGCATATCCACACCATGTATCCTGGCGGCAATGCGGTGAACTTCGCCGTTTATGCTAAGAAATGCGGTGCCGCACGCTCCGCATACATGGGCATTTTTGGCAATGACGCCGCTGCCGAGCATGTCATTGCAAGCCTCGAGGATGAGGGTATCGAGCTTGACAAGTGCGAGCAGATGATTGGCGAGAACGGAGCGGCTCGCGTGACCGTCGTTGACGGTGACCGTGTCTTCCTCGGCTCCAACGAGGGCGGTATCCGTGGCGATGCGCGCTATGTCCTCGATCGCTTTGACCTTTCGTACATGAAGCAGTTCGATGTGGTTCATTCGGGCAACTATTGCTTTACCGAGCGCGAGCTGCCCAAGCTGAAGGCTGCGGGCGTCACGGTCTCTTTTGACTTTTCGGACGACTCCACCGACGAGTACTACGAGCAGATTGCGCCCTACGTCGATTTTGCTTTCTTTAGTGCGGCGGATGCCGCGAGTGAGGACGAGATTCGCGAGCGTCTGGCATGGGTGAAGGGCCTGGGTCCGCGTTTTGTGTCGGCTACGGCGGGCGCCGAGGGCTGCATCGCCTATGACGGCGAGCGCTACTATCGCCAGCTGGCAAAGCCCGTAACGGACATGAAGGACACCATGGGAGCCGGTGACTCGTTCCTGACTTCATTCATGATGTGCTATCTCGATTCCGCCAAGCGCGGCGAGGACGGACCTGAGGCCATTGAGCGTGCGCTCGATTTTGCGGCAGGTTTTGCCTCGACCGTGTGCGGCATGGAGGGCTCTTGGGGCCACGGAGCTCCGATCGCCGAGTAGCCTGAGAAAGCGCTGGGGGGCTTGGGGCTGAAGCCTTGGCTGACTGACGCTGGATTACATCGGAATTCGGATAGGGGCTCGCCTTGGGTGGGCCCCTTTTTGATTGCTGGAGAAGACTATGGATATCAAAGCATGCGCAGCTGGCTTTTGCTGTGCGGACGTGTATCAAAACATCGGCGTGTTCTATCCGACTGGCAACGGCATCGACTGGGGTATCCATCTGGCGCGAATGGGCGTATCGGTATCTGCGGTGTCGGTCGTCGGAAAGGACGAGTACGGAGACAAAATGCGCGAGGCGCTGGCTGCCGAGGGGTTCGACATCTCGCATCTTCGCGTGGAGGACGGCGATACCTCGGTGATGCTCATGGCGTTGAAGGACGGCGTCGACCGCGTGCATCTCGAAGCGATTGACGGTGTCATGGAAACGTACCGACCAAACGATGATGACCGGGCATTTATCCTGGAGCACGATGTCATCCATACCGACCTGTTTGGAAACTGCTTAGACCTGCTGCCCGAATGGCACGAGGCAGGCAAGACCGTCGTCATGGACTTTTCGGTGTTCAGTCAAGATCCCGAATACGCCTGTGAGAACCATTTTCCTTACGTGGACTATGCCTTTATGTCGTTTGAGGAGGATAGCGCGGAGCTGCGCGACTGGGTGCGCCATGTGCAGGAGCTGGGCCCGCGCGTGGCAGTCGCCACACTTGGCGAGAAGGGAAGCATCGCCTATGACGGTGAGCGCTTCTATGAATGTGGGATCGTGCCGGCCGAGAAGGTTGTCAATACCGTGGGCGCCGGCGACTCGTATATCGCCGGATTCACCAAGGGTGTACTGGATGGGCTTGACGTGCCGGCGTGCATGCATGCCGGTGCCGAGCTTTCGTCCCGAGTCATTGGGTCGTTCGAACCGTACTAGGAATAAAAGCCTGGAAAGGAGTGCAAGATGGTAATCGATATGCTGGTCCAGCCCATGCTCTACGGCGAGATCTATACGCCAGGCGACGAGCCAGACGGCTTTGGTTTTTGGGAGCGTGAGTTTGGCATGGGGCACATGGGCCCCATGGACTGGGATGAGCTCGTGGCCGAGATGGATGTCTGCGATGTGCGGAAAAGCGTGCTCATGCCACTCGACGTGACCACGGCGTGCGGCGGGCACTTTGGCACCAACGACCAGGTTGCCGCGCTTGTTGCTGCGCACCCCGATCGCCTATGGGGATTTGCGAGCGTGGACCCGCAGGTGAGTGGCGCCGCCGATGAGCTGGAGCGTGCCTTTACCGAGCTGGGGGCCAAGGGACTCTGTCTGCATCCGGCAAAGCAGGGCTTTGCGCCCGATGACGCCGTGGCCGAGCCGCTCTACAAGCTCTGTGAGCGCTACAACAAGCCGGTGGTTTTTCATGCCGGTATGTCATGGGAGCCGGGTGCGGAGCTTTCGCGAAGCCACCCGCTTGCGTTTGAGCACACCATCGCAACGCATCCGGATGTGCGCTTTAACCTGACGCACTTTGGATGGCCCTGGGTGCGCGAAACCGTGGCGATGCTGCTCAAGTATCCCAATTGCTATACGGACGCCTCTATTACCTATATCGATTCGCCCGAAGAAATGATGCAGCGGCTCTTCACCGTCGATATGGGACCGCTGTGGTATGAGCGTGCCCTGTCTCATCAGGTGATGTTTGCCAGCAATACGCCACGCTTCCGCGCCTTCAAGCTCAAGCGGGCGCTTGATACTGTGCCCATGCGCGATGGGGCGCGGGAGAATCTGTATTCCGGCACGGCGCTGCGTTTTCTGAAAGGTGATGAGTGACATGGTGACACTCGAGACATTGAGCTATCTATCGACGGCGCCCGACCAGTTCATCGACATCACAGAAGATGTGCATGCCGCTATCGAGCGTAGCGCGGTGACCGATGGACTGGCAGCGATTATTTTGTCGCATACGACTTGCGGCATCGTGGTGAACGAGGGACTTCCGTGCGTGGAGACCGATCTCATGGAGACGCTCGATCGCATTGCCCCGCTCGATGCCCCCTATGCTCATGCTCATTTCTTGCCGAGCTATGGCGCCACGGGCAATAACTCCTGTGGCCATATCAAGAGCATGATTTGCGGCAATAGCTGTTTCTTCCCCGTTCAAGACGGCCACATTGTATGCGGCGGGGCCCAGAACATCTACCTTGCGGAGTTCGATGGGCCTCAGAAGCGAAAAGTGTACGTTGAGGTGCTGGGCGAGTAGCAGTTGATGCCTGTGAGTCGGCGAGCTAAAGGAGATTGACCATGTCGTTTATGGCTTCGATGTTTGGGACCGAGAAACCGGTAATTGGCATGCTGCATCTGCAGCCGCTGCCTGGCGATCCTCTGTATTATCCGGGCGGCAGCGTTTCGTGCGTGATCGATGCCGCCAAACGCGATCTCGAAGCGCTGCAGTCGGGTGGTGTGGACGGCATTCTGATCACCAATGAGCTATCGATGCCCTACGAGCAGCATGTGTCGGCAGTGACCCTTGCTGCCATGGGGCATGTCATCGGAGCTCTTGCCGCGGATTTCTCGACCCCTTGGGGTGCAGAGGCTATTTATGACGGCGATGCCACGATCGAGCTGTGCGCCGCCGTCGAGGCGCAGTTTACGCGTTGCAATTTCTGCGGTGCCTGGGCTGGCGATCTTGGCCTGATCAATCGTGACTTTGCGCACACCATGCGCCGCCGCGCTGCCCTGCGTCTGGATGACCTAAAGATGTTCCATTTCATCACAAGCGAGGGCGAGGTGTATCTTAACGACCGATCGACTCCCGATATTGCCGATTCGCTGGTATTCAACTGCCTGCCCGACGCTCTTGTTATTGGCGGGTCTGCTGCCGGGCGCGGCGCTTCGGGCGAACTTGCCGACGAGGTGCGCGCCCGTGTTGGCGATGTGCCGGTGGTATGTGGAACGGGATGTCGCGAGAATACCGTTGCAGACGTGTTTTCGCATTATGATGGCGCGTTTGTCGGTACCTGCCTCAAGCGAGACGGCAAGCTCGACGCCCCTGTCGAAACCGAACGGGTCGCGCGATTCATGGCTGCCGCCCGTGCCGCGAGAGGGGAGTGAGCGGCATGCCGTACTATCTTGGCATCGACATCGGAACGAGTGCGTCCAAGGGTGTGTTAATTGATGCGGAGTGTCAAATTGTGGCGCAGGCATCTTGTCAACATGAGACCGAGAACCCTCAGGATGGTTGGTATCAGCACGATGCAGAAGCGATTTGGTGGGGTGATTTTTGCCGGCTGTCTCGCGAGCTTATCGAGCGTGCGGGCATCGAGGCGAGCCAGATCCGCTGCGTAGGGTTGTCGGCTTTGGGCTGTGATTGCGTGCCGGTCGATGAAGATTGCCATGCCTTGGCTCCGGCAATTCTCTACGGGGTTGATGCTCGCTCGAAGCCGCAGATTGACGAGCTTCTCTCCGAATATGGTCCCGATCGCGCTCGCGAGCTCTTTGGACACGATCCGTGTTCGTCGGATATCGCCCCTAAGGTCCTTTGGTTTAAGGAAAATATGCCCGAGGTCCATGAGCGGGCGGCGAAGTTTCTTACGGCTTCGTCCTATCTATGCGCCAAGCTTACTGGCAGGTTTACGATCGACCGTTATCTTGCCGAGGATTTCCTTCCCTTATACGATCGCGGGACGTGGCAGGTTAATGAGCGCGGGTGCGCGCGGTTCTGCCGTCCCGACCAGATGGCCGAAGTCATGGCGGCGACCGATATCGCCGGTGTAATCACGGATCGGGCGGCGGTTGAAACCGGTCTTGCGAGGGATACGCCGGTGCTTGTTGGAACAGGCGATTCGGGCGCCGAGGCGATTTCTACCGGAGTGTTCTGCCCCGGGGACATGATGGTGCAACTCGGGAGCACGGCCTACTTTATCTATTTGGCGGACCATATGGTCGATGACGCTCGTCTGTGGCCAGGGACATTCATCATCCCCGGAACTTACGGTATCTGCGCCGGCACCAATACAGCAGGTGCGTTGACGGCGTGGTTGCGACGCGAGTTGTACCGCGATGCCGTGGATGCCGAACGCTCCGGCGGCCCCGATGCCTATGAGGTCATGGCGCACGATGCCGGACAGGTAGGTCCTGGAGCAGATGGCCTGCTGTGTCTTCCATACTTTGCGGGCGAGCGCACCCCACTCAACGATCCCGAGGCGCGTGGCGTGTTCTTCGGTCTGACCGAAAGGCATACCCGGGGCCATATGGTCCGTGCGGCTTTGGAGGGGGTCGCCTATACGGTCGCAGCGCATGTTGATATCATCGAGCGAGATCATGGATTGCCTATCGAGCACATCATGCTCGTGGGTGGCGGAACTAAGAATCCGGTATGGATGCAGACGATTGCCGATGTCTGCGGGCGCGCAGTTTCGGTTGCGAAGGTCACGGTGGGCGCATGTTTTGGCGATGCTCTTATGGCGGCACTTGCTGGCGGCGCCTATTCATCATGGGGTGAGCTTGCCCGGGTTCTTGGGGTCGCGCAAACGATCGAGCCTGATATGGACGCTCATGAGCTGTACGCATCGCGCCGCCGTATCTTTGATGAGCTATATGCGCGAAATTGCGACCTTATGCACGAATTGGTGTAGCGCCGTCGAATTGCCCCACGCTCTTATGGGGGCTGCGTTGTGCGATTCGCATGCCCCTTGAGGGTCGTGGGCAAAAAATGCCAAATATGAGTACTGTCACAAATTTAGTAGCAGCAAAATTTGGCTCTTGAGGTCCTAGTTGAGTGTCTGCGGACAACTTAAAGCCGTCTAATATGTCCCTGAGTATGCTAAAACGACCTGATAATGAACAGTTGTACATTATCAGGTCGTTGTTTTGATACATAATAATGTGACCAGTTTTACAACAGTACTCATATTTGGCATTTTTTGCCCACTGGGGTCAGCGGAAGTCGAAAATGGAGTGGGAATTTTCCAGGACGACCGACTTGACGCTCTCCTCGGGGCAGTTTTTAAGCGCAGCAATGACCTCGGATACTCTTATGAGTGAATCGACGAGCTGTCGCGCGGATGTTCCCGCGTCTGGTTCGGTCGGCGCATCGGTTTCGAGCAGCAAACGGTTGAGTGGAATCTGTCGCGCGTATTCGCGCCCACGTTTGGTCGCGAGCATGCGTTCATTCACGGAAAAGTAGCAGCCCGCAATGCGTGCGCGGACAAACTCATCTGAGGTGCCGCTAAACCAGTGGAAGATAATGGTGGGGGAGTTGGGGACGTCCTTTAGAAGGTCGTTCGACTCCAAAGTGTCCAAAGTTGCTCCCGCCGCGCGAACGGCGTGAATGGATAGAACGCGTCCAGCGAGTGGGCACTGCGATAGCGTCTGACAAAGCCGTTTGAATGCCTGTGTCTGGACTCCCTCGGTGCCCGCAAAGCGTGATGAAAAGTCGAGTCCGATCTCGCCGATAAAGCGCTCTCGGCTAGTGAGCTCGCAAAGTAGGTCGACCTCGGCGGCTCCGCATCGGCCGTCGGCAATCCACCAGGGGTGGAGGCCCACCCCTGCAATGATATTGGGGCTACTGCTGGCGCGTTCGGATGCTGACGCGAAATCGCGTGGATCGACGCCGCAATCAAAGAGCTCCAGTCCCATCGCTGCGGCTTCGTGGGCAACGGTGTTCGGGCTGGCCATCAGGTCGAGGTGACAGTGAGCATCAAAGGACTGCAGCTCCATCGCGGTGTGCCTTGCTAGTCCAGGCGCTGGCCGTCGGCGCGAACGCGCTCGGTACCGCGTCCACTGATCTTGCGAATAACCTCGCCGGCAATCATCTGGCCCATGATGGGCGGCATAAAGCTGGCGGTTCCGAGCTCGGTGCGCTCGTGGATGTTGGAGGGGTCACGGCGCTGGGTCTTGACCGACTCCTCGCAGCTAAACAGCACGTGCAGGCTTATGATGCCGCGTTTCTTGCACTCTTTGCGCATGATGCGGCTCATGGGGTCGCGTACCGTGTCAAAGATGTCGGCAAAACGCAGACATTCGGGATGCAGCTTGTTGCCGCCGCCCATGGAGCTCAGCAGGCGAATGCCGTGGTCCTGAGCATATTTGGCAACGGTGAGTTTGGCCGAGATCGTATCGATGGCGTCGATGACGTAGTCGAGCTTGCCGCCCGTCTGCTCCAAAACGCTGGCGAAGAACTCGTCGATGTTATCGCTCAACAGGTATTCGGTGCGCTTGATGACGGTGGCAGCGGGATTGATGTCGTGGATCATGGCTTCCATAACGTCGACTTTGCGCTTGCCGATCGTGCTGTGAAATGCGATGGCCTGGCGGTTGATGTTGCTGGGCGCGATAACGTCCTTATCCAGAATCACGAAGTGTCCGATGCCGCCGCGGGCGAGTGCCTCGCAGCAATTAGAGCCCACGCCGCCACAGCCAAGCACCAGCACAGTGGCGTCAGCGAGCTTGTCGAGCGCCTCGCGGCCCATGATAATCTCGAGCTTGGTGTCGCGCGTCTCGACGGGAGCGGCGGCTGCGGTTTCGGTCATAGATATCCTCCGATGGGGAAGTAATTAACGTATTTGGCTATCGCCATTATAGGTATTATTCTGCCTCCATTTGAGGCCTTGGGGCATGTTGAAATGAAGCGGGGATTCGCATAAGATTGAAGCAGATGGCACCCGTGGCCGCGGGTTGGCCAACTCCGAAACACGTTTATGGCGTGAGAAGTGGCCGTCTTCGCATTACGCGGGGGCGGCTATTTCATTCGACCTCCAATGTGGATGCCGAGCTCCACAGCCGCGATTACAAGCAATAACAACGTCAGGACATCGTCAATACTCATAGTCCATCTCCTTCTCTGGTAGAGGGGAGCTGGCCCATCTGCTTCTAAGGGTATTGTAACTAAAAGCGAACGAGTGTTCTATGGCTATTGCTGAATTAGATAATTAGACAAACATCTAAATAACGAGTATAGTGTGCACGTCATGAGAGATGGTGAGAGGAGGTCTTATGCCGGGAGAGGGTTTTAAGGCGCTTGCCGATCCAACGCGACGGCGCATTTTGGAGTTGCTGCGCGAGGGCAATTGCACGGCGGGGGAGCTTGCCGAGCATTTCGATATCAGTAAGCCGTCGCTGAGCCATCACTTGGCGACGCTCAAAAACGCCGGGTTGGTGACCGACGAGCGCCATGGCCAAAACATCGTATACAGCTTAAACACCACCGTCATGCAGGATTTGATTGGCTGGTTTATGGGCTTTACAAACACGGAAGGTGATAAGGATGAATAACGAAAACAAGGGCATTCACCCCACGGGGGTATCGTCGCGCGTGTGGATTGTGCTGGTCGCTCTGTGCGTCGCCAATGTCGTAGCGCACCTCATGGTGATGCCGAGCTTGCCTGCGCAGATTCCCACGCACTGGGGCGCGAACGGCGCCGTCGACGGTTGGGGTCCTAGCTGGATGGCCTCCGCGCTCGGCGTGCTGCCTCTGGCGCTTCTCGCAATGTTCTGCGTGGTGCCGCGCATCGACCCCAAAGGTGAGGCATATCGAACCTCGGGCAAGTTCTACCAGGGCTTCGTAATCGCCTTCACCTTGTTCATGTGCGCCATAAGCTGGCTGGGAGAGCTTACGGTCTGGGGCGTGGTGCCGGCGGTCGGTTCGGTCAACGTGCTGATTTCCGGTGTTGTCGGTTTGCTGTTCATCGGCGTAGGCAACTACTTGCCGCGTGTGAAGCAGAACTATACGCTCGGTATCAAGACACCTTGGGCGCTTGCCGATCCCGAGAACTGGCGTCGTACGCAGCGTTTTGGCGGCGCCTGCTTTATGGTGCTGGGTATTGGCCTGATTGTGATGGGCGTGGCAGGCAGCGTGCTTTCGAGTGAGGTCGTCGCCGCGGTGATTGCGGTTCTGGCGTTTGGTTCGGTTGGAGCCGTCTACGTCTACTCGTATCTGCTGTGGCGCAAATCGCAGCGAGTCGTTCGCTAAGGTTGCGGAAAACTAGCGTACGCAGTTCATAGTATGTTCCGGGGGACTTTTCCCAGGTAGTATTAGAGGGTGTGGGCAACCATGCCCCTTTTTCGTTACGTTTCAGAGCTGGTTTCCTCATTTCGTTTTCACTAAAGCGAATCAAGAATAGGGAAACAGCAGGTCAGAAAGGTTAAATAGGAAAATGGCAGAGTTCATCTACCAGATGTATCAGGCTCGTAAGGCCCATGGCGACAAGGTAATCCTTGACGACGTGACTCTGAGCTTTTATCCCGGTGCCAAGATCGGTGTCGTGGGCCCCAACGGCATGGGCAAGTCGACCCTGCTCAAGATTATGGCTGGCATCGAGGAGGTTTCCAACGGCGATGCCAGGCTTACCCCCGGCTACACCGTGGGCATTCTGCAGCAGGAGCCGCCGCTCGACGACGACAAGACCGTCATCGAGAACGTGCGCATGGCATTTGGTGACATGATTGCCAAGGTCGATCGCTTCAATAAGATCGGCGAGGAGATGTGCGACCCGGACTGTGACATGGACGCCCTCATGGCCGAGATGGGCAAGCTCCAGGACGAGATCGACGCCGCCGACGGCTGGGATATCGATTCCAAGCTCGGCCAGGCCATGGACGCCCTGCAGCTGCCCGATTCCGACATGCCGGTCAACGTGCTCTCCGGCGGCGAGCGCCGTCGCGTGGCCCTGTGCAAACTGCTGCTCGAGGCTCCCGACCTGCTGCTGCTCGACGAGCCCACAAACCACCTGGACGCCGAGTCGATCCTGTGGCTCGAGCACTTCCTGCACAACTACCAGGGCGCCGTTCTGGCCGTCACGCACGACCGTTACTTCCTGGATAACGTCGCCGAGTGGATCTGCGAGGTCGACCGTGGTCACCTCTATCCCTACAAGGGCAACTACTCCACGTATCTGGAGACCAAGGCTGCCCGTATCGAGGCCCAGGGCAACCGCGACGCCAAGCTCGCCAAACGCATGGAGGCCGAGCTCGAGTGGGTGCGCAGCTCGCCGAAGGCCCGTCAGGCCAAGAACAAGGCCCGTCTGGCCCGTTACGAGGAGATGGAGGCCGAGGCCCGCGCAAGCCAGAAGCTCGACTGGACCGACATCCGCATCCCCGTGGGCCCGCGTCTGGGCAACAAGGTTCTGGAGGCTCATCACCTGCACAAGGAGTTCGACGGTCGCGTGCTCATCGACGACCTTTCGTTCACTCTGCCGCGCAACGGCATCGTGGGCGTGATCGGCCCCAATGGCGTCGGTAAGACCACGCTGTTTAAGACGATCGTGGGCTTGGAGCCGCTGACTTCGGGCGAGCTCGAGGTGGGCGAGACCGTCAAGATCTCCTACGTCGACCAGAACCGTTCCGGCATCGATCCCGATAAGAACCTGTGGGAGGTCGTCTCGGACGGTCTGGACCACATGATGGTCGGCGAGACCGAGGTCCCGAGCCGCGCCTATGTGGCGAGCTTTGGCTTTAAGGGCCAGGACCAGCAGAAGCGCGCCGGCGTGCTTTCCGGCGGCGAGCGTAACCGTCTGAACCTGGCGCTCACGCTTAAGCAGGGCGGCAACCTGCTGCTGCTCGACGAGCCTACCAACGACCTGGACGTCGAGACCCTGTCCTCGCTCGAGGCGGCGCTGCTCGAGTTTCCGGGCTGCAGCGTGGTCATTAGCCACGACCGTATGTTCCTGGACCGTGTTGCCACGCACATCCTGGCATGGGAGGGCACCGACGAGAATCCGGGCAACTGGTATTGGTTCGAGGGCAACTTCGAGGCCTATCAGGCCAACCGCATTGAGCGCCTGGGCGAGGATGCAGCCCAGCCGCATCGTATTCACCGCAAGCTGACGCGTGACTAATTTGTTACGCGGTTTTACCAAACCGCGTAACTGCTCGACGCTGCGCGGGCCGCAAGCACCCCATCTTGCCGTTCAAACCGTCGCTCGCGTACCGAAGTACGCGTCGCTCCTCTTTCACGGCAACCTGGGGGGCACTTGCGGCCCGCTTGCTGTTGGTTACGCAACATCAACAAATAAAAACGGCTCAAATCCTGATTAGGATTTGAGCCGTTTGTCGTTACTGCTCGGGTTCTTCGACTTTGTCGATGGTCCAGGCGGCTCCGAGACCGCCGGTGGTGTTGCGGCGGATACGCACGGTAACCTCGCGGCGCTCGCCGGCCTGCGTGTAGCGCAGGGGGAAGCTTGCGCGGTTTCGCGCGGCCTCGATGGTACCGCGCTCGCGGGCGATCCAGTAGTACTCGCCGACGATGCCGAGCGTGTCGGCGCCGTAGGGGAGATAGGTCGACAGCTGGTGTAGCAATGGGCCGGGGCAGAAGACCTCGGTTGCGAAATCGACGGGGAAATCCTCGGGGATGGCAGGCGCTGCAGGTGCGGGGGTTGGGGCCTCTGCGAGTACCGAAGCCGGTGCCGGTGCGGGAATTTGGTCGCAAGCAGAGGCGGGCACGGATTCGATGACGGGTGCGAACTCCAGCGTCGTCTTCGGCTTGATTGTGGAATCTGCGGGCTTCACGGTGACGGGCGCGTCTGCAGCTTCAGTTTCAACCTCAACCTGCGTCGCGCTCTCATTCTCGACGCTCGACTTTGCCTCGATGGGCGTGGATGCCATGGTGGTGATGCCGG
>CABUHI010000034.1 GCA_902491345.1 uncultured Collinsella sp.
TTCATCCGCACATGTGCGGATGAATGTGGGAGGTGTTCGGATAAAGTCGATAATCAAGGTCTGTCTGAACAACAGCTTTGTTGCGCAACACCTGTTCTACGAGACAGGGGGTTAGGTTATACTAAATTGCACTGTGCGCCGCATCTGATGCATTTCGCTCCAAGCGCGGCACTCAGTGGATATCCGATTTACCATTTGGATGTCCTGGCGGTCATTTAGCGTCTCGACACAAGCTCGGCCCCGGAGCTCGTTCGAGCTGTTCGTATTCCTTGAAAGGGGGAAAATGGACATATCGAGGAAGACTGATTACGCCCTTCGTATGCTGGCGATGCTTGCTGAGGATCCGGAGCGTTTGCTTTCTGTTCGCACCGCTGCCGAAGAGGTCAATGTCCCGTATTCGTTTGCCCGTTCGATTCAGCATGGTTTGGTCCAGGCCGGTATTGTGGAGAGCCTGCGTGGCGTCCACGGTGGCATGCGTCTCAAGGTCAGTCCGGACGACGTCACTATCCGCCAGGTCGTCGAGGCCGTTCAGGGCCCTATGGTTATGAACGACTGCACCGCCCCCGATGGTGACTGTGCGCGCATGGGCGCGTGCTGCTATCATCCCCTGTGGGCCGGAGCCCAGGCGTTGATGCGCGACTACCTCGATTCCGTTTCGCTCGGCGATATCGTCGCCCATCGCCAGTTTCCGGCTGTCGATCCCAAGTTCGCCGATCGCGATGCGTTTCCCGAGTACGCTGCCTGCGCGTACGCTTGCCGGGAGGAATAGCGCCGCATAAGGAGTATAGCTATGATTCAGGACCCCTTTCGTTCGATGATTCGTTCGGAAGGGGTCTTGCGTTATCGCGACCTTCCGTGGCGCCGAACGCGCGACCCGTATATCATCTGGCTCTCCGAGGTCATGCTGCAGCAGACGCAGGTGCCGCGCGTGGAGACGCGTATGCCGGCGTGGCTCGATCGCTTTCCGACTGTTCAGGCGCTCGCTCAGGCTGTCCCTTCCGATGTCTTGGATGCGTGGCAGGGGATGGGCTATAATCGCCGCGCCTTGGCGCTTCACAGGGCTGCACAGTGCGTTGTAGAGGACTGGGATGGGGAGTTTCCGCGCGAGACGCGTGACTTGGTCGCTCTGCCCGGCATTGGCCCGGCAACGGCGCAGGGCATCCGTTCGTTTGCATTCGATCTTCCGGGCGTGTATTTGGAGACCAATGTGCGCACGGTCTTTTTGCATCATTTCTTTCCCGATGTGCCGGCCGTTCCCGATCGCGAACTGGTGCCGCTGATCCAAGCTGCCTGTCCGGCGGCCCCCGGTGCGGCGGCGGACGAGATCGCGCCCTTTGCCGCGCCTCAAGACGATGCCGACACGCCGCGCGCGTGGTATTACGCATTGCTGGATTACGGCGCGTATCTTAAAAAGACACTGCCCAATCCGTCCAGGCGGTCGGCGGGCTATAGTCGTCAGTCCAAGTTTGAGGGCTCGCGCCGCCAAAAGCGCGCGCATATCGTGCGTATGTTGTTGGCAGCGCGCGATGGGCAGCCGGCGGGGATTACGCTTGCTGATGCCGTGGTGGGCGTTAACGAGATGGAAGCGGCAGCCGGTCGCGGGCCGGTCGAGTGCGACTTGATCGCGGGCATTCTAGCTGACCTGGAGCGCGAGGGCTTTTGCCGAGCCGAGGGCGATTGCTGGTTGAGTGTGTAGCCCGCTCAAATCTGAAGAACGGGATTGTAAGGTTTAAATTCGCGGCTTGAGGGCATCCTAAAGACAAGGTCGCTCAAAGCCTATGGGCGGCACGTGTTGAAGGGAAGTACACCTATGGATTTTGAGAACTCTCAGACCAAGAAGAACCTCGAGACTGCTTTTGCCGGTGAGTCCCAGGCACACACCAAGTATCGCTACTATGCATCCAAGGCCAAAAAGGACGGCTACGTTCAGATCTCGAATATCTTTGCCGAGACGGCGGGCAACGAGTCCGAGCACGCCAAGCTGTGGTTTAAGTATCTGCACGACGGCGCCGTTCCGGGCACTCTGGACAACCTGCGTGACGCCGCCGCGGGCGAGAACTACGAGTGGACCACGATGTACGACGAGTTCGCCAAGACCGCCGAGGAGGAGGGCTTTGCCGAGATCGCCGAGAAGTTCCGTGGCGTCGCCGCCGTCGAGAAGGCCCACGAGGAGCGCTACAACAAACTCGTCGAGCGCATCGAGTCGGGCGAGGTGTTTGAGCGTGAGGGCGTGAAGGTGTGGAAGTGCCTGAACTGCGGGCACCTGCACGTTGGTGCCGAGGCGCCTGAGGTGTGCCCGGTGTGTAACCACCCGAAGGCGTACTTTGAGGAGCAGGTGGTGAACTACTAGCGCTTGGCGCTAGCGTGAGCTGGGCCGGGAGGGCCGGACTACCTTCCCTCCTCGCTCACGGCTTCGCAGGGTCGCGTTGAGGGAAGGTAGTCCGGCCCTCCCGGCCCGCTTTGGGTCGTCGCGTGCTCGCTACAGAAAAGCTGATAAAAAAGTTTGTGTGCCGCCCCTTATGGGGCGGCACGTTTTTGTGGGGGCCGGTTGGGGCGGTGACGTTGCTTAGAGGGTACACTGGGTAGCGTTGGCTATTCGTTTCCTCTTGTGAGGTGTTGGTTATGGGTAAGAAGTCTCGGGCTCGGGTGGCTGCGGCGGGGACTCGTAAGGATCCTGGTCGTCGGGTTGCCGAGGGTAAAAAGGCCGATCGTGCCGAGAAGGACAAGAAGGTCGGCGCGCATGCTCATCCTGAGTGGGCGCCTCACCTCAATACGGCTAGCGAGGATCTGACTGCTAAGTTGTTTACTCTGGTCGAGGTTATCTTGGGCGTGGTGCCCGTGGTGGTCATTGGCTTGCTCTTGGCTTCGAAAGATGCCACGAGTGTCGATAAACTCACCGATGTCTTTTCTCAGGACCCCTCGATGGTGGTTACGTTTATCTCTGCGTGCCTGCAGCCGTTTGTGGCGTACATGTTGTACATGATTTATCGCAAATACTGCGAGGGCGACGCTGGTTTTGCCGCCGGCAACCTGATCGGTCTTTTGTGCTCCGAGATCCTACTGCTCAATATCCCAGGCGTCATCGGCATGGGCATCTTGTTGTGGCGTGTCTGGCGCAACGTCGCCCCGCACTTCGAGAGCTGGCTGTTTGAGCGGCGTGCTATGGGCGTGCTGGCAGACATCGCGGGTTCGCTCGTGATTCTAGCCTTGGCGTTTATGTGCGCCACCGCCGCCCGCGGTCTCGCGGGCATGTAGTCTGTCCTCACCGACCACGGAGCGCAGGGCAACTGCCGGCCTTACCGCTCCGGGCGTCAGACCCGCGGCGCATCCCTTTCCCTCTCGCTCACGGCTTCGCAGAGTCGCGCGAGGCAAAGGCATACGCCGCAGGTCTGACGGCGCGGGCTTGCCAGCGAGTTTTGGCTCATAGATTGGTTTGTGTGCCGCCCCTTTTGGGGCGGCACGTTTTTGTATGGGTCCCTGTTTCCACAATTTTCGTCAAGCTTTTGGTTAGATTTTGGTCAGTTGGCGTAAAGGCGGAAGTCCAAAAGATTGATGGCGAAAAAAGCTCAGAGAAAGTGCTGGTAGGGGAGTTGTTGAGCTTTTCGACAGCTTTTGAGCAAAAGAAACTTTGTGGCTATTGCCGGCGATTGCGTTGTCGCGGTCATGGCGGTGCGGGATGCTGGTCGTAAGCGTCGAATGCTCCGATTTTGGAGGCCAGCATGGATCTGTTTCTTGAGACTCCGCAGCAACAAGCTGAGCGCATGCTGCGTCAGCAGCAACGACTCATGGAGATGCAAATGCGAGGGGCGGCAGCCCAGCCCCCTGCGCAAAATGCCACGCCTGCGGTTTCGCCTGCGGGCGAATCGGCACCAGAGGCCTATTCCGTACAGCAAGATTCATATGCGCAGGAGCTCGCGTTCGACAAGCGTCGTGCGCGTCGTCGCCGCGTGGGCCAGCGCCTGCGCACATTGGCGATGATCGTGCTCATCCCGCTGGGGCTTGCGGTCATCTTTCTGGCGTCGTATGCCCTCACGTGCATCCTCAACGGCGCATCGCCCAACGAGGTGTTCCAACATCTGTCAGCCCTCGGCCAGCGCCTAGGCGACGTCATGACAACCATTCGCACCGGCTGGGAGAGCTAGCGTTTTAGCGTCCGCGGCTCTAAGAGAAATTTGTCTGCAAGGCAGTGGGTGATCCGTGCGTGTGGCGGGGTAAGATTGATCGCGGTTTTGATCGGTGCTCGATTGGGTTTGTTGGGCGGAGTTTATGTCTGCTATTGATATTGTGCTTGTTGTGATCGCCTTGGTGGCGGTGGGGGTTGCTGTGGCTTGCGCCCTCCAGCTCAAGAGCCTGCGTGCCGAGTTGCGGGAGCGTGGCGACAGTAGCGCGGAAACGCTGGCAGCACTCGAGCAGGCCAACAACGCGCTCGATGCCCTGAACGTCGCGCTGGCCGAAACCCGCCGCACGGCCAATGCCATCGCGCAGCAGCAGACGACCGATGCGGCCGTGGAGCAGCAACGTTACCTGACCATCGCACGTGAGTTTTCGCAAGCTGGTGACCGGATGGATGACCTGCGCCGCGAGACGGCCCAACAGCTCGGCGCCAATCGCGAGGGTATCGAGCATCGCCTGGACAAGGTGCGCGAAACGGTCGATGCTCAGCTGGGCGCCATCCGCAAAGACAACAACGTGCAGCTCGATCAAATGCGTGCGACGGTGGACGAGAAGCTCTCCCGCACGCTCAACGACCGACTGTCGGCATCGTTTAAGCAGGTGAGCGACCAGCTCGAGGCCGTGTACAAGGGCCTGGGCGACATGCAGTCCATCGCCACCGGCGTGGGCGACCTTAAGCGCGTGCTGGGCAACGTGAAGGCGCGTGGCATTTTGGGCGAGGTGCAGCTGGGTGCAATTCTGGCGGACATCCTTACGCCCGACCAGTATCTGGAAAACGTCGCCACCAAGCCCGGCGCCTCGGAGCGCGTTGAGTTTGCCGTCAAGCTGCCGGTGGACGAGGGCGATCCCGTGCTGCTGCCGATCGACTCCAAATTCCCGGGCGACGCGTACGAGCACTTGCTCGACGCGCAGGAGTCGGGCGATGCGGAGACCGTGGCGGCTGCGCGTAAGACGCTCGACACCATGGTCAAGCGCGAGGCCAAGGACATCTGCGAAAAGTACCTGAGTGTGCCGGCAACGACCAACTTTGGCATCATGTTCGTGCCGTTTGAAGGACTGTACGCCGAGGTCGTCAGCCGCCCCGGGCTTATCGAGACCCTGGGCCGCGACTATCACGTCAACGTTGCCGGCCCTAGCACCATGGCGGCCATTCTCAACAGCCTGCAGATGAGTTACCAAACGTTTAAGCTGCAAAAACGCACCGACGATGTACTGCGCGTGCTCTCCGCTGTCAAGGCCGAGCTGCCGCGCTATCAAAAGGCGCTGCGCCGCGCCCAGCAGCAGATCGAGACCGCGGGCAAAACGGTCGAGGGCATCATCACCACGCGCACCAACGTTATGGAGCGCAAGCTCAAGGATATCGACGCGCTGGAAGACGCCGATCAAGCCGATGAGATTTTGGGACTCACGCCCGCGGGCCTTTCCACAGACCAAGAAGACGAGGACTAATTGCAACAAGGCAGCGGGGCACCGGCGCAAACGCGGGCACCCCGCTGCCTTTCACATCGCGCTTGCCTGAAGTGCGCTTTAGTGTGCAACAATGGCGTTTCGCCCTATCAGACGCGAAAGGAAGCCCATGTCTCAGAGAAACACCAGTCCGCTGAAACGCTCCACCGTGCGCCGCACGCTGCAGCGGTTTTGGGGTGTCACGCGCACGCAGCCGCTGATTGTCTTTCTCTCGGTGTTCTCGTCGGCGGGCTACATCTTTTTGCTGACGTTTGCCAATACCTATGTGATGGCCCTCATTGTCGACCGCGTTCAAGCCGGTCCCGTGGCGGGTGACCAGGTGTTTGAGGTCTTCGGCCCCTATATCCTGGCGCTCGTACTCGTTAACCTGGTGGGTCAGATCCTCTCCAAGCTACAGGACTACACCGTCTACAAGCTCGAGATTGCAGGCAACTATCACCTGGCGCGTCTATGCTTCGACACGCTCTCCAACCAATCCATGACATTCCATACCAGCCGCTTTGGCGGATCGCTCGTGAGCCAGACGAGTCGTTTTATGAGCGGCTACACGGGTCTGGTCGACGTGACGGTGTATTCGCTCGTCCCCACCATCACCTCGGTCATCTGCACCGTGGCCGCACTCGTCCCGGTGGTGCCGACGTTTACCGTGATCCTGGTGTGCATCATGGTCGTCTACATCGCGTTTGTCTGGCTTATGTACAAGCGCATCATGCCGCTTTCGGCCGCGACGTCCGCCGCGCAGAACAAGCTCTCGGGCGTGCTCTCCGACGCGGTCACGAACATCTTGGCCGTCAAGACCTGCGGGCGCGAGGACTTTGAACGCGATCTGTTCGACGCCGCCGATCGTGCCGCGCGCGATGCCGAGACGGTCTCGATGCACGCCATGATGCAGCGCAACTTTACGACCTCGGGTCTTATCGTCATCACCATGGCCGTGGTGAGTGTGTTCGTGGCGGGCGGCAACGCGTGGTTTGGCATCTCGGCCGGCTCGCTCGTCATGATCTTTACCTATACCTATAACCTCACCATGCGCCTGAACTACGTGAGTTCCATGATGCAGCGCATCAACCGCGCTTTGGGCGATGCGGCCGAGATGACGCGCGTGCTGGACGAGCCATGTTTGGTGGCAGACGACCCGGACGCCCCTGAGCTCAAAGTGACCGAGGGCGCGATTGATTTTGAGCACCTGAGCTTTGCGTACCGTGACGCTGCGGCGGGCGAGACCGTGTTCGATGACCTGACGCTTCATGTGGCGGCGGGCCAGCGCGTGGGCCTGGTGGGCAAATCGGGCTCGGGTAAGACGACGCTCACCAAATTGCTGCTGCGCCTAGACGATGTTCAGGGCGGTCGCGTGCTCGTGGACGGCCAGGACGTCTCGCGCTGCACGCAGCAGAGCCTGCGCCGCCAGGTTGCCTACGTGCCGCAGGAGGCGCTGCTGTTCCATCGCTCCATTCGCGAGAATATCGCCTACGGACGCCCCGACGCCACCGACGAGCAGATCCGCGAGGCGGCTCGCTTGGCTAATGCGACCGAGTTTATCGACCGCTTGCCCCGTGGCTTTGACACCATGGTGGGTGAGCGCGGCGTCAAGCTCTCGGGCGGCCAGCGTCAGCGCGTGGCTATCGCCCGCGCCATCCTAACCGACGCGCCGATTCTAGTGCTCGACGAGGCGACGTCTGCCTTGGACAGCGAGTCCGAGGCGCTGGTGCAGGAGGCGCTCGAGAACCTGATGCGCGGCCGCACCTCCATTGTGGTGGCACATCGCCTGTCCACCGTGGCGGCGCTCGACCGCATTGTGGTGCTGGCCGATGGCGAGATTGTCGAGGACGGCACGCATGCGCAGCTTGTCGAGGCGGGTGGCGAGTACGCGAGCCTGTGGAGCCGTCAGACCGGCGCATTCTTGGAGGCGTAAGCGTCTCGGACGTGGGACAATTGTGCCCATAAGTTTATTGTGCCGTTGAGCCGAGGAGTCGTTATGCCACGCGAGACCAATGCCGCCAAGCGCGAGCGCGCCATCGAGGTGTGTGAGCGCCTCAACCGTCGCTATGGCCCGGTCGAGTGCTTTTTGGACCACGAGAATCCCTTCCGCCTACTGATCGCGGTGCTGCTCTCGGCGCAAACGACCGATGCACAGGTCAACAAGGTGACGCCGCGGCTGTTTGCCCAGTGGCCCACGCCCGAGGCCATGGCGGGGGCGAGCGTGGCCGATGTGGCCGATACCATTAAGTCGCTCGGCTTTTATAAGAGCAAGGCCAAGCACGCCGTGGAGGCCGCGCAGATGATCGTTGCCGATTACGGCGGCGAGGTGCCGGCCGACATGAAGGAACTCGTGAAGCTGCCGGGTGTGGGGCGCAAAACGGCGAACATCGTGCTCAACGTGGGGTTTGGCATTGTCGAGGGCATCGCGGTCGACACGCACGTCAACCGCATTGCGCACCGCCTGATGCTGAGTCCCAAGACACATGCCAAGGAGCCGCTCAAGACCGAGCAGGATCTGCTCAAGATTTTGCCGCACGAGTATTGGGAGTCGGTCAACCATCAGTGGATCACCTTCGGTCGCGAGATCTGCGACGCCCGCAAACCCAAGTGTGACGAGTGTCCGCTGGCAGATTTGTGCCCCAGCGTGCGCGTAGCGGGGTAGGGCGGAACGCATCTTCGTCTGGCGTTTTTTGCGGGGCTGGGTTTGCTCTTGAGCCGGAGTCCTCTCCATGCGCTACCATGACAGGCAATGTATTTGACGTACGACCCGCCGAGCTTGCCCCGGCGGGCTTTTGGCGTTGCGATGCCGGAGGAACAGCATGCTCATTCACCGTATAGCCGCGCAGCTCTACACTGCCGAGGCGCTGCAGACCGTCGAGGCCGGACTCGATGCCGGCGAGGACGTGACGCTGGCCGTGTCGCAGTCGGGTCGCACGCTTATGGCGGCCGCCCAGTTTGCGCGCCGTCCGCGCCCGACGGTCTACATTGTGAGCGGCGAGGATGCGGCCGATCGCGCCGCGCGCAGCCTTGCCGCCTACGTGGGTCTGGCACACGTGTGCCGTTTTCCCGAGCGCAAGGACTATCCGTGGCGCGAGCAGGCGCCCGACGACGCCGTGGTGGCGCAGCGCTGCGAGGCTCTGGGGCGTATCGTGCGCGGGGACAACTGCATCATGGTTGCCTCGGCCCGTGCGCTGCTGCGCTGCGTGCCGCCGGTCGAGAGTCGCTATTGGGAGTCCACGACCTTTGCGGTGGGCGAGGAGATTCCCTTTGACGAGGTGCCGCAGCGCCTGGTGGGCATGGGCTACACCAATGCCGGCGCCGCCGATGCGCCCGGTCTGTTCCGCGTGCACGGTGACACCGTCGAGGTGTTTCCCGCGCAGGAAAAGGCGCCCGTGCGCATTGAGTTCTTTGGCGATGAGATTGACCGCATCCGCCGTATGGTGAGTTCCACGGGGCAGACCATCGGCAACGAGGACAGCATCGAAATCTTTCCCTGCCGCGAACTGGCACTCACCGACGAGGCCGTCCACAACATGCATGTGGCGCTCTATCGCGCCAGCCAGGACGACAGCAAACTGGCGGCGCTGCTCGAGATGGTGGATGCGCGTATCGTCACGCCCGAGCTCGACCGCTTTTTGCCGGTGATGTACGGCCAGACCGTAAGCCCGTTGGCGCACGTGAGCGGCAAGGCGCTGGTGGTTTTGTCCGAGCCGCGCTCGCTGTTCGACGACTGCCTGCGCGCCTACGAGGATATCGAGGCGCGTGCCGGCGAGGCAGGGATTGACCGCCTGGATGGTCTGTACGTGCGCGCCCAACAGCTCGATTTTGGTGCCCAGCAGCGCCTGAACTATGTGAGCCTCATCCGTGCCGGCGGTGCGGTGACGGCCGAGCTCAAGATTGAGCAGCCGGCCATCGCAGGCTCGGACAACCGTTTTATGACGCGCATCCAGGAAGTCGTGGGCAAGCGCTATGCCTGCGTGTTTGCCATTCCCGACCGCGGCGCGCGCGAGTCGATGGAGCTCACCTTTGGCGACGAGGGCATTACCTTTGAGGAATCGCTGACTGCGGCGCCCGAAAATGCCGGCGTCGTTGGCGAGCGCGTGCGCGTGGCGGCGGCGGATTCTGCCGACCGTGCTGTCCGCCAAGATGCTCATGCTGCAATTCGCGAGCGTCGCGCCGACGCGCTCAACGCCCGCTCGCTCGAGGCGGGTGCCGCCCAGGCTGCCGCCGGCGCCGCCGTGCCCACCATCTCGCGCGGACGCGTGACCTTTGTCGATGCCGCTCTGCCGCAGGGCGTGGTGGTGCCCGATGCCAACCTGGCCGTGTTCTCGATCGCCGACCTCAACGCCCGCATGGATGCCAACCGCGCGCGCAGCCGCCGCAAGGTTGACATCACGCAGATCACGTTCCCGTTTAAGCCGGGCGACTACGTGGTGCACGCCACTCACGGCATCGCGCTCTTTAGCGAGATCGCGCGCCAAGAAGTGGGCGGCAAGGAGCGCGACTACTTTTTGCTGGAATATGCCGATGGCGACAAACTCTACGTGCCGCTCGAGCAGGTCGACCGCATCACGCGATACGTTGGCCCCGACGGCGACAAGCCGCGCCTGACCAGGCTCAACACCGCCGACTGGACGCGTGCCACCAACAAGGCGCGCAAGAACGCCAAAAAGCTGGCGTTTGACCTGGTCGACCTGTATACGCGCCGCTCGTCGATTACCGGTATCGCCTGCCCGCCCGACACGCCCGAGCAGATCGAGATGGAGGAGAGCTTTCCCTACGACGAGACACGCGACCAGTTGGAGGCCATCGCCGATATTAAGGCCGACATGGAGGCGCCCAAGCCCATGGACCGCCTGCTGTGCGGCGACGTGGGCTTTGGCAAGACCGAGGTTGCCCTGCGCGCGGCGTTTAAGTGCGTGGACTCCGGCCGCCAGGTCATGGTGCTCTGCCCCACGACCATTCTTGCCCAGCAGCACTACGAGACGTTCTTTGAGCGTTTTGCCCCGTTTGGCCTCGAGGTCGAGGTGCTTAGCCGCTTTCGCACGCCGGCGCAGCAAAAGCGCGCGCTCAAGGCGTTCGCCGAGGGCACGATCGACGTGCTCATCGGCACGCACCGCCTGCTTTCGGCCGATGTGAACCCCAAGAACCTGGGCCTGGTGATTATCGACGAGGAACAGCGCTTTGGCGTGCAGCACAAGGAGCAGCTCAAGAACCTGCGCGAGCAGATTGACGTGCTCACGCTTTCGGCAACGCCCATCCCGCGTACCATGCAGATGGCCACGAGCGGCGTGCGCGATATGAGCCTGATCACCACGCCGCCGACCGGGCGTCGTCCCGTGATCGTGCACGTGGGGGAGTACGACCCTGACGTGGTAAGTGCGGCGATTCGCCTGGAGGTGGGCCGCGGCGGTCAGGTGTACTACGTGTCCAACCGCGTCAAGACCATCGACGACGCCGTGGCGCGCGTGCACGAGGCCGCGCCCGAGGCGCGCGTGGGCGTGGCGCACGGCAAGATGAGCCCGCGCGAGGTCGAGGACGTGATGATCGAGTTCGCGACCAAAAAGATCGACGTGCTCATCGCCACGACCATCGTGGAGAGCGGCATCGACAACGCGACCGCCAACACGCTCATCATCGAGGATTCGCAGCGCCTAGGCCTGGCGCAGCTCTATCAGCTCAAGGGCCGTGTGGGTCGCTCTGCCACGCAGGCCTACGCGTACTTTATGTTCCCGGGCGAGCTGCCACTCACCGAGGAGGCGACGGCGCGCCTGACCGCACTTTCCGAGTTCCAAGACCTGGGCAGCGGCATGCGCATCGCCATGCGCGACCTGGAGATTCGCGGCGCCGGCTCGCTTATGGGCGCCGAGCAGCACGGCAACCTGTCGAGCGTGGGCTTTGACCTGTTTACGCAGATGCTGGGCCAGGCGGTGGCCGAGGCGCGCGGCGATGACGACGCCGGCGTGGAGGCGGCGAGCGTGGGCATTAACCTGCCGGCCGATTACTTCTTGTCCGAGGAGTACCTGCCGGCGGTGGATCAGCGCGTGCTCGTGTACCGTAAGCTCGCAGCGGCCGAGGACCTGGAGAGCATCGACGAGGTACAGGAAGAGACCGAGGCCGCGCACGGTGAGCTGCCGTTGGCGGGGCTCAACCTGTTCAACCGCGCGCGCATCCGTATTCGCGGCGAGCGCCTGGGGCTCGAGAGCGTCACGCTCAGTGGCGGTCGCATCACGTTTTTGGGCGTCGACGTGCCCAAGAAGGTGGCCTTTGAGCTTAAGACCCGCTATGGTGCGGTGAACTTTCCCAAGAGCCGCAAGCTGTCGGTGCCCTACAAGGCGGGCGCCGGTGCGGGCAGCGGCCTGGGTCGCGGCCTCGACGCCAACGACGGCACCGGCCCGGTGGCCGCGGCGCTCATGCTGCTGCAGCAGCTGGGTGCTAGTGACGACGACTAACGGGTCGACGCTGCAAACGCCCCATTTGGGCACCCTGGTTCCATCGAAAGGAAAGCATGTTCGGATACATCTATAAGAAAGATGTCGCCATGATCGCGGTTGTCCTGTGCCTTTGTCTGGGCGTAGGCAGTTTCTTCGATTATCAGATCTCGAGCGCGCTGTTCAACATCGGCAGCATGTACGGCCGCTTTATCGAGGCCGCCGGCGAGCTGCCGTTCGAGCTGACGGCAAGCGTCGCGGGCGTTATGCTCGTGCGCGCGGCGCGTCCCGACTCCAGGGGGAGCAAATGGCTCGCCGTGCTCGGCATCCTCGTCAACGTTGGCCTGGCCGGCTACGAGATCGTCTCGTCCCTGAAGGTTGGCGGCAAACTCATCGCTGTTCAGTTGGTGCTGACGTTTGTGCTGGTTATCGCCGCCAACCTTATCGTCTATCGCTTCACGCGCACGACCGAGTCCGACGAGCTCACGCGCTGGGCGTTGATGGTACTTGCCGTGTGGGTTGCTCAGGCCATTATCCTCAACGTGATCGTCAAGCCGCTGTGGTCGCGCCCGCGCATGCGCGTGATCGAGGTCACGCCGGGGCTCAATTTTCAGCCGTGGTGGGTGATCGGCAACCCCGACAAGTGGGCCTATATTGCCGCCGGTGTAGTCAAGGACGGCTTTAAGTCGTTTGCGAGCGGACACACGGCGCATGCGGCGATCGGCCTTATGCTCGCCGGGCTTCCCGCGACGGCCTTTAAGGAAAAGCCGTCGCGCCGTCGTGTGGTCTTTTGGACGGCGGCTGTGGTCGCGGCGCTCGTCGCGTTTGGCCGCATCGTGATCGGAGCGCACTTTTTGAGTGACGTGAGCTGCGGTTTTGCTCTGGTGCTGGCACTTGAGTGCCTTGCCGCGCGTATTGCCTATCCCAACGGCGTACAATAGCCCCGTTTGAATCATCTGGCCGATACCCGGTAAGAGAGGATTGCCATGCTCGCGTTTAACAACGACTATTCCCACGGTGCACATCCTGCAGTGCTGCAGGCGCTCGTCGATACCAATATGGAGCCGCAGCCCGGCTACGGTACCGATGCGCACACCGAGCGTGCCAAGCAACTTATTCGCGAGGCCTGTCAGGCGCCTGACGCCGACGTGTTTTTCCTGGTGGGCGGCACGCAGGCTAACGCCACGGTGATCGACATGCTGCTCGCGCCGTACGAGGGCGTCGTTGCTGCCGAGACCGGCCACGTCGCCTGCCACGAGGCGGGCGCCATCGAGTTTGGCGGCCACAAGGTGCTCACCATCCCCGGCTACGAGGGCAAGATGCACGCCGAGGACCTCGAGAACTATATCCAGGTGTTCTACGAAAACGAGAGCTACGAGCACACGGTGTTCCCGGGCGCCGTGTACGTGAGCCTATCGACTGAGTACGGCACGCTGTACTCCAAGGCCGAGCTCGCGGCGATTCATGCGGTATGCCAGAAGCGCGAGATTCCGCTGTTTGTGGATGGCGCCCGCCTGGCCTATGCACTGGCGGCCGATGAGTGCGACATTACCCTGCCCGAGCTGGCGCAGCTGTGTGACGTGTTCTACATCGGCGGCACCAAGTGCGGCGCGCTCTGCGGCGAGGCTGTGGTGTTCTGCGGCATGCACGCTCCGGCACATCCCATTCCGCGCATTAAGCAGCACGGCGCGCTGTTGGCCAAGGGCCGCCTGACGGGCGTGCAGTTTGAGGCACTCTTTACCGATGGCTTGTATTTTGAGATTGGTCGACAGGCGATCGAAACCGCGCAGACGCTTCGTCGCGTGCTGCACGAGCACGGCTACCGGTTCTTTTTGGAGACGCCCACAAACCAGCAGTTTGTGATTCTGCCCAACGAGGACATGGCGCGCATTCGCGAGCACGCCTCGATCGAGTACTGGGAAAAGTACGACGAGACCCACACGGTGGTGCGCTTTTGCACTAGCTGGGCCACGACGCAGGAGGATATCGACGCGTTGGCGGCTGTCCTGTAGCCTGATGTAATGACGAGGGGCCGCCTTGCGCTTGGGTTTGGCGCAAGGCGGCCTTTGTTTTTGAGGGAGAAGGGTTGTATGACCGAGATGTTCGAGCCGACGATTCGTCTGGCGACGCCCGATGATGCGCCGGCGTTGCTTGCCATCTATGAGCCGTATGTGCGCCAGACGGCGATTACCTGCGAATACGAGGTGCCGAGCGTTGAGGAGTTCGCCGGGCGCATCGAGCGTACGCTCAAGCGCTATCCGTATCTGGTGATGGAGCTGGACGGGCGTCCGGTAGGCTATGCCTATGTGAGCCCGCTCAACAGCCGCGAGGCATACGACTGGTCGGTCGAAACGTCGATCTACCTGGCGCGCGACGTGCGCCACGGCGGGCTGGGCCGCAAGCTGCACGATGCGCTCAAGCAATGTCTGATCGCGATGGGCATCACCAATATGTGCGCGCTCATCGCCGCACCGCACGACAAGGACGACGAGTATCTGACGCACAACAGCCAAGACTTCCATGCCCATATGGGGTATCGCCTGGTGGGTGCCTTCGACCGCTGCGCCCAAAAGTTCGGCCGCTGGTACGACATGTGTTGGATGGAGTTGGTCCTAGCCGAGCGCGTCCCTAACCAACCCAAACCAACCTGGTTCCCCGACCTCCCCAAACCTACCATTTAGGGACAGGTTTATTTTGGCAGGTTAGCCGATGGGCTCGGTGTATTTGGCGCGGTCGGTGCGTTGGATGCGCTTGGAGACATGGAGCGGGCGGCCGTCCGTGTCGTAGACGTAGTCGGTGATCAGGATCAGCGCCTGCCCGCGCTCAACGTTGAGCAAAAACGCCTCGTTTTGCGAGGCATAGCACACCTCAAAGGTCTTGTGCCCCTGTGCCGGCGCGCGATGGAATTCTTGGCGCAGCGTCGCGTAGAGCGAACCGTTGATATCGCGATCGATGAGCGTCTCGAAGCTTGGCGGCAGGTAGGTGGTCTCCAGGCACAGTGGCACGTCGTCCAGGTAGCGCAGGCGGACAAGTTTGACGAGCTTGCTGCCCACGGCGGCGTCAAAGAACTTAGCTATGCTGCCGGCCGCCTTGGCAAAGCCCGAGTCCACGGTGCGCGTGGTGGGCTTCATGCCCTGACCTTCGACCTGCTTGGTATAGCTCGAAAACACTAGGTTGTTCTCGTGGAGCGCGGGCGTGTCGGCCACAAAGGCGCCACGCCCGCGCTCGGTGCGCACCAGGCCCTCATCAACGAGAACCTTAAGGGCGTGGCGCACGGTGCTGCGCGACAGCCCCGATTCGTCCATGAGCTCCATCTCGGACGGCAGCTTGTCTCCGCGTGCGTAGATGCCGGCGGCGATGCGGTCGCGAAGCGTACCCGCCAAGCGCTCGTATTGGCTCAGTTTCTTTTTAGATGAAGCGTTCATGCGATCAGCCTATATTTAACTTGTATGCTTATCTAAGCAAGCATGTATTCAACACAACAATAAAACCGCTGGTATTGAGCTACCGAAAACCTTACCAGCAAAATTTCTAAGATAAATATAGCATACAACTAGTCGACATAACCAAAACATGTATGTAACTTGTATGCCATCGAGAGCATCAAACGAGAAGAAAGGCTGATGCACGATGACTACTCAGGAACAGGTTAAGGATGTCGTCTCCCAGGTTTTGGCTGACAAGGCAGACAAGGGCGGCATCAAGCGCGTCGTGTGGATTGGTGCCGGCGGATCCAACGGCGGCAACTATCCTGCCCAGTACTTTATGGAGCACGAGGCCACGCAGGTCGTGAGCTCCAGCTACACCAGCAACGAGTTCGTGCACGCCACCCCGGCCTACGTCAACGAGAACACCCTGGCCGTCGTCGTGTCCATGCGCGGCACCAAGGAGACCATCGTTGCCGCCCAGGTCGCCAAGGACCACGGCGCCAGCACCATCGCCATCTATGTTGACGAGTCCGGCCTCACCGAGGTCTGCGACTACAAGATCAAGTACGACAGCCTGGCCGTCGACGAGTCCTGCATGGGCCGCACCAACTCCGCCGTCGTGACCATGATCGCCATGGAGCTTACGCAGCAGACCGAGGGCTATGCCGAGTACGAGACCGCTATGGCCGCGTTTGACTTGGTCGACCCCATCTATCGCAAGGCCGTCGAGTACACCCGTCCGCTTGCTGCCAAGTGGGCCGAGCAGAACGCCGACAAGCCCTGCATCAACGTCATGGCTCAGGGTCCGCTCTTTGGTGCCGCCTACGTCTTTAGCATCTGCAACGTGCAGGAGATGCTGCAGATCGACTCCTGCACCATCAACACCTGCGACTTCTTCCACGGCCCCTTCGAGATCCTGGACAAGCGCACCTCGCTGTTCCAGCTCATCAGCGTCGGCCGCAGCCGCTGCAACGACGAGCGCGGCATCCGCTTCGTCAACCAGTACGGTGGCGAGCGCGTCTATCAGCTCGACGCCAAGGAGCTCGGCCTCAACGACATCAAGGACAGCGTGAGCGAGTACTTCAACCACCTGATCTTTGTCCCGATCCTCAACAACGTGTATATGCGCGCGCTCTCCGCCGTCACCCACAAGGACTACATGACGCGCCGCTACATGTGGAAGCTTGAGTATTAGTTACGCGGTTTTACCAAACCGCGTAACGGATCGACGCTGCGCGGTCCGCATTTGGGCAATCTGACGTTCAACTTCAAGGGCGCGACCAGAAGGTCAGCGCCCTTTCGTTTCACGTCACCTTGCCTCAAATGCGGCCCGCTCGCTGACTTATGCTCAACCAGCGGCGCCTTAGACGTTGGGAACGTTCCTTTTAATATGAGCAGGACATTGTCAAGAGGCAAAATCGGGCCTGGCCCCAAC
>CABUHI010000035.1 GCA_902491345.1 uncultured Collinsella sp.
TCCCGCGCCTGTACGATGCGAGCACCGGCAGCGTGAGCGTGATGGGCGCCGACGTGCGCACCTGGCCGCTCGACCAGCTGCGCCGTGTGGTCGCGACCGTCCCGCAGCGCGCGTCGCTGGTGAGCGGCACCATCCGCAGCAACCTGACCTGGCGCGACGAGGCTGCGACCGACGAGGATCTCTGGGCGGCGCTCGACATGGCGCAGGCGAGCGAGTTCGTGCGCAACAAGCCGCAGGGGCTCGATACCCCGGTCGAGGCGGGCGGCAAGAACTTCAGCGGTGGCCAACGCCAGCGCCTGACCATCGCGC
Source organism: uncultured Collinsella sp. (assembly GCA_902491345.1). GTDB lineage: Bacteria > Actinomycetota > Coriobacteriia > Coriobacteriales > Coriobacteriaceae > Collinsella. Next base: position 310 of record CABUHI010000035.1, read on the forward strand.
GCGCCCTGGTGGGCTCGCCTCAGATATTGATCATGGACGACTCCGCCTCGGCGCTCGACTTTAAGACCGACGCGGCGCTTCGCCATGCCATCCGCGAGCGCAGCGTGTGTGGCGCTGCTGAGGGCGGGCTGCCGCTGACTACGGTGATCGTAAGCCAGCGCGTTTCGACCGTGCGCGACGCCGACATGATCTGCGTACTCGACCACGGCTCGGTCGCGGGCCTGGGCGCGCACGATGAGCTCTACACGACCTGCCAGCTCTACCGCGAGATTTGCCAGTCGCAGCTTCGCCGCGAGGAGCTCGAGGGCCAGCAGGGGAGCACGACGCCCGCGTCCGCTCCGACCGCCCCCGCATCCGTCTGCGCAAAGGAGGGCTGCTAAATGAATCCGTACACTTCCTCCGGTTCGGTCGCCACGATGACGGCCAACGTGTCCGGCAACGATAACCTCAACGACCTGGGTGACGGTCCGCGCCAGCCCGGCGATCCCGAGCGCTATCCCGTGGGTGCGGTGACCCGCCGCTTGCTGGGCTACGTTCGTCCGCATCGCATTTCGTTTGTTGCGTCGTTTGTGAGCGCCGCCATCTCCGTGATTCTGCAGCTCTACACGCCCATCCTCATCGGCGAGGGCATCGACCTGATCGTTGCCGCCGGGCAGGTGGACTTTGACGCACTGCTGCCGCTCGTTACCAAGCTCGCGATTGTCGTCGTAGGTGCTGCGGCCTTCCAGTGGCTACAGGGCTACTGCGTCAACCGCCTGTCCTACGAGACGGTGCGCGACATGCGCGTGGAGGCGAGCGACAAGCTCAGCCGTATGCCGCTCAGCTTTATCGACAGCCATGCCCACGGCGACCTTATGAGCCGCGTGGTCAACGACGTGGATCAGGTGGGCGACGGCCTGCTGCAGGGTTTTACCCAGCTTTTCACCGGCGTTATCACCATCGTGGGCACGCTCGCGTTTATGCTCTCCATTAACCTGACCATGACGCTCGTGGTGGTGCTCGTCACGCCGCTTTCCATCTTTGCTGCCGGTGCTATTGCCAAGCTCTCCAACAAGAGCTTTACGGCTCAGCAGCGCATTCAAGGGCAGCTCGGTGGTCATATCGAGGAGTATGTGGGCGAGCAAAAGCTTGTCGACGCCTTTGCCTATGGCCCCAACGCTCAGCAGCGCTTCGATGCCCTCAATGCCGAGCTCTACACCGCGGGCGAGTGCGCGCAGTTTATGGGTTCGCTCTCCAACCCCGGTACGCGTTTTATCAATAACATCATCTATGCCGTGGTCGCTGTGATCGGCTGCGTGGGCGTGATCACGGGCGTGCCCGCGGCGCTTACGGTGGGCGGCGTGCAGATCTTCCTGTCCTACGCCAACCAGTACACCAAGCCGTTCAACGAGGTCACCAACGTCATTACGCAGATCCAGACCGCGTACGTCTCGGCGCGCCGTATGTTTGCGCTGCTCGATGCGCGCGAGCAGGAGCCCGATGCGGAGGATGCCGTGGAACTTGCCGTCCCGCAGGGCGAGGTGACCTTTGAGCATGTGGACTTTAGCTACGTGCCCGACCGCAAACTGCTGCAGGATATCTGCATCGAGGCTAAGCCCGGCATACGCTTTGCCCTGGTCGGCCCCACGGGCTGCGGCAAGACGACGCTCATCAACCTGCTGCTGCGCTTTTACGATATCGATGCCGGACGCATCATGGTCGATGGCCGGTCTTCGCGTGACTACACGCGCGCAAGCCTTCGCCGTGCCTTTGGCATGGTGCTGCAGGACACTTGGCTGTTCGAGGGCACGGTGGCGGACAACATCGCTTACGGTTGCCCAGGAGCCACGCGCGAGCAGGTTGTCGAAGCCGCCAAGCGCGCGCACGCGCACAAGTTTATCGTGCAGTTGCCAGGCGGCTACGATACGGTCATCGGCGAGGACGGCGGCACGTTTAGCCAGGGTCAAAAACAGCTGCTGTGCATCGCGCGCGTCATGCTCACCGACCCGGCTATCTTGCTGCTGGACGAGGCGACCTCGAGTATCGATACCCGCACCGAGCTGCAGGTGCAGGCGGCATTCGACGAGCTCATGGCCGGTCGCACAAGCTTTGTCGTGGCGCACCGCCTGAGCACCGTCCGCAACGCCGACTGCATTCTGGTGATGCGCGACGGGCAGATTATCGAGCGCGGCACGCACGACGAGCTGCTAGCGGCAGGCGGCTTCTACGCCGAACTCTATCGCAGCCAATTCGCCCAGTGAGCAAGCCCGTGGGGCAAATTAATCAATCGACAGACGGTGGTTTACATCTGTCACGTTAGTACTAAGATATTCATCTAATAAATTGCATTAGTGGCTTTAGTTTTGGGGGAAACGAGGCAACGTGACTATGACGTGCTCTTTGGTGGTTAACAGCAAGAGCGGTAATACCAGGATGGTTTCGGGCGCGATCAAGCGCACACTGCAGGCTGCGGGCGTTGAGTTTGTCCATGCCGCGGCGTTGAGCGACGATGCGGATGCAGATCAGGTTGCGCTCGAGGCGCAGGGCGCCTGCGCGGCCGACACGGTGCTCGTCGGTTTTTGGTGCGACAAGGGCGCGTGCACGCCTTCGGTCGCGGCGTTGCTCTCCGCTTTGCACGGCAAGCGCGTCTTCCTGTTTGGCACCTGCGGTTTTGGCGCCGACCAGAGCTACTATCAGCAGATTATCGACCGCGTAACTTCCAATTTGGCTGGGGATGCCGAGCTTGCGGGCTGGGCGATGTGCCAGGGCAAGATGGGCCCCGCGGTCAAGCAGCGCTACGAGGCCATGCTCGAGCAAGATCCCGACAACGCCCGATTTAAGATGCTGCTCGACAACTGGGTTGCCGCGAAGGACCATCCCACCAAGGAAGATCTGGACAACATGGCTGCAGCCGCCAAAAAGGCCGTGCTGGGGGAGTAGCTTCGCCGTTCGCGGTCCTTCGTGCAAAACAATACAAATGGTGAAAGCCTCGAAATCCTCGAGGCTTTTTTCTTGACACTCGTGGGGCGCAACGATGGCAAGCGTCTGGGACGATATTTTCCATCACCCCGATGACGAGGCCGTTCTGGACAACACGCTCGCATATGTTCGCTGGATGTATTCAGAGTGGGACGGGCTTTCCGGATGGATGGGGTTTCGGAAAGTGCGTCCCAGAATTTGCCTCTGGAGTGGGATGCAGTTTCCCAACGGAGCCACAAGCGGAAACTGCATCCCATTCCGGACGTGAATTCTGGGACACGGTTTCCGGATGCAAAAAGGCCACATGGTGTGGCCTTCAACTTATATATGTTCGGCGATACACCCAAGACAAGCCACGCTCCAACAACAGGGCGTCTGTCCGGGCGGAGGTATGTAAGGTTCATCGCGAGTTCCGCACGCAAAGGAGGCCACTTAATGTGGCCTCCGTCTTGCGCAGGACTGTCCGAGCAGGGAACCTTACGTTCCGCGTCGCCGGGCAGACGAACCAGTTAAGACGCGCTGCTACTTGATCTTGGTCGTGCCCGGCGCCAGGTTGGGGTCGGTTTCGTTGGCCTCGGTCTGGAAGTGCTCGGTGTACACGTTCTTGCCGTCGCGGAACATCTCATAGTACTGCATCTTGGCGTAATCTTCGCGCGCCTTGGTGGCGGCTGCTGCGGCGTCGTCGTCGCCGGTGACGTTGGAGGAGAGCGCCCAGCGCAGACTGGCGTCCTCGTAGCCCACGGAGTTGATAGCGGGCAGCGACTCGCGCAGCGTCATGTGCGCTTTCTGGTAGTCGGTCAGCGGTGCGCCGATCAGCTGCATAAGCTGCGTGGACAGGTAGTTGGTGGACAGGTCGTCGACCTCGCTCGTCTGGTCGCAGCCGGCAACGTCGTAGTTGGCCCAGATGATGTAGTCGGTCTGCCACAGACGTTCCTGGTGCGTGGCATCGTCCTCGCCGGTAAACCACTTGTCGTTGAACTTGGACGGGAAGAACGGCTGGTGGTCGCCCCAGAACACCACGACTACCTTACGGTCGAGCTTGCTCAGGGCGTTGAGGAAGTAGCGAAGCGCCTGGTCGGACTGCTCGATGCACGAGACATACTCGTCGACATCGGAGAGCGTGCCGTCCTCGACGGTCTTGGCGTCCAGATCGGTCGTGTCGATGTTCAGGTGCATCTGCTTGTCGACCGGCAGCAGGCCCGTGTCGTAGCCCGAGTGGTTCTGCATGGTCACGTCGAAGATAAACTGCGGATCGGCGTTCTGGTCGAGCAGCTCAAGAATCTTGTCATAGGTCGCCTGGTCGGTCACCATACCGCGCAGAGTGTCGGCTCCCTGGAAGTCGTTGATGGACAGGAACCGGTCAAAGCCAAAGTCCTTGTACACGTTCTCGCGGTTCCAGTTGGTGGCGTGGTTGGGGTGCATGGCCGTGGTGGAATATCCGAGCGACTTGAACTGCTCTGCCAGGTTCCCGGTCGTTTCCATGTTGTAGATGGTGTAGGGGTACACGCCCGAGCCCAGGTTGGCCATGGAGTTGCCGGTCATAAACTCAAACTCGGTATTGGCGGTACCGCCGCCGTAGGCGCTCACGTAGAGCTTGCCGCGGCTGAGGCAGTTGGACAGGTTCTTAAAGTACTGCGGGCCCTCGTAGCCGGCGCGCATGTTCTGGTAGATCGACAGATCCGAGAAGGTCTCGTTCATGATGGCGATGACCGTGGGCTTCTCGCTGTCGAACTGCTCCTTTGCGGCGGCGCGCTCATCGCTCTTAGCCGCGTCGGATTTGTCATAGGCCTTGGCGTACTTTTTGAGCGTGGCCTTGGCATCGTCGACGGAGTAGTCGGCGGGTTTGGGCGGCTTGATGGACTGCGCTGCGCTAATGAAAGCGGGCAGGTAGCCCTCGCGCCAGTAGCTCTCGAGCGGGCGCCAGGTGTAGACGGTGATGCCGAGGGTGTTGTAGTAGTCGATGAGCGTGACGTGTGCGGTCACACCGCCCAGGCACAGCACGGCGACGAGCAGGTTGGTGAGCAGCATGCGCTTGGCGTTGGCGGCGCCCTTCTGACGGTGCGGTGCCACCAGGCCGGCGTACTCGCACAGCAGCATGGCGATGGCGGTAAAGCCCATGGACAGCACGCAGAACAGCGAGATCGAGAAGGTGTAGCCGGTGCCGGCGACCGCGGCGGCGGTGGAGATGGCCGAAAGGTCGCCCGGCTGGATGGGCATGGATTTAAACGTGATGACGAAGAACTCGGCAATGCCCAGGACAAAGAGGGCAAAGGCCAGGACCGCGGGAGCTGCGCCGTGGCGCTGGAACAGGAAGAACAAGCCGATCATGAGCACGGTGATGATGGCCCACTCGAGCAGGATGCACAGGGGGTAGACCCAGGTAAAGTCGTGGTTGGACGAGACCTCCATGCCCAGCAGCGCAAAGACGCCGGCGAGCAGCAGGCACAGGACGGCGGCGACGAGTGGTTTGCCCACAAAGGCGCCGCGCAGGCGGGCGAGCTTGCCGGTGGGGGCGGGGGCGTCGGGCTTGGCGAACGCAAAGACGCGCGGGGCGATGCGATCGCGGGCGATGCTGGCCCAGGCGCATCCGGTGAGGATGGCGTTGGTCAGGATGAGCATCACAAAGGCGAGCGGCTCGTTTTGGGCGACGAGGCCAATGGCGCCCCAAATAGTCAAAAAGACCTGGAACAGGCCGAAGACGACGCTCCACCCAAGAGCGCTTTTGGCAACGGTGCCCGACTGAGCGCGAATGGCCTTGGCCTCGCGCAAGACAAGGTAGACGGTCGCCGCAAGACCGACGAGCGAGATGGCGGCAGCGAACATGCTGAGACTCCTCACAAACTAAAACGTACGAAAGCGGGGGTTTACCCGATTGTTACCAAGATATGCGCTGCAATTGGTGGCTGCGCACAACAACCAGCCATATTAACGCGCACGTGCGGCGGTGTGGCGCAATGTAGTGGCGGCCTGCGCGATAATGGACGGGAATTACACGGAAACGTAAAGGCTTCTTAAAGAATTAGCGAGGATAGAGCTATGGGCGAGCAGGTTTGTATGACGGGCACCGAGTACTGCGGCGGAGCTGTGGGCGTGGACGCGGGCGGCTATCCGGTCGAGACTACGGGCAACGCGGCGCTGGACATCTTGGAACACCGCTCGTCCACGCGTACCTTCGCGCGTGATGACGACGACCGTCCCGTGGCGGTGACCGACGAGCAGCGGGCGGCGATCTTGCATGCGGCGAGCCGCGCGCCGTCGGCGGGCGCCATGATGATGTATTCCATCGTGAGCATCCGCGAGCAGGCTACGCTGGACCGCCTCGCCGACCTGTGCGATCACCAGCCCATGATCGCCAAGGCGCCCTGGGCACTAATATTTGTGGTCGATTATGCCAAGTGGATCGATCTGTTTGAGCACGTGGGCTGCTTTGAGCCCGAGTTTGTCGAGCGTACGGGCAAGGCGCCCCGCCGCGCGCCGGGTTTGGGCGACTTTGCCATCGCGGCCCAGGACACCGTGATCGCTGCGCAAAACGCCGTGGTTGCCGCCGAGGCCCTGGGGCTGGGGAGCTGCTACATCGGCGATATCGTCGAGAATGCCGAGGAAGTTGCCGAGCTGCTGGACTTGCCGCCCTATACCATGCCGCTGTCGATGCTCATCATCGGCACGCCCCGTAAGGAGCGTCCGGCCATTGCGCATCCCGTGGTGAACCTGGTGCACGAGGAGCGCTACTGCCGCGCCGATGCCGCGACCATGGACGCGCAGGCGGCCGAGATGGACGCGATGTTCCGTCCGCATGCCCGCGAGGTGGGGGAGCGCGTCGTGGACATCTATACCCGTAAGCACACGAGTCCCTTTATGGCCGAGATGAGCCGCTCCATGGAGTGGTGGTTCAAAAATTGGCTTGGAAAATGACGAATGTGACAAAGGGAAAGTCCCTTTGTCACATTCCATATCGCCGAGGTGGCTTAAAGGCTGTATAAATGTTTATTTAGCTGGGAAAACAGTGCCATTCAAACATGGGCCGATTACCTATAATTCCTTCGAACATTAAAGTTGGGAGGAAACCGGCTTATGGAACAAAAGGCCAAGGAGGCAGCTTCGCACGCTGCGATTCCTGTGAGCATCTCGGCGATGCTCGTCACGCTGGGCGTGGTGTACGGCGATATCGGCACCAGCCCTATGTATGTAACCAAGGCGCTCGTTGCCGGCAACGGCGGCATCGGAAGCGTCACGGAGGAGTTCGTGCTCGGCGCGCTCTCCCTTGTCGTGTGGACGGTCACGCTGCTGACCACCATCAAGTATGTGCTCATCTCGCTGCGCGCCGATAACCATGGTGAGGGCGGCATCTTTGCCCTGTACAGCCTGGTCAAGCGCTGCGGCAAGTGGCTTATCGTCCCCGCCATGCTGGGTGGCGCCGCGCTGCTCGCCGACGGCATCCTGACGCCGGCCGTTACCGTTACCACGGCCATCGAGGGCCTGCGCACCATCCCGGCGGTCCATGCCGTGCTGGGCGATGACCAGGGCCGTGTCGTCGCCATTACGCTCGCCATCATCATCGTGCTCTTCTTGGTTCAGCGCATCGGTACGGCCAAGATCGGTCACGCCTTTGGCCCCATCATGACGCTGTGGTTCCTGTTCCTGGGCGGCACGGGTCTGTTCTTTGTCTTCCAGCACCCCGCCGTGCTGCTGTGCCTCAACCCGGTGCGCGGCATCGCCTTTTTGCTGAGCCCCAACAACCACGCGGGCATCATGATTCTGGGCAGCTGCTTCCTCGCCACCACCGGTGCCGAGGCGCTCTACTCCGACATGGGCCACGTCGGCCGCGGCAACATCTACGCTACCTGGCCGTTCGTTAAGTGCTGCCTGCTGCTTTCCTATATGGGCCAGGGCGCTTGGCTTATGAACAACGCTGCCAACCCCGAGCTCATGGGCATTGCCGACCTCAACCCGTTCTACCAGATGCTCGCCCCGGGCCTGCGCCCGTTTGCCGTCGGCCTTTCCACCGTCGCGGCCATCATTGCCTCGCAGGCGCTCATCACCGGCGCATTCTCGCTGGTGTCCGAGGCCAGCCGTCTGGACCTCATGCCGCACATGCAGGTCTTCTACCCTGCCGAGACCAAGGGCCAGCTCTACATCCCCATGGTCAACAACGTCATGCTTGTCGGCTGCGTCATCGTGGTGCTGCTGTTCCAGAACTCGGCGCATATGGAAGCCGCCTACGGCCTTGCCATTACGCTGACTATGATGTGCACCACGCTGCTGCTCTTCTTCTACCTGCACGAGGAGCGCAAGCTCAAGGTTGCTCCGTGGATCTTCGCGGCCTTCTTCCTTTTGCTCGAAGGCTTCTTCTTCGTGAGCTCACTTACCAAGTTCTTCCACGGCGGCTACTTCACCATCCTCATGGCCGCGCTCATCATGGGCATCATGGTGTGCTGGTACAACGGTACGGCTGTTGAGCAGCGCCAGTTTACGCTGCTGCCGCTGCGCAGCTACCTGCCGCAGCTCAAGCGCCTGCGCGACGACGACCGTTACGAGCGCATGAGCGACAACGTCGTGTACCTGACCAAGGACACCCATACCGACTACATCGACCGCGACATCGTCTACTCGATTTTGGACAAGCATCCCAAGCGCGCTCGCGCCTGGTGGTTCGTGAATGTCGAGACCATGGACGAGCCGCATACCTTTGCCTATTCGGTCGAGACGTTCGGCACCGACTACGTGTTCCGCGTGCATCTGTACCTGGGCTACAAGATCAACCAGCGCGTCAATGCCTATCTGCGTCAGGTCGTTCAGGACCTGGCTGCCACCGGCGAGCTGCCGGCGCAGACGCATGACTACTCGGTCTACAAGGATCCGGGCAACATCGGTACGTTCAAGTTCGTCCTGATCCGTAAGCTTCTGGCGCCCGAAAGCGATGTGGAGCCGAGCGAGCGTACGGCCATCACGCTCAAGTACATCATCCGCCGCGCCGCCGGCACGCCTGCACGCTGGTACGGCCTGGAGAACTCCAACGTGAGCTTTGAGTACGTGCCGCTGTTCACCAAGTTCAAGGCCGTGAACAAGATGCAGCGCCTGGCCCCCAACGAGCGGCCGTAGACGTCGGCGGCTACACGGAGTTGGTTTTTGATGGATAAGCATGAGGCCGGGGAGGTAAACATGGATACAAAGGCGCTCGATGGCCGCGAGGCGGTGGTCGAAATGGTGCGTGAGGCGCGCGTCGACGCCGCCGAAGATCGGTTCTTTACGAATCGTGCCAACATGGACATGGCCGACCGCGTGATCTCGATCGTGGCACTGGTATTTGGAGCGGTGTGCGTGTGTGCCCTGCTCGCGCACGTGCTGTTTGTCTAACGACCGCCGGTTGCAAAGGCTATACACTTGGAACCACCACAAGGGAAACCACCACAAAGGTGCCTGTCCCTTTGTGGTGGTTTTTGTTTTCGAGAGAGGGGCGGGGCGCTGATGGACGTCCGTACGGACGGCGATATTGCCGATAACTTTTGGTGGCGGCGCACAACGCTGACGCGCCGCACTCCTCTGTATGACGCTTGCGTATCGGTGGGGCTGCTGGTCGCGGCGACGATTGTGGGCGCGCTGCTCGACCATCCGGGTCTCGCGCCGAGCATCATGATCGTCTATGTGTTCGCCGTTCAGCTGTGCGCATTCTTTACCTGGAGTCGCCTGTATTGCTTGCTGAGCTCGGCTGCCGCCGTGGCGCTCTACAACTTCTTGTTTGTCGACCCACGCTACTCGCTGTCGCTTATCGACCGCGGCTATCCCGGCATGTTCTTCATCATGTTCGTGGTCTCGCTTGTGTCGAGCTCGATTGCGTTAGCCCTGCGCCGCGCCTTGGCACAGGCTGCCGCCAGCGACCGCCGCACGCATATGGTGCTCGAGACCAACCGCATGCTGCAGCGGTGCGCCGATCAGCAGCAGATCGTTCATGCCATGGCAACGCAGCTGGCGCGTCTTTCGGGCTGTCCGGTCGTGTGGTACAGCGCCGACGCCGAGGGCGATGACCTGCTGCCGCGTGCGACATACACGGCCGTGGGCGATGCCGCGCCGGTGCATGAACTGGCGCCGCAGATGCCGCCGCGGCTCTCGGCGTCCGCCTATGTGGGAACGCCGCTCGATGCCACCTATGGCGGCTCGGCGTTTTATGGCATCTACCTGACGGTTCGCACGGGCGACGGCTTCGTCCGCTCGGGCGACCCCGCCTCGGTGGTGGGCGTGCTGGCTATCGTTGCCGAGCCCGACGTGCTGACGCATGAGGAGCGGACGCTTGCCGATGCCATCGTGAGCGAAGGTGAGCTGGCGCTCGACCGCGCCCGCGCCATGGAGGCCCGCGAGGAGGCGGCGGTGCTCGCCAAAAACGAACAGCTGCGCGCCAACCTGCTGCGCTCCATCTCGCACGATCTGCGTACGCCGCTCACCAGTATTTCGGGCAATGCCGATGTCCTGCTCGATCAGGGCTCGACCGGCACCGCGGTGCTCGATGCCCAGACGCGCCGCGGCCTGCTCCTTTCCATTCGCTCGGATGCGCAATGGCTCAACGCCACCGTCGAGAACCTGCTCGCCATCACCAAGCTCGAGGGCGGCGGCATGCGCCTGTCGACCACGCTCGAGCTCATGGACGATATCGTCGAGGAGGCGCTGCGCCACGTGAACCCTGCCGTGCGCGAGCACGACCTTAAGGTGGTGGCGTGCGATGAGCCGGCGCTCGTCAACGTCGATGCGCGCCTGATGGTGCAGCTGGTGGTCAATCTGGTGAACAACGCCATCGCCTATACGCCCGCGGGCTCGCATATCATGATTTCGATTAGCGTCGACGATGGACGCGTGGCGTGCTCGGTGGTCGATGATGGTCCGGGCATCGCACCCGAGGACCGCGAGCGGATCTTTGAGTCGTTCTACACCGCCAACCACGGTCTGGCTGACAGTCACCGCAGCGTGGGCCTGGGTCTTTCGCTCTGCCGCTCCATTGCGCTGGCGCATGGCGGTAGCATAGAGGTTGCCGCGGCGGACCCGCACGGCTCGGTCTTTACGATTGAGCTTCCTGCCGCCGACGTTTCGTTTGATAAGGAGTAGCGCCGTGCCGAACTCTGCCGTAAAACCGCTCATCTTGGTCGTTGAGGACGACCCTGCCGTTCGCAATCTTATTGTTGCCGCGCTCGAGGCGCACGGCTTGCGCCATATGGCCGTGGAGACCGCCCATGCCGCCATCGCCGCCGCCTCGTCGCAGACGCCGAGCATTGTGCTGCTCGATCTGGGCCTGCCCGATATGGACGGCGTCAAGGTGGTGGAGTCGGTGCGCGCATGGTCGGGCATGCCGATTATCGTGGTCTCGGCGCGCAGCGAGGATGCGGACAAAATCCGCGCGCTCGATGCCGGTGCCGACGACTATCTGACCAAGCCGTTTTCGGTCGAGGAGCTGCTCGCGCGTATTCGCACGACGCTCAGGCGCCTTTCGTATGCGCAAACGGGCGGTGTTGCCTCCGAGGGCTCGTTCGATACCGGTGAGCTGCATATCGATTTTGATGCCGGCATCGCCACGATGGATGGCGAGGAACTGCATCTGACGCCGATCGAGTATAAGCTCCTGTGCCTGCTGGCACACAACGCCGACAAGGTACTGACGCACCAGTTTATCCTGCACGAGATTTGGGGCACGGCAACTAAGAGCGACCTGGCGAGCCTGCGTGTCTTTATGGGCACGCTGCGCAAGAAGATCGAGTCCGATCCCGCGCATCCGCGCTATATTCAAACGCATGTGGGTATCGGTTACCGATTGGTCACCCAAGGCTAGATCGCCGGCCACCATCCCACTATGAGTTGCGGTGAAATACGGTCTATATTTGCCTAATTCCAGGCAAAACAGTCCGTATTCCACCGCAACTTTGTTATTTGCCTTTGGGCTTGCTGGCGTAGAACTTCTTCTTTTTAGGCTTGCCGTTGCCGGCCTGCGCGTGCGCGGGCACTGCCGCGCGAGGCATACGGGCCTTGGGGTTGCGCAGCTCCTCGGTTCGCTCGGCAATCTCCTCGGCGCTAAAGCCGACCTCGGCCATGGCGTCCTCAATGGGCAGGCGGCGCACGATATAGCAGTGGTGCACCTTCTGGTTACGTGCGAAGTCCTCGGGAATGGTCTGCGCCGTAATGTCCTCCAGCACGACGCCCGCGCGCGCGAGCTTGCGCGTTTCGGGGCGGAAGCCGCGCAGGTTGCAGCTGAAGATGGCATGGCCGCCCTGCGCGAGCAGGCGAGATACGCCGGCCAAAAGCTCAACATGGTCGCGCTGGACATCCCAGGTACGGCGGCCCATCTTTGACGAGTTCGAGAACGTGGGCGGGTCGACAAAGATCAGGTCCCAGCGGTTGCGCGTCTGGCGCTGGTCGCGAATCCAGGCAAGCACGTCGTCGCGCACAAAATGATGCTGCGGCCCCACAAAGCCGTTCTGGCGCATGTTGCGCTCGGCCCAGTCCAGATAGGTGTTGGAGAGGTCGACCGTCACGGTCTCCTCGACGCCGCCATCGGCCGCGTAGCAGGTGGCAGTGCCGGTGTAGGCGAACAGGTTGAGGAAGCGGCGCGCCTGTTTGGCGTGCTCGCGCACTAGGTTGCGGGTGACGCGGTGATCCAGGAAGATGCCCACATCCAGATAGTCGTCAAAGTTGACGGCAAAGGTGAGGCCGCCCTCTTCGATGAGCGGCAGACGACGGCGTGTGATATTGGCACGCTCGCCCGATGCGCCCTTGCCGGCGCCCTGCTTGCCGTACTGCGAGCCGCCGCGCGAACGCATGCGGGCCTTGGCGTGCACATGCTCGGCCGGAACATCAAGGATGCGCGGCGCGATGGCCAAGATGTCGAGCATGCGGGCCTGGGCCAGCGCGGGATCGATGGTCTTGGGCGCGGCGTATTCGGCGATGACGAGCCAGCGGCCCGGCGTCTGCGGGCAGCCCTCGTACAGGTCGATGGCGGCGGAGTAGTCGGGCAGGTCGGCATCGTAGACGCGGTAGCAGCTCACGCCCTCGCGCTTTGCCCACTT
>CABUHI010000036.1 GCA_902491345.1 uncultured Collinsella sp.
TGCTTACCAAGACGAATGCCGGGCTCCTGTTTGCGCCCGTCGGCGTGATCAGGAGACAGCGACTTACTTCTCTTTTTTTATTTACTTTTGTTCGATCAAGGAGATCATCATGAGCCAGTTCATCAACAACCCCGAGCACACCTTTGGTTTCGATACCCTGCAGCTGCACGTTGGCCAGGAGAGCGCCGATCCTGCATCCGACTCCCGTGCCGTGCCTATCTACCAGACCACGAGCTATGTGTTCCGCAATTCCCAGCACGCCGCCGACCGCTTTGGTCTTGCCGACGCCGGTAACATCTATGGCCGTCTGACCAACTCCACCCAGGGTGTCTTCGAGGACCGTATCGCCGCACTCGAGGGTGGCGTGGCAGGTCTTGCCGTCGCCTCTGGCGCTGCTGCCATCACCTATACCCTGCAGGCTCTTGCCCAGGCCGGTGACCACGTGGTGGCTCAGAAGACCATTTACGGTGGCTCCTACAACCTGCTGGAGCATACGCTCTCCCAGTTTGGCGTCGAGACCACGTTTGTCGATGCCCATAACCTGGAAGAGGTCGAGGGTGCCATCAAGGACAACACCACGGTCATCTATCTCGAGACGCTCGGCAACCCCAACTCCGACATCCCCAACATCGACGCCATCTCCGAGATCGCCAAGAAGCACGGTCTGCCGGTTGTCGTCGACAACACCTTCGGCACCCCGTATCTGTTCCGTCCGCTGGAGCATGGTGCCAACATCGTCGTCCACTCCGCAACCAAGTTCATCGGCGGCCACGGTACCTCGCTGGGCGGTGTGATCGTCGACGGCGGTAACTTCGATTGGAAGGCGAGCGGAAAGTACGCCCAGATCGCTGAGCCCAACCCCTCCTACCACGGTGTTTCGTTTGCCGAGGCTGCCGGTCCCGCCGCCTTCGCGACCTATGTCCGCGCTATCCTGCTGCGTGACGAGGGCGCCTGCATCAGCCCGTTCAACGCCTGGGTCTTGCTCCAGGGCACCGAGACCCTGTCGCTGCGCGTTGACCGTCATGTCGAGAACACCAAGAAGGTCGTTGAGTTCCTGGCTGGTGACAGCCACGTCGCCAAAGTGAACCACCCGAGCCTGCCTGAGCACCCCGACCATGAGCTTTACAAGCAGTATTTCCCCAACGGCGGTGCCTCGATCTTTACCTTTGAGATTAAGGGTGGCCAGGAGGCAGCTTGGAAGTTCATCGATCATCTGCAGGTGTTCTCGCTGCTCGCCAACGTGGCCGACGTCAAGTCGCTCGTCGTGCACCCGGCTACCACCACGCACTCCCAGCTCTCTGCCGAGGAGCTCGCTGAGCAGAACATCACGCCCTCCACGATTCGTCTTTCCATCGGTACCGAGAACGCCGAGGACATCATTTGGGATCTGAAGCAGGCCTTCGCCGCGCTGGACGAGTAAGGCGACTTGTGCAAGGACCCCTTGCGACTCGATAGGTATAACTGCATAAAATGCCTGCTCAAGGCGCCTGTGCGAACAATGGTTGCACAGGCGCCTTTTTTGCATAGGAAGGGCGCTGTTACAGGGTTTTTGGCATGCTTTATGCAATCGAGATGTGGAAAACTCCTGTTGAGAGGATGTGAGTTTTACGCAATTGACGTGCGCCTTTTGAGTAAAACCGCAGGTCGCGATTTGCTCGGGGTACTATGCAGCGCGATCGAATCACACGCAGCTCAAACGCAGCAAAAAACGCACTACGGAGGTTTCCAGCTACATGAGGATCGATTCACGAAAACCGAAAGCCGCCGCCCTTTCCGCCGCTCTGACCGTGGCACTTTTGGCGGGCGCCGGCGCAACTGATGCCCACGCGGCAACACTATCCGATACGGTTGGATCTACGCCGTCCGAGGCGACGCTGGTGCAGCCCGTCGACTACCGCGGCGACGGTTATGGCTCTATGCAGGAGTGGAACGCCTCGATGGGGGCAAAGCGCGATTCCCTGGAGATGCGCGCTCAGATCATTATGAATATGTATGGCGACTATGCTACCGATGACGAGCGCGCTGTGTTGCAGGGCTGCATCGACGGTGCGGGTAGCCTGTTGACGATGGGGGAGGTCGACGCCAAGTCGACCGAGCTCGACGAGCTTCGCTCTACGCTTGAGGATGCCAAGCGCGAGGCGCTCGAGGCTGCCGCAGCCGAAGCCGAGGCCGCTGAGGCCGTTCAGGCTTCGTATTGCAACGCCGGCTCCGGCTCGTCTTACGCGTCTGCTGCGTATTACGCGAACGGCTCGGGCCTGACGCGTTCGAGCGGCGTCAATAACTATAACGGCCGCCGCGAGACTTATTACAGCAGCAACGTGTTGTATCACCACCGCACGGGCGAGTGGACCCAGGATTCCGAGGGCTTTTGGCGCGATTCCGATGGTTACTACGTCGTGGCCGCGGGCGATAAGGCTCAGGGCTCCACGTTTACCGGATCCAAGGGCGAGTGCAAGGTCTATGACTCCGGCTGCGCAGCCGGAACCACCGACTACTACACTGGCTGGTAATTTTTCTGCATCACGGATATTTGGCGGATGGGCGTCTTTACCGAGCTTTAGGGCAACGTAAGGACGCCCGTTCTATGTATGCGTTTGAGCTAACAGAGCCCTTACCGTGACGGTACGTCGCGCATATGGGCGCGGGGCACACTAGTTCATGAGAAATAAGGTCTTTCTCGTGGAGGAAGTGGTCTTGTGAACGCTCGAGATATTGCCATTGCCGCCGTCGCATTGACGCTTGGTTGCCTTGGTCCTACGGCCGCGCTCGTCGCGGGCATGCAGGGGTCTTGTGGGGCTGCCTCTATCGTGGTCGGCGGGTTGATCGCGGCCGCGCTGCTGGGAAGTGCGGGTGTAGTCCTTTGTCGCGACGATGAGGACCAGGCGTCGGAGTCGCAGCTCTAACCGTCGGGACATCGACTACTGGTTATAGATGAAGATGAAAGCCGCCGTAAGGGGAGTGCTCCTTGTGGCGGCTTTGCTGTTGAGCCTGTTGACGTGGTGAGCCGGGCGCTACCAGCTTTTCTCGATATCGCGGATGCGCTGATAGAGCCAATCGTTTTGCGGCACTTGGATATCGTGTTTGACGGCCAGGCGGCAAATGGTGCCCGCGAACTCCTCGACTTCGGTTTTTCGTTGCGCGATGCGGTCCTGCGCCATCGAGGGCATACCGGTGGGGTCGATTCCCTCGATGAGGTGCACCATCTGCGTCAGGTCTGCCTCGGTCAGCTCAATGCCCTCGGCGTTGGCGACCGCAAGCGTTTCGCGCATGGCAGAAACAAAGCAGCGACGCTGCTCGGAGCCCGGCTCCGTGGCGCTTCCGTAGGTCCCGCCGTAGGCCATGCACGTTTGGTTGATGCCGTCGTTGAGCATGAGTTTGGCCCACATGCGGTGCGCAATGTCGCTCTCGACGGTATGGGCGATGCCGCAGCGCGTGTAGAGCTCGTCGATGGCGGTGACGGTTGCGGGCTCGGTGCCGGCCGCCGCGCCAAAGCGGATTTCGCCCGCATTGGTAAAGGTGAGCTCTCCGTTGAGGAACACGGCGTCCATGCCCTGGCAAATACCAAGAACGGTATGCTCCCAGCCAAAGCGCTCGGCAATCTTCTGCTCGCTCGTAATGCCGTTACACAGCGAGGCGATGAACGTATTGGGCCCCACGACGCGCTCCATAGTCTTGAGTGCTTGGTCGAGGCCGGTCGTCTTGACCGTGAGAATGACCAGGTCGGCGGGCGTTGCCTCGCTGGCGCGGACGGACTTGAGCGCACAGGGCTTGCCGTTGACGGTGAGCGCATCGCCCGCGTGACGCTCAAAACGGGCGTCATCCATAACGTATTCGACGGCGTCGTTGCCGAGTGCCTGGGCGATCATACTGCCGTAGAGTAGCCCGACGCCGCCCTTGCCGATAAAGGTGACCTTGTTGATCTGCATGTGAATTATCTCCCCATATAAAAGGCGCCCGCGTAAGGGGCGCCTGATGGATTGTATGCCGCCGGGGCGTTTGGTGAGCGCGCGGGGCTGCTGTTATGAAAAAGAAACTTTTGCGCTGTGCGCTTATGCCGCGGGGCAGACCGCGAAAACGCGCGCGGGGTATCCGACGCCATCGCGAACCTTGGGGAAGGTGCAGAAGATGACGGCGCCCGTGGCGGGGAGTTCGTCCAGATGGTCCATGACATCAATCTGGTAACGGTCGACCGAGAGGATGTATTGTTCGCCAGGGTAGGGGTAGGCGTCCTCACACGTGGTTACGCTCGCCTCCTCTCATCGGGCTTTTTGCTGATGTTAAAGCGCTTCCGTGACGGCTCGATTTCTGCTGGGTTACGATACGTTCTCGATTGCGATTCTGATGTGTTTCGGTGGCGTGACGGGTTTGTTTCGCCTTGTCAGGGCTTCGATGGGAGAGGAGGGGCCGTGCAGTATCGCGTTGACCCCAAAAGCGGCAACCGTATCTCGGCGTTGGGTCTGGGCTGCATGAGGTTTCCCGGTGCGCCGGGACACCCCGATGCGAAGACGGCCGATGCCATCATCTCCCGTGCGGTAGAGCAGGGGATTAATTATCTGGATACCGCGTATCTTTATCCCGGTAACGAGGTGTGCGTGGGCGCCTCACTTGAGCGCTTGGGGCTGCGTGACCGGGTGTTGCTGGCGACTAAGTTGCCGCACGCTTCGTGCAAGTGCGCAGAGGATTTCGATCGGTTCTTCGACGAGCAGCTGCGCCGTTTGCGGGCTGACCATATCGACTATTACCTTATGCACAACATCACCTCGCCCGCGCAGTGGGAGCGCGTGGTAGCGTTGGGTATCGAGGAGTGGATTGCGCACCAAAAGGCTGCGGGGCGTATTCGCCAGATAGGTTTTTCGTACCACGGCAGTGCGGCGGACTTCCTCACGATGCTTGACGCGTATGACTGGGACTTTTGCCAGATCCAGTACAACTACGCTGGAGAGCGATACCAAGCGGGAACGGCGGGACTCATGGCAGCCGCCGAGCGCGGACTCGCGGTGTTTGTGATGGAACCGCTTTTGGGTGGACGCCTGGCGGGCAAACTGCCTCCGCGGGCCCGCGCCGTGCTCGATGACGTACGCGATCCGTACCTGAAGACGCCGGCTGCTTGGGGCCTTTCGTGGGTGTGGAACCATCCTCAAGTCACGATGCTGCTTTCGGGTATGACCGATACCGCGCAGGTGGACGAGAACGCGGCATTGGCGGATCGTGCGCTGCCGGATTCGATGACGACTGAGCAGCTCGATACCATCGCACGTGTGCTGGGAGAGTTTGAGAAATCGAATCGCGTGCCCTGTACGGGGTGCGGCTACTGCATGCCGTGCCCCAAGGGCATCAATATTCCCGGTTGCTTTGGCGCCTACAATGCGAGCTACGCGCATAGTTGGTTTACGGGGCTGTCTCAATACTTTACGGCGAGCGCGGTGCGGACGAACGAGCCCAAGCTGGTGAGCAATTGCGTCAAGTGCGGCAAATGCGCACGTCACTGCCCGCAGCACATCGATATTCCCGAGCGTCTCGACGATGTGCGCCGACGTTTCCAGCCTGGCCCCGTAACGGCCGCACTTAAAGCCTTTTGCAAGACGTGCTCCTGATGCCCCTTTTATAACTTGCGGTGGAATAGTTCCTGTTTGCGGCAGAATAGGGGCCAAACAGGAACTATTCCACCGCAACTGAAGGGAGCTGTCGTGGGCCATCGGGATTCATGTGATGATTTGCGTGAGGTTCGTTGGGGCGTTTTGGGCGCTGGGCGCATTTCGCATCGATTTGCATCGTCGCTCAAGGAGGTGGACGGGGCACGGCTTGTGGCTGCCGCCGGTCGCACTCCTTCGCATGTTGAGGAGTTTTGCAGGGCGTTTTCGATTGATGCCGCGCACAGTTATGCCACGGCTGACGATAGCGGCGATGCGGCTTATGATGTGCTGATTGCCGACCCCGATGTCGACGCAATCTACTTGGCTCTTCCACATGGCATGCATGCGCATTGGGTCTGTCGGGCGCTGCGCGCGGGAAAGGCCGTACTGTGCGAAAAGCCGGCCGTTTTGAATGAAGAAGAGGCCCGTGCGATCACCTCCGTTTCCCGCGAGTGCGGCGTGCCGTTTATGGAGGCGATGAAAAATCGGTTTTGTCCGATGCATACTCGCGTGAAGGGCTTGCTTGCGTCGGGCGAGCTCGGCCGTATCGTTTCGATCGAAAGCGTGCAAAAACTCGATTATGGTGAGTCCCCTTCAAGTTATCTGCTCGATCCGTTGCAGGGTGGCTGTCTATATGACATGGGCTGCTATGCGGTCGGGTGGTTTGAGGATCTGCTTGCGGGTGCGTGCGATGTTTCGTCTCGTGAAGTTCGCTGGCGCGACGTATCGGGCGGCCGCGTGGATTGGGCCGATGAGATCCATATGAGCGTCGGCGGCATACCCATTCATATGGTTTGCGACGGCAAAGCAGCATATGAAAGCCGCTTAACGATTGTCTGCGAGCGTGGCTCGTTAGAAATCGAGCGCCTCCATCGCCCCGAGCTCGCCCATGTGAAGTACTTCGACGGACGAGTACTCGAAATCGACGCCCCGTTTGAGGTCGATGACTTTTACGGCGAAGCTTCGCATGCGACCAAGCTCATCCGGGCGGGGAAACTCGAGAGTTCCGTCATGCCCCTTGCCGCCACGCAGCGCTGCGCGCGCATTATCGATGCAATCCGTCTAGCCCTCTAGGACTTGGCGTTGACGCGTAGGGGATCATGACGCTGGCGCCCGTAGCCGTAGTGCTCGGTGGCCCGCATCTCTGATGCCCCTTTTATAAGTTGCGGTGGAATAGTTCCTGTTTGCGGCAGAATAGGGGCTAAACAGGAACTATTTCACCGCAACTGATGAGGGGGAGCTGGAGATGCTGACGATTGGGTGTCACCTGTCTACGACGAAGGGCTATCGGGCGATGGGGGAGATGGCGCTATCCATTGGCGCCAATACCTTTGCATTCTTTACGCGCAACCCGCGCGGCGGCAAGGCGAAAGATCTTGACATGGATGACGTGGCGGCCCTGCGCGAGCTTATGGCACAAAATGATTTTGGCCCACTCGTGGCTCATGCCCCGTATACCTATAACCCCTGCTCGGCCAAAGAGCGGGCGCGCGAGTTTGCCCTGGAGGCCATGGCCGAGGACTTGCAGCGTCTGGAAGCACTGCCCGGCAACTACTACAACTTCCATCCCGGTGCGCATGTGGGGCAGGGCTCCGACGCCGGCATTCAGATGATCGTCGACACCCTGTGCCAGGTGATGTTTGAGGGCCAGCAGACGACGGTACTGCTCGAGACCATGGCCGGCAAGGGCACCGAGGTGGGCCGCAGCTTTGAGGAGCTGGCGCGCATTATCGAGGGTGCTGCTGCCAGGCGTCCAGAGCTATCGGACAAGCTGGGCGTGTGTCTGGACACCTGCCATGTGAGCGATGCCGGCTACGACATCATCCATGATCTGGACGGCGTACTCGACGAGTTCGACCGCGTGGTGGGTATCGACCGCTTGCGTGCCGTACACATCAACGATTCGAAGAACCCCTGTGGCGCCCATAAGGACCGCCACGAATGCATCGGTAAAGGCTACCTGGGTAGTGAAGAGTTTGGCGGCGGTATGCAGGTTATGCAGAATATTGTATCGAATGGCCGCTTGCGCGCATTGCCATTCATTTTGGAGACACCGAACGAACTTGCAGGTTATGCTGCTGAAATCAAACTGTTAAGGTCGTTGCAGCAGTAATGACTGTCATAAAGTGGAGTGCTCCATTCACGTTATGGGTTTGTTTCAATCAGTTTTCTAATTGCGGATTCTTCCAAGCGGGTGCATAATAACCCTCAGTTTTTGCAGACCCCTGAATCACGTGGGGTCATTGGAAGGAGACTGATTATGAAGCTCAAGAAGCTTGGCGCATTTGCCGCCACGGGTGCTATGGCGCTCGCCCTCGCACTGACGGGCTGCGGCTCGTCCAACGCCACCTCTGGTTCCCATGCCGGTTCCAGCAACTCTGACGACGTGAAGGTCGAGAAGGTCGACGGCTCCAAGGAGTACGCACTCGTCAAGGACGGTACGCTGACCGTCGGCACCTCTGCCGAGTACGCTCCGTTTGAGTACAAGGATGACAACGGCGATTATCAGGGCTTTGACCTTGAGCTCATCAAGGCTATCGGCGACAAGCTGGGCCTGGATGTCGAGTACGTCAACAACGACTTCGACACGCTCGTCCCCGGAGTTGCTTCGGGCGCCAAGTACGACGTCGCCATCGCGGCTATCACTGACACGCCCGAGCGTGAGAAGGAAGTCACTTTCTCCGATTCCTACTACATGGACGATCAGGCTATCGTGACCAAGGTCGATAACACCGACATTACGACCGATAACTACAGCGAGAAGCTCAACAGCGCCGACGCTACCATCATCGTCCAGTCCGGTTCGACCGCCGAGGCCTTTGCCCAGGAGAACTTCCCCAAGGCCAAGATCGTCCCCTACAAGGACGCCACCGAGTGCTTCAGCGCACTGCAGTCCGATAAGGGCGACGCCGTGGTGACCAACCGCTCTGTTGCCAGCCAGCTGACCGCCGAGCAGTTCAACACCTGCCAGACCATCAAGCAGATCAGCACCGGCGAGGAGTACGCCATCGCCATCAACCAGGGCAACACCAAGCTCAAGGACGACATCAACCAGGCCATCAAGGACCTGACCGACGACGGTACCGTTGACGCCCTCATGGCTAAGTACAATATCAAGTAAAATATCTACTTGATTGTGCGCGGGCCCTTTCCGTTTTGGCGGAGAGGGCCTTTGCGCTTCTCTTGACGGAGAGCATTTCCGTCTCGTTTTGCCGGCAACTTCTACGATAGGAGCCACCTTGTCTCGACTGAACAAAGGGGCCGCGGAGCAGCGTTTTCCACTGCCCGCCTTGCTCCAAAAGCTAGCCTGTGTCATGGCCGTGGCGCTCGCGCTGGTGTGCGCGGGGGCATATGCGCCCACGACCGCCCAGGCGCTTGAGACCGCAAAGATTACCGCCCGACCCAACACCGGTTCGGGCAGCGCTGTGGTCGGCGGCACCGAGACGCGTATTACCTGGGAAGTTCAGGCCGACGCCGACGAGGAGCTGAGCGGTCTTTCGCTGACGTTTGTCGACGGCACGACGTTTGGTACCGATGACACGCGATTGACGATGCTCTCGGGCGAGGACCTCATGGATCGTACGCCCATGAAGCCCACGTGCAAGGCTGACGGCCAGACGCTTAAGATCGACTTTGGCGAGACGGCGCCTGCCGGCGGCTTTTTCCGTGTCGAGGTTTACGGCGTGACGTTTCCCGTCGAGGGAGGCGATGAGGCCTTCAGCGGTACCTATACGCTCGCCGACGGTTCGACCAAGAAGATTTCCAAGATTCCTTCCGTCGAGATCAAGGGCGTGACGGCATTCGATAACTTCCTGGCCGATCTTAAGGAGCAGCCGTGGGTCGAGGCGTGGAACTCCAATATGTTTCTCCGCCTGTTCTTGAACCCGGTCATTTTGGTCCAGAGCCTGCCGATTGTCTTTAAGGGCTTCCTTATGTCGCTCTCGATCGTGCTCGTGGCGTTTCCGCTGGCGATTCCCTTTGGCTTTGCCCTATCGCTCATGCGTATCTCCAAATCGCGCATCCTGCGCTGCCTTGCCGGCATCTATGTGAATATCATCCGCGGTACGCCGGCGTTCCTGCAGATCTATATTGCATTCTTTGGCCTGCCGCTTGCCGGCGTCAGGGTGGACGACTATGTCTTGGGCGTTATCGTCATGGCCATGAACTCGTCTGCGTACCTGTGCGAGATTTTCCGTGCCGGTATTCAGTCGATCCCCAAGGGCCAGAACGAGGCTGCTCGCTCGCTGGGCATGAATGCCTTCCAGACGCTGCTCTACGTTATGATTCCGCAGACGTTCCGCAATGTCCTGCCTACGCTGACCAGTGAGTTCATCCTGCTTTACAAGGATACGTCGCTGCTCGCGGCCGTGGGCGTGGTCGAGATCGTCATGAACGCCCGTACCATCGTGGCCACGACGGGCTCCATTACACCGTACGTGGTTGCCGCCCTGTTCTATCTGGTCATCACCCTGCCGCTCGCTCGCTTGGTGAGCGGTCTTGAGGCGAGGCTTTTGGGTACGGCCGAAACCAAAAAGAAGCGTCCCGCCAAGAGCGCCGGACAGGTTGTCGCGACGCCTGCCGATCACATCGCCGGTCTGTAAGGAGGTCCTATCATGAGCGAAACCAATAACTCGAACGAGGTCGTCGTCAGCATTAAGAACCTCCAGAAGGCCTTTGGCGATAACGTGGTCCTGCGCGATATCGATCTGGATGTGCATAAGGGCGAGGTCGTCGTAGTTCTGGGTCCTTCGGGCTCGGGCAAGTCGACGATGCTTCGCTGCATCAATCGTCTGGAGCATCCTACGAGTGGTTCGATTGTCGTCGAGGGCGTGGATGTGTGCGCCAAGGGCGTTGACCTCAATAAGGTGCGTACGCACTTGGGCATGGTGTTTCAGCAGTTCAACCTGTTCCCGCACCTGTCGGTCAAAAAGAACGTCATGCTTGCGCAGCAAAAGGTGCTCAAGCGCAGCAAGGAAGAGGCCGAGAAGATCGCCATCGAGGAGCTGACCAAGGTCGGCCTGGCCGAGCGCATCGATTTTATGCCGAGTCAGCTTTCGGGCGGCCAGCAGCAGCGCGTGGCCATCGCCCGTGCCCTGTCGATGAATCCGCACGTGATGCTCTTTGACGAGGCCACGTCAGCGCTTGACCCCGAGCTTGTCCGCGACGTTCTTGGCGTCATGCGCGACCTGGCACGCGACGGTATGACCATGATCGTCGTGACGCACGAGATGGGCTTCGCCCGCGATGTCGCCGACCGCGTGGTCTTTATGGACGGCGGCGTTATCGTGGAAGAGGGCACGCCGAGCGAGGTCTTCGACCACCCTAAGAGCGAGCGCACCAAGGCGTTCTTGGGCAATATCTCGTAGCGGCGCGTCGAGGTTATCGATATAACAAACGGGGACCGGATGTGAATATCCGGTCCCCGTTTTTGTTTGGGCATGAGCGACTGTTGTTGTACGGTACTCGGCTGTCAGTTGCCTTGCGACTTTCTGACGGCTTCGTTAGGCCAGCTCCGCTCCCAGGGCCTTGCAGGCCGCTTCGCCCTTGTCGTCGGGTGCGTCGTAGCAGATGACGGAATCTACGACGTTGACGCCGGCCTCGTCGGCGTCGGCCTTCCAGTTGTCCATCCACTCGCCCTCGGCCCACGAGTAGGAGCCAAAAAGGACGACCTTCTTATCGCCGAGAGTCTCCTTGACCTCGTCCCACATAGGCTGGAACTCGTCATACTCAAGCTCCTCGGAACCCATGGCGGGGCAGCCGAAGGCAATGGCGTCATAGCTGGCGGCCTTGTCTGCGGAGAAGTCGGCGCAGGAGATGACCTCTGCCTCGGCGCCGGCACCGGTTGCGCCCTCGGCGACGAAGTTTGCCATGGCCTCGGTGTTGCCTGTACCGCTCCAGTAGACGACTGCGATCTTGCTCATATGTTTTCCTTTCGGTTGTGCGGCGTGCGGCCGCGTTTTGTATGCTCTATCGGGTTGCCTGGACAAGTTGTTCCAGGGTGCAGCCCTGTTGATAGATGTAGGTAAGGTATTGCGTGCATGCGCGATAGGAATCGAAGGTCGTGAGTGCCTGCTCAACGTTTGTGTATACCTTCCATGCGCCAAAGACCTTATAGTTTTCGCCGTGCTGGACGATAAACTGATGGACATCTTCGTAGGGATAGCCCAAAAAATAGCCAATTTCGTGGGGGAACTCGCACGTGCACCCCGTATCGCAGTGCCTATTCCGTGCGAGTGCGCAGACGCTGCCGTCATAGGCGCTTTCTGCGGCATTGCTGCTTGCCAGCGTGATGCGCGCGGCGAGATGCACCAGGGATGCGGGCAGGTTGTGGACATCGTAACCTTCGGCGGCAAGCGCCGTCGTGGCGCGGGGGTCGGAGAGGTATCGCATGAGGTCCGCAGGGCGGTACACATAGATGAGCGCTCCGCAGGGGCGCCAGACCAAAACGCTCATATGGATCCCGAGTGGCTGGAGCTCGCGGTTGCATTGGGCTATGACGGCGAGCAGGCGAGAGCGTCGTCCTTCGATATGGGCGGCGCCGGGTTTTCCGCTTTGGTTGGCGTAAACGCCGGGATAGGTAAAGAGCGATGCCGGCTTGATACCTGCGAGCGTAGGGGAGCAGTTGCGCACGACAGCCGTTTGGTATGTCGGGATGTCAATGGTTCGAGTCACGATGCTCCTTTCGGGTCCTCAGTTGTTAGCCTAGGAAAACTTATACACGAAAGTAAGCCTTGGTCAACTAAAAAGTTTGAACAGGGAAACTAATTGACCGAACGGACATGTTTTTGGGTTAAGATGGGGACACCCCATGGGGGTATCTAGATAGGGCTACTTGAAAGGGGAACGCATGAGTGACTTGCTCAACCCTGCGAATCTCATTGTGCTTGCCGTGATTGCCGTTGGCATGTTCTTTGGCCTGCGTCGCATTGTCGCTTCGACACACGGAAAGAGCTGCTGCAGCGATGGCGCGAGCGGTAAGAAGGCCAAGAAGGTAGTGGTTGCGGATACCGATCCGTCCCACTACCCCTATAGCGATGAGTTGCTCATCGGCGGCATGAGCTGCGATGGCTGTGCTCAAAACGTTGAGAATGCCCTCAATGCGCTGGACGGCGTGTGGGCAACGGTAACGTACGCGGACCACACAGCGCGCGTGCGCTCCAAGCGGCCGATCGATCGCGGTGTCCTTGAGACGGCCGTGAGAGATGCAGGCTACTACGTCATGAAGCTGTAGGCCTTGCCTTGGATGCGCGTCCTTGTCTAGGCTCGTCCGCGTAGCTCAATGTCCTGGATGTCGTCGAAGTCGATGGCGATATCCCTGAGTTTGAGCAGCTTGAATGCGGGTAACACTTCGTCGAGAATGCCCGTGCGGCTACGATAGCCGTACATATCGTAATAGGTGAC
>CABUHI010000037.1 GCA_902491345.1 uncultured Collinsella sp.
TGGCCAGCGCGCGGGCAATGGACACGCGCTGCTGCTCGCCGCCCGAAAGCTGCGCCGGAAAGTTAGCGAGGCGCTCACCCAGGCCAACCTGGCAAAGCGTTTGCTCGGCATCGAGCGAATCGGGGCAGATTTGCGCCGCGAGTTCGACGTTTTCGAGCGCCGTCAGGTTAGGGACCAGATTGTAGAACTGGAAGACAAAGCCGACGTCGGCGCGGCGGTATTCCACGAGCTGCGCCTCGTTAGCAGAACTCACGTCGCGCCCGTCCACCGTTACGGTGCCAGAGGTTACCGTGTCCATACCGCCCAGGATGTTGAGCGCCGTGGTCTTGCCGGCACCCGAGGCACCCAGGATAATGGCGAGCTCGCCGCGCTCGACCGTAAAGCTCGCGCCGTCGAGCGCGTGGATGCGGGCATCGCCCTCGCCGTATGCTTTGATGACGTCTTTAAATTCGATATAGGCCATCGATCGGTTCCCATCTGGTCGGATAACTCTTTAGTATTACCCATTTCGCACCGACTAAAAAGGGACGGGTTTATTTTGGCAGGTTCTATATGGGGAAACGGCATCTATAGATGAGGCGCCGGGGAGGCAGAGAAATCATCGACGGGGTCAGGCCGACCGCCAAACACAACGCACACATCTCAATCTGTCAGCCAAATCATTCGAACAGCTGTTCGTTTCTATGATATGATTCCGCTATCTAAGCAGGCCAATACGCAGAAAGGCAGCCAGCATGGCGTTCGACTTTAAGAAGGAATGCAAGGAGCTCTACAAACCTGCAAGCAAGCCGAGTATCGTAACTGTCCCGCCTATGAGCTACGTTGCCGTTCGCGGAAAGGGCGACCCAAATACCGAAGGTGGCGAGTATCAAAATGCCCTGCCGCTGCTTTACGGCATCGCCTATACCGTCAAGATGTCAAAGAAAGGCTCAAGGAGTATCGAGGGCTATTTCGACTTTGTGGTACCGCCGCTCGAGGGCTTCTGGTGGCAAGACTCCCCGAGCGGCGACATCGATTATGTACGCAAGGACGATTTCAACTTTATCTCGTGCATCCGCCTGCCCGATTTCGTCACTCAGGATGACTTTGACTGGGCGGTCGCGGAAGCCACGGCCAAAAAGAAACTGGACTTTTCTGCCGTCGAGCTGCTTAAAGTTGACGAGGGTCTCTGCGTTCAATGCATGCATACCGG
This sequence comes from uncultured Collinsella sp., assembly GCA_902491345.1. Lineage (GTDB taxonomy): Bacteria > Actinomycetota > Coriobacteriia > Coriobacteriales > Coriobacteriaceae > Collinsella. The sequence goes on from CABUHI010000037.1 coordinate 1,193, forward strand.
ACCCTACGACAGCGAGCCGGCAACCGTAGACGCCATGCATGAATATGCGACCGAGCAGGGCTATGTCCCCGACTTCTCAGACACCCGTTTACATCACGAAATCTATCTTTCCGATCCACGCAAGTGTGCGCCGGAGAAACTTAAGACTGTGGTTCGTCATCCTATCAAGCGCGCTGAATAGCGTGGAGCGTCATTTCACGCGCTGGGTTTTAAGCCAGCCAACCAGCCGCCTCCTAGGCTGTCAAGCAATTATCTTGACGCGGCCCGTCGCATCTTATAAGTTTGTTTTGCTAAAGCTGGAAAGCCTCTCAACGATGCGCAACTCCAGCTCTTTTTCTATCAAGAGGCTTAATGAAATACCAGAAGTCGCGGATATCCATCAACGAACAAATAGCACTATTGACAGAAAACAAGGGTCTTAAGTGCTCTGATCAAAGCGAACTCGAGCGAGCTTTGGTCGAAGCCAACCACTACAGACTGTCGGCCTACTGGTTTCCCTACAAAACCAAATGCAAGTCCGGGATTACCATCTTTCGCGAAGGCACAACATTCGAAACCATCATCTACACGTATGAATTTGACCGAGCCCTCCGGCAGTTAATGTTTGATGCGGTCGGCAGTGCGGTCGGCAGAATTGAGATCTACCTCAGAAGCAGAATTGCCTATCTTGCCTCTGAGGAACGCGGGCCTTTCTGTTACCCAGATGTCGCCATAACGAGGCTCAACTCGGCATGCCCGTCGAGCTCTGCGCCGCACTGGGCTACGCAGCCGTCTTTGGCAGCGCCACCAATACGCTGCTCGCACCCATCCTTATTGGCTGCGAAGTCTTCGGCTTTGGTAACTTGCCGATGTTCTTTATTGTCTGCGTCGTGGCTTACCTGTTCAACATGGATAAATCGATCTACGCCCTGCAGGAGCGGGCGTAGATCGATGTCCAGGCAGGCGGTCTCAACCGGAAACGGCGTCCCACTCTGAGGCTGTATTCCGGGACACGGTTTCCGCTTGGGACGCCATTCGGAAAGCATGTCCCGTTCTTTCACGGCATCTTGGCTATGCAAAGTGTTCGGGCACTACTCTTCGTAGGCGCCCTCAAGCCGAAGCAGCCACTCCTTGCGGTCGAGGCCGCCGGCATATCCGTTGAGCGAACCATCGGCGGCAACCACGCGATGGCACGGCACAATAATCGAAATGGGATTACGCGCGACCGCGGCCCCCACGGCACGGGGAGACGCAACGGGTGCTTCGTTTCCCGGTACACGATGTCGAGCCGCAACACGCTGGGCGATCTCACCATACGTAGCGACCTCGCCACGCGGGATAGAAAGCAGCTCAAACCAAACCTCGCGCTGAAACGCCGTACCAATCATATGCAACGGCGGCGTAAACCGAGGCTCCTGCCCCGCAAAATAAGCATTCAGCCAAGCCCAAGAACGCTCAAGTACCGACGAGGCAGCACCGTTTGTCGGATTCACCGAAGACATGCCGCCAGCACCAGAAACCGCATCGGCGCCTTCAACATGTTCGGGATCTTCTTTGAGAAGCGTGGAGCCAAAGTGCTCCTGCCCCTCAAACCAAAGCCCCGTCAAACCGCGGCCATCAGCGGCAAGCAGGATTTCGCCCAAAGGCGAAGCAAACGTCGTCGTGACCACCAGCGGCTCCTTTCAAAACTCCGCAACATAATACCGCGAATTGTGCAGACAACCCCAATCGACCCCAAAGTTACCTCAGGCAGCAGGCGCGAAGCGCCGCAGCTTCCGGCCGCGCCCCACAGTCCCCAAAGGCGGCAGGCGCAAAGCGCCGAGGCCGCCGCCGGGACCAGGGCCCGCAACGGCCACGTGCCCCCGCATCAGCCCAGCGGCCTCAACCAACAACGGCCCCATCGCAGGCCGCTCGCAGCAGCGTCACCGCAGGCGGGGGCCGGACTTAGCTTTCAGAACACTCCGCAGACCAGTGTGGCGCCTTGTCCGCGGCTCCGAAGGAGCAGGACAAGGCGCCACACATGGTCGAGGACGTTCTGAAAACTAAGTCCGGCCCCCGCCGGACAGGCCACACTACTCGCAGAGCAGCTTAGCGATCTGGACGGCGTTGGTTGCCGCGCCCTTACGGATTTGGTCGCCGCAGCACCAGAAGGTAATACCGCGCGTGGCCTCGGGGTTCGAGATGTCGCGACGCACGCGACCGACCCAGATCAGATCCTGATCGGACGTATCCATCGGCATGGGGAAGCGATCATGCGCATCCTCGGCGCCCATGTCGTCAACCAGCTTCACGCCCGGAGCGGCAGCCAGCGCAGCACGGGCCTCTTCCACCGTGATGTCGCGCTCAAACTCGAGCGTAATGCTCTCGGAGTGCGAACGCAGCACGGGCACGCGCACGCAGGTGCAGTTCACGCGCAGCTCGGGCAGATGCATGATCTTACGGCCCTCGTTCTGCAGTTTCATCTCCTCGGAGGTAAAGCCCTCCTCCTTGACGCCGCCAATCTGCGGAATCAGGTTGCTCGCCAGCTGGGCGGCAAACGCGCGCGGCTCGGGAATCTCCTCGCCACGGCCCAGGGCGGCAAGCTGCGCTTCGAGCTCGGCCATACCGGGAGCACCGGCACCCGAAGCCGCCTGATACGTCGAGACGATCATGCGCTTCACGCCGGCAAGCTGATGCAGCGGCCACGTGGGAACCAGGCCGATGATGGTCGCGCAGTTGGGGTTGGCGATAAGGCCGTGATGCCACTTGATGTCGTCGGCATTGATCTCGGGCACGACCAACGGCACCTCGGGATCCATGCGGAAGGCATGGCTGTTGTCGACCACGACGGCGCCGCGCTTGACGGCCTCGGGCAGTAGCTCCTTCGCGATATCGTCGCCGGCGGCTCCGAGCACAATATCACAGCCCTCAAAGGCCTCGGGGCAAGCCTCTTCGATCACGATCTGCTCGCCGCGGAACTCAACGGTCTTGCCCGCGGAGCGTGCACTTGCCAACAACTTGAGCTTGCCAATCGGGAACTCCTGCTCGTTGAGGCACTCGAGCATCTGGGTGCCCACGGCTCCCGTCGCGCCCAAAATAGCAACCGTGTACTGTTTCATGCTTCCCCCTTTAAAGGTTGTGGCTTTTGCCCGCACGCCGAGCAGGCTGATTATTGTTGCCAGTGTATACAAGAACGGGGCGGACACGAAACCCGCCCCGTCGAAACGAAACCGAAACGAAACGCCCCGCCGTAGATTTATGAGACATGTCCCAAAAATCACCGGGATGGTAGCTACTTGCGGAGCACGTCCAGGGCGGGCTCGACCGGCGCGGAAGCCTCCAAGTCGGAGACCTTCACAATGCCGTTTTTATCGGAAAAGGCACGGTAAATGGTCCGAATCGCCAGGTCGAAGTCCTTCTCCTCGACACCGATAATGATGTTGATCTCGTCGCAGCTCTGCGAAATCATACGCACGCTCACGCCGGCCTGGCCGAGCATGCCAAACAGATGGCCCGAGATACCTGCACGACCGCGCAGGTTGCGGCCGACGGTAGCGATGAGCGCCAAGCCCTCGACAACCTCGATCTCGAGCGGCTCGACCTCCTGCTGGATGTCGCCCACGAGTGAGTACAGCGAATCGTGCACATCCTGCTCCTGCACCACGGCGCCAAAGCGGTCGACGCCGGTGGGCATATGCTCGACGGAAACGTCATAGCGCTCAAAGACCGAAAGCGCGCGGCGCATAAAGCCGACACGGGGCTTGGTGCGGTCGCGGGCGACGTTGATGGCGACAAAACCGCGCTTGCCGGTCACGCCGGTAATGATGGGCTCTGCCTCGCCCTCGTCAGCCGTCTCGCTAATGATGGTGCCGGGGTCCTGCGGCGCATTGGTGTTCTTGATGACCAGCGGAATACCAGCCTCGCGCACGGGGAACACGGCCTCCTCGTGCAGGACGCTCGCACCCATGTACGAAAGCTCGCGCAGCTCCTCGTAGGTAACGCGCGCAATGGGCTGAGCCTCGGGAACAATACGCGGATCGGCAGAATAGAAGCCCGAGACGTCGGTCCAGTTCTCGTACAGGTCGGCGCCCAGGCACTTGGCCAGGATCGAGCCCGAGATATCGCCGCCGCCACGGTCGAGCAGCTTGATCTGGCCCTCTCGCGTCGCGCCGTAGAAACCGGGCATAACAAAGCCGCCCTGCTGGCCGTACTCCTGCACCAGCTCGGAGGTGCGATTCATGCTGAGCGTACCGTCGTGATGGAACGCCACAACCGTCGCGGCGTCCAGGAACGGCAGGCCCAGGTACTCGGCCATCAAGCGAGCGGTGAAGTACTCGCCGCGGCTCACGAGCTCCTCGGTAGAGTAACCGCCCGAGCGGGCGCGCTCGGCAAAGGCCGCGAACTCCTCGCGGATGGGATAGGTGAGCTCCAGCTCGTCAGCGATATCAAAATAGCGCTGGCCAATGTCCTCGAGCAGCTCCTCGCACGACACGTGGTACTTGACGTGCGCGTTAACCAGGTAGAGCAGGTCGGTCACCTTGGTGTCGCCCTTAAAGCGGCGGCCGCAGGCGGAAACCACCACAAAACGGCGGGCAGGGTCGGCGTCGACAATGGCCTTAATCTTCTTGAAGTGTTCGGCGTCGGCGACCGACGAGCCGCCAAACTTGGCAATCTTAATCATGGGCTGGAGGTTACCTTTCTAAAAAGCCTCTGCGAACCTATTTTGCGCGCTCTGATACCATGGTTTCACCGATTGGGACCAAGGCATCCGAGGAGCAGTGTTATATGGGAACTTATCATAGTACACGAGGACACACTTTATCGTGCTCAAGTAAGGTGGCAATCCGTACCGGCATCGCTCCCGACGGGGGTTTGTTTGTCTCGGACGAGCTCGGCACCCAGCAGGTCGATATCAGCTCGCTTGCAGATAAATCGTACTTTGAAATCGCTCAAGATGTGTTGGGAATGTTACTGAATGATTACACGACCGAAGAAATTTCGGCGTGTGTCGACGAGGCATACCGCGGCACGTTTGCGAGTGAAGAGGTTACGCCGCTCGTCAAACTCGACGCTGCACCGGGCGCTGACGCCCCTCAGACCTATGTGATGGAGCTCTTTGGCGGCCCCACGAGCGCCTTCAAGGACGTCGCTCTGCAGATGCTCCCCCGCTTGATGGCCCGCACCTCTGCCAAGGACGGCGGCGCCGAGCGCATCATGATCGTCACCGCCACGTCGGGCGACACGGGCAAGGCCGCGCTCGCCGGTTTTGCCGACGCTCCGGGCACGGGTATCACCGTCTTTTATCCCGAGGGCAAGGTCAGCCGCGTGCAGAATCTGCAGATGTCCACGCAGGAGGGCGGCAACGTCGCCGTCTGCGGCATCCGCGGCAACTTCGACGACGCCCAGAGTGCCGTCAAGCGCATCTTTGCCGATAAGGAGCTGGCCGAGCGCCTGGAGGCCGCCGGCACCGTGCTTTCGAGCGCCAACTCCATCAACGTCGGCCGCCTGGTGCCGCAGGTCGTCTACTACTTTGCCGCCTATGCGCAGCTGCTGCGCGCCGGCGCCATCGAGGCCGGCGATGCCGTGGAGTTCTGCGTACCGACCGGCAACTTTGGCGATATCCTGGCCGGCTACTACGCCAAGCGCATGGGTCTGCCCGTCGCCAAACTCGTCGTGGCCAGCGACAAGAACAACGTGCTCGCTGACTTCCTGACCACCGGCGTCTACGACCGCAACCGTCCGTTCTTCACGACCATTTCGCCGTCGATGGACATCCTTATTAGCTCTAATCTGGAGCGCATGCTCTACTTCCTGTCCGACGGCGACTGCGAGCTCGTTGCCGGCCTTATGGAGCAGCTTGCCCAGACCGGTCGCTACGAGGTGCCTGCCGAGCTGCTGGCCAAGATCCAGAGCGTATTTGGCTGCGGCTGGGCCAGCGAGGACGAGGTTCGCGCCGCCATCAAGAGCTGCTGGGATGCCAACGGCTACGTGATCGACCCGCACACCGCTTGCGGCTATCACGTCTTTGAGCAGGTCGCCCCCACCGAGGGCGCCAAGGCCCGCGTGCTGCTTTCGACCGCCAGCCCCTACAAGTTCCCGCGCGCCTGCTGCGATGCCCTGGGCCTCGACGTTCCCGAGGACGACTTTGAGGCCATGCGCGTGCTCGAGCAGGCAACCAACACGGTCGCCCCAGCCCAGCTCGCCGAACTCGAGTCCAAGCCCGTCCGCTTCGAAGACGTCTGCGACGTCGATGAGATGGCAAGCTACGTCGAGTCCGCAGCAAAACGAATGAGCACCAACTAGATCCCTCATTAAGCGCCGGCGAAAGCCGGCGCACCTTCTTTTTATTTAGCTTTTGGGATAATGACGAGCATGCGAGCGGGTCTGGCCGTTTAGTTCGTCGCGAGTTCCGCACGAGCCGGAAAGCACTTAATGTGCTTTCCGAGCGAGCCAGGACTGCCCGAGCAGCGAACTAAACGGCCAGACCCGCCCAGGAGGACCCACATGATCAAAATCACCGTCCCAGCAACCAGCGCCAACCTAGGCATCGGCTACGACACCCTCGGCATGGCCGTCAGCCTCTACTCGCACTTCGCCTTCGAGCGCGCCGACAAACTCACCATCACGGGCTGCCCCGAGGAATTCCAAAACGAGAACAACCTGGTCTACGTGAGCTTTGTCGATGCACTGGCTGCATGGGGCGAGCCGGCTTTTCCCGTTGCCATCGACATCCAGACCGACGTGCCCGTCGCCCGCGGCCTGGGCTCCAGCTCCACCTGCGTCGTCGCCGGCATTATGGCCGCCGCCGCACTGACAGGCCACACCGTCGACCGCGCCGAGCTGGTTCGCATTGCCACCGAAGTCGAGGGCCATCCCGATAACGTCGCCCCCGCTATCCTGGGCGGCGCCGTCTGTTCCTTTACGCCGACCGATTCGCTCCCCCAGTGCCTGCGCTACGAGGTGAGCGATCGCCTGCGTTTTATTACCGTGATTCCGCCCTACGAGGTGCATACGAGCGAGGCGCGCAAGGTTGTGCCGCAGGAGATTCCACTCTCCACCGCCGTGTGGCAGATGGGCCGCATCGCCGGCATGACGCGCGGCTTGGAGACTGGTGACCTCGACCTGATTGCCGCCGCCAATGACGACCGCATCCAGGAACCCTATCGTCGCCGTCTGATTCCCGACTACAACGCCGTGCGCGACACCTGCCTTAACGGAGGCGCCAAGACCATCTGGATCAGTGGCTCCGGCTCGACCCTCATGGCCGTGACTGACGACACCATCGTGGCAAAGTTCCTACAGGTCAAGCTGCGTGAACAGTTCCCCAAGTGTGACACGCATATTCTGACGTGCGACACCGATGGCGCTCAAATCGAGTACCTGTAGACATCCTCCTCATATACCTGTCCGGGACGGTCGGGATGTTCCCTCAAAATCGTCTTCGCGCTGCGGAATGATTTTGAGGGAACATCCCGACCGTCCCTGCGCCTACCTTGCTGAGGATGTCTACAGGGACCCACGCTTTGAAGGGGCGCCGGGCTGAAATATATGGCCCTTTATTGATAGGGGCTCTTGCTAGGCTGGAGCCCTTACTAGAGGCAGGCCTCGGCGATGCGGCGCTTGAGTTCGTCGATACCCACGCCGGTCTGGGAGCTTGTGATGATTACGTTCTCGGCCGGAACGTTGAGCTGCTTTTTGATGGCTGCTGCCTGGCGGGCCTGCTGGGTGCGACTGAGCTTGTCGGCCTTGGTGAGACAGACGATAAAGTTGAACTCATTGCCCTGCAGGTAGTCGATCATGTCATGATCGAGCTTGCTGGGATCGTGACGAATGTCCACCAGCGAGACGACCAAGTTAAAGCTGCGCTCGGAGTCGAAAAAGTCGCCGATAAGCTCGGCCCAGCGGTCGCGCTCGGCCTTGGAGCGACGGGCGAAACCGTAACCCGGCAGGTCCACGAAATGCACGTCGTCGGCCTCAAAGAAGTTGATGTTGCTCGTCTTGCCCGGCGTACTGGAAACCTTGACTAGGTTCTTGCGGCCAAATAGCTTGTTCATAATCGACGACTTGCCCACGTTGGAGCGGCCGACAAAGCTCACCTCGGGGCAGGTGGACTCGGGAATCTGCGAAACCTTGCCATAGCTGGCGACGAACTTGGCAAGCTGGTAGTTAATGGAATCGGCCATGGACACTCCTTGGTCGTAGGTTCTTACAAATAGACGCGCTATTGCGCAGCGGCAATGCGGCGGACGATATCGAGCGTAATGTCACTTGCGACACGCGCGTACTCGAACAGATCGAACTCTCGCTCGCAAATTGCATCGTACGCCTCGTCACAATTATCGCTGATAGCGCGCAACACCAGGCAATCGACACCATTTTTGGTTGCGACATGGGCAATTGCCGCGCCCTCCATGCCGACACAATCGGCATGCGTCGCCTCGATAGCGTCGTTGCGCATGGCGGCGCCCGTCACAAAACGGTTACCCGTGGCAATCGTGCCGACCAGGAACTGCTTGGTGCCCTCATTCGAAGCGACTGCATTTGTCGAAGCGTCAACAAACCCACGCTCAGCAAGCACGTCGGCGGCAATATCGACCAGCGCGGGCGTCGAGCCAAACTCCTCGAGCCCCGGTGCGGACTCGGCGATAAGCGCGGTATCGGTATCCAGATAGCGTAGGCGTTTGCCAATGACCACGTCGTCGATATGGAGCTTGGGGTTCAAACCGCCCGCAATGCCCGAAAACACAACAGCCTGCGGAGCATACTTGCTAATGAGGTGCTGTGTTGCAGCAGCGGCGTTCACCGTGCCCATGCCCGCCGTTGTGGCGACAACTGTCAGGCCGTCGAGCTCACCGCTCACAACGGTCAAGCCCGCCTCCCGTGCCTCGCAAACGTCGCTCAGCTCTTCCTTAATCTGCATGATCTCTTTTTCGAGCGCACCGATAATCGCGATGGTAGCCATACCATTCCCCAAACCTATACGAAATTCTCAACCAAGGTATGGTACCAGCATTTTGTTTGACCTCGCCAAACGAACACGCTAAGCCAGTGCAGCTCGCGTATCAAACAGAGCCTTTGCAATCGCGGCCGTAACCTCGCTCGAACGGTCACTCCATGGCATCGATGTCATGACGCTCATGACATAGGTACGGCCATCGATGTCGATGAGGCCTGCATCGCATGTCGAATAGTAACCATCCTCGCTAATCCAGCCTGCCTTGTTGCGCACCAAAACCTGCTCGTCCGCAATGCCATCGCGAATAAACGAGCGCGATGTTGATGTCAGAAGGCCCGACAACCACTGTGAAGTCTCGGTATCCATGCTCAGATACTCGCTCATCTCACGCCATAACCTCGCAGAAGTGCGCGGGCAGTAGGTCGGAAAATCACTCATCGGATTCAGTGCCGTTTCGTCATCAACACCCAGATTGGCAATCCAATCCTCATAGCCATCATGGTCAAACGCCGCGCGTAACGCGATAAACGAATCGTTGTCTGAGTTGGCGACGGCATTCTCGATAAGGTCGCGCACCGTCTGCCAGCCCATGCTGCAACCACCATACGTGGCTAAAGGCCCATCGAGCGACACCCGCCCCGATTCGACCAACGTCTCGCAAATATAGAGCGCATACAGCGCTTTGTAGCTGCTCGCTCCATACACCTCGACATCGGCGTTATACGTCACGCCCCTACCGCTCGATAGGTCGTAGAACACTACACCCACGTCGCCCAGCTCCTGCGCCCGACACAGGGCATCCTGGAGCGAGGCAAGGCTCTCATCCTCCAAGGCAGGAGTCTTGTTATCCACCAACGAGAAGGTCCGAACGGTATCACCCGAAGGGATATCGTTGAAGTCCGCCTTCGAAAGTCTCGTCTTGAGATCTGCCGTCGACAGAGCTTGATCTGCCGACGCTTTGGACTTTGAAACCTTCTCGTTTTGCAGCTGTACCGTTGACGCATCTGGGCGCACCGTTCGCTCCGAGGCGTAGGTTTTAACGGTAATTCTGAGGATAATAACCGCCGACGTTAGCATCCCAATGGCGGCAATCTTCCTCACGCGGATGCGAGCGCCGGCAAGGCCACGCGAAGACGTGCCCTTCGTCTTATATCTGCTGCCATGCTGCGGCACATACTCATCCCGCGATGCGATGTTTCGCACGTGGTCTCCTGACTGCCACCGTTTATATACGAGCAGTATGATACCGAGCAGGCATTTCTTTCCAAAGATATTCAGCGGCGTTTAAGGTGTCTTTAAAGAAACCACAAGCGTATTTATCCAAATGGCACGATTCTGTTGCGCATCTCACCGCAACCCAGAGAGCAGTCTTTTAAGGACGGGGCTCTTTAGCAATCAACTAGGTGCCCAGGGGCACTCATTTAAGTCTGTCCCCAATGAGTGCCCTTGGGGAACGAAAATGGCATGCTATCCGATAGCGTTTTTGAGCTCCGTACGGCGCTTTTTCATGCCGGTCATAACGGCATTGCGCAGCTCGGGCATGCGCGCGGTATCCATCTGGGGCACGCCCTCGAGCTTATAGGGAATGCCCAGTTGCTCGTACTTGACGACACCCATCGTGTGATATGGCAGCATTTCCAGGCCCACCACGTTGTGCCATGGAGCGATGAGGCGACCGAGCTTCTCGCACTCCTCCACCGTGTCGGTAATGCCCGGCACAACCACGTGGCGGATAACGACCTTGATCTTGCGACGGGCAAGCTCATCGCCAAACGCCAGGATACGTGCAGGATCGCAGCCGGTCAGCTTTTTATGCTCAGCCGGATCGGCATGCTTGATGTCGAGCAGCACCATGTCGGTCTCGTTGAGAACGGCATCGAACTTCTCGGGATGCTGAGGGTCGAAGGCGTAGCCACAGCTATCCATGCAGGTATGTACACGACCATCGGGGTTGTTGTGCATTGCACGGAACAGGTCGGCCAAAAACTCGGGCTGCAGAAGTGGCTCGCCGCCCGAAACCGTAATTCCGCCGCTGCGGTAAAACTCATGGTTACTCTGGAACTCGTCCATAAGGTGCTCGACGGTCACCATGGTGCCGCCGCTAACCGACCAAGTATCGGGATTGTGACAATACGCACAGCGCATGGGACAGCCCTGAACAAACACCACAAAGCGGATGCCGGGTCCGTCGACCGTTCCCATCGTCTCGATTGAATGCACGCGGCCTAGGGCAAATGCGGAATCCTCAGGACGAGCGTCCACACCCTCAAGCGTCATCTCAGCCATTCCCGCTACCTTGCCTCTCCTTGGATGCAACCAATTAAAATGCCAGAGCCATTCTAGCCCATGCGCTTGCGTTTAAACGTCTCGGGCTAGAATGGCACGTTTTAATCTATCCCCCATCACCATGGCTGGGGTCTACGTCGAGATGTCAGGCTGAAGAACGCTCGCCTGCGGCCTTTACGCCTTAAGCGTGAGCACCGCACCGAAGGCGGTCGGGCCACAGTGGCTCGAGATGACGCCGCCGACTTGAGTCCAGGTAACGTCCTTAAAGCCCAGGTCATGCGCATAGACTTCCATGTCATCGCGCAGCTCCTGGGAAAGGCCCACCGAATACGCCAGGCCAATGTGCGAGTAGTCAATCTCGCCCTTCGCAACCATGTGGTCAATGAAGGCGCGGGCGCACTTGAGCATAGAACCGCGGAACTTCTTGGTCGCCACGAACTTACCGC
>CABUHI010000038.1 GCA_902491345.1 uncultured Collinsella sp.
TCGTGGGGGCCGCAGTTCCCATGCCGAGACTGCAACCGAGAAGACCACGCCGCAGAACGAGGATGCGAAGGCCGAGGTTTCTTCGGGGCAGCCTAAGCGCCAGTCAGCGAAGGAGAGCAAGTCCGATCGTCCGCAGAAGCAGGCGTCTATGCCGAAGCGCGAGCGCAATTCCCAAGGCGATTCTAAGCGCAAGTCTCAGAAGAAGCCGGAGTCTGCCGCAGTAGATACTGCTGCCCAGCAGCCCGAGTCGGCCGCCCACGGCGAGGTCTCGGCGTTTGCCCTTGCCCACGTTTTAGGCAGGCAGCTGCTCAAGGTTGTCCCCACGCCTATGGCGCTCTCCAAGATCAAGGAGCAGCAGACACAGATCGTAAAGGTCGAGGGCAAGGACGGCAAAAAGGCTCCGCAGCGCACTCAGCACAACGAGATGTCCAACCGCAAGATTGCCGAGGAAATCGCAATCATCCAGGCTTGGATCGAGCAGAATCGAGGTGCCGATACGCCGGTTGCCTCGCGCCGCCAGCGTGCCTACCAGATCTTTAACGACGAGAAGGCTTTTGACGGCAAGCACGGTGAGCGCTTGATCAGGCGTATGACCGAAAAGGGCATCAGCATGCAGGCGATCAAGGTCGCCCCCAATCGCCCCGTGCACTTTACGGGCTTCTTTACGCTGGGAGCCGACAAGCCGTTCATTATGGTCGAGAACCTGGACACCTACGACGAGATCGTCAAGCTGCTGCGTGGCCGCAAGCACGCCAAGCTCTTTGGCATCAAGGTGGGCGGCGTGATTTTTGGCGGCGGATGCAAGGCGAGCGTCTCGCATGCCTTGGACGATTATCTGGCCGAGATTGGCTATCGCTTTAACTACGTCTACTACGTAGGCGATATCGATCGCGAGGGCGCGCGCATCGTCGAACAGGCTCGCAATGCCAATGTGGTTGAGATTCGCCTGCATGCCGGCATGTACCGCGCCATGCTCGCCGAGCATAAGCGTCGCGTGAAGGCCGGCGGCGAGTGCGAGCCCGCGGCTGCCAACCAGGGCGTGCCGCAGAACCTGGCAGCGACGATCAAGGATCTGCCCATGGTTACGCGCGTGCAGTTCCGCAACGTGCTACGTGAAGGCGGGCGCATTCCGCAGGAGATCCTGATGACCGCAGACTATCGGGATGGCGACTCGGGAAGCTTCGACCGCATGCTCAACAACTAGGGCGTTCGGCCCCGGGAGAGTGGGGACACCGGCTTAGGTTTCCTGCTCTACAGTCCTGCTCACGACGGAGGCCACATTAAGTGGCCTCCTGTTCGTGCGGAACTCGCGATAAACCTAAGCCGGTGTCCCCACTCTCCCGGGGCCTGTGGTTACTTGGTTGTTGCATGCGGCTCGCTTTTCGGAACAGGGCTGATAATTCTAGATGCAAGGCGCTCTTGGTCGTTATGGGCCTGGGGCGTCTGTCTTATATAGGTAGATTCCTTGCGGGTTCGAATCCCTCCGCTTGCTCACAAGAAAAGCCTCCCGATCGGCTATGCGTTCGAGAGGCTTGTTTCTTTGGCTGGGACGGAGGGATTCGAACCCCCAACAGCCGGCACCAAAAACCGGAGTTCTACCGTTGAACTACGTCCCAATGTGTGGCGTTGCCCAAAAGCAACTCGTTTAGTTTACCTAATCTGCGAGGGCATCGCAAACGCCATCGAGCAGGCGTACGGCGAGTGTCTGCGCGTCGCTGGCCGTGAAGGTGCCGTTGTAGCGCGTCATGCCCGTGAGCTCAATGCGAATGCGAGCCGGCTTCTGCTGCGCGGCGACATTGGCGGTGCGGATGCGCTGGGCCAGGTTGTGGCACTCGGCGAGGGCGATCGTGGCGCGCGGCGCTGCATCTGCGGGCAGCTCATCGCTTGCGATCTCGAGCACCAGGTCAACGTCGGTTGGGACCTCGGAGTCGCAGAGCATCATGCCGCTGTTGTCGGTCGTTGCCGTGGCGATATTCCACATGCGCGACGCAACGCTGCGTGCGATGGGGTCCTCGCCGATAACGGCGATCTGGAAGCGCTCGAGCACGTTGGCGGCGCGAGCAAAACCGATACGGGACTCGGCTTCGGTGACCGAGGGCTTGCCCTCCCACACATGGTGCAGGCGGTTGATGTAGGCGTAGGTGTCCTGGAAGGCCATGCCGTCGGCAAACAGGCCGACATTTTCCTGGAACTGCTGCAGGGCGGCCTCGGTATGCGGGCCAAAGTAGCCGTCGTCTTCGCCACAGGCAAAGCCCAAAACGTTGAGAGCGCGCTGCAGGGCCTGCACATCGGCGCCATGGAAATTGGGCATGCGCAGATAGAGGGTGCGGTCGCCCAGCTTATACGAAGCGTCTACAAGGGCGCTCCAACAGGGGATATCGACGGCATGACCGGCAGCAAGGCCGCTGTCGAGCCTGAAGGTGCTGACGGCCTGCTCAGTGGTGGCTCCAAAGTACTTGTCGGTGACTTCGGCGGCATCAATCGTGTAGCCGAGCTGCAGGAGACGAGACTGCACGTCCTCGACGGCTGCTCCTTGCATGCCCGTTGTAATAGGTTCCATGAACGAACCCCTTTCGGCGTACCATTCGTGCTATTTGAGCGTCTGTCGGATAGACAACGCAAAGGGATGCATAAACATGCACTCAACAGTGTAGCAAGTTGTGCCTAAATACGCTGCTGACAGGTTTTATAACCCCCGTTAGTTAAGGCGCTCCACAAAGAAATCTGCCATGGAGAGGAACAGCTCGCGTGCGTGCGGATCAAGCTCAACGTTCTCGATGGCCGCTTTGGCCTTAGCGGTCAGGTCGAGCGCGTAAGTGTGGGCGTAATCGATAGAGCCGGTCTCCTGGAAGATCTCCACGGCGCGTGCGAGCTGCGCGGGATCATCGGTGCCCGAGGAAAGAATCGCCTCGACCTCGTCGTGGTGGCGCTCATCAGAGAGGGCGTGTACGGCGACAAGCGTGCGCTTGCCCTCGGTGATGTCGGTGCGGAAGTCCTTGTTGGCGGCTTCCTTAGTGCCGACAAGGTTGAGCAGGTCGTCCTGAATCTGAAAGGCAAGGCCTGTGTGTAGGCCAAAGGCGCGCAGCGCTTCGATTTGCTCATCGCTGCCGCCGCCGATAATGGCTCCGGCGGCAAGCGGCGTGGCTCCGCTGTAAAACGCGGTCTTGTGCGTCGCCATGTCCAGGTAGTCATCAACCGAGATATCAAAGCGCCCGTCACGGACCCAACCCAGGTCGAGTGCTTGACCCTCAATGGTGCGGACGATCATCTCGGTAAGCTCGTGGAGCACGCGCAGCTTCACGTCGGACTCCAGCGTAGGGTCGTCGAGAACCGTCTTGGTGACCATGGTGAGCGCCAGGTCGCCACAATTGATGGCAAGGCCCGTGCCCTCGGTAAGGTGAATACAGGGCTTGCCTCGACGAAGCTGTCCGTTGTCGGCGATGTCGTCGTGGATCAGCGCGCCCGACTGGAAATGCTCGATAGCTGCCGCGGCGCTGCGGGCGCTCTCAAAGCTGCCGCCCACTGCGGTTGCGGCGAGCATGCAGATAAGCGGGCGGTGGCGCTTGCCGGCGTTGGCCGTAAAAGCCGAGAGCGGCGCGTACAGGTAGCGCTCGATATCGGCAGAGGTCGCCTGTCCGTCAAAGAACGTGGCCAGATAGTCGTTAATCTGGTCAAAGTGTTGGGCTAAAAAGCTGGTAAACGGACTGGACACGGGTTCTCGCATTCTTTCTGAGGTTGCATTGATGCAATATGCAGACAACATATTGCCACATCAGGGCGTTTGGCGCGGCAGTTTTGGCGATTTAGGACAACGGGCGTGCGTTTGATGGAGTGTGCCTAAATCAGCCTAAAATGCTCGAGCGCCGCAACGACACCGTCGTGATCGACGGTGTCGGTCACGTAATCGGCCTTATCCTTGAGATAGTCCGGCGCATTGCCCATGGCGATACCGACATCGACGGCGTTCATCAGCGAGACATCATTGCTGGCGTCGCCGATGCCGTATACGGTTCCGTGGTGGGGATCGAGGGCGTCGAGTACAGACTGGATGCCCCCGCGCTTCGTGCATTCGCGGGGCGAGATTTCGGTTACCTCGAGTTCGAGCTCGTTAAAGCACAGCAGCGGCTCAAGTGCCTTGTCTTGAGCGATGTGGTTGGCGAGCGATGTAGACATCAAGATCTTGTAGACACTGTAATGTTGCAGCTGCGTGACTGCGTCGCCCAGGGTGCGCGCGTATCCGGGAGCATCGGGCGCATCGGCACTCATGCGCACGACGCCGTTGAGGCCCTCAAAGCGGATGACCTCGCCCGATTGCTCAAGGTAGGGGGCAAGACGCTGCAACATACTGGGCGTCATCGACAGATCGCGAATTGCGTGTCCGTCGATCTCGGCGTAACCGCCCGCAAGACAGACGATGCCGGTCCAGGGCAGCTCAAGAAGTTTGGGGTGGATGCAGCTCAGGGTACGTCCCGTGCAGATAAAGGCCATGTTGCCGTTGGCGACAAACTCGCGGATTGCCTGCGAAACCGCCTCGTTGGGATAGGGGGAGAGGTCCCGCTCGTCTTCGGGAAGGTCTTGGGCGAGCCTGGGGTCTTGCCAGGCGAGCGTTCCGTCGATATCGAAGAAGCAAATATCGCCGCGCTTATGGGCTGCGCTGGCGGCAGGGGAGGCCGAGGTGGTGGGCACAAATTCCGGCTCGAGGCCCATGATCTGGTCAAAATGCTCTTTAACGCGGGGAACGGAGATGCCGATGATCACCTGGGCGGTCTTGCCCGTAATGATGAGGCCCTTGGCGCCCACCGCGACAAACGACGCGTTATCTGCAACGATGGAAGGGTCTGCGACCTCGACGCGCAGGCGCGTGGCGCAGTTGGTTGCGCCCACGATATTGCCAACGCCACCTAAAAGCTGAATTACCCGCTCAGCGAGGACGTGATCTTGATCGGATCGACTATTGACCTCGTCATTGGGAGATTGCTCTTTGGCAAAGTCGCTTCCCGTTAAACAATCGATTGCCGCGCGATTGGCAACATGATCCTCGCGGCCCGGTGTCTTAAGGTCATAGACCAAGATGAGTGCTCGAAAACTAACAAAAAAGATGAGGCTAAAGGCAAGGCCGATACCGAGCGCCAAAAGATAGGCACCGGCATGCGTGCGCATGAGCGGAATAAAGTTGAAGGCTGCCATCTCCATCAGGCCGCCCGAGAAGATGCCGACGATGCCAAAGAGATTCATGGTTGTGGCAAGGCAAGACGATAAGACGGCGTAGAGCAAAAAGAGCCCGGGGTGGGTGAACATAAAGAGAAACTCGAGTGGCTCGGTAACGCCGCAAACCACCGAGGCGATGATGGCGGGAACAAGGATGACCCTGAGGCCGGCGCGGCGCTCGGGTTTTGCGGTGGAGTAGAACGCAGCTGCGATGGCAGGAAGGCCAAAGAGCTTGACCCAGCCGGTGGCGGTAAAACCGGCCCACGGCGCAAGCTCATTAAGGGGGCGCGTGCTATGGGAGAGGATGGGGAGCAAACTGCTCCACGTGGCGTAGATGCCGTCGTTAATGACCAGGTTGTCGTAGTAGATCGGCATGTAGAGCAGGTGGTGCAGGCCAAAGGGCTCGAGTGCTCGTTCTAAAAAGACAAAGATGCCCACGCCAAAGGGGCCGACGCCTGCAAGCGCGTGACGCAGCGTATCGGTTACATCGTATACGTAGGGCACGATGGCGGCCGAGATAGCGGCAAGGGCAAACACGGCAAAAAAGCTGATGAGGTAGACCAGCGAGGAGCCCGAGAAGGTGCCGAGCCAATCGGGAACCTTGGCATCGTAGAAGCGGTCATGGATGGCAACGACGGTTGCCGATACCGCCAGCGGGCCGATAATGCCGGTGTCGAGCGTCTTGATGCCGTCGATGACGGTGATACCGCTGGCGGAGGTCAAAGATGACGGGTACTCAAGTCCAAGGTTGTCTCCGCTCAGCTTAATGATCTCGCTCAAAAAGAAGCAGTAGGCAAAATAGGCGACGAGAGCCTCGAGACAGCAACGAGCCGGTTGTTTTTGGGCAAGACCGATGGGCAGCGCTACGGCAAAAAGGAGCGGGAGGCGTTTAAAGACCGTCCACGAGCCGCGCTGGATGATGGTCCAAAAAACGTACCAAGGGGTTCCGTATACGGCGAGATCGCCGACGATGTCCGCAGTCGTTGCGAGAGCGGAGACGCCGACCATGAGGCCCGATATAGAAAACAGCATGGCGGGCGCGAACATTGCCCCGCCAAAGCGTTGGATTTTTTGCAGCATGTTCTGCCTTCCGAATATCGAGGCGCGTTGCGCGTGGGGAAACGTTTAAACAATGGATTCATTGTAGAGGACCAGACGAGTGTCGTACCGGCAGTTTTGAGCGAAACCGATTTGGGCATGACAGAAACCGTCAACGGCTAAATCCTGTCGCTTCACCGATATTCGGTTTAAACAACTTTAAGAAATGCTATCGTGCCTAGCCGGAAATGAATAATGTAGAGGTGGAACAATGCCAAAAGCGATATACGAAGGAATCTACCGAGAAATACGCTCGCGCATCATTAATGGGACCTATGCGTTTCAGGAGATGCTGCCAACCGAAGCTGAGTTGACCGCGGAGTTCGGATGTACTCGCAATACCGTCCGTCGCGCCTTGGGCATGCTGGCCGACGGGATGTTTGTGCAGCCCATACACGGCAAGGGCGTGCGCGTTATTTGGCTTAAGGGCGAAACCGACATGTTGGGTGCACTCGAGGAAGTCGAGTCGTTTGGCGAATTTGCAAAGCGCAACAATGCCGTCGCATCGACGGACGTTAAGTCTTTTGAACATTTGATCTGCACTGAGCAACTCTCTCGTCGCCTGGGCTTTAAGGTGGGCGAGGAGCTGATTCGCGTGGTACGTGTCCGAAGTCTCAACGGCAGTGCGCGCCAAGTGGACCATGGCTACTTTTTGGCGTCGATCGCCAAGGGTCTGACCCCCGAGATCGCGGCAGAATCTATCTATGACTATCTGGAGCACAAGCGTGGCATCAAAGTGATGGCGAGCCGCCGTACGGTGAGTGTCGAGCTCGCCAACGATGAGGATTGCAGCTATCTTGACCTCGGCAAATACAACTGCGTTGCCGTCATGGAGAGTCAGTCGTACACCTCGGATGGCATCTTGTTTGAGGTGACGCATGCCCGCACGCATCCTGAGATCTTCCACTACCGTGTCAACTCCAAGCGATAGTCGGCTAGCTCGCAGCCTGACGAGACCCGTGCCCTCAAAGAGAAAACGCCCGGTCAAACCGACGATGCATCGGCTTGACCGGGCGTTTTTCTCTGCATTCGATAACAAATAATTGTTTATACAAAACTTGTCAAGTATCAAGTTGAAATTACCGTTCACCGAAGTTTTTCTACCGCTCTAGTAATACTTGTTCAAACAACTAGCCAAATAGCGTATCGTACAAATCAGCAAAAGGGGCAAAGTCCCCGAGCCAATCTCCGAAGGCGGCGGCAAAGGGTGCCGCCACGGTGTGAAAGGGTGGATTGTAATGAAGAACGAAATGAGCAGAAGGCAGTTCCTGGGCTTTGCTGGTTCCGCGGCTGCGGTTCTTGGTCTGGGTCTCGTGGGTTGCGGCGGTTCTGCCGGCTCCGGCTCCTCTGCTTCTGGTGACGCTGCCGAGGTCTACTTCCTCCAATTCAAGCCCGAGGTCGACAAGGAGTGGAAGGAGATCGCCAAGGCGTACAAGAAGGAGAAGGGCGTCGAGGTCAAGATCGTGACCGCCGCCTCCAACACCTACGAGGAGAAGCTCAAGTCCGAGATGTCCAAGAGCTCCGCTCCGACCCTGTTCCAGGTCAACGGCCCCACCGGTCTTAAGAACTGGAAGGATTACTGCGCCGACCTGTCCGATACCAAGCTCCGCGGTGAGCTCATTGACGACTCCCTGGCTCTGCAGTCCGATGGCAAGGATCTGGGTATCGACTGGGTCCAGGAGAGCTACGGCATCATCTACAACAAGCAGCTGCTCGAGAAGGCTGGCTACAAGGCCGAGGACATCAACTCCTTCGACAAGCTGAAGGCTTGTGCCGACGACATCCAGGCCCGCAAGGACGAGCTTGGTGTTGAGGGTGCCTTCACTTCCGCCGGCATGGACGACTCCTCCAGCTGGCGCTACACCACCCACCTCGCCAACCTCCCGCTCTACTACGAGTTCGAGAAGGAGCACAACCAGGAGGACGACGAGATTAAGGGCGAGTATCTCGACAACTTCAAGCAGATCTTCGACCTGTACATCACCGACTCCACCTGCGATCCTTCGCAGCTTGCCTCCAAGACCGGCGACGACGCCACCAACGAGTTCGCAACCGGCAAGGCCGTCTTCTATCAGAACGGTTCTTGGGCCTACGCTGACCTCACCAAGGCCGGCATGACCGACGATCAGATTGGCATGATGCCCATCTACATCGGTGTCGACGGCGAGGAGAACCAGGGCCTGTGCTCCGGCGGCGAGAACTACTGGTGCGTCAGCTCCCAGGCTTCCGAGGATGCCCAGAAGGCCACCGAGGACTTCATGTATTGGTGCGTCACTTCTGACACCGCCACCAGCATCATCGCTGACAAGATGGGTCTGACCGCTCCGTTCAAGAGCGCCAAGGAAACCACCAACGTCTTCTCGCAGCAGGCCGTTGCCATGGCCAAAGACGGCAAGAAGACCGTTGCTTGGGACTTCGTCTACATCCCCTCTGAGGAGTGGAAGAAGAACCTCAAGCAGGCTCTGATCGCCTACGCTGCCGACAACAGCAAGTGGGACGGCGTCAAGAACGCCTTCGTCGATGGCTGGAAGACCGAGAAGGCCGCTTCCGAGTAAGCAGTTGCTGCCCAAGCTATCTGATTAGCGACAGGGGGCGGGCAGACGTTGGTTTGCCCGCCCCCTGCATATTGAAAGGACCCTTTTATGGGCAAAGCACTCAAGCGCTGGTGGCCGCTCTTTATGCTGCCCACGTGCCTGGCGTTTATGATCGGGTTCGTGATCCCTTTTATCCAGGGCTTCTATCTCTCGTTCTGCCAGTTTATTACCATTAACAACACGCATTTTGTCGGTATCAAGAATTACGTGCGCGCGCTGTCCGATTCGCAGTTTGCTACGTCGTTCTTCTTTACGGTGGCGTTTGCCTTCCTGTCGACGGTGCTTATCAACGTGATTGCCCTCGCCATCGCGCAGGCGCTCACCCGCAAGGCGCTCAAGGGCACCAACATCTTCCGTACGATCTTCTTTATGCCTAACCTGATCGGCGGCATCGTGCTGGGCTACATTTGGCAGATTCTGATCAACTGCCTGCTCTCCAACGTGGGCGCCCAGCTCATCGCCCTTAACTCTGCTGCTGGCTTCTGGGGCCTTATCATCCTGACCCTGTGGCAGCAGGTCGGCTACATGATGATTATCTACATCGCTGGTCTGCAGTCCATTCCGTCCGACTACATCGAGGCCGCCAAGGTCGACGGCGCCACGGCATGGCAGACGTTTTGGAAGGTTAAGATCCCTAACCTGATGCCGACCATCACCATCTGCCTGTTTCTGTCCATCACCAACGGCTTTAAGCTGTTCGACCAGAACCTCGCCCTTACCGGTGGTGCCCCCGCGCACTCCACCGAGATGCTCGCCCTGAACATCTACAACACGTTCTACTCGCGTGCCGGCATTACATGGCAGGGCATTGGCCAGGCCAAGGCAGTCATCTTCTGCATCCTGGTCGTAGCCATCTCTATGATCCAGCTTAAGGCCACGAGGTCCAAGGAGGTGCAGCAGTAATGAAACGCGATAAGGTTATCAACCGCGCGCTCTCGATCTTCTTTACGATTCTGTCGCTCGCATGGATCTACCCCGTGTTTATGATTGCGCTCAATTCCTTTAAGAAAGCGACCGCAATCAGCACCACCACGGCGTTCGATCTGCTCACGCCCGAGACGTTCAACGGCCTCGCAAACTACATGCACGCCCTTAACGAGCAGGGCTTTGCCTCGGCATTTATGTACTCGCTCATCATCACGGTCACGTCGGTCGTGCTGATTCTGGTGTGCTGCTCCATGTGCGCTTGGTACGTAGTGCGCGTCAACAGCAAGATCTCGAACTTCTTCTATTACCTGTTCGTCTTCTCGATGGTCGTGCCCTTCCAGATGCTCATGTTCACACTGTCCAATTTGGCGGACCGCATCGGCTTTAACACGCCGTTCAACATCTGCTTTATCTATCTTGGCTTTGGCGCGGGCCTGGCGGTCTTTATGTTCGCCGGCTTTGTAAAGAACATTCCGCTCGAGATCGAAGAGGCGGCCATGATCGACGGCTGCAACCCGGTCCAGGTGTTCTTTAAGATCGTCCTTCCCATCATGAAGCCCACCTATCTTTCGGTCGGTATTCTCGAGACCATGTGGGTCTGGAACGACTATCTGCTGCCCTACCTTACCCTCGACTCCACCAAGTACAAGACCATTCCTATCTTGATCCAGTACTTCCGCGGCGGCTACGGCCACGTCGAGCTCGGCCCCATGATGGCCTGCATCATGATGGTCGTTGTCCCCATCGTCGTCATGTACATCCTCTGCCAGAAGTACATCATCGACGGCGTGGTGGCAGGTGCCGTCAAGGGCTGATGCCGTAACTGTTTTGCAAGTTTCTGCGGCGCCCCTCAGCGTGGCGCCGCATATCGAAAGGTAAAGACATGGCCGAGATCGTTCTCAAACATGTTCAGAAGGTGTATCCCAACAACGAGTCAAAAAAGAAGGGCTTCTTTGGCAAAAAGAAGAAGACCGAGGAGAAGAAGCACAACCTCAAGGTTACCGAGGACGGTGTGCTCGCTGTAGAGGACTTCAACCTCACCGTTCACGACCAGGAGTTCGTCGTCCTCGTTGGCCCCTCTGGCTGCGGTAAGTCCACGACGATGCGCATGGTCGCCGGCCTGGAGGACATTACCTCGGGCGATGTGCTCATCGACGGCAAGCGTGTCAACGACGTGGCGCCCAAGGACCGCGACATCGCCATGGTGTTCCAGAGCTACGCTCTGTACCCCAATATGACGGTGTACGAGAACATGGCATTTACGCTCGAGCTCAAGAAGGTTCCCAAGGACGAGATCGACCGCAAGGTTCGCTCTGCTGCCGAGATTCTGGGCATTACCGAGTACCTCGACCGTAAGCCCAAGGCGCTCTCCGGCGGCCAGCGCCAGCGTGTCGCTATCGGCCGCGCCATCGTGCGTGACCCCAAGGTCTTCCTGATGGACGAGCCGCTGTCCAACCTGGACGCCAAGCTGCGTAACCAGATGCGAGCCGAGCTCATTAAGCTGCGTCACGAAATCAAGGGCACCTTCATCTACGTTACTCACGACCAGACCGAGGCCATGACCCTTGGCGACCGCATCGTGGTCATGAAGGACGGCGTTGTCCAGCAGATCGCCACGCCGCAGGAGGTCTTCAACCATCCCGCGAACATCTTCGTCGCCGGCTTCATCGGCGTGCCGCAGATGAACTTCTTCGATGCCCAGCTGGTGCGCTCGGGCAATGGCTTTACCGTCAAGACCGAGGATATGAACGTGGCGCTCGCCCCCGAGACTTGCGCTCAGCTTGCCCTCAACTGGGACGGCGGCGACGTGAAGGAGATTACGGCCGGCGTGCGTCCCGAGCAGATCCTGCTTGCCGACAAGGGCGAGGAGGGCGCGCTCCAGGGTACCGTCGAGGTGACCGAGCTCATGGGCTCGACCGAGCATGTCCACGTGACCGCTCCCGACGGCCAGTTTGTCCTGATTATCCCCGTCGTCGACCTCGAGGCCAAGGGTGCGCTCAAGGCTGGCGACACCATCTGGTTCAAGTTCGAGAAGAACGCGACCCACCTCTTCGATAAGGTATCTGGCAAGAACCTTATCTAGGCCCGGTGCATCCGGACCCTCCCTTTGGGCGACTGCGGTATTGCCATCCTTTTGCCGCGGTCACATATAAGGCTCCCCTCCCGTCCGCTGGGCGAGAGGGGAGCCTTTCTTTGCTCAAGACTTTAGTCTGCTGGCCGCGCAGCGGCCAGCTTTAAACCACCCGCT
>CABUHI010000039.1 GCA_902491345.1 uncultured Collinsella sp.
TGCGCTGCGGAGCCTTTTTGCCGTCCTTGCCCTCGACCTTTACGATCTGTGTCTGTTGCTCCTTGATCTTAGAGAGCGCCGTAGGCGTAGGGACAACTTTGAGCAGCTGCCTGCCTAAAACGCGGGCAAGGGCAAACGCCGAGACCTCGCCGTGGACTGCCGACTTGGGCTGCTGGTCAGCAGTATCTGCTGCGGTAGACTCCGGCTTCTTCTGAGACTTGCGTTTAGAATCGCCTTGGGAATTGCGCTCGCGCTTCGGCATAGGCGCCTGCTTCTGCGGACGATCGGACTTGCTCTCCTTCGCCGCCTGGCGCTTAGGCTGCCCCGAAGAAACCTCGACCTTCGCATCCTCGTCCTGCGGCGTGGTCTTCTCGGCTGCAGTCTCGGCATGGGAACTGCGGCCCCCACGATGGCGACGGCGGCGAGGCTTGCTCGACGCGCCCTGCTCCGCCTGCTCATCAGTAGGCTGCTGGCCCTTGGCCTCGGCATCAACCTCAAGCTGCGGCTCAACAGGCTTTTGCTCGCGAGCCGCCGGCTCAACGGCCTTCTCGTCCTGGGTGGTCGAAACCGACTCGCCCTTCTCCTGATGCTTTACGGGATACGCGCGTCCCGCAAAACCGCGGCCGGGACGACACGAACCTGGAGCCTTCTTGGCAGACTCTTCAACATCGTCTGCAACCTCAGAAGACTCTTCAACCTCACGCACGGCATCCTGCTGTGCAGCCTTAAAGTGAGCACCGCGACGGCGCTTGGGCTCTTGGGCCTCCACGGGCTTTTGCTCCTTCGTGGGCTTCTGCGACTCGGCAGCAACCTCGATCTCAACAGCCTCAGCATCCGTCTCACCCTTTTGAGCAACGGCGCGACGGAAGCGCTCCTGCTGGGCGCGGCGCTGCGCATCGCGCTTGCCACCCCCGCCAAAACCGCCGCGTCCTGCCTTGGCCGTAAAGGCACGCACGACGTTCTCATCGAGCAACTCATCGGTATCGACATGCTCACGCGGAGCAGTTTCTTCCACAGCAGGCACGTCAGCGGAATCCTCGACGACAAAATCCTCGACGGACTCGGCAGGCTGCTCCTGGGCATCACGGATCTCGGCATTGATGGTATAGAACGCCGGGCGCCCGTTAATGCCGCTACCCTCGATCTTGGTCACGATATTTGCCGCGATAAGTTCATCGCGCATCGCCTTGGTGTCACATTCCTTATCGACGGAGCGGAAAATTTGCGCCAGCGCACTCGACTTAATCTTGAGCGCCTTGCGGCAGAGCAGGTCGTAGGCAACCAGCTTGGCACGCTCGGCAGAAAGCGACGTCTGGCTGCTCAGACGCTCAGCCAGGGCATCGACATTATTTTGGTTATCGGAATATACCGTCTTGGCCACGGGGCCCCTTTCATATGTACACATATACGTCTATATGGTACAACGCGCGCCCTTATCCACGCAAAACATCTGCGAGAACACTCGAGCGCCACCCGCTTTTGCATGAAAAAAGACCGAGCCCGCGAAGTCGCGGACCCGGTCTTTCCGAGTCATATAGATGTGACGTTCAACTCGTCAGGTCGACTAAGCCTTGGCGGCCTCGGCGTCGACAGGAGCCTCGGCGGCAGCGGCGCGGCCGTACTCGGCCTTGCCCATCTCGGACCACTCGGGCTCCTCGTCGGGCATGGAGCCAGCCTCCTTGCCAAAGAACTCCTTGAGGCAGTTGACGGCGACGATGAGACCCAGGACCATCAGCAGGACGGCGAAGACGAGCTGCAGGCCCTTGGTGGCGGCGACGGAGACGGCGGCCGTGGTGGCAGTAGCCGGGATGGTACCGAAGAAACCGTAGGCCTGGACGGCGGTCATGCAGCCCATGGCGCTCTGGACCAGCGAGGTGAAGGTGCAGCAGAGCAGGAAGGCGACGGGCACGTAGAGCATCCAGCCCTTGCGGCCGGTGCACTTGCAGAACACGGCGAGGGTGATCATGGTCATGCCGCCGAGCAGCTGGTTGGAAGCACCAAAGAGCGGCCAGATGTTGGCATAGCCACCAAAAGCGAGGGCGAGACCGGGAAGCAGGGTAACGACCGTGGCGAACCAGGGGTTGCCGAGGACCTTCATGTAGCCGGCCTTGGACTCGATGGCCAGGGCATCGTTGGTCTGGGCAAAGAACTCGGAGAACGAGGTGCGGGCGATGCGGGCGACGGCGTCGAGCGAGGTCAGAGCCAGAGCGGAAACGTTCATGGTCATGAAGACAGTAGCGAGCGTGCCGTCAACACCGAAGGCCTGCATGCCGCGGGAGATGCCAGCGGCGAAGATCTGAAACGGGGTGGAAGCGACACCGGCGTTGAGGGCGCCGGTACCGGCGGTGTTCATGTCGGAGAACATGATGCCGGCGACGATGATGGCAAGGATGCCGACGAAGGACTCGACGATCATGGCGCCGTAACCGACCTTGACGGCGTCCTGCTCCTTCTCGACCTGCTTAGAAGAGGTGCCGGAAGAAACGAGGCTGTGGAAACCGGAGAGAGCACCGCAAGCGACGGAGACGAACAGGACCGGGAACATCATGCCGGAGGCAGTGGAGAAGCCGGTGAAGACCGGAGCGGTCATCGTAGCCTGACCGTTGACGCCCAGGACGACGATGCCGAGGACAGCGCAGACGATCATGACGATCATCATGATGGAAGTGAGGTAGTCACGCGGGGTCTTGAGCATCTGGATGGGCATAGCGCCAGCGAAGACCAGGTAGACCATGACGACGGCGAACCACTGGAACTTATCCAGGTAGACCGGGAACTGCATACCGACGGCGAACATGAGAACCATGAGGACAACGCCGGTGACGAACTCGGCAGCGCCGGTGAGGTTGAACTTCTTCTGGGCCCAACCAAAGGCGATAGCGACGAAGGTGAACAGGATGGAGATGGTACCAGCGCAGCCGGCGGCATAGGACTTGGTGAAGTCGATGGCACCGGTAGCAGCACCAGAAGCGTCAACGGCCGGGGTGAACATGAACGTCTTGCAGACCATGTCGGTGAAGGCGGCGATGACGATGATGCAGAACAGCCAGCAGAA
The DNA here is from genome assembly GCA_902491345.1 of uncultured Collinsella sp. Lineage (GTDB taxonomy): Bacteria > Actinomycetota > Coriobacteriia > Coriobacteriales > Coriobacteriaceae > Collinsella. The sequence goes on from CABUHI010000039.1 coordinate 3,056, forward strand.
CAGCAGGAACAGGCGACGGCCGGTCTTGCCGATGTACTTCTCGATGAGCTGAGCGAGCGACTTGCCGTTGTTCTTCATCGAAGCGTACAGAGCACCAAAGTCGTGGACTGCACCAAAGAAGATGCCGCCGACGAGGACCCAGAGCACGACGGGCAGCCAGCCAAAGGCCATGGCGACGATCGTACCCGTAACAGGACCAGCACCGCAGATCGAGCTGAACTGGTGCGAGAACGCGGTGAAGGCGGAGACGGGCGAGAAGCTGTTGCCGTCCTTCATGCGCTTGGCCGGCGTGAGGGCCTCTTTGTCAACGCCCCACTTGTTGGCCAGCCAGCGGCCGTAGCCCAGATAGCCGCAGGCGAGCACCGCCGCGGCCACAACCATGAGCAAAACTCCGTTCATTACATTTCCTCCTCTAAAAAGAACTTCCTAGACATAAAAAATGAGGGCCGTCGGTTGCGCTCGACGGCCCTCATCTTCATCAGCCGCCCGTTATCGTACGGGCTAGCTGTATGTGCTAACCCGCATCAGATAATTACTACGCTGATAATGTTTAGCTGATGCGTGAACATGTCTAAGAAATCCTCTTCAATCATGATGCGAACGACCCGTGCGTGTTCACATCCCCCAGTGGTTGAAAAGGAGTATGAAACTTTAGTTACCTAAAGTCAACGCAAATTTGTAATGAATTTTCAACTTTTTTGGATTTCTCAGTATAAAACGCCACTGACCTCGGACTTTACCCCACGACAGTTTTTGCATGAGAGATGCCCCTCGGGAGCGGGCGGGCGTATGCAAGGTTTCCTGCTCTACAGTCCTGCTCGCACGGAGAGCACATTAAGTGCTCTCCGGCTCGTGCGGAACTCGCGATAAACCTTGTATACGCCCGCCCGCTCCCGAGGGGCTCCCATCCCAAATGCGGAGCAAAGCTCCGCACGCAAAGAAGGCCACTTAATGTGGCCTTCGTCTTGCGCAGGACTGTAGAGCAGGAAACCTTATATCCGGCCCCTCCGTCCGGGGACCGCGCCGTACCAGCTACAGCGTCATGTTTGGATCGGCGTCGACGTCGAACGGCGAGATTTCACCTCGGTCGAATTTACGGCGAGCGACCTCCGCAATCATGGCTGCGTTATCGGTACAGGCAGACAAGGGCGGCACCGTTACGCGAATCCCCTGACGCCCAAGCTTCTTGATCATCATCTCGCGCAGATGCGGGTTGGCCGAGACGCCGCCACCGATGCAGTATTCCTTGCATCCGGTAGCGTGCAATGCGTTTTTGGCCTTCTTGTACTGCACGTCAAAGACAGCTGCCTCAAACGAAGCTGCCAGATCGGGCAGGTGAATCGTGCGCCCGGCCTTGGTCTCCTGTTCAATGTAGAGCGTCACAGCGGTTTTAAGGCCCGAAAGCGAGAAGCGATAGTCTCCCCTGCTGTTAAGCGCGCGAGGAAAATCGATCGCGCGGGGATTGCCCGTCTCGGCCAGCTTGGAAATGATGGGGCCACCGGGATAGCCCAGACCCAATGCCTTGGCTACCTTGTCGAAGGCCTCGCCCACAGCGTCGTCGAGCGTCTCACCGAGCACCTCGTAGTCGCCCCACGCCTTCACGTGCACGAGCATGGTGTGCCCACCCGAGACAAGCGTGAAGATAAACGGCGGTTTGAGGTCGGGTTGCGCCAGCAGGTTGGCAAACAGGTGCCCCTCCAGATGGTTGACGCACACGAGCGGCTTGCCGGCAGCGTAGGCAAAGCCCTTGGCGAAGGCGACGCCAACCACGAGCGCGCCCACCAGGCCCGGACCCTGTGTCACGCCCACGGCGGCAAGCTCGCTGGGGGCAATGGCTCCATCCTCAAGACCAAGCGATGCTGCGGCATCCTCAAGCGCCGCATCCACGACACTCACAATCACCTCGACGTGTTTGCGCGAGGCGATCTCGGGCACCACGCCGCCAAAGCGGGCGTGAAAATCAATCTGCGTCGACACCTGGTTGGCCAGCATATTGCCATCCGCATCGATAATCGCCACGGCCGTCTCGTCGCAGGAGCTCTCGATAGCGAGCACTAGGCGGCGGCGCTCAATTTCGGCACGCTCCCCCTCGGAGCGCCCGGGCGCAGGCAGCGGCCATACGCGCTGCTCTGCCGCCGTCGGCTCGGGCGAAGCATTGTCGACCGGAAGCACGAGGGGCAGCGGAGCCGTCATGACGATGGCATCCTTGCCGGCACCATAGTAGCCGCGGCGACGGCCAGCCTCGGTAAAGCCCAGAGCGTTATAAAGCGCGATCGCTCCCTCGTTGCCGTCCTCGACCTCGAGCGAAGCCGTGGTGCAGCCGAGCATCTGGGCATCATAGCTCACGTGCGACAGCAGCTTGCGGGCAATGCCCTCACGGCGATGTGCCGGGTCGACGGCGACATCCAGAATCTGCACATCACCGTCCACGACCATACCGCCGGCAAGGCCCAGCAGCTTGCCGTCATCGTGTGCCACCCACCAACTACGCGGCGCAGCGACGTCCTCGCCCAGTTCGGACAGGAACATGCCCGGCGTCCACGCCTTGTGTCCGGCACCTTCAAAGCAGGCAGCCTCTAACGCGCTCGCGCCCTCGGCATCCGCCGCGCCCATGGGACGGAACTGCAGATGACGACCGGCGAGCTCATCGGCAACGCCCGTAATTTCGCTCTGCGCACTCTCGGCAAGACCAAGACGCTTGCGCTCGTTTTCCTCGGCATCCGAAAGGCGCGTGTAAATCGGCAGGACGCGAGCCGGATCGCCGTCACCCGCAGCGTGCGCGAGCAGCAAGCCCTCGCCCGAAGGCCACCACAGGTCGCGCTCCACGCAGCGGGCGATCTCGTCCTCACCCAGCAGCTTGCCATAGCGCACGAGACCGTCGCCGGTCAGCTGAACCTGGTCCCAGTCCGCTGCTTGGCGCCACTCATCGAGCGCCACGGCGGCCTTGACCACGTGTTCGCGCTCAAATTGACGCTCGGGGCCCTCATCGACCAGCATATACAGCGCCGGATATACCTCACCGCGCATAGCATCGGCCAAGATACCAAGCTTGCCGCGCACGCCAGCCTTCCACGCCGTCCAAGCGCAAGCGTCAAGCGTTGACACGCCCAGCAGCGGAACATTGGCACCACGTGCGAGGCCCTTGGCAGTGGAGATGCCGATGCGCACACCCGTAAACGACCCCGGGCCGCGGCCGACCACATAGCAACCAACATCGCTGCGATCCAGACTGGCTTGAGCCAGCACACCATCAACGGTATTCACGAGCTCAACGTTGGCGTGACGGCGACACATGTGGTCGCCACTCACGAGCTTCGTCTCGCCCGCCTGTCTATCAATCCAACTTGCCGCGCAGGCAAGCATGTCGGTCGAGGTATCGAGCGCCACCACCAGCGCGTTGTCGTTATGCAAGCTCATCTTGTACAGCCTTATCAATCAAATGGGAAAGCTCCATTGCGCGGTCACCGTGCGCCTCGAGCGTTATCGTTCGCACATCGCTGTCGCCCTCATCACGCTTGAGCGTCACCGAAAGATACTCATCCGTCAGCTCGTCCTGGAATTGTTCGCCCCATTCCAGCAGGCAAGCGCCCTCATAGCCCAGCACATCGAAAATGCCCGTATCCTCGAGCTCGTAGGCATGCTCCAGGCGGTATAGATCAAAGTGAAACAGCGGAATACGACCTTGATCGTGAACGGCCATGAGCGCAAACGTAGGGCTCGTAACCATATGCCCATCGCCCAGCCCGCGCGAGACGCCCTTGGTAAAGTGAGTTTTGCCCACTCCCAGGCCACCGGTCAGGATGAGCACATCGCCGTCCTCAAGGCACGGTGCAATTAGCTCGCCAAAGTACTCCGTATCGGCAGCGCAAGTCGTTTTGTAAGTACCTACCCCCAGGCGCTCCAGGGACATATATGCTCCTTATTATTCCGAGGCGTCCTCTGGTGCGGGATGTCGCTCCAGATAGTCGCCCAGCATCTTAAAGTCTTCCTCCAGCAGCTCCTGCCACGCCGGATTGCGCAGCGCTGCTGCCGGATGGAACGTGGGCATTACTACAAAATGCCCCATCTGGTGGAACCTGCCGCGCAGCTTAGTAATGCCAATCTCGGTCTTAAGCACAAAGTGCGTCGCGGGGTTGCCGAGCGTCACGATAATATCGGGCCAGATGCTTCGAATCTGCTCACGCAAAAACGGCGAGCAAGCCAGCACTTCCTCGGGACGCGGATTGCGGTTTCCCGGCGGGCGGCACTTAAGCACGTTGGCAATGTAGACGTCTTCGCGTTTGAGCCCCGCCAGCGACAAAATGCCGTTGAGGTCCTCGCCTGCCGCCCCCACAAAGGGCTCGCCCTGCAAATCCTCATTGCGGCCCGGCGCCTCACCAATAAACATCACGCGAGCGCGGGGGTTTCCCACGCCAAACACGATATTGTAACGCGACTGGTAGAGCTGGCAGAGGTGACAATCGCCCAGAACGGCCTCAATTTCCTCGAGTGCGACCTCACGTGGTGCCTGATGGGTATGGCCGGGGATGTGCATGACGCCCATAGCGGCTCCTACACGTAGACCTTGTCGAGACGCATGCCAAAGCCGCAAGCGACCTCGTAGTTAATCGTTCCGCGCAGTCGGGCCATCTCGTCCATAGTGATCTCGGCATCGCCATCGCGGCCGACAATGATCATCTCGTCACCATACTCGGCCTCGGGAATCTCGTGTGCCGGGTTGGACTGAATGGCGACCATAAACTGGTCCATGCAGATATTGCCAACCTGATGCACACGCTCGCCGCGATACAGCACATCCATACGATTGGAAAGCGTACGCGATAGGCCATCGGCATAACCGATCGGCAGCGTGCAGATCTGAACGCGCGTACGCGGTACGCGGTAGGTAAAACCGTAGCCCACGCCCTCACCCATCGCAGGGTGTGCCACGCGCGTCACACGCGCATGGACGCTCATAACGGGATCAAGCTGCATCACGCGGCCACTCAGCTCGCACGGCTGCATGCCATACAAGCCAACGCCGGCGCGGATCATATCAAAATGCATCGAGGGGTCGAGCATCGAGGATGGCGTGTTGGCGCAGTGCACGATACCGCACTCAAAACCCGCATCCTTAATGGCCTGAACGGCCTCGGTAAAGCGCTGACACTGCAGCTTGTAGTCCCAGCCCGAAGGTTCATCGGCCGTGGCGAAGTGCGTAAATACGCCGTCGCACTGAATACCGCGATGGAAATTTATACCGCGGACAAAGTCGAGCACCTGCGTGTAGTGAACGCCGATACGATTCATGCCCGTCTCGATGGCGAGATGATACTTGCCCACTTTGCCCGCCGCGACGGCACATTCGCCATACGCAAGAGCAAAGTCAGACGTATAGACCGAAGGCATGATATCAAACTCGAGCAACGTCGGAATGGCCTCGATAGGCGGCTCGCTTAGGATGAGGATGGGTTTCGTAATCCCGCCCTGTCGGAGCTCAACGCCCTCGTTAACCGTCGCCACGGCAAACATGTCGGCACCGGCCGAATACATGATCTTGGCGCACTCAACAGCTCCATGGCCATAAGCATCGGCCTTGACCACGCAGCACAGGCGCTGACGTGGATTCAGCAAGTTCTTATAGGCCCTCGTGTTGCGACGGAGCGCCCCGCGGTCGATCTCGACCCAGGACCAGCGCGTCAAATCGGCTTTATTCATGATTAGTCATCCGACCCTTCGTCCATGATTCCCAGATCTTCGAGCGCATCCTTTGCCGCCAGTTCCATGGCCGGACCGATCAAGTCGATAAGATCGGTCGCGATGACGCTCTTCTCACCATACTCCGTCGCCGCGGCAAAACCGGCGTAGCTGTGAAGTGCGACGGCGTACGAATACAGCAACTCCCAACGATCCATCTCGTCGCGCATGGTGGCAAGCGTGCCGGCCAAAATACCCGCGAGGACATCACCCGAACCGGCAGTTGCCAGAGAAGCCGGACCCGAGAGCGGCAGCAGCACACGCTCAACGCCACAGATAGCCGTCGTCGGCCCCTTGGCAATGACCACCAGATTGTCAGAGCCTGCAGCCCAGACAACCTTCTGCGCGGCTGCAATCGCAGTACCAAGGTCGTTCACCTCGTCACCGGCAACCAGACGCGAAAGTTCACGATAGTGCGGCGTCATAACCAACGGCTGCTCGCGACGATACATCTCGGGATTACTATCAATACCGTCAATGGCAATCTTAGCAAGGCAGTTGAGTGCATCGGCGTCCAAGATAAGCGGCACATCAAGCTCGAGCAAGCCCGAAACCACCTGCATAGCGCCGGCAGATGTCGTCATACCGGGACCGCACAGTACACAGCTGTACTTCTTTGCAATCTCGCACACAGTCATGCGCGCAGCGGCGCCAAAGGAGCCGCGGGAATCAGACGGAATAGCAAAGACGGGAATCGAAGGAAGTGCCATGCGAATAAGATTGGCGCAGGCGTCAGGAGCCGCGACTGCCACGTAACCAGCACCCGCGCGAGCTGCAGACTTGGCCGCCATAATGGCAGCACCAGGATATTGCGCAGATCCGGCGACAATAAGCACAGAGCCACGGGAATACTTATCGATATTCGTAGGTAGTGGGGCAAAGTAATCAACTAAGTCACCGGGCTCGACAATCTCGGCGGCGTGGTCGACATCATCGATGACCTCGTCAAGACGGTCGTAAAGATTGCCGCAGATCAAATCGCCAGCATACTCAGGACCATCAGCGCTATACAGACCAATCTTGGGCGCAATCATCGTCACCGTATGCTCGGCACGAATGCAGTCGTCATCAACAACGCCCGTCTCGGCATTGAGGCCCGAGGGAACATCAATGGATACGACACAATCGGCGCATTCATTGACCGTAGGAATCCAGATGGAGAACGGCGCACGCAGATTTCCGTGGAAACCGGTACCAAAAATGGCATCGACAACAACATCGGCCTTATCGATCAAAACCTCGAGTTCGTCACGCGAGGGGCCGACGCAAACGTGCACATCGCGGCCGGCAGTACGACGAGCAACATGACGTGCCAGAGCAGCAGGAATCTCATCCGGCTCAACCGGAGAAACGATATCGACGTCCACACCCTTATGGCTCAGAATATCGGCGGCAACCCAACCGTCGCCGCCATTATTACCAAAACCGACCAGAACGAGAACCCGATCGGGATTGAGCTTCAAGACCTCGTTGGCGGCAAACTCACCCGCTAGCTCCATAAGCTCGGCCTTCGAAGTCCCTTCGCGTTCGATGATATCCTCGAGACGAACGACTTCTTCGGTACTCAAAACCGGTTTCATCTATGCTCCTAGCGTATCTTGCGAAGCATCGCCCAGGTGCTCCGTCAATGCTGAATTCTGCAGCTGCTCAAGCTCATCTAAAACAGAGCGAGCCTCTTTAAATGTCTGCGCTACGCGTTTCTTGGTGCTCACCTTTTCCTCTTTTGGCTTAGGCCGAGCATCTTCGGTAATCGCGATGGCATTCGCAACGGCCAAGTCTCCTGTAAGCGTAATGGAAAGAGCGACCTCAACAACACCCAGTTCTTGAGCGATCTCGAGAGCACGGCCCGAAAGCAGCGCCTTCGGTTTGCCGAGTTTATCACGCGTAACCGAAACATCCTTGCGACCCACGCCTTGACTAAAACCCGTGCCGAGAGCTTTAAGTACCGCCTCGCGCGAAGCAAAGCGGCTCGCATAGTGAGCAGCGGGACGCGATGATGCATCGCAATACGCACGCTCTTCTTCGGTAAACACACGCCGAGCAAACGACGGCGTCTTTTCAAGAATTGATTTCATGCGGGAAATCTCGACGATATCAACGCCGATACCAGCTTCAGCCATGTTCACCTCCATATCGCACAGACTAAGTTATTGTAGCCCGTTCGCAGAAGATGCGACAAACGAGGGTTATAAAACACAGCTACTATGTGAGACAAAAGCCCGTAAACGCAAAAAAGGGGGGAGGCCGCGAGGCCTCCCCCTTCTCAGTTCAAGCGTACGGCTCGGTGCCGTCCACCGGTCAGCGGCGCCCTGGCCTCCCACGGGCTGACCCCGCAGTACTCTCGGCGCGATGGGGCTTAGCTTCCGGGTTCGGAACGGGACCG
>CABUHI010000040.1 GCA_902491345.1 uncultured Collinsella sp.
CCTGCGCAAGACGGAAAGCACATTAAGTGCTTTCCTTTGCGTGCGGAACTCGCGATAAACTTAATTCCGCGCCGCTCCCCGCCCGCGCCGGGCAAACGTCGTTGGACTTATCGCTGACATGAAATGGCCGCTTGCATATCGTCCACTAGCTTGGCACGGTACAATGCTTGCAGCTTTTAATTCATGAATTAGTGGAGTTATTGATGGCAGAATCTCGTGCGGAGCGTAAGGCTCGTCGTGCTTTGATCGAGGCGGCTGAGGGGTCGGAGGAGAAAAAATCTTCTACGAAATCCAAGTCGTCTCAGGATGCGAAGGGTAAGTCGGCCAAGGGCAAGGCTAAGGCCAAGCGCCCCAGTTCTCGTCGGAGCGAGGATAAGGCATCTCAGACTCGCTCCAAGCGCTCGCATAAAGATCCGGTTTCGTCTGCGCGTAAGGCTGTGGACCCCAAGTCTCCCTGTTCGATCATGAAAGCTTGCGGTGGGTGTACGGCGCTCAATCGTCCTTATAAGAAGCAGTTGGCGGCCAAGCAGGCTGCTATGGAGGAGCTGTTTGCTGAGCTCTGCGAGCGCGAGGGCATTAGCGTCGACCCCATTCGCGGTATGGGAGTCACCCTGGGAGACCCGGGCAAATATCCTGCGCCGCGTGGTTTTCGTCATAAGGCTGCCACTCCGTTTGCTCCCGGCAAAGAGGGCGCTGTCCGCTGCGGCTTTTTTGAACGTGGGACACACAGAATCGTTGCTGTTCCTGAATGCCCTGTCGAGGCGCCGGGCGCTCGTCAGATTCTCAACGGCATCGCTCGCGAGGCCGAACGTCTGCATATTCCCGCCTTTAACGAAGACAAGCATCTGGGGCTGCTTCGCTATGCCGTCGTTCGCTGCGGCTGGCGCACCGACCAGATTATGGTCACCCTCGTGACCGCTCAGCGCGACCTGCCGCATGCGCAGGAGTTCTTTGAAGCCGTCGCGGCGCTTGATCCGCATATCGTCACCGTCGCTCAGAACATCAACGGTCGCCCCGGCAATGCCATCTTGGGTGAGGAGACTCGTATCGTCTATGGCGCCGAATGCATGCGCGACCAGCTGCTCGGCTGCGAGTTCGATATCTCCCCCACCGCGTTCTACCAGACCAATCCGCAGCAGACCGAGTTGCTCTATCAGCTCGCGATTGACGGCATGGACCTGCAGCAGGGTGACATTCTTATGGACGCTTACTGTGGTAGCGGCACCATCGGTCTGTGCGCCGCGAAGGATGCCCAGGACAAGGGCATCGGCATTATGCTGCTCGGCGTGGAGCGCAACCCGGCGGGCATTGCCGACGCACGTCGCAATGCCGAGCTCAACGGCCTCACCCGCAGCGCTTGGTTTATGGCCGACGACGCCACCGATTACATCCTGGACGCCGCCGACAACAACGAGCGGATCGATGTCCTTTCCATCGACCCGCCGCGCGCCGGCTCCACCCCCGAGTTCCTCGAAGCCGCCTGCGCACTCAAGCCGCGCCGCATCACCTATATCAGCTGCAACCCTGTGACCCAAGAGCGCGACCTGCACCAGCTCCTCGACGGAGGCTATCGCCTGCTCAAGATCACGCCCGTCGACATGTTCCCCCATACCGACCACACCGAAACCGTAGCGGTCCTCGAGCGCCGCTAATCCACCCCGGTAGATTTTCGAGACAAGAAAGGGGGCGGCCCGTCTGGACCGCCCCCTTCGCTTGGTTTATGAACTCCGCTACATCCCCTTGCGCAGGTCACACACGCCGGCTGCCGCCATCTCACGCAGCAGCGTCTCGCGGTCGCGCGTCACGATCAGGTCCAGCGGGAAATGAATCTCGTCGAGCATCTTGCGCGCGTGATCGAGCTTGCCAATGGCCATGCCAATGTGGGCATCGGTCGACACGCCAATACCCACGCCCAGCTCGGCGCAGCGCTCGGCGATCTTGCGGCATACAGCCCAATGCTCAGTGTCGACACCGTGTTCAAGACTATGGTTGTTGATCTCGATAATCTTGTGCTTGGCCTTAGCCGCCAACAGCACCTCGTCGATATCGAACAGCACGCCCGAGCGACCCGCGTGGCCCAGCATGAACACCTTGGGGTGTTCCAAGGCATTGATATACATCTCGGTCGTTTGGGCCAGCGTCGCGCCCTCAGCAATCTGCGGATTATGCACGCTTGCAACCAAATAATCCAAATTACGCGTAACCAAATCGAACAGCGAATGCTCACGACTATACGAATCGCCGGCGATATCGAGCGTGACAGGAGTGTCCTCGCCAAACAGGCTTCCGTCCAGCGAAACGATATCAGCCTCGGCACCACGCAGCACTAGCACGCCGCTCCAAATGCGCGGCCAGATATCCTGGTTGATAAAGAACTGGTAACTGCGCAGGTCATTGGGGCAAGCCGTAACCATAGAGCTCAGATGGTCGGCGGATCCGAGCACCTGCAGGCCACGCTCTGCCGCCCAGTACACATTCTCCTCAATGGTCGAATATGCATGCGCAGAGAACATCGTATGGGTGTGAATGTCACAAGAAAGCAGGTAGGGCATCAGGTCTCCTTATCTGGCACGGCCGTCGCTTATATTCATTGTACGCATAGCCTTCGATAGTCGTAAAACCACTCCATCCCAAAGACACAACGTCCATGACAACGGGGTCCGGCTTAACACCAAACCCCGTTTCACGTAAAACATTGTAGGCAGAGCGCTTTACTTTTAACGATACTCGTCCGCCAACTGTTTCCAAGCGGGTAGCGAATTGATAATCGTCTCGTAACTCACGCAGTAGCCCAAGCGGAACCAACCCGGCATACCAAAGCTGTCCGAGGGAACCGCAAGCAACTCATACTTCTTTGCGCGCTCGCAGAACGCATTCGCATCGGGCTCCAGCGCCTTCACCCACAAGTAGAATGCACCATCCGGCTCAACATAGGTATAGCCGTACTCCGCTAGTGCATCGGTAAGCGCGGTGCGGTTGCGCGCATAGGCCTCGACATCGCTCGGTTCATCAATGCAGTCGATGATTACACGCTGGAAGAGGGCCGGTGCGCACACGAAGCCCAGCGTGCGGGCGGCACCGGCAACGGCCGGCATCAGGCGAGCAGCCTGCGGATTGGTATTGGGAACCAAAATCCAGCCCACGCGCTCGCCCGGTAGCGAAAGCGACTTGGAATACGAGTAGCACACGATGGTGTGCTCGTAGATCGAAGGCACCCAAGGCACCTCGGCGCCATAGACAATCTCGCGATACGGCTCATCCGAGATAAGCGTGATTGGGTTCTCGGAATCGCGCTTGGCGTTGACCTCGCGTAAAACATTGGCCAGTCGCGTCAGTGTATCGCGCGTATACACTGCACCGGTCGGGTTGTTGGGTGAGTCGATAATGACGGCAGCGGTCTTATCGGTAATCGCCTTGAGCACGTTATCCACGCTCAGCTGGAACGTATCTTCATCGGCGAGCGTCTCGACGCACGTGCAACCAGCTTTCTCGATCCACACGCGATACTCCGGGAAGTACGGAGCGATAACGATGACCTCGTCGCCCGGATTGGTAATCGCGTTGAGCGTGCAGGTGAGCGAAGCCGCGGCACCCACCGTCATAAAGACGTCCTTGCCCTCATAGCTCGTGCCAAAGCGACGGTTGAGCGAGTCGGCGACGGCTGCTCGACATTGCGGCAGACCCGGCGCAGGCGTGTATCCATGCAGTTGGTCGCTCGGCAGCTCCAAGGCCTTCTTAATGGACTCAGCCACGGCGGCAGGTGCCGGAACGCTCGGGTTACCCAGCGAAAAATCGAATACGTTCTCCGCGCCGATCTGTGCCTTGCGCTCAAGGCCATAGCTAAAGATCTCACGGATGATGGAGCTTTCCGCACCGCGAGCATACATAGTTTCGTTGATCATCTGTTCCCCTTTCGCATAGGCGCTATTGTACGCTTTAGCCAACTAGAGCGCCACAATGTTGATTGGGGACAGACTTAAATGCGTGAAAACGCTCATTTAAGTCTGTCCCCAATCAACATATAAGTCTGTCCCCAATCAACATATCGCTCAAAAGAAAAAGCCTCCACAGGTTTCCCCGCAGAGGCTTTCGCTACAAGAACTATTTGTCGGCGTCGGTGTTGCCGTCAGCGTTGACAGCATTGCCATCACCGGCATCATCGGATGCGGCTTCGGCATCCTCCTGCATGGCCGCCTGCGCAAAGGCCGCAGCATCAGCCGCCAGCTCCTCCTCGCTCATGCGAGGCGAGCGCTTCTTGGTCGGCATGCCGGCCGCCTTGGCGTTGCGCTCCTCCTTGGCCGCCAGGATATCGCCCTCGCGCTCAAGGTAAGCATCCCACTCGTTGTCGAGCAGGGCGTTCACGGCGTCGCCTTCGACGGTCTCGCGCTCAAGCAGCACCTTCGCCATCAGATCGAGCTGATCGCGACGGGCATCCAAAATCTCGACCGCACGGCGATGGGCTTCGCGCATGATGCGCTGAACCTCGACATCGATGCGGCGCGCCGTCTCCTCGGAGTAATCCTGGTGATCGGCGTAGTCGCGACCCAGGAACACCTGATGTTGCGCCTCGCCAAAGACCTGCGTGCCCAGCTCCTCGCTCATGCCCAAGCGCGTGACCATCTCGCGCGCCATCTTAGTCGCGCGCTCCAGATCGTTGCTCGCGCCCGACGTGATGTCGTCGCACATGAGCTCCTCGGCAACGCGACCGCCCAAGAACACGGCGAGCTCGTCGAGCATCTCGTTCTTGGTCTTGAGGAAGTGATCCTCCTGCGGAAGCTGCAGTGTGTAGCCCAGGGCCTGACCGCGGCTGACGATCGAGATCTTATGAACCGGATCGGAATGCTCCAAGATGTGGCCCACCAGGGCGTGGCCGCTCTCATGGTAGGCAATCGTGGTGCGCTCGGCTTCGGTCATCACGCGACCCTTGCGTTGCGGTCCGGCAATCACGCGCTCCATCGACTCCTCGACCTCGTCCATCGAGATCACAGAACGATGACGGCGAGCGGCCAGCAGCGCAGACTCGTTGAGCAGGTTCGCCAAATCGGCACCAGTAAAGCCAACGGTCATCTGGGCGAGCTTCTCAAACTTAACGTCCTCGTCCATCGGCTTGTTCTGAGCATGCACGCGCAAGATCTGCTCGCGGCCCTTCACGTCCGGACGGTCGACCGTAACCTGACGGTCAAAACGACCGGGGCGCAGCAATGCCGGGTCCAGAATATCGGGGCGGTTGGTCGCGGCGATCAGGATGACCGACTCGCTTTCCTCAAAACCGTCCATCTCGACCAGCAGCTGGTTGAGCGTCTGCTCGCGCTCGTCGTGACCGCCGCCCAGACCGGCTCCGCGCTGACGTCCCACGGCATCGATCTCATCAATAAAGATGATCGACGGATCCTGAGACTTGGCCTCCTTAAAGAGGTCACGCACACGGCTGGCGCCGACACCCACGAACATCTCGACAAAGTCGGAACCCGAGATGCTAAAGAACGGCACGCCCGCCTCGCCGGCAACGGCCTTGGCCAGCAACGTTTTACCGGTGCCCGGAGGGCCCACCAGCAACACGCCACGCGGGATCTTGGCGCCCAGCTTGCGATAGCGATCCGGATCGCTTAAAAAGTCACGGATCTCCTCGAGCTCCTCGACTGCCTCGTCCACGCCGGCAACGTCCTCGAACTTGACCTTGGGACGCGTAGCCTCGTTGGTCTTGGCATTGGTCTTGCCAAACTGCATGTTCCTATTATTGGCGCCCATCATCTGGCGCATAAAGTAGAACATGATGGCGATCAGGGCAATCGTCGGCAGCACACTCATCGCCAAGTCGCCCCAAAAATCGGGGTCGTTGGTGTTGACGATGTACTTGGTGTCGGGGTGCTCCGCCATAAGCTCGGCAAGCGAATCGGAGCCGACATAGGTCGAGGAGAAGCTCTTGAGCTCGCTCGTATCACCCTTGTCCTTTTTCGTCTTCCAGTAATGACCCGCCACGCTTCCGTCTTGAACCGTATAGGTCAAATCTTCAACGCGATCCTGCTTAATGGCGCTCACCATCTCGCTCGTCGCAAGCTTAACGGTATTGCTGGAGCTGGCAAAGCCGGAGCCCATGTTAAAGAAGGCGTAGCCCAGAAGCGCGCAAGCCAAAATAAAATACAGCCAGCCCGTACGCGTGGGCTTCTTGCCTCCGGGCATCCCCGGGATCTTAGGCTCCCGGGGAGTCTGGGAATTGTTATCGTTACGGTCGTCGGGCATCTTACGAATAAACCTCCGGTTTCAAAATGCCCAGATACGGAAGGTTACGATAGCGCTCGGCATAGTCGAGGCCGTAGCCCACCACAAAGGCATCGGGGCAATGGGTTCCAACATACTTGGGCGTGATGGCCGAGGTACGGTCCTCAACGTCCTTCCACAGGAAGGCGGCGACCTCCAGAGAAGCGGGCTTGCGGCTCTCGAGGTTCTTCATCAGATACTTGAGCGTCAGGCCCGAGTCCAGAATGTCCTCGACGATCAGCACGTCGCGACCGCGGATGTCGATATCCAGGTCCTTAATGATACGCACGATACCCGAGGACTTCACACCGTCACCATAGCTCGAAACAGCCATGAAATCGATGTTGGTCGGCAGCTCGATCTTGCGCATCAGGTCGCCCATAAAGACCACGGCGCCGCGCAGGACCGCAATCAGCACCAGATCCTTACCCGCGTAGTCGCGAGTAATCTGCTCGCCTAGGCGAGAGACGATACCGTCGATATCCTCCTGCGTAAACAGAACCTTCTCGATATCCGGATGTTGAGAAGCCATGACAACCCTTTCTTGTGCTTATCGCCCACACACCGCCGTATGGACGCGAACTTCACATTCTAGCAGCGCACGGGGTATATTTTCCAGCCCGTACGCCATCAGCGCGGGAATACCGTCAACGTCGCACAGAATAGCTGGCGTGGGATGCTATTCCGCATCGACCACACGAAGCAGATACGCCACGCGCGTTGCGGCCGTGCATTTAAAACGCTCGTCCGTGCGAACGCCTGCGACCCATACCACGGCACCTCCCGGAGCCGTTCTCACCACGGGAACGCCTGCGCGCTCAGAAACAGGAATACGAGCCTCGTTGAGTAGGTCGGATACCTTCTTACTTCGCCCACTCATGCCCAACGGACACATCACATCCCCCGGCACGGGACCGTCTACCCACAGACGCGCCAAACGCGCCTCGGCGGGAATCTCCCCGCGCGAGCCGGCGAGCATCCGTTCGCTATCGCGATCGGCAAAGCCCAGCGTCGCGGCATCCACCATAGCGACCACCCCTCCGGCACCCGCAAGTTCGCGGGCACGGCGCACAATATCACACCCCGGCTCCACAGCCATCGGCTCTGCCACCAGGATGCGGCCCGCCCCCAGCGGCAATCGACCGGGAATGGTGACCCAATCGGCAACTAACCCCTCGCGCGCCGCCGGGGCCTTGAATGACAGCATGCCAAACTCCACGCGCGCATCGATTCCCGCCGGCAGCGTGACCGAACCCGAGCCCTCGGCGACACAGGCGAGCACGCGCTCCACATGCCGCATCTCCGGGCGAGCGTCGGGGTCGATACGCTTAATTGCCAGTCGCACCATGCGCCGAGCAATCACCACCTCGGCCGCGGCCAGTCGGCGAGCGTCGAGGACCAGTGCGCCCACCGCCTCCTTACGCAGACAGCTTCGAAACGCCTGTGCGGAAAGCTGGGAAAGAAAGGCATCCTCATCGCCTAAGATCTCGCAGGCGGCGCCAATCGTCTTGCAGACGCTCGCGTTGCGCTGCGCCACCACCGGCATCACTCGATGGCGCACGTAGTTACGCAAGTACGACACGTCCTCATTGCTCTCGTCCTCTCGCCACGGCTGACCATGCACCTGCAGATAGCCCACGAGCTCATCATGAGTCAGGTCGAGCAAGGGACGCACCACGATGTTCCTCCGGCGAGGAATGCTCGATAGGCCAGCGGGGCCCGAACCCTTAATCGCGTTCATCAAAAACGTTTCCGCCCGATCAGAAGACGTGTGCGCAGTGCAGATACGAGCCGCCGTTCGCGGTGCCCCCGTCTGGGCGCAGAGCTCACGAACATACCTCCGCGCCGCGGCATAGCGCACTTCGCGGGCAGCCGCCTCGATATTGCCCGATTCATCATTAAAATAGGCATGCTCAACACACAGCGGTAGACCATATTGCGCGCAGAGCTCACGCACGAAGGCCTCGTCGCCATCGGATGCCTCGCCGCGCAGATGATGGTTCACATGCAGCACGTGCAGTCGCTCGCGCGCGATGGGGGCTACACCACGCCCGTCCAGAATATCCAACTTTGATGTGCAAGCCATAAGGAGCAAAGCCGTCGAGTCCGCACCACCTGATACCATGAGCACCACGGGGGCAGCCGTCTGCCGCGTTGCCAGGGCTTTATCATCGGCCCACGATGTGACATGGTGTCCATAATGCTGAGATACCGTTGGCATTTGCTTCCTCCTCTATTCGTTCGCACCCATTGTATCCTTTGGAATCTTATGTCTCGTCTGCACCTTCATATCCTTGGCAGCGGCTCAAAAGGCAACTGCGCGCTCATCGAAGGCCCCCGGGGGCTCATCATGATTGACGACGGTCTTTCTCGCCGCGAGACATTAAAGCGCATGGCAGAACTGGGACTCTCGGCAGACAACGTCTCGGCTCTTCTCATTACTCATGAGCATACCGATCACATCAAGGGCCTCGATGTCTGGTGCAAGCACTGGCACGGCCCCCTCTTTGCCAGCAGGGGCACACTTTCGAGCAAAGAAAATCTTTCGCATCTGCCTGTCGAGGAATTCGATCCCGGTGACACCCTATCCATTGCCGGCATCCAGGTGCAAACTTACTCAACATCACACGATGTCATAAATCCAGTCGGCTATCGATTCGACGCCCTCGATGATTCCATCGGCTTTGCCACCGACACCGGAGAGCTATCGAGCCAGGCCATGAACACCCTCAAAGATTGTCGAGTCCTCGCGCTCGAAAGCAACCACGATGTGACCATGCTGCGCGAGGGAGAATATCCCCGCTTTCTTCAGGAGCGCATCCTATCTACAAAAGGGCATCTGTCCAACGATCAGGCAGCCGAAGCCGCGCGCGAACTTGTTACCGATCGCACCGAACAGCTCATTGCCATGCATATCAGCCAAGACAACAATCGTCCGAGCCTTACCGTCAAAAGCTATGCCGAAGCTCTAGCCGCAACCCTAGATGACGAGGTCGGCAGCTCCGCCACCCTTCTCCAAGGATTGCGAAAACTCTCGATACGCCCCGCAAGCCAGTATCGGCCAGCAACCATTCAATAGACTGTCCTAGACAGCAGAAGGGGCCGGGAATCGCTTCCCAGCCCCTTCTGTTGTTTTTTAATAGCGCAGAACACCAACGAAGTTAGTCGATGGAGATCTTCGTAACGTTCTTCTTCTCGACGATCTTGGGAACCGTAACGGTCAGGATGCCGTCAGCATACTTAGCCGAGAGGCCCTCGCTCGATGCGTCCTTAAGATACACGCCACGCGTCGCGCTGTACGAGCTGAACTCCTTCTGCAGGAAGTTCTTGCCCTCGTTCTCCTCGTCTTCCTCGACATTCACGCTAATGGACAGACGGCCCTCGTTAAGCTCGACATCGATATCGTCCTTGGCGACGCCGGTCAGATAAGCCTTAACCTCATAGCCATCGCCCTTATCCTCAACGTCAACGGGGAACGCCTTAGAGGCAATCGAGCTGTTCGCTAGGTCGCTCATATCATCAAACAGATCGAACAGCGAGCTTGCAGAGGGACGAACGCCAAAAACCGAACGATAAGGAACCATGCTTGCCATGTTTACCACTCCTTTATAGGACTGCCGAGTCATCTTCCAGGTGACTGGGACTTCTTTTGACGCTCTTATATATGCCCACCCGATGCTCATATATACATCGACTATAAAGTTTTTTGAGTCCAGTACTATAAGCATATCTAAGTGTGTAGCACTAAGGTTTTAGGAAGGTTAAGGTTCTTTGAACCAGAGCTTAAATAACGAGTATGTCCACAGCTACAAATAACAAGGGGCTTACAATGAGCGCGTACACGTTGTTGGTAACGAGCTAAAGGGCATCATGGACGACCAAAACCAGAACAATATGTTTATGCCGACGCAGGGGGAAGATATTTCCACGCAGCCGCCACGGTTCCATCGCCCCCACATCTCGCAAGAGCCCATTAATGATGCAAAGCCCGAATATGTGACGAGAAATCGATATCAAACGCTCGAGGATGCCCAAACGGGACGTAAGCATATGGGCGTCGCATCGGGCGATCCCGTATATCTAAAAGATGCACCGTTATCAAAAAACAGCGCAATCAATGACGACCCGACGAAAACGCCCATAACTCGGCAGCAAAGAGGTCCCCGACCTAAGCAAACCTTAACGCATTCGGCTCGTTATCTCGAAACGCCAAAGCAAGGGAAAACGATCTTCGTCTCATCAAGTAAACGACGTAAGCAGCATCGACTGACAATCCTGCTTTTGATCATTGTGGTCATAGCAGTTGCACTTGTGATTCGATTTATTGTCTTTAAATAAAAGCTCATTACCCATAAGCCCAACCGGGTTACAGGTGAAATGCAACGACATTGTGAAGTGTAAACGCAAAAAAGGGGGAGGCCGCGAGGCCTCCCCCTTCTTCAAGTCGATCGACGGCTCGGTGCCGTCCACCGGTCAGCGGCGCCCTGGCCTCCCACGGGCTGACCCCGCAGTACTCTCGGCGCGATGGGGCTTAGCTTCCGGGTTCGGAACGGGACCG
>CABUHI010000041.1 GCA_902491345.1 uncultured Collinsella sp.
TGTGCAATCGCAAGAAGATGACGGGGCGGAATGTCAATCCTGGTCTAACAGAGCCTTAAAAAATCATCGAGAGGATCGCCTGTTCGAAAAGTTGCCAAAATAGCCGCGCCCCAAAAAGACTGGTTATTGGGCGTTGACAGTTGGCGAGCCGTAGGTAAAATATCGACTTGTCCTGGGGACGTAGCTCAGTTGGGAGAGCGCTGCCGTCGCATGGCAGAGGCCGAGGGTTCGACTCCCTTCGTCTCCACCCTTGGATTTGATAAGCCGCTGACATTGTGTCGGCGGCTTTTTTTGAAAGAAAGGGCTGCACCATGGCCGAGCTTGAGTCCCAACCATTGTCCGACGAGGAACGCGCCGAGTTGGAAGAGCTCCGCGCCGAGAAGGCCCGCCGCGAGGCTCGGGAAGAGGCCCGTCGCGAGCGTGAGGAGCTGGCTGCCCTGCGTGCCGAGCGTGCGAAGGCCGAGGAGGCCGCCTCGAACGCCGCATCCGCACCGGCGCCCGTGCCCGCACCCAAACCCGCCGCCGCGAAGCCTGCGCCTGCCGCTCCCAAACCTCAGCCCAAAAGAGCCGCTCACCCCAAGCCCGTCGAGCCCAAACCGAGCCGTGACGAGATGACCTTTGCCCAGCGCATGGTTACCTCCAAGGAGCCTACGGGCGAGAACGAGATCCCTGGCATGGCGCCGGCTCAAAAAATCATCATTGTCCTTGCCCTCATCGCGTTTGTCATCTTTATGGTTTACACGATCACGGGCAGCATGGGCCTGCACTAACCTGTTCGCGCCGGGCTCCATGCCCGCACGTCCGCCTCGCCCAACCCTCAACCTCTGCACAACACATCCGAAAGGTCGCCCCATGGCTTTGACCGACATCTCGCATCCCACCGACATTGCAATGCTCACCGATCTGTACGAACTCACTATGGCCCAGGGCCTGTGGGAGAGCGGCAAGGCCAATGAGCAGGGTTGTTTTACGGCGTTTTACCGCGACCATCCCTTTGGCAGCGCCTATGCCGTCATGTGCGGCACCGCCGAGCTGCCCGAGCTTGTCGAGAACCTGCGCTTTACGCCCGAGGACATCGACTATCTAGCTTCGCTCCAGGCTCCGGCCGGCGGCGCGATGTTTAAGCCTGCATTCCTCGACTACCTGCGCAACTTCCGTGCGCACGTGAACATTGACGCCGTGCCCGAGGGCGAGCTCGTGTTTCCGCGCGAGCCCATGGTGCGCGTCACCGGCCCGTCGCTGGAGTGCCAGCTTCTCGAGACCGCGCTGCTCAACATCGTCGGCTTCCAGACGCTTGTTGCCACCAAGACGGCACGCGTGGTGTTGGCGGCCGACGGTCGTCCCGTGGCCGAGTTTGGCCTGCGCCGTGCCCAGGGTCCCGATGGCGGCCTGGCCGTCGCGCGCGCGAGCTACGTTGCCGGCTGTTCCTCTACGTCTAATGTGCTCGCCGGTCGCCGCTACGGTATTCCCGTCTTTGGCACGCATGCGCACAGCTGGGTGATGAGCTTCGATTCCGAGCTCGAGGCCTTCCGCGCATTTGCCAAGTCGAGCCCCAAGAACTGTACGCTGCTCATCGACACCTACGATGTACGCGAGGGCTGCGAGCATGCTATTACGGTTGCCAAGGAGATGGAGGCGGTGGGCGAGCGCCTGTCGGCTATTCGCATCGACTCGGGCGACCTCGCCAAGCTGTCCAAGTATGTCCGCGGCCGTTTTGATGCTGAGGGCCTGCCCTATGTGGGGATTTCGGTCTCCAACGACCTGGACGAGTACACGATCCAGTCGCTGCTCGACCAGGGTGCGCCCATCGATAGCTTTGGCGTGGGTACCAAGCTTGCGACCTGCTATGACCAGCCGGCGCTGGGCGGCGTGTACAAGCTTTCCGCCCGCCGTGCGAGCGAGGCAGATCCATGGACGCCGGTGGTCAAGCTCTCCGAGCAGCCCTACAAGCGCACGATCCCGGGTGTGCAACGCGTGCGCCGTTATTACGACGGCTTTGGCGGCCCGGTCTGCGACATGATCTACGACGAGGACCATCTGGCGGGGGAGGGCTCCGCGCGCGGCAATACTCTCGTGGCCGTGAATGATGCTGCCCTGGTGACCGACGTGTCCGAACTTGAGTATCGCGAGCTGCTGGTGCCGATCGTGCGCGATGGCAGTGCGGTGGCTTCGCGTGAGAGCATCCAGGACGCGCGCGAGCGCTGTGCTTGGGCGCTCGATCATCTGGACGCAGCTTTCAAGCGCTTCCTGTACCCGCAGACCTATGTGGTGGGCATGGAGCAGGGCCTGGCTCAGGTGCGCGACGAGCTCGTGCGCAAGAACATGGCCGCGGCCTCTGCCTTTCCCTGGGCTCACTAATTCCTTGGGCGGTAGGGGCGAGTCACGCTCTCTTGGCCGCCAGCTCGGCCGTTCGCTGAACAGTTGATTGGTTTGACGTATGACGACTTCTTATAAAACGATGGTGGTAAAGATCGGTTCGTCCACGGTTGTGGGCGCCGATGGCAAGGTCAACCGCTCTTTTATCGGCGGGCTTGCCGATCAGGCCGCAGCCCTGCGCAAGCTCGGCTGGCGTCTGGTCGTGGTGAGCTCGGGCGCTATCGCCTGCGGCTATCCCGTGCTGGGCTTCGACCGCAAGCCGGTCGGCGACCTGCCGAGCCTGCAGGCCTGCGCCTCGGCTGGTCAGTGCATCATCTCGTCGGCCTACGACGAGGAGTTCCATGCGCGCGACCTGCTCACCTCGCTCGTGCTGCTCACGCGCCATGATACGGCCCGCCGCACGTCCTACCTGCATGCACGCGACGCCCTGCTGCGCCTCGTGGAGCTTGGCGTGGTGCCGGTCGTCAACGAGAACGATACCGTCACCGTCGACGAGATCAAGTTTGGCGACAACGACACGCTGGCGGCGCTTGTGAGCTGCCTGGTTTCTGCCGATCTGTGCGTGACGCTCTCGGACATCGATGGCCTCTATACCGCCAATCCGCACGAGGACCCCACGGCCGAGTTCGTCCCGGTCGTGCATAAGATCGATGCCAAGATTATCGCCTCGGCGGGCGATTCTTCGACCTCGGTGGGCACGGGCGGCATGATCACCAAGATTCGCGCGAGCCGCATCCTGATGACGGCGGGCATTCAGAGCGTGATTTGCTCGGGCGAGGAGCCCGATGCGCTCGTGCGCCTCGCCCGCGGCGAGAGCGTGGGCACGCTGTTCGATCCGCCGGCGGAGCGTCTGGACATCGCACCCCGCAAGCTGTGGATCGCACTGGGCGACAAGGCACATGGCTCGGTGACGGTCGATGATGGTGCTGCGAAGGCGTTGGTCAGCCGTGGCTCTTCCTTGCTTGCGGTGGGTATTCGCGAGGTCGATGGCCAGTTTGCCGAGGGCGATGTGCTCGATGTGTGCGATCCGAGCGGTATGGTCGTCGCCCGCGGTATCGCTGAGGCCGATTCGGACGTGCTGGAACTTGCCGCCGGCCGCCGCCAGGACCAGATCGCCAGCAACCGCCTGCTCGCTAACCTGGCCGAGAAGCCCGCGATCCATAGGGACAACTTGATAGTGTTTGCATAAAGCGAGGCAGCGCTACGGCTCGTTTTGCCAGCAGCGCTGCCTCGCTTTTGCCGGCGCTTGGGGACGTTCCCTTTGTGCCGGCAGGTGGGGACACTCCTTTGCTAGAAGATCCGGCGCAGGTCTCCGCGGTTGAGGGCTTCGTCGAAGAGGCGCTTGAACACCACGCTACCGTGCAGACCGTCGTGCTCGAACTCGTTGGTCACCCAGGCATGCGAGTTGCCCACGCGGCTGAGCGTATCAAGCTGCAGGCCCGAATCCACGTACATGTCGTCGAAATACACCGCGGCCTGCAGGGGCACCTCGTTGCAGGCCAGGCGCTGCGGGTCGTAGATCTTGTCCCAGCTGGTGTCTTCCATCAGCAGGTCCATGGCGGGTTTAAACGGCTTAATCTCGGGCATCTGCTCAAACATCCACGGGAACATGGCCTCACCGGTAAACATGAGCGGGCGCGCGAGGGTGTCGAACTCGGCACGGTGTGCCTTCTCTTCTGCCGCGGCCCAGCGAATGGGCATGGTATCGCCGTCGGCGTAGATGAACTCCTGCAGTGTCCAGTACAGCGGGTTTGTACGCGTGTTGGT
This sequence comes from uncultured Collinsella sp., assembly GCA_902491345.1. Lineage (GTDB taxonomy): Bacteria > Actinomycetota > Coriobacteriia > Coriobacteriales > Coriobacteriaceae > Collinsella. Next base: position 4,144 of record CABUHI010000041.1, read on the forward strand.
GCGCTCGAAGGCGCGCATCAAAAAGCTGTCAGATACCGAGGCGCCGCAGGTCAGCGTGCCGTCGCCGTCAACAAAAGCGTGATCGATAATCCAGTGCATGCGCTCAAAGCTCGGCTTCATACCAAAGTCGCTGCCCATGAGCTGTAGGCGCTCGACCGTCATCGGCGAGCCGTCGGGTAGCACGGGCTTCTGAGCCTCGAGCGCATCGGCCAGGGCTGCCACGCGCTCGACGTCAGCGGGGTAGCGGTCATAATACTGCTGCGTCTTGGCGGCCATGCGCGGGAAGGTGTGCGCGTATACCTCGCGTGCGCTCGCCGGCACGTGGGGGATTCCGCCGCAGGTAAAGCTCGCCGCCACGCCCTCGGGGAAGAGCGACAGATAGCTCAGCGTCAAAAAGCCGCCGTAGCTCTGGCCGAGCGTGACCCACGGCTTGCCGCCAAAGCCCACCAGTCGCAGGTATTCAAAATCGCGCACGATGGAGCTGGCGAGGTGGCGCTTGAGGAAGTCCGCCTGCGAGCGTGCTGTATCGGCGCCGGCGGCCGTTGCGCGATCACCCAGTGCCTTGATCGTGCGTCCGTCCACGCAGCTACTGCGTCCGGTGCCGCGCTGGTCGGGAAGGACCACGCGGAAGTGCTTGACGGCCTCCTCGATCCAGCCGTCGCTTGTGGGCGACAGCGGACGCGGGCTCTCGCCGCCGGGGCCGCCCTGCAAAAACAGGAGCAGCGGCAGATCGTCGTTGATGCGGTCGGGCGCGCAAACCACGCGGTAGAAGAGTTTGATGCTCTCGGGCGCGCCGGCGATTGGTGCCGGCATAGCGCCGCGGCGCATGGTGCTGCCGACGGCCAGGAGCATCGGCTCCAGGCCGCGCCAGTCAAGGGGGACGTCGATGCTGTGGTCCTCGACGTAAAGGCCGGGGACGTGGTACGAAGTGATGAGGGCCATGTGAGTCTTCCGTTCGTTGCGGTGTTTCGGGTTGACCAATTCTACCGCCGCGGGCGAGGCCATGCGCAAATCGGCTACCATGGTTGCAAACTTCTAGGAGAAAGGGCCGCCCATGTCGGTCGATATAGCCACGTATGTCCACGATCTTGCCGTTGCCGCCAAGGCAGCGTCGGCCTCGCTTGCCATGGCGAGCGATGAGCAGCGCCAGGAGGCCGTGCGCGCCATGGCCGCAGCACTGCGCAACGGTGTCGACTCCATCGTCGCCGCCAACGAGCTCGATATGTCCGCTGCTCGCGATGCGGGTACCTCGGCCGGACTGCTCGATCGCCTGCTGCTGACGCCCGAGCGCGTCGAGGACATGGCCGCCGGCCTGGAAAAGCTCGCCGAGCTGCCCGATCCCGTGGGCCGCGTGCTCGACCACCGCGTGCTTGCAAGCGGCGTGGACCTGACCCGTGTGAGTGTGCCGCTGGGCCTGGTCGCTATGGTCTACGAGGCGCGCCCCAACGTGACGGCCGACGCCGCGGGCATCTGCATCCGCACCGGCAACGCTTGCATTCTGCGCGGCGGCTCGCTGGCCTATCACTCGTGTGCCATGATCGCCGAGCTGCTGGCCGATGCGCTCGAGGCCAAGGGCTTCCCGCGCGAGGCCGTGTCGATGATCGAGTCCACCGACCGCGAGGCCACTGGCGAGCTCATGAAGCTCCGCGGCATTGTCGACGTACTCATTCCGCGCGGCGGTGCAGGCCTGATCCAGCGCTGCGTGCGCGAGTCGCTTGTGCCGGTGATCGAGACGGGCACGGGCAACTGCCACATCTACGTGCATGAGTCCGCCGACTTTGATAAGGCGCTCAACATTATCGTCAATGCCAAGACCCAGCGCGTGGGCGTGTGCAATGCCGCCGAGTCGATGCTGGTCGACCGTGCTGTGGCCGATGCGTTTTTGCCTGCGGTCGTTGCCGTGCTGCACGACCACGGCGTGCTCATTCACGGCGACGAGGCCACGTGCGCCGCGTGCGCCGACGCCGGCTTTGTAGAGGGCGATGACTACGTCGCCGCGACTGAGGAGGACTGGGGTCGCGAGTACCTGGCGCTCGAGATGAGCGTGAAGGTCGTGGCAAACGAGGACGAGGCCATCGCACACATCAATCGCTACGGCACGATGCACTCCGAGGCCATCGTTGCCGAGGACACGGATGCTTGCGAGCGCTTCCTGGATGCGGTCGATGCCTCGGCCGTGTACGCCAACGCCAGCACGCGTTTCACCGACGGCGGCGAGTTTGGCCTGGGCGCCGAGATCGGCATCTCGACCCAAAAGCTCCACGCCCGTGGCCCCTTTGCCGCCGAGGCCCTCACCACCTACAAATACAAGCTCCGAGGCACCGGCCAGGTCCGCCCCTAACGCCCGCGCAAACAAAAACCACCACAAAGGTGCCTTTATCCTTTGTGGTGGTTTTAGGTGGCGTGGGCGGTTAGGCCTGGAAGGTATCGCGGTCGGGGGCGAAGGACTGCATGGCCGCGATGGTGCGGTCAAAGAGCTCGGGGAGCTCCCAGCCCAACATCTCGGCGCCCTGCGAAATCACGTCGCGCGAGCAGCCGGCGGCAAAGCGCTTGTCCTTGAACTTCTTCTTGAGCGACTTGGTCGTAAAGTCCATAACGCTCTTGCTCGGGCGCATGATGACTGCAGCGCCGATCAGGCCGGTGAGCTCATCGCAGGCAAACAGGATCTTTTCCATCTGCAGCTCGGGCTTGGGCAGCGAGGTGTTGAAGTCGGACGTGTGCGTCTGGATGGCGCGAATGAGCTCGGGAGACGCACCTTCGCCCTCAAGAATCTCGGCAGCATAGATGGTGTGGTTCATGGGATCGTCCTCATGCTCCTCCCAATCCAGGTCGTGCAGCAGACCGACGATGCCCCAAAACTCCTCGTTCTCGGGGTCGAACTCGCGCGCAAAGTAGCGCATAGTGCCCTCGACCGTCTCGCCATGGGTGATGTGGAACGGGTCCTTGTTGTGCTCGTTGAGCAGTTCGAAAGCGCGGTCGCGGGTGATTCCGGCGGTAAGCGGCTCTGCCATAGGAGACTCCTTGTGCTCGTGGGTATCGATAAGAATGAATACTACTAGAACAAGAAAACCACCACAAAGGTGCCTGTTCCCTTTGTGGTGGTTTTTGGCGCGGATGGGTTAGTTGAGGGCGGCTTGGGCTAGGCGGGCTTCGGCGGCCTCCTCGGTGACACCAAGGGCCACGGCGAACTCCTCGATGGAGCGGCGTTTGGCCTCCTTGAGTACGCGCATGTAGTAGGAGCTGGGTTTTTTATCAGCTTCCTCGGCCTGGCGAATGCGGTGCATCATGGTCTTTGCCACGCGGACCGTCTCGGGCGCGCCCAGCTTGAGCTGCTGCTTAAAGTGCGTCTCCTCAAGCGAGCTGTTACGCTCGGTAAAGGTGTCGCACTCCAGCTCGTCATAGTGGCTCAGCAGGTGCTCGGCATCTTGCTGGGAGATGGCGGCATGCAAACGATCGGCCTGCGCCACGGGGTACATGAGGATCGTCTGCGCATGTCCCTGCTTGGTCTCGAGCAACAGCATGGGCTGCGGCGTGTCGTCCCTAAAACCGACGACGGTGCAGACTCCCTGACCCGGATGAATGACGTGTTGACCGATTGAGAACATGCTACCTCCAACTTATACGAATTTGCGTATGTCTAGAATACCACGCTGACGTGCGGAAACCCTTACTTTATGCAGGAAAAGCACACAACTCCGATAGGTAAGAGTATTCGATAAAAGACACAGCTCATTCACACCTTTATGCATTTTCAACGCGTGCATAATCTGCAGGCAGACCGGCATCTTTGAGAGACTCCATACAAGCTGTAGTCAATTTTGTGCATATGCAATTTCGATTGGCTTTACCCTGCGATAGTGCCCGTCGCTTGTGATAGAGTGCTACAAACTCTGGCTTTTGCCCTACGAGTGACCAAGAGCTCGGGGCTTTAACACAAGGAGGATCTATGCCCGAGAAGATTGAAGAGCTGGTACGCGCTGCGCTTGCTGCGGCCCAGGAGGCCGGCGACCTTTCCGCATTTGAACTTGACGATTGCGCTATCGAGCGACCGGCTGACACTTCTCATGGCGAGTGGACCTCTACCATGGCCCTGAAGTCCGCCAAGCTGGCCCACTGCGCCCCGCGCAAGATCGCCGAGGCCATCGTTGCCCATATGCCCGAGGATCCCGCGATCGAGAAGGTTGAGATCGCAGGCCCCGGTTTCATCAACTTCTACCTCTCCGTTGCCGTCAAGAATGCCATCTTTGGCGAGGCTCGCGAGAAGGGCATGGACTTCGCTAAGTCCAACGTCGGTGGTGGCCTGAAGACCCAGGTTGAGTTCGTTTCCGCCAACCCCGTCGGCCCCATGCACATCGGCCACGGCCGCTGGGCCGCGCTGGGCGATTCGCTCTGCCGCGTTATGGACCACGCCGGTTACGACATCCAGCGTGAGTTCTACATCAACGACCACGGCTCTCAGATGAACACCTTCGGCAACTCCATCAGCACGCGCTATATGCAGCTTGCCGACATCATCGCCAAGCAGGGCGTTGATATCGACGAGGCTCACAAGCTGCTGATCGCCGACCGTGACGCCTTCGTTGCCGACGAGAACGACGAGCATCCCGAGACCCATCCGTATCAGGACAACTTTGCCGAGACCCTGGGCAAGGACTCCTACGGCGGCGACTACATCATCGACGAGGCCGCCGAGTTCTGGCGCACCGACGGCGACAAGTGGGTCGACGCCGATCCGCAGGAGCGCATGGAGAGCTTCCGCGAGCGCGGCTATGTGAAGATGGTCGACAACATGCGCGACCTCTGCCACGCCGTCAATTGCGACTTCGATCGTTGGTACTCCGAGCGTTCGCTGTACGTGAAGGACACCGAGGGCGAGACCGCCGGCACCTCCGCCGTCGACCGCGCTTTTGAGAAGCTCGACAAGATGGGCTACCTCTACACCAAGGACGGCGCCCTGTGGTTCCGCTCCACCGACCTAGGCGACGACAAGGACCGCGTCCTGATCAAGTCCGATGGCGAGTACACCTACTTCGCCTCCGACGTTGCCTATCATTGGGACAAGTTCCAGCGCGTCGACCACGTCATCGACATTTGGGGTGCCGACCACCACGGCTACATCGAGCGCGTCCGCTGCGTCTGCGACGCTCTCGGCTATCCCGGCAAGTTTGAGGTTCTGCTGGGCCAGCTCGTCAACCTGCTGCGTAATGGCAAGCCCGTTCGTATGTCCAAGCGCAAGGGCACCATGGTGACCCTGCAGGAGCTCGTCGACGAGGTCGGCTCCGATGCCGCTCGCTACACGCTCATCTCCAAGAGCTCCAACCAGATGGTCGACTTCGACATCGAGGCCGTTAAGAAGCGCGACAACTCCAACCCGGTCTATTACGTGCAGTATGCTCACGCCCGCGTGTGCTCCATCCTGCGCCGTGCCGCCGACGTAACGCCTGAGCAGGCCGACGAGATGGGCATGAAGGCCGTTGCCGCCAAGGCCATCGGTGAGAACGTCGATTACTCGCTGCTGACCGACCCGACCGAGCTCGCCCTTTCGCGCAAGCTCAACGAGCTCACCGACCTGATCGCCAGCTGCGCTCGCGATCGCGCTCCGTTCCGTCTGACCCACTTTGCCGAGGAACTCGCCGGTGACTTCCACAGCTTCTACGCTGCCTGCCAGGTGCTGCCGAGTGAGGGTCGTCCCGTCGACCCCGAGCTTTCGCGTGCCCGTCTGGCCGCTTGCGACGCTGTCCGCGTGACGCTCGCCCTGGTGCTCACCCTCGTTGGCGTTTCCGCGCCCGAGCAGATGTAATCTGCGGGTCATTTGACCGTACAGACTTGGTTTAACTGAGCCCTATAAGCCCGATCTCCCACGGAGGTCGGGCTTTTTTCGCATATGCCGACGTATTGACAAATTTTGAACTGCTGGAAATACGAAACTATGCCGGTTTACTACGATGAATTGAGGAATTCCAACCACGCCGGCTTTTCGCTAAAAAGTGCAAGGCATCTACCTGCACTGATAATTGTTCTCGGGGGAAGCGGGCACTGCGGGGCGCGGCGACAG
>CABUHI010000042.1 GCA_902491345.1 uncultured Collinsella sp.
TCGTTACCATGGCGTTGATGTGCGCCTTGGGCGCCCTGTTTATGTACGTGCAGCTGCCTATCCTTCCTTCGGCGCCGTTTTTGACGTATGACCCGTCGCTGGTACCGGCGATGGTGTGCGGGTTTGCGTATGGTCCTGGCGCCGGCACTGCTGTTGCCGCTATGGCTATCGTTATCCATGCGCTCACCACGGGTGACTGGGTCGGCGCGCTTATGAACCTGGTTGCCACGCTGGGCTACATTCTGCCTGCGGCTATCGTCTATCAGAAGATGCATACCTATAAGGGTGCCGTGATTGGCCTGGTGCTTGGCGTTATTGCCGCTACGGCGTTGTCTATGGTCGCAAACCTTACCATTGGCGTATGGTTCTGGTATGGCTCGGTCGATGTGATCGCCCCGCTCATGATTCCTGCCGTGCTGCCGTTCAACCTTATCAAGACCGTGCTTAACTCGGTGTTGACACTGGCGGTGTATAAAGCGGTCTCCAACCTCATCACGCCTAAAAAGGACCAGGTCAAAGGCCGCGCATGATTGAGTGTCGGGGCGTTTCCTTTAGCTATGACGGTGCCGTACCGGCGCTCGACGGCGTCGATCTGAATATCGAGGACGGCGAGTTTTTCTGCATCCTCGGTGGCAATGGGTCGGGCAAGTCGACGTTTGCCAAGCATCTGAATGCGCTGTTGCAGCCCGATGCGGGCACGGTACGCATCAACGGCATGGATGCGTCCGACCCCGAGCTGGTCTACGACATTCGTTCGACCGCGGGCATGGTATTCCAGAATCCCGACGACCAGCTGGTGGCAACGCTTGTCGAAGATGACGTTGCGTTTGGTCCCGAAAACCTTGGCGTGCCATCGGCGCAAATTGCGCAGCGCTTACGCGAGGCGCTGAAGGGTGTGGGCCTGGTGGGCTTTGAGCGCCACGAGACCCATGCGCTTTCGGGCGGCCAAAAGCAGCGCGTGGCGCTTGCCGGCGTGCTCGCCATGGAACCGCGCGTGCTCATATTGGACGAGGCTTCCTCGATGCTCGATCCGCGTGGACGCAAGGGCCTCATGAAGGCTTGCCGCGCGTTGCACGCTCGCGGCATGACCATCGTGATGATTACGCACTTTATGGAGGAGGCTGCCGAGGCCGATCGTGTCGCCGTGTTTCAGACGGGACGAGTTGCCATGCTGGGCACGCCCGATGAGATTCTGACGCGGGCGAATGAACTCGTTCAGCTCAACCTTGACATGCCAGAGTCGTGCCGTTTGGGCATGGCACTTCGTGCGAAGGGCGTGCCCGTTTGCGCGCAGGTACGTGAGGCGGATATGGTCGCCGAGATTGCGCAGACTTATGCCGAGCGAAGTGGGGCAGGCACCGCGGGGCAGCCTTCCGCATCCCAGTTGGAAATCGCTGACGGCACTGTTCCGGTAGACAACGAGGGCAACGCGTCGGAGCCCGTCATAGAGCTATCCCATGTTTCGTACAGTTATTCGCTCAGTCCGCGCGAGCGCCGCCGCTGGCATAAGCGCTCGGCCACTGCGGGCAAATCGAGCAAACAGGCTCTCTGGGGAAACGACCCCAGCAGTCCGTGGGCGCTGCGCGATGTATCGCTGACGGTGCGTCGCGGCGAGTTCCTGGGTTTGGCAGGTCATACCGGTTCGGGTAAATCGACTCTGGTCCAGCATCTCAACGGGCTGATCCGTCCGCAGGAGGGAAGCATTTGCGCGCTGGGGCTCGACCTATCAAACAAGAAAGACGCCGCCGCGGTTAAGGCCAAGGTCGGCGTGGTGTTTCAATATCCTGAGCGTCAGCTGTTTGCCGAAACCGTGGCGCAGGACGTGGCGTTTGGTCCGCATAACCTTGGCTTGCCGCAAGATGAAGTCGACCGTCGTGTCGAGTCATCGCTCTCGCGCGTGGGCCTCGACCTTTCCACGGTCGGCGACAAGAGCCCCTTTGAGCTTTCGGGCGGTCAGCAGAGGCGTGTGGCGTTTGCCGGCGTGCTCGCTATGGAGCCCGAAGTCCTGGTGCTCGATGAGCCCATGGCAGGGCTCGATCCGGCTGCGCGCAAGGATTTCCTAGGGCTCATCGGTCGACTCCATCGCGAGGGCCTGACCGTTGTCATGGTTTCGCATAGTATGGATGACCTGGCCAATTGCTGCGACCGTATTGTCGTGATGAACGAGGGCGCGGTGTTTGCCGAGGGCACGCCCGCTCAGGTTTTTGCGCATGCCGATGAGCTTAAATCAATCGGCTTGGGCGTTCCCGCCGCCCAGCGTATGGCGCTGGCGCTTACGGAGGCGGGCGTGCCGCTGCGTCGCGGCGGGCTCTATACGGTTGAGTCGTTGGCCGACGAGTTGGCAGATTTGCTGATCGGTCGCCCAGACGGTTCTTCTAACGTCTCGGACATTGCTAAATCCAAGACGGTCGCGCGAGAGGAGGGCTGCTGATGGAGGCGTTTTCGTTTGGCAGTTACTATCCCGGCGATAGTGCAATCCACCGCCTGGACCCGCGAACCAAGTTGCTCTTGGGCTTTGTGTTTCTGATCACGACGCTCACGGTCAGTGGCTTCCGCGGGCTGGCCCCGGTCGCAATTTTCGTTGTGCTGACCTATGCCGTGTCTCGGGTGCCGGTTCGTCGCGTTCTGTCGTCGATGGCGCCGCTGCTGGCGATCGTCGTCGTGGTCGCGGTGCTCAACTTGTTTACCGATCAGAGTGGGCGCATCCTGTGGCAGCTCGGCTTTCTGCAGATAAGCGAGGGCTCGCTGCGTTCTGCCGCCTTTATGGCGTGCCGCCTGACGTTGATGATGGCCGGTATGAGCGCCATTACACTCACCACGCCGACGCTCGACCTCACCGCGGGCTTTGAGCGCCTGCTCGCGCCGTTTGCGCGTGTGGGACTTCCTGCGCACGAGCTCGGCATGATCATGGGTATCGCGCTACGCTTTATGCCGCAGTTTGCCACTGAGATGAAGCAGGCGGCCGATGCACAGGCAAGCCGCGGCGCGCGCGTGACGGGCGGTCCGCTCGGCGGCGTGCGTATGCTCGGCAGTGTGGCGATTCCGCTGTTCACGGGCGTGTTCCGTCATGCCGAGACGCTTTCGGCCGCCATGGATGCACACTGCTATCACGGCGAGCAGGGCCGCACGCGCCTGCATGCGCTTGCATTTGGCCGCGGCGATGCGTTGGCGGCGGTGGTGACGGCGTTGCTGCTCATCTGCGTCATCGTCATCAATCTTCAACTTGTTTAGGCGCGATTCGGGCGCAAGAAAGGGGTCCCTATGACCGACAACGACCGCACGGCTCAGCTTGAGCGCGCCTGTTCGTATCTCAGGCGCATTCCGGCGTGGTATCTGGCCACGACCGATGCAAGTGACGGGCATCAGCCTCGCGTGAGGCCGTTTTCGTTTGCCATGGTCGATGACGACAAACTGTGGTTTTGCACGTCGCGCGACAAGGACGTATGGGCGGAGTTGAGCGCGAATCCCAAGTTTGAGGTATCGGGCTGGAAGCCGGGGGAGTGCTGGATCGTGTTAACCGGTGAGGCCGCGCTCGAGGACGATGCGTTCGTGAGCGACAAGGTGCGCCAGGCGGGCTTTAGGCACATGGTGGGCATTGGCGAGCAACACGATAGTGCCAACGACGGCCGCCTTGCATTCTTCTCGGTCCGCAACATCGCCGCGCGGTTCTGCGATATCGACGGCAGCGAAGAGCTCCTCGAGCTCTAATTTCCCAAATTGACTACCCATTCCAAAAAACTGGTCAGGCGACAGGAGGAAACGTGGACGGATTGAATACGGTGCTGGAGTATCTGACGTCGGTGCCGGCGTGGTATCTGGCGACGAGCGTGGACGGGCAGCCGCATGTGCGTCCGTTCTCGTTTGCACAGATTCAGGACGGCAAGCTGTGGTTTGTGACGGCGCGCACCAAAGATGTGTGGCAAGAGCTTCTGCAAAACCAGCGCTTTGAGGCCACGAGTTGGTGGCCGGGCCATGGTTGGTTGATCCTGCGCGGGCGTGCGGGGCTGGAAGACCGGGCTTCGAGTGAAATGCGCGAGGCCGGTTGGAAGCATCTTGAGCGCTTGAGCGAGCACTATGAGGGGCCTAACGACCCCACGCTCGTCTTCTTTAGCGTCGAGGATCCCGAGGCTTTTATCTGCAATCACGACGAATGGGTGCCGGTCGAGCTCTAGCCAGCTGGCTCATCCTAACAACTTGGTTTTCGCATGGGCGGGCCCCGTATTGCCCGGCGCCGTTAGGAGCGCCGTTCAATACGGGGCCCGCTCCATTTGTCAATTCCTTCAAGCGAATGTGTCGGGAATGTTTCAATGCATGAATATGCAAGCCATTTGCGTATTCATGCATCTTTTGGTGCTAAAGTTTCAACCCACTTCATAACGGCCGCTGCGAAATGCGCATCGGTGCATAAATCGCAGACAAGGAGTCTGATATGTCTTTGAAGGTTGGAATCGTCGGTGCGGCTGGATATGCCGGAGCCGAGCTCATTCGCCTCGTGCTCGGCCATCCCGAGTTTGAACTTGTTGCCATTACGTCCAACGCCGATGCCGGCCAGCCGCTGTCCGCGGTGTATCCGAGCTTTGCTGGCGTGAGCGATCTGGTTTTCACCACGCATGACGCCCCCGAGCTTAAATCCTGCGACGCCGTCTTCTTGGCCGTGCCGCATACCGCGGCCATGGCTCAGGTGCCCGCCCTGCTTGCCGCGGGAGTCTCCTGCATTGACCTCTCGGCCGACTATCGCCTGAGCGATCCGGCCACCTTTGAGGCCTGGTATGCCGCCGAGCACACGAGCCCCGAGTTGCTCAAGACCCGCGCCTTCGGTCTGCCCGAGCTGTTCTCCCAGGATTTGGAGACCGCTGCATCCGATCATGCCGACGGCAAACCCGTGCTGGTTGCCTGCGCCGGCTGCTATCCCACCGCAACGAGCCTTGCTGCCGCTCCTGCCGTGCGTGCGGGCTGGGTGGCCGAGAACGGTCCCGTGATTGTCGATGCCATCAGCGGTGTGACGGGTGCCGGCAAGTCTTGCAACGCTCGTACGCATTTTTGCAGCGCCGACGAGAATTTGGAGGCCTACGGCGTGGGCAAGCATCGCCACACGCCCGAGATTGAGCAAATCCTTGGCCTGACCGATCGCGTCGTCTTTACCCCGCACCTGGCACCGCTCAAGCGTGGCCTGCTCTCCACGGTGACGATGCCGCTTACGCCGCAGGCTATCGACTCCCTGGCTCTTGAGGATGTTGTCGACTATTACAAGCAGTTCTACGCTGGACGCACCTTTGTGCGTGTGCTCGACGCCGGCCAGCAGCCCAAGACGGCTTCGGTCGTCGGCACCAACGCCGCCCAGATCGGCCTCGCGCTCAACAAGCGCGCGGGCGTGCTGGTGGCGACGGGCGCCATCGACAATCTGTGCAAGGGCGCTGCGGGCCAAGCAGTCCAGTGCGCCAATATCGTCTTTGGCTTTGACGAGCGACGAGGCTTGCCCACAGTGGCGTGCCCGGTGTAGCACATTCGATTGTTAACGATTTGGTAGTCGGGCATCGAGTGGGGCGCCACTCTTAAGCTGGTCTCATGATTACGACTGGCATGGCGCACCAACCGATGTCCGTTTTTTGTTTGACATAAGGAGTCATAAAGACGATGAATACCGAGCTGTTTGATATCAAGATTCGCGCCGTCGAGGGTGGCGTTACGGCTGCGGCTGGTTTTAAAGCTGCGGGCATCCACGCTGGGTTCCGCAAGAACCCCGAGCGTCTGGATTACGCGCTCGTCGTGCCCGATAAACCCTGTCCCGGTGCCGGCGTGTTTACCACCAATCGCTTTTGCGCGGCGCCCGTGCAAGTGAGCCGTGCCAACCTGGGCGGTGCCGACAAGGGTTACGGTATCATCGCCGGCGTTTCGGTCAACTCTGGCAATGCCAACGCCGCCACGGGTGAGACCGGCCTTGCATGCGCGCGCGAGACGTGCAGCATCGCATCGCAGGTCATCGGCTGCGAGCCCCAGCAGATTCTGGTTGCCTCCACGGGCGTGATTGGCCAGATTCTGCCGATCGACACGTTTGAGACCGCCATTCCTGCTGCCTACGAGGCGCTCTCCGCCCACGGTGGAGCCGATGCCGCTCGCGCCATCATGACGACCGACACGCACTCCAAGGAGTACGCCGTGTCCTACGTCAGTGAGGTTGCGGGCCATGCGGGCAACGTCTATTCGGTAGGCGGAATGTGCAAGGGCTCGGGCATGATCATGCCCAATATGGCCACCATGATCGCGGTCATTACTACCGATGCCCCCGTCGAGCCGGCGGCACTTCATGCCCTGCTGCTCTCGACCGTCAAACAGACCTTTAACAAGGTAACGGTCGATTCCGACACCTCGACCAACGACACCTGCATCATGCTTGCTTCTGGCGCTGCTGCCGCAGATGCCGAGGCCATCGTCGAGGGCACTGACGCCTTTGACGAGTTGGCCTTTGCCGTGCACGAGGTGTGCGAGAGCCTGGCGCGCAACATCGCGGCCGATGGCGAGGGTGCGTCAAAGCTCGTGACGGTTAACATTACCGGCGCCGCCAACGACGAGGAAGCCGATATCGCCGCCCGTGCCGTCGCCAACTCGCCGCTCGTCAAGACCTGCATCGCTGGCCACGACTGCAACTGGGGCCGCGTTGCCATGGCGCTCGGCAAGTGCGGCGTGAAGTTTAATCAGGAAGACGTTTCCATCGACATGATGGGCATGCCTGTCTGTCGCGACGGTCTGACTGTTCCCTTTGACGAGGACGAGGCTCTGCGACGTTTTGAGGCGCCCGAGATCGTGATCTCGGCCGACCTGGGCGCAGGCGACGCGGCAACGACCGTGTGGACCTGCGACCTCACGCACGAGTACATCTCCATCAACGGCGACTACCGTTCCTAGATTCCAGGCGCGCTGCGCATCTTGCCGCGATTGCGGACAGTGGAGCACGGCGCGATAACGATACGAAAGACGAGGCAGATTATGAAATTCGCACGCGATTGTCGTTCGAGCGAATCCAACGAAGCAACCGCGCAGCTGCTGTTCGAAGCACTGCCGTGGATTAAAAACCTGACCGGCAAGACGGTTGTTATCAAATATGGCGGAGCAGCCATGGTTGACGAGCAGCTGCGCCGCGACGTGATGAGCGACATCGTTTTGCTCAAGATCATCGGCATGCGCCCCGTCATTGTGCATGGCGGCGGCAAGGCCATCAACGAGGCGCTGAGCCATTACGATATTCCCGTCGAGTTTAAGAACGGCCAGCGCGTGACTACGCCGGCGACTATGGATATCGTGCGCGAGGTGCTGGGCGGCAAGGTTAACCAGGAGCTGGTTGCTGCCATCAACCACCACGGCAACCTGGCCGTGGGCGTGTCGGGCAGCGATGCCGGCACGCTCATCGCCGAGCCGCTCGACCCCGAACTCGGTCGCGTGGGCAAAGTGACGCACGTCAACACCGACTATATCGAGCGCTTACTCGATAGCGAGTACATCCCCGTCATCGCTACCGTCGCGGCGGGGGAGGACGGCGGTTTCTTCAACATCAATGCCGATACCGCCGCCGGTGCCGTCGCGGCAGCGCTTCACGCGCATAAGGCGATCTTTTTGACCGACGTCGATGGCCTGTACAAGGACTTTAGCGATAAGGATTCGCTTATCTCTAACCTAACGCTCGACGAGGTTAACGAGATGCTCTACGGTGGCGAGGTCGATAAGGGCATGATTCCCAAGCTGCGTGCGGCCGTCGATGCGCTTACCGGCGGCGTATTTCGTGCCCACATCATCAACGGTACTACGCCGCATTCGCTGCTCCTGGAGCTGCTGACCGATGCCGGTGTCGGCACCGTGATCCATTCCACCGAGACGGCTTACGAGTTCGATACGCATCCGCATCCGCTTTCGACGTTTGCTGCGCGTCTGACCGAAAACCTTGACGAGGTCGAGAAGCTTCAGACGGTCTAGCGACCCGCAGCCGCCCCATTCCTGCACCCATAGGTCTGCGCCGTCCGGCGCCCAACGAAAGGCATCCCATGTCACTTGCAGCTCAGCAATCGCTTGAATCCCATTACGTTATGCATACCTTTGGCCGCTCTCCGGTCGAGTTTGTCGAGGGTCACGGCATGAAGCTCACCGGCGACGATGGCCGTGAGTACCTCGACTTTCTTGCCGGCATCGGCGTGTGCAGCCTAGGTCATGGCGACCCGGCTGTGCTCTCGGCGCTCGAGGCACAGACCAAAAAGCTCATGCATGTCTCCAATTACTTCTACATTGAGCAGCGCGGACAGGTCGCGGCGCTGCTGTCCAAGCTTGCTAACGACGACGTAGATGGTGCGCGCGTGCTTGCCGATGCCATTGCCGCCGGCGATGAGACCACGGCAGCTGCTCTTGGTGCCCCGGCTGCGGATGAGCAGGTTTGGGAGACCTTCTTTGCCAACTCTGGCGCCGAGGCCAACGAAGGCTCGATGAAGCTCGCGCGCCTGTACGCCAAGCGTGCCGGTAATGGCGGCAACACCATCGTGTGCATGCGCGGCGGCTTCCACGGCCGTACGCTCGAGACCATTGCCGCCACCATGCAGGATTGGCTGCAGGACAGCTTCCGCCCGCTGCCGGGTGGCTTTGTGGCCTGCACGCCTAACGATGTCGATGAACTGCGTGCGATCTTTAAGCAGCTGGGCAGTGAAATTTGCGCCGTGATGCTCGAGCCGATCCAAGGTGAGAGTGGCGTGCACCCCATGACCGAGGAGTTTATGGCGGCAGCGCGCGACCTGGCACACGAAGTGGGCGCCGTGCTTATCGCCGACGAGGTCCAGTGCGGTATCTTCCGCACGGGTAAGCCGTTTGCGTTCCAGACCTATGGCGTGGAGCCCGACATCATGAGCCTTGCCAAGGGCATTGCCGACGGCGTGCCCATGGGTGCCGTCGTGGCGAAGAAGGAGATTGCCGACGTGTTTAAGCCGGGCGACCACGGCTCGACCTTTGGCGGTAGCTGCTTGGCCATCGCGGCGTGTGCCGCGACGCTCTCCGCGCTCGTGCGCGGCGATTATGCCGACCATGCTGCCAAGGTAGGCGCCTATATGGAGCAGGCGCTGGCCAAGCTCCCGCACGTGGTTGAGATTCGTGGCCGCGGCCTGATGCTCGGATGCGACTTGGATGACGCTGCGGGCGATGCGCATGATATTGTTGCCCGCGCGCTGGCCGCCGGTGCCGTGATTAACGCTACGGGTGCCCATACGCTGCGTTTCCTGCCGCCGCTCGTCTGCGAGGAAGCCGACGTGGATAGCCTAATCGAGATCCTGTCGGGCGTTTTGGGCTAACGCAGCGCAATAACTCAATTTGGACCGGGTTCCGGACTGCGGACGTGCCATATGCGGCACGATTCAACGGTCTGGAGCCCGTTTTGCCTTAGATTTGCTAAGGCAGGGAGACCCGCTGGTCAAAAAACATTAAATATGAGTACTGCTACCGATTCGGTAGCAGCAATTTTGGACTAATAAGGCCAGATAGCAAGTCGAAATGGCGATGAATGCACGATTGTGATCTAACTGTTAGTCCTTATAATGGACATATGTTGCGTAACTTAAGCAAACGCTATCTTTTTATATGTTGCAAGCAAAGTAGCAGTACTCATTTTTGCCATTATTTGACCACGGCCTTTGTGACAGACGTGCTGGCGGGTTCGAATCCCATGCGCTGGGCCCAAACAAAAACGGTCCCCTTGCGAGGACCGTTTCCAATTCGGTGGTGGGCGATGAGGGATGTCCGCGTGCGGCTGGCGCCGCCCGCGTCCCGCTTCGTCGCTCCGCTCCTCGCGTGCTGCGCTGGAAAACGCTTGCGCGTTTCCTCAGCTCCGCACCCTGTCGGGTTCGAATCCCATGCACTGGGCCCAAAAAAGAAAGGCTCCCATTGCTGGGAGCCTATCAAATCAGTGGTGGGCGATGAGGGATTCGAACCCCCAGCCTTGTGCGTGTAAAGCACCTGCGCTAACCGTTGCGCCAATCGCCCGTGCGGAGAGAGTATAGCAAAACAATCGCCTCATTCACCTCATATCCATTAAAGGTAACTGGCGCGTGTCCACGCCCTTGATTGTCATTTTCATTGCAACAGCCTCAGGACTCAGCGCAACGCGTTGCGC
>CABUHI010000043.1 GCA_902491345.1 uncultured Collinsella sp.
GGCCGCGGCGGCCCGCGCTGCATGAGCATGCCCTTCTGGCGCGAGGACCTCTAAGTCTTTCCGTTTCCGGTGCGGTCCCCCTACAACCGCACCGGTTTCGCCCGTCAAACGGGCAACACTATTACTTACGTAATTCATTTCTTCGAAAGGATTCGAACCATGGGTGTTAACCTCTCCGGCCGTAGCTTCCTCAAGCTCCTCGACCTCACCACCGAGGAGATCGAGTACCTGCTCAAGCTCTCCAAGAACTTCAAGGACATGAAGCGCGCTGGCGTTCCGCACCGCTATCTCGAGGGCAAGAACATCGTTCTGCTCTTCCAGAAGACCTCCACTCGTACCCGCTGCGCCTTCGAGGTCGGCGGCATGGATCTGGGCATGGGCGTCACCTACCTCGATCCGGGTTCGTCGCAGATGGGCAAGAAGGAGTCCATCGAGGATACCGCCCGCGTTCTCGGCCGCATGTATGACGGCATCGAGTTCCGTGGCTTTGCCCAAGACGACGTCGAGGAGCTCGCTGCTAAGTCCGGCGTGCCCGTGTGGAACGGCCTGACCACTGAGTGGCATCCCACCCAGATGCTCGCCGACATCCTGACCGTCCAGGAGAACTTCAACTACGACATCAAGGGCAAGACCCTCGTCTTCATGGGCGACTGCAAGAACAACGTCGCTCGCTCCCTCATGGTCGTCTGCTCCAAGCTCGGCATGAACTTCGTGGCCTGCGGCCCCGAGGAGTGCATGCCCGCTGACGACGTCATCGAGGCCTGCAAGCCCATCGCCGAGGCCAACGGCTGCACCATCAAGCTGACCACCGACGTCAAGGACGGCGTCACCGGTGCCGACGTTATCTACACCGACGTGTGGGTCTCCATGGGCGAGCCCGACGAGGTCTGGGCCGAGCGCATCGCCCAGCTTACCCCGTATCGTGTTACTTCCGAGGTCATGGCTATGGCCAACCCGGGTGCCATCTTCCTGCACTGCCTGCCCAGCTTCCACGACACCAACACCACCATTGGCGCCGAGAAGTGCGAGCAGTTCGGCATCACCGAGCAGGAGGTCACCGACGAGGTCTTCGAGAGCCCCGCTTCCAAGGTCTTCGACGAGGCCGAGAACCGCATGCACACCATTAAGGCTGTCATGTACGCCACGCTCAAGTAAGAGCATCTAGCATCTCGCTCGGGGTGTATTGCTGCACACCCCGAGCGGTTATGTCTGGTAAATATCTCGCGTCGGGCGGTGGGCACGGCACGGAAGATCCGCTTCGCGCGAGAAAGTTAAATGATTTATGAAGGGGGGATGAGAACCATGAGTGAGACCGCTAAGAAAAAGCGCGGTATGCCTTCATCGTTCACCATTCTTCTAGCTCTGCTGGCAATTGTCGCAGTGATTACCGTTATCGTCTCCGGCGCGTCCGGCGGCGAGGTTACTGCAGCCCGCCTGAGCGATTTCTGCACTGCCCCGATTCTGGGCTTCGCTGACGCTCTGCCCGTCTGCCTCTTCGTTATGATCCTGGGCGGCTTCCTCGGTATGATGACCGAGACCGGCGCTCTGGACAACGGCATCGCCGTTCTGGTGCAGAAGCTTAAGGGCAACGAGATCATGCTCGTTCCTGTCCTTATGCTCATCTTCTCCCTCGGTGGTACCACCTATGGTATGTGCGAGGAGACCGTTCCCTTCTACGCCCTGCTCGCCGCTACCATGATGGCCGCTGGCTTCGACCCCATGGTCGGCGCCGCTACCGTCCTGCTCGGCGCTGGCTGCGGCTGCCTGGGCTCCACGGTTAACCCGTTCGCCGTCGGCGCTGCCGTCGACGCTCTGACCGGCGTTGGCATTGAGGTCAACCAGTCCATCATCATCGGCCTCGGTGCCGTCCTGTGGATTGTCACTACCTGTATGTCCATCTTCTTCGTGATGAACTACGCCAAGAAGGTCAAGGCTGACAAGGGATCCACCATCCTGTCGATGCAGGAGCTCAAGGACGCCGAAGAGGCTCACGGCAAGGCTGCTTCCGAGGTTCACAAGGAGGTCAAGCTCACTGGTCGTCAGAAGGGTGTTCTGATCGCCTTTGCCTTCACCTTCGTCGTCATGATCGTCGGCTTTATTCCGCTGGCCGACCTCAACGAGGGCGTCGCCAACTTCTTTGACGCTGGCGCTGTCTACGATGCCGACGGTAACACCGTCGTCCAGGGCTGGTCTGCCCTGATCACCGGCCTGCCCATTGGCCAGTGGTACTTCGACGAGGCTTCCACCTGGTTCTTCCTCATGGCCGTCCTGATCGGTATCATCGGTGGCCTGTCTGAGAAGCAGATCGTCAACACCTTCATCACCGGCGCTGCCGACATGATGTCCGTTGTTCTCGTCATCGCCCTCGCTCGTGGTATCTCCGTTCTCATGGCTAACACCGGCCTCGACGTCTACGTCCTCGACGCTGCTGCTAATGCTCTGGCTGGCCTGTCCGGCGTGATCTTCGCTCCCATGAGCTTCCTGGTCTACTTCGGCCTGTCCTTCCTGATCCCCTCGACCTCTGGTATGGCTACCGTCTCCATGCCCATCATGGGACCGCTGGCTGTTAAGCTCGGCTTCTCTCCCGAGGTCATGGTCATGATCTTCTCCGCCGCTATCGGTGTCGTGAACTTGTTCACCCCGACCTCCGGCGCCATCATGGGCGGTCTCGCCCTGGCCAAGATCGAGTGGACGACCTGGCTCAAGTTCGCTCTTAAGCTCATCGTCGCGCTCTCCGTCGTCTGCGCCATCATCCTGACTGTCGCCTGCGTGTTGATCTAAGTACCCAACGGGTACCCCACGGAAACCTTGACGATCCTGTAAAGGATCACCTGGTCATCGTCTGTCCGGTGGGGTCAACCCACCGGTAGACTCCTACCTTTAGCCCCCTCCCGTTCCGTGCGCGGGAGGGGGCGCTCTTATGTTGCGCGGTTCTACGAACCGCGCAACCAGTCGACGCTGCGCGCCGTCCTCTGCCTGCGACGTTCCTCTTGTTGGTGCAGGGGGTAGCTTGCTCGCTCTGGTGCCCGTTCGCTGGCTTTGGCTCTGCCTGTGGCGCTTTTCATTGTTGGTGCTGAGTGCCTTGTTTCCCGTCCCAAATTAGCTATCCCGGATCCCCGGTGGTTGCGGTGGGCGTGTTTGGTTGGTGCCTGTTGATGGCCTGGGCATCGGGGAGGGTCTGCTCCGTTATAATCGCCTAGAACATTAAATGGAAACGGGACGGGAGCCATACATGCGCCAGGGTTTCGACAACGCGAAATATATCGAGCTGCAGGCCGCTCATATTAAGGAGCGCATCTCGCAGTTTGGCGGCAAGCTGTATTTGGAGTTTGGCGGCAAGCTGTTCGATGATTATCATGCCAGCCGCGTGCTACCGGGCTTTGAGCCGGACAGCAAGTTCCGCATGCTCAAGAGCATTGCCGATGACGTCGAGGTCATCATCGCGATCAACGCGAACCACATCGAGAAAAACAAGGCTCGTGGTGACCTTGGCATTACCTATGACGAGGATGTGCTGCGCCTGGTTGACCTGTTCCGCGGCAACGGCTTTGCCGTCGCGGCCGTGGTCATCACCCAGTACGCCGGCCAGCCCGCTGCCGATGTGTTCCGCAACCGCCTGAACGCGCTCGGTATTCCCGCCAAGCTGCACTATCCCATCGAGGGGTATCCGCACGATGTCGATCTGATCGTGTCCGACGATGGCTATGGCAAGAACGAGTTTGTCGAGACCACCCGACCGCTCGTCGTGGTCACTGCCCCCGGTCCTGGCTCGGGCAAGCTTGCCACCTGCCTCTCGCAGCTCTATCACGAGCACAAGCATGGCACGGCCGCCGGCTATGCCAAATTCGAGACTTTCCCGGTTTGGAATCTGCCCCTTACGCATCCGGTCAACATTGCCTACGAGGCCGCCACGGCAGACCTCGATGACGCCAACATCATCGACTCCTTCCACCTGGAGGCCTACAACAAGACTACGGTCAACTACAACCGCGACGTCGAGGCCTTCCCGGTAGTCCGTGCCCTCATGGAGAAGATCTTGGGCGAGAGCCCCTATCAGAGCCCCACGGACATGGGTGTCAATATGGTCGGCTTTGCCATCACCGATGACGATGCCTGCCGCGATGCCTCCAAGATGGAGATCGTCCGCCGCTACTTTGCCGCGGTCGAGGCCGTGCGCCGTACTGGTGTGGGAGACGAGCAGGTCGACCGTCTCAAGCTCATCATGAAGAAGGCGGGCATCGACAAAAACTACTCGCCGGCACGCTCGGCCGCTCTCACCAGGGAGCAGCTCACGGGCGGTCCCGTGGGTGCCATGGTCATGCCGGACGATTCTGTTGTGACCGGTAAGACCTCAACGCGCCTGGGCGCCGCGAGCTCGCTTATCATGAACGCCCTCAAGCACGTCTCGGGTGTCGACCTCGAGCTCGAGGTTATCAGCGATGAGGCGATCGAGCCCATCAGCAAGCTCAAGACGCATTTCCTTGGTAGCAAGAATCCGCGCCTCCACACCGATGAGACGCTCATGGCACTTTCGATCACCTCGGCCACGAGCGAGACGGCCGCCCGCGTCCTTTCGGGCCTGGAGCAGCTGCGCGGCTGTGATGCCTTCTTTAGCGTGATCATCTCTCCGACGGATGAGACGGTGCTGCGCAAGTTGGGCATCAACGTGTGCTGCGAGCCCAAATTCGAGCGTCGTGGATTCTTTCACCGCTAAAACGAGGCGATTGGTCTGATTAGGCCGCGTAGGGTATATGCCCTATGCGGCTTAATTTATCAACATTGCCTTTGTTTGGGTTAAAAAATAGCCCGTTTACCTGCCTATAAGCGATTTAGGCGGTATACAATAACGCTGATGTAACATCCTTTGCGGGATACGCCGGTCGCGCACGGCGCGTTAGATGCTCGTGCCCGGTTTGAGGAGGCTGCTATGGCGGGCAAGGGTCGTGCGAGTGTCAACGATATGAAGCGTGTCGAGGTACTGGTGTTGATGGAGATCGACCAGCAAACCGAAGACAATGGCGGGCCGTATGGTTTCTCGCGCAAAACGCTTGCCGAGCGCGTGGGGGTTTCGCCGTATCGTGCCCGCGCCGCAATCGATCGCTTGGATTCCGAAGGCATGATTGATGTCGTCTCGCGTTATAGCGACGACGGCGGTCAGCTTGCAAATGGCATTTGCCTCACCGAACGTGGCGAGTGGTATCTTGAGGGCGTCCGTACCGGCATGCTCGTTCAAGAAATGCTTGAGGACGAGGTTGCTGATCGATAGCAGCATGTAACCCTTGCCATAGCGACGCCGCCTGGGAAACCGGGCGGCGTTTTGTTTCAAGATTGAGAAATGCAATCGCACACGAGAAAATTTGCGAACGGTCCGCGGCGCGAGTATTACAATGAAGACCCGTAAGATGTGGATAAACAACTTCTACGGGAAGCGCAGGTAACTCAATATGACCAAGCATGTGTTCGTAACCGGTGGCGTGGTTTCGTCCCTGGGCAAGGGTATCACCGCGGCCTCGCTGGGCCGTCTGCTCAAGTCGCGTGGCTACAAAGTGACAATGCAGAAGGCCGACCCGTATCTGAACGTCGACCCCGGTACCATGAGCCCCTTCCAGCATGGTGAGGTCTTCGTTACCGAGGATGGTTACGAGTCCGACTTGGACCTGGGTCATTACGAGCGCTTTATTGATGAGAACCTGACCCGCGATTCCAACTTTACGACCGGTGCCATCTACAAAAGCCTAATCGCCCGCGAGCGTCGCGGCGACTTTTTGGGCGGTACCGTGCAGGTGATTCCTCACGTCACCAATGCCATTAAGGACAAGTTCCGCCGCATCGAGGAGCAGACCGGCTCCGATGTAGTCATCACCGAGCTGGGCGGCACGATCGGCGACATCGAGTCCCAACCGTTTGTCGAGGCCATCCGTCAGTACCGCAAGGAGGCCGGCCCCGAGAACGTCTGCTACATCCACGTGTCGCTCGTTCCCTATATCGCCGCCGCCCATGAGGTCAAGACCAAGCCCACGCAGCATTCCGTCAAGGAGCTCCGCAGCTTTGGCATCCAGCCCGATATCATCGTGTTGCGCTCCGACCACCATATCGATGACGCTATCCGCGGAAAGATCGCAAGCTTCTGCGACGTCGACACCGATTGCGTCTTTACCAATGAGGACTGCGCGAGCATTTACGATGTTCCGCAGCTGCTTGCCGAGCAGGACTTTGACTTGCGCATTTGCGAGCGCCTGGGTCTGGACCCGCGTGAGCGCGACATGAGCGAGTGGAACGAGTTCCTGCGCAAACAGAATCACGCCAACCATCACGCCGACAAGGTGAAGATCGCCGTCGTGGGCAAGTACACGCAGCTGCCCGATGCGTACCTGTCGGTTATCGAGGCCCTGCACCATGCGGGCGTCTTCTACGATCGCCATGTGGACGTCCAGCTGGTCGATGGCGAGAGCCTCGACGAGCAGAATGTCTCCGAGGTTCTGGGCGACGCCTCGGGCATCCTGGTCCCCGGCGGCTTTGGCAAGCGCGCCCTGGAGGGTAAGATCCTCGCGGCCGAGTTTGCCCGTGAGCACAAGATTCCGTATCTGGGCATTTGCCTGGGTATGCAGGTGGCCGTGTGCGAGTTCGCCCGCAACGTCGTCGGCCTTGCCGGCGCCAGCTCCTCCGAGTTCGATCCGGACGGCCCGTTTAGCGTCATCGATCTGATGAGCTCGCAGGAGGACGTGACCGAGAAGGGCGGCACCATGCGCCTGGGCGCCTATCCGTGCAAGCTCGCCGCCGATACCCTTGCTCGCGAGGCATATGGCGAGGAGCTCGTCTACGAGCGTCACCGTCACCGCTTTGAGTTCAACAACGCCTTCCGTGACCAGCTCGAGGACGCCGGTTTGGTTATCTCGGGTCTGTCGCCCGACGAGCGCCTGGTCGAGATGGTCGAGCTGCCGCGCGACGTGCATCCGTGGTATGTGGCAACCCAGGCTCATCCCGAGTTCAAGAGCCGCCCGACCAACCCGCAGCCGCTGTTCCGCGAGTTCGTGCGCGCTTCGATCGGCCAGCACGAGGGTGTCGACCGTCTGCAGGTGACGCCCATGAACCTCGCTACGGACTAAGGGTGCCGGCGAATAAGGAACATACCGAAGCTACTCCCTCGTCGCTCGCCGTGGCGGCGGGGGAGTATCTCGATTACCTCGCGGTCGAGCGGGGTTTGGCGCGCAACACGATTGCGGCCTATCGTCGTGACCTGACGACGTACTGTGCCTATCTGGAGCGGGCGGGTATTGTGTCTTTTGAAGAGGTGACTCGTCAGGTCGTGGAGGGCTTTGTCGCCGACCGTCGCGATGGGGGCTATTCCGATGCCTCGGTGGAGCGTGCGCTTGCGGCCGTGAAGGGCCTGCATGCCTTTTTGGTGCGCGATGGGGCTGTGGCCCAAAATCCAACGGCGGCGTTGCGCCTGCCTAAAAAGGCTGAGCGTTTGCCGGAGTATCTATCGGTGGAGGACGTCTCGGCGCTGCTCGATCAAGACTTCCCCGAGGGCGAGATGGGCTTGCGCGACCATGCCATCTTGGAAGTGCTCTACGGATGCGGTTTGCGTGTGAGCGAGTTGGTGGGGCTCGATGTGAGCGATATCCATATTGACGATGGCTTTGTACTCGTTCGCGGTAAGGGCTCAAAGGAACGCCTGTCCCCGCTGGTGGGAAGCGCGGCGCGAGCTCTGACGCTCTATGTAACTGAGGGGCGTTCTCGCTTGGCGGCCCATGCCCGCGGAACCGAGACCTCGGCGGTCTTTTTAAATAAGAACGGCCGCCGTCTGTCGCGTCAGGGCATCCATGCCATCTGTGAGCGCTACGGGCGCCAGGTGGGGCTGGTGGGACTCCATCCCCACACGCTGCGTCACTCCTTTGCCACCCATATGCTTGCGGGCGGTGCAGACCTCCGTGTGCTACAGGAGATCTTGGGGCATGCCGATATATCGACCACGCAGGTCTACACGCATGTCGATCGCACGCAACTGACCGAGGTCTATCTGGCGGCGCACCCGCTGGCACATCGTTAACACATCGCTGGCCTGCATATTTATAGGTATTTGGGGACGGGCCCCAGATTGCCGCGGCGTGCTTTTGCGCACGCATGGGCAATCTGGGGCCCGTCCCATTTTTTGCCACTTGTCGTCGCGGTGGTGGGCCGCACGTGCCTTGGGTGGGGGAGTTTGGGGGCGATGTGAACG
>CABUHI010000044.1 GCA_902491345.1 uncultured Collinsella sp.
TTGCAGGGAGCGCTCCCGCAAACTGCCTCTTGACAACTTATAGGAGCGTCGGTTTTAGTTCAACAAGTTTCGGAGTGGTCGCGGTTGAGCGATTCATCGTAGTAAACCGCCATAGTTTTGGCGGAGGCAGTCAGATTTGTGGGTGTTAAACCAAAGAGTGTCCCTTTTGACTAGTCGTTTAAGAACGTCCCCAATGACTAAGTTGCAGGTGGCGGCGGTTGTGTTACACTAACGCTGCGTATATGACGCAAATATCTCGATACAGATCAATGATGTCCGTCGGTATTTGACGGAGCTAGACTGTTTAGCCGCCCTGAAGGTTTATGCAGGGAGCATGTGATCACAGGGCTTGAAAAGAAAGTTGAGCAAACACTGTGTCTGATCAACAGCAAGAAAACGAAATAACGACGACGCAAGCCGCTCCCGCTGCACCGGTTGTGTCGGACCAGGTCGCGGCGCCCGCGCAAGCCTCGGCTCCTGAGACGCCTAAGGCTGCTTCGACGCCTACGCCTGTAGCGGCTGAGAAGGCCGTGCCTGCAACTGGTGAGGAGGCTGCTCCGGCAAAGCCCAGGCGCACGCGCCGCACGGCCAAGCCTGCCGCTGACGGCGAGGAGGTCACCAAGCCCAAGCGCCGTACCACGCGCACGACGCGCGCCAAGCGCACCGTTGCAGCTGACTCCTCGGCGCCGATTTCCGATGAGGTCGCGCAGGCACGTGCGTTGGCGCAGATTAGCGAGGCTCAGGTGGTGCGCGCCCGCCGTCGTGCTGCCGAGCGCGAGGCCGCGGCTCTGACCGAGCTTGCAGCTCCGTCTGTGCCCGAGACGCCTGCTGCCACCGAGGTTCCTGCCGCCGACCAGCCGACCGATAAGCCGGCGCCACGCACACGCCGTCGCACGGCTGCTAAGGCCGAGCAGGTTGCCGAACAGGTAACCCCCGAGCTCACTGAGGCTTCGGTCCGTTCCGCGGCAGGGGAGGGCGCATCGCCTGTTGAGCCCGCTGCGCCTGTCGAGGCCAGCGAAGTTCCCGTTGTCGATCCGGCTTTGCGTCCGCACCGTCGCGGTCGCAAGCCCAAGGCCTTCGTCGAGGCAGAGAAGGCCGCAGCCGCAGCTGCAGCCGCTCGGGATGCTGCGGCGACCGCCGAGTCTGCAACCGCTGCCGATGCACCCGTCCAGGATGCTACGACTTCCGAGGCCGCTCCCGCCGATGTCGAGCCCGCCGACGTCCGTCCTGGTCGCAGCCATCGTACTGCTGCTAAGCGCACGTCCAAGGCCAAGGCTGCCAAGAAGGGTGCGTCCGAGGATTCCGCCGAGACGACCGCCGATGCATCGACTGATGCCGCCGAGCCCCAAGACGTCGAACAGTTTGCGTCCGAGAAGCCCAAGCGTGGTCGTAAGAAGTCCGCTAAGGCCAAGGCGTCCGAGCAGCAGGCTGATGCCGAAGCGCAGATTGATTCCGGCGCCGAGGCCAATGACGCCGCTGCGGCCAATGCCGGCGCCGCCGCAACCGATGGCGCCGCGCCCGCCGAGGCCGAAGACGGCGCTCGCCCCAACCGTCGCCAGCACAAGCGCAACGACGAGCGCAATGAGCGCAAGGACGAGCGCAACAACGACCGTCGCAACCGCCAGCGCGATCGCAAACAGCGCAACAAGGAGCGCAACGCCGCCCCCACCGAGCCCACGCTTTCGCGCGAGGAGCTCGCTGCCATGAAGGTCGCCGAACTGCGTGAGAAGGCCAAGGAGTTCGAGATCGAGACGACCGGCAAGAAGAAAGCCGAGCTCGTCGAGGAGATCTACGTCACCGCCGCGAAGGCCGAGGGCTTCCGCGACATCAAGGGCATTCTGCAGATTCGCCCGGACAGCTCCGGCATCATCCACGCCCATGGCTACATGAAGTCCAACGACGACGCCTTCGTGCCCGCCTACCTCATCCGCTCCGCGCGTCTGCGCACGGGCGACGTCATCGAGGGCTCGCTGCGTCCTTCGCGCGGCGGCGACAAGCGCGCCGGCCTCGCCAAAATCACGACCGTCAACGGTCTGAACCCCGAGCAGATTCGCAACCGTCCCAAGTTCGGCGACCTCACCCCGGTCTATCCCAACGAACCGCTGCGCATGGAGCACGGCAAGGACTCCATTACCGGTCGCGCCATCGACATCGTGTCACCGATCGGCAAGGGTCAGCGTGGCCTGATCGTGTCCCCGCCCAAGGCCGGCAAGACCACGATCCTCAAAAAGATCTGCCAGTCTATTTCGATTAACAACCCCGAGGTGCACCTCATCTGCCTGCTCGTCGACGAGCGCCCCGAAGAGGTCACCGATATGCAGCGTTCCATCAAGGGCGAGGTTGTGGCGTCGACCTTCGATATGCCCGCCGACAACCACACTCGCGTGGCAGAGCTCGTCATCGAGCGCGCCAAGCGCATCGTGGAGTTGGGCGGCGATGTTGTGGTGGTGCTCGACTCCATCACGCGTCTTGCCCGCGCCTACAACTTGGCGGCGCCCGCCTCGGGCCGCATCCTTTCGGGCGGCGTCGATTCGGCGGCACTGTATCCGCCCAAGCGCTTCCTGGGCGCAGCCCGCAATATCGAGAACGGTGGCTCGCTCACCATCCTGGCCTCTGCCCTCATCGACACCGGTTCCAAGATGGACGAGGTCATCTTTGAGGAGTTCAAGGGCACCGGCAACATGGAGCTTAAGCTCGACCGCGACCTGGCCGACCGCCGTATCTTCCCGGCTATCGACCCCGTTGCTTCCGGTACGCGTAACGAGGACCTGTTGGTCGACGAGCAGATGCGTCCGTTTGTCTTTGGTCTGCGTCGCATTCTTGCCGGCATGAACAACACCGAGCGCGCAGCCGCGTCGTTTATCAAGGGTCTTAAGGGCACCAACACCAACCAGGAGTTCCTGGTGCGTTCGGCCAAAAAGCACAGCGACTACGAGCAGACGTTCTAGGTTGTCATCCATGCGCAGCGATAGTCATCAATGCGATAAAGGGTCGGGGCTTTGAGCCTCGGCCCTTTTCCATATCGCCGCTCCGCGCTTATTTTTAACCATTAGACCGACGAGCAGCAGGTTTCCCGTTTCAATCCGACATCGTCGCTTGCAATCGACAGGGTGGTTTCGCATAATAGCTTTTAAGCTTCGCGACGGAAAACGCAGATGAAACGAACCATATACCGTTGCTTTGGGGCATAGCCCCGCTTCATCTTCTCTCGCGCAGCCAACTGAATGATGCGATTTGGGCGCTGGAAGATGGGGAGAGCTCATGGCTTCTTCTGATGCAACACAACGAGCAGTCCTTGCCGGACTTTCGTGCGGGATCGGCCTTGCCGCTCCCGTGGTTATGTATGCCGCGACGCTGCCGTTTTCGTCGGTGAACGAGACGGTTGTCGCGGGTGCGGTTCCCTTTGCCGTGGGCGCGGTGGCGGGCGTGGGTATCTATGCCGCCTCGCTGGGCATCTCCGAGTACCGTGCGCAGCGTGAAGAGCGTCTGTTCCAGCCCGATGCCATGGGCGGTGCCGCCAATCTCAATCAGCATCAAAGCGAGTTCAAGACCGCCTCGATTCCAGTTCAGCAGCAGGATGCGACTCCTTACGCTGCGGCTTCTGCTTCTCAGGCTCAGTCGGAGCAGTCTACCTCGGCATTCCTTTCCGGCCTGACCGGTGCGTTCCAGCGCCGTCATGCCGATGATGGTGTCCCTACCATCGCTCGAGCCGCAGATGCTATGGACGAGGACGAGGCTTGGTCCATGATCGACAGTATGCTCGACGACGATTCGCCGGTGAGCTGCGACCCCGCACGCTCGCGCGACGTCTATCAAGTCGCCATCGACGAGCTCACCAACGGCGGGCAGACCGGCTCCCTCAATCGCGACGACATCGCCGCCGCGGCGCGCGCCGTATCGGGCTCCCAGGCCGCCCCTGCGGGCAGCACTGCGGCTTTCGTGGCACTCGTCGCCAACGCGGCATCCAATAACGCCTACAGCGCTACCTCGGCGGACGCGAACGCTTCTGTCGACAATTCGTACGTTGATGAAGCCATGACCGCGGACGAGGAGGCCGTTGCCGCCCGCCGTGCCGCCGAAAGCTCGCTGTGGGGCGCTCCTGCCCAGCAGCAGGCGGCCGAGGCTGCGCCGTACAACGCAAACCTCGCCAGCATGCCTATCATCTCCGGTGCCGCGGACATCGATCTCGATGACCTCGATGAGCCTGCAGCCATCACCGCATCGATTGATGCCCAAGATCGCATCGACACCGGCGACCTTCCGGACGCCTCGCTCGAGGTCGATGTCCCCATTGCCGATTACTCGGGCCACGAGGACATGTGGGCCGCCGCCACCGCGATTCTGGATGAGATTGACGAGCCCGCTCCTGTTGCAGCCCCCGCTCCCGTCGCTGCCCCCGCTCCCGTCGCTGCCCCTCAGCCTGCTGCCCCCGCCTATGTCGGCCGTCACAGCGCTGTGTTCCCCGAGGATACCGCCCGTATCTCACGCGAGAGCATCGAGCGGGCCGAGGCTATTGCCGCCGGCATTATGGAAAATCGTCGTCACGAGCGCGTCAATCAGATCCTCGAGGAAGAGATCGAGCGCCTGCAGTCCTCTACCGCCAAGCGTACGGGCCGTGCCTATCTGAGCGTTATCGAGGGCGGTACCGCCAGCTTCGCGCCGCTCCGCGCGGAGGCATAACTTCTGCATGGTTAAGATCAATCGAAAATGGGCGGTCGTGACCTGCCTGATGGCGCTCTTGATCTGGGGCAATTCGCTGGTTCCCGGCTCGGGGTCGGGCTCGCTGAGTCTAACGGTCATGGAAACTATCCGCGGTTTCCTGCACGGCGTGGGACTTCCATATGCATGGGTGACCAACTTTGTTGTTCGCAAGTGCGCACATTTTACCGAGTATATGGTGCTCGGCATCCTGGCAACGCACGCCTTTGATCTTGAGGGCCGGCGCACCTTTGACGTGCTGCTGCCCACGGCGGTGTTCCTGCTGCTGATTCCCTCGATCGACGAGACGATTCAGCTCTTTGTGCCGGGACGCGCCGGCATGATCACCGATGTGATGATCGACTGCTGTGGAGCGGCAACGGGCGTTGTGCTCCGATATCTCTTACGGTCGCTGATGTGCGCCAAAAAGGCCGCCTAGGACGTATTGTTTGTCCTAGGCGGCCTTTTTTATTTGAGGGCTTATATGGGGCGTGGTGGCGTCGTTCCGTAGGTTGGATTTGCCGAGCGCGCCACGCCCTGTGGGTGCGTCTGCTACTGAAGCGCCTGTGCGCCCAGGGCCAGGCAGCCCATGATGCCCTGCTTGCCCTCGAGGCTGTTGTTGACGATGTAGCTATCGATGTCGTTGACCTCGGGCGTGACGATATAGCCGTTGAGCATCTCGGCGCACTTTTTGCGCGCGAGCGGCACGATGGGGGTGTGGTCGGCCACGCCGCCACCGATGATGATCTTTTGCGGCGCGTAGCACAGCGTGTAGGTCATGAGTGCCTGTGCCAGATAGCCGGCGAGCAGGTCCATGGCCTCCGGGTCATCGGCCATGTCTCCGGCGCTCTTGCCATCCCAGCGCTTTTTAACGCCGGGGCCGGCGATGAGGCCCTCGAGGCAGTTGTCGTGGAAGGGGCAGGCGCTATGCTCGCCGATGGTGTCGCGCGGGTCGCGCGTGACCAGGATGTGGCCGGCCTCGGGATGCATCATGCCGTGCACGAGCTTACCGCCCGAGAGCACGCCGGCGCCCACGCCGGTGCCGATGGTCAGGTAGACCACATCGGTAAGGCCCTTGGCGCAACCAAAGGTGACCTCGCCCAAGCAGGCAACGTTGACGTCGGTGTCGTAGCCGCAGGGGATATTGAGCTCGTTTTGGATAGTGCCCAGCAGGTCAAAGTAGCGCCATGCCGTTTTGGGCGTCTCCAGGATCTTGCCGTATTGGGGCGAAGTGGGGTTGACTGCGGTGGGGCCAAATGCGCCGATGCCCAGCGCGGCGATGCCCTTGTCGGCAAACCACGCGTTGACGGCTTCGACGGTCTCCTGCGGGGTCGTGGTCGCGATTTGCTCGCGCTCCAGGACCGTGCCGTCCGCATAGCCCGTGGCGCAGACCATCTTGGTGCCGCCGGCCTCGAGCGCTCCGATAAGCTGCTGCTCTGCCATAGTATTCCTCTCTTTGGGACGAGTTGCTCCGTGACTAAAGTATAGAGCTCTAAACCATTTAAGAAAGCGCTATAGAAAGAAGCCCCGCAACGCGGCGGGCGGTGCGGGGCTTCTTTGGTTGCTTTAGTTGCCGGGCCGTCCTTACCCGCGCGGCTTGATTTTTTCACGTAGCGACTTGAGGTTCTCCAGCGCCGCGTTAAGCGTCTCGTCTCGCTTGGCAAAGTGGAAACGAATCAGATGGTTGACGGGCTCGCGGAAGAAGCTCGAGCCGGGCACGGCGCCCACACCCACTTTAGACGCGAGGTCTTCACAGAACTCGAGGTCGCTGTCATAGCCAAACTCAGAGATGTCCATCATGACGTAGTAGGCGCCCTGCGGCACGTTATGCTCAAGACCGATGCTGTCGAGTCCCTGGCAGAACAGGTCGCGTTTGGCGGTATAGAGGTCAAGGACCTCATCGTAATAGCTGTCGTCGAATTTGAGGGCGGTGACGACGGCTTCCTGCAGGGGAGCGGCGGCGCCCACGGTGAGGAAGTCGTGGACCTTCTTGATGCGCTCGGTGATTTCGGCAGGGGCGATAGTGTAGCCCAGACGCCAGCCGGTGATGGAGTACGTCTTAGACAGCGAGCTGCAGCTGATGGTGCGCTCAAACATGCCGGGCAGCGTGGCCATATAGACGTGCTCGTGGGGCGCGTAGACGATGTGCTCGTATACCTCGTCGGTGATGCAGTAGGCGTCGTACTTTTTGCAGAGGTCGGCGATAAAGGTGAGCTCCTCGCGCGTAAAGACCTTGCCGCAGGGGTTGGAAGGGTTGCACAGGACGATCGCCTTGGGATCGTTGTCGCGGAAGGCCGCCTCGAGTGTCTCGCGGTCAAAGTCGAATGTGGGCGGGTTGAGCGGCACGTAGATGGGCTCGGCCCCCGAAAGGATCGTGTCGGCGCCGTAGTTCTCGTAGAACGGCGAGAAGATGACGACCTTGTCGCCGGGGTTGGTGACCGTCATCATGGCGGCCATCATGGCCTCGGTGGAGCCGCAGGTGACTACAATGTTTTCGTTGGGGTTGATCGGCATGCCCATAAAGTGCTCCTGCTTGGCCGCGAGCGCCTCGCGCATGGCCTGGGAGCCCCAGGTGATGGAGTACTGGTGGTAAAGCGGCTTGGGGTCGGTGGCGATGGTGCTGAGGCTGTTGAGCAGCTGCGCCGGGGGATCGAAGTCGGGGAAGCCCTGCGACAGGTTGACGGCGCCATACTTGTTGGAGATGCGCGTCATACGGCGGATGACGGAATCGGTAAACGTTGCCGTACGGTTGGAGAGTTCCTTCATGACGGTCCTTTCGAGTATTTGCAGTGGGGCAAGTTTACTCCTATGAAACCGGTGGGATTTGCTCGAAATGGTCTCGAAAAACTCTTTGGTTGATTTTCAATCTCAACGCAACAGCCTGAACGGACCCCGCGTTTCCGCAGCT
>CABUHI010000045.1 GCA_902491345.1 uncultured Collinsella sp.
GGAAAGAAGCTGCGCCGCGGGGGAGGCGACCCAAATGGCTTTCTCATATCGTCTTACGTTGCTTCGAACGTTGCTTGAGTGCCTCGGAAAGCCCGACGAGCGCCGTGGAGAACGAGACCAAAGCGGTCAGAAGTCTCACGAAATCAATCAGATCGGTCATGGGCATCACCTCCCATCAGATGGAGGGCGCTGCCCGGCACATGGAACTGCCGTCAACGATACCGATTCTACCAGAGCCTAGTTATATATACGAATATATGTTCGTATTCCAAGAACAAGGGGCCCATACGACAAAGGGGCAGTCCTTTTGTCGCATTATTCGATGACAGTGCGGGAGTTCTGCTTGTGCATGGTGGCGAGCATGTGTTTGGGGACGGCGTGGACCATGCAACTACCGATGGTCGCGGTCGCGGCGGCCTTAGCTGCATCGCTGCCGTTTTTGGTCGCGTAGCTGTGGCGGAAGCGCTTGAGCATGGCAATGTCGTTACCGCCGTCGCCGTAAACCGCGACCTCGTCCTCGGCAATGCCGTAGTAGCCCGCCAGCCAGGCCACGCTCTCACCCTTGTTGCACGCCACGTCCGTGATTTCGAACATCACCGGATCGAACGGCGCGTTGACCACGCGGTCCGATCGCTCGGCCAGATACGCCTTAAGGTCGCGCTCCAACTCGGGCGAGGTCACGCGGCAGTTGATCTTGCACACATCGTGGCGCAGGATGTCGCCGATCGACTGATCGAAATACTGCTCCTCGTGATAGCCGCCACGCGCGCGCATGCCGCGCATCACGATGCGCTTGATAGGGCTGTCCTTCTTAAAACCCGCCTGGTGCATCTCGAACGATCCACTCGAAAACATGCCATCGGGCGTGGAGCAGTCAAAACAGATATCCGGAAACTCCTTGAGCAGCTCCTCGGTAATCTGCGGGTCGATGGTCCAGGTCTTGAGCACATCGCCATGGCTGTCGCGCACGATGGACCCATTGGAGCAGCAGGCGTCAAGCGCCAGGCCCGTAAAGCCATGCTCGCCGATCGGCAGCGTCGAGCGTCCGGTCGCGGGAACCACATGCAGGCCAGCCTCGGTCAGCTCGCGAATGGCACGGCGGATGGTCCCATCCGCCTCGTGCAGGGCGTTCAGCAGCGTTCCGTCTAAGTCACTCGCAAACATCTTGATCATGGGCATGCCTCTCCTTCGTCTGCACGATATTGTAGACGAAGGAGAGGCATGCCCAGACAATGGCGTCCCGGCGCGGCGGGACAATGCTTCCGCAAATCCACGGTGTCCCCGCGCCTTAAGACAATCGCCACAAGCGACTTTTCAGCCGATAAAACAGCGCCGTCGTCAACGTCAGCACCGCTAACATGCCTGCGAATACAATCGCCGGTGTCCATCGATCATATGCGAGTCCGTAAACCAATTGGCCAATAGGCGTTGCACAGGAAAGCGTCATATAAACGAGTGCCAGCACTTTTCCGCAAAGTTCCTTTGGCGCTGACCGCTGAACGAATGAAACGATTTCGATCGATGTAATGCTTGCCCACGCCATGACCCATGCCGAGCCGGCCGCAAGCGCGGCAAATGCTAATTCATCAGGACCGCTCAGTAGCGTGACAATAATCGGTACGACTCCAAAACAAATCATCGCAACATATCGACATATGCCCTTGAAGGAAAAACGATGTGGCCAAATACCGACCAAACCACTGCCGACAAGACCACCTAAGCCCATAGCCACCTCAATAATCCCAACAAAGGATGACCGCATTCCGAGATGCTTTGCAACAATAACGGGAGCACCAATCGTTAACCCAACTAACGCAAGGTTCAAAATAGCCGCAAGCAAAAACACAACGAGCAATGATGCGTTTTGAACCAGGTACCGAATCGACTCCCGAAAATCGCTTCGGCATGTCGAGCAAGTCGTACTGTCCCTTGTCATTCCAGATGAGGCATTTCGCTTGAGTGCGCCCCCGAACAGCAGGGCCGACATTGCAAACGTCAACGCCGCGGTTTCGCATAGAGCATCGATACCAAAGCACCCATAGACTGCCGTCCCGACCACAGGGCCCAAGATATTGCTCGCCATGGTTATCTGCGAGACCAACGCAGTGGCACGCTCAACCTTTTCTGGGCCCGTCATGCGCACCGTCTCAATTTGAAGCATCGGTTTCAGCAGCGATTGGATGCCATATTGGACGCAAAGCATTGCTACCACGACAACGGCAAGAGGCAGCGAACGCTTCATGGGGACAAACAACAGTGATGCAGCCATCAGAACAATGCCGAGCACCACAAGAACCCCGCGATGTCTCCCGCGATCCGCCAAGATTCCGCCAGCCGGAGTCGCAAGCACGCCCGGCACGAACGCTATCGCCGCGACGGCACCATATAACGTCGATGAGCCGCTGCAGACGAACAAGTAAAGCGGGCACGCAAAGCACAGTGCCGACAACATCGAATACGCGCACAGCTGTGCAACAAGAAGACCGAAAAGCCTGATAGATCGCACTGTTTTTTGCGCCAACGAGACACTACTCCTCCGCATTCCAGCCATAAGCCTACCCCCTATACATACCATTAGTATGTATTTAATGACTTAAAAAGGGCAGCCGTGGCCACCCTTACAAATCAATTACATACCGTCAGTATCTATATTACCACCCAGCACGGTTCCATACGTCCCAAATCTGAGCCGTTGTCTGGAGCACTTCATTACCCAAATCGAGCCCCACCGCGGCCGCCATCTGCGCCAAACATTGCGCGCGAGCGAGCATTCGATCCTTGGTCTCGAGCGGACGGAACAGCGGCAGCAGCCAAAGATTCGCCAACAACGATACGGCCTCAGCCGCTTCGCGCGGGCATTTGCACGCAATGGAGCCGTCGGCGATGCCCTCCTCGATCACTGGCAAGAGATAGCCATCGGCCGACTCGTCGAACGAGCCCTGGTACTGCATCGCCAGTAGACGCGAGCTTTTTACCGGATCTGCCGCAGGATGCATGCGTGTCCATAGCTCAATTTGCGGAACGACAGACTCGGGCGCGTACAGTCGCTTGAGCTTTTGGGCTCCGGTCATATTGCCGATACCAAGCGTTGAGCGACGTTGCTCAACAATCGGAGCCATTGCCCGATCAAATGCGGCGTTGAAAATCTCCTCTTTGCTCTTAAAGTGATGATAGACAGCGCCTTTGGTCATGCCATCGAGGCGGTCGACGATATCTTGAATGCTCGTCCCCTCATAACCCTGTGCGCAGAATAGCTCCAGCGCCGCGTCGAGAATCTTCGCGACCGTCTCCTCGGGATATTTATTACGACCCATAATTCGTCCATCCGCAACGCAAGTCTTGTGTATCATTGCAGCATTTTAACGTTGCGGATGGCAGGCGGTCGATTCTACACCGCGGCGGGGCCGTGTTCGCCGGTACGGATGCGGATAACCTCCTCGACCGGCTCGACCCAAATCTTGCCGTCTCCGACGGCGCCGGTGCGGGCGGCGTTGCAGATGATGTCGACAATGCCGTCGACATGTTCATCGGTGCAGATGAGGGTGAACTGCACCTTAGGGATCGTGTTGACAAGCAACTCGTTGCCGCGCACGTATTCCTTCCAGCCATGCTGTGCGCCGCAGCCCTGCACCTGGTTGATAGTCATACCGCGAACATCAGCAGCAAACAGCGCGTCTTTGAGAACCTCAAGCTTTTCCTGACGCACGATAGCCGTGATCTTTTTCATAATGAATTCCTCTCTTTATCAAATAAATGAATTGCCATTCAATGACGCGGGTTTCCCAGGTGCCGCAGATTGGGTTGAAAGAGGAGCGCCGCGTACTTTTGTACGCAAGCGACGGTTTGAAACCCAAGGTGCGGTGCCTGGGGAAGCCGCGCGACGGTTTGAAGGGCAAGGTGCGGTGCTTGGGGAAGCTGCTAATCGAGTCCGGAGAACGAAGGATATGCGCTCTCGCCGTGCTGACTTGCATCCAAGCCCAGCGCCTCGTCGGCCTCGTCCACGCGCAGGCTGCCGTGGAACAGCGCCTTGACCACCGCGGCGATCACCAAATCGAGCACCAGCACAATAGCGACCGTCACCACAATGCCCAAGATCTGAGAGATGAGCAGCGACACGTCGCCCGTGTAGAACAGACCGCCCTTACCGGTCCACGAAAGCTCCGGCACACAGAACAGGCCCGTGAGCACGCCGCCCAAAATTCCGCCGATACCGTGGCAACCAAACGCATCGAGTGCATCGTCGTAGCCAAACTTGGTCTTAAGATGGCTGATAGCCAGATAGCAGACGGGCGATACGATCAGACCCATGACCAGCGCTGCCCACGGCTCGACAAAGCCCGCACCCGGCGTGACCACCACAAGGCCCGCAACCAGACCGGTGCTGGCGCCCACCAGCGTGGGGCGGCCGGTGTGCACGCGCTCGACGGCAAGCCACGAGATCATGCCCGCCGCGCTGGCCGTCACGGTGTTGAGGATGGCGAGTGCCGCCACGGCGTCGGCCCTAAACTCGCTGCCGCCGTTAAAGCCAAACCAGCCAAACCAAAGCAGGCCGGCGCCCAGCGCCACAAACGGCACGTTATGCGGACGGTAGCTCACCATGCCAAAGCCGCGACGACGGCCGAGCATCAAGCAGAGAATCAGGCCCGTCAAACCAGACGAAATGTGTACCACGTCGCCGCCGGCAAAGTCGAGCGCGCCGATGATGTCACCGATAAAGGAGCCCTCGCCACCCCAGACCATGTGGGCGAGCGGCGCATAGACCACGAGCAGCCAAATGCCCAGGAAGGCCGTCATGGCGCCAAACTTAACGCGGCCGGCCAGGCTGCCCGTGACGATGGCGGCGGTGATCATGGCAAACGCCATCTGGAAGGCGATGTTGATGGTCTGAGGGTAGACAGTACCGTCCGCGACATTGCCCTCGGCCGCCTGCAGTACCTGGCCGAGCACCGGCAGGCACAGCAGCTGGTCAAGGCCTCCAATAAACGGGCTGGAACCGTCGCCGCCATAGGCCAGCGACCAGCCGGCAACAATCCACAACACACCGACCAGGCCAATGGCGCCAAAGCACATGAGCATGGTGTTGATGACATTTTTGCGCCTAGACAGGCCACCGTAGAAAAACGCCAGACCCGGTGTCATTAAAAACACGAGCATGGTGCAGATGAGCATAAACGTTGTCGATCCCGTATCGTACATTCGCTCCCCCTTGATCGCATGAACGTTGTCGGCGCCCATAATGCGGCCGAGGGGCAACTGGTGTAGACCAGATACGGCGTTGTTAAACGCTGCGTTGTCGAATGGAAACGGTGCCGCAATCTTGGAAACGGCACGGCAACGGACACGAAACCAATGGGAAACGCGTAAATCGAGAGGCCATCTATGCCCACATTTCAAATCAGCTATATGCAGAGGCAAGGCAGTCCCAAGGCAGACTCCGCATCAGATTCATCCGTGATTCCCTTAGGGAAAACACGGCTAGGAGCTCTTTAGCGTGTTTTCCCTAAGGGAATCACAGTCGGCGACGGCAGTAGTGTGTTTTCCCTAGGGGAATCACAACTGGGCGGAGCAGGGTAACGCCCCCTTAAGGCAAACGAAGCTGATGACCATATCAAAAAACCACACCACGCAAAACAACCCTTATCAGCATCTCCTCCACTGCCCAACACTACATATGAGGAGCGACTTTTGGCACGCCGAAACGCCTCAGTAGGTGTTCGAGATAACCGTCCTCGTACACTCGACTAAATTGTACCCTCATGACCGGAATGCCCAGAGCCGTAATGTGCGACTCTCGTTGACGCTCTGCAACCAAGCGCCTTTGCATCTCTTTTCCCAGGCCGTCCGCACCAACGTATTTGCCAAAACCATCGACCTCAATAATTAAGCGAAGCCCATTCGGCAACTCGTAGTACATATCGGCACGGATCGCACCGCCATCGATCGGGTCAACAAACTCGGCTTGCAGCATGGTCGGAGGAAGGTAACCCAGCGCGACAATCAATCCGCGCACGATGGATTCGCCGCCGCTCTCCGAAGCGCCATCGGCATAGCGTGCTACCATCTCAGCGCAAAAGGCCCCAGAGCGACATCGCGCCAGCGCTTCAACATAGTCGCGATACTTTTGGATATCAAGCTTGCAGAACCGCAGGGCGCTATCAGCTATAGCCAGACCGTCTTCAAAAGAAGCAACAAGTGAGCAGTCGAGCACCGTCCGTTCTAGCGTCGTTCGTTTCACGGTGCCGTTTAGCTCGATCTCATTTAGAGGACACTCATGCCGATGGATTCCCGTGCCGCACCTACCATGCGAGCGCCCGCTAGCTACAAGATGAATTGTGTCCAGATATTTCTTCGAAACCCAAAGTCCATGGTCAAGCGCAGCGGAAAAGGAGCAGACAGCCTCGTCAGGGTGCTCGTCGAGAAACGTATTTTGAACATAGCGCCAACGAACGCGCGGACTCGTCTTGAGCGCATTCCACGTGGAAGCGCGCATGAACATCCCGCTAAACGGACGCACGGCCACCCCTGCCGCTACGGCGCGACGAAGTGCTTCGCGATCCGCCCTGGTTTTGGGCACTAGACAACGCTGCAAGCGCTCCGCCCCATCAAGCTGTTCTTCAATCCTTTGCCGTGCGCTGGTATTCCTCACGAAAGCCACCTCCCAATAGAGGCAGCATAGCCAAAAAGCACCTTGCCAATCTCTTGCCATTAACTGACCAAAAGCTTGACGTACTGCTTGACGCCGCAGGTCAAAGACGTCATCCCGGTGCGCACCACAACTACGTCGCTCGGTGAGCGGTTGTCCTCGAGGTGCAGGCGGCAGTTTCCTTGCCCCCTCTAGACCCTCTGGTATCAAAGACGCCTCGTAGCCTCAGTTCAAACGTGATTCCCCTAGGGAAAACACGGCTAGGCGCTCTTTAGCGTGTTTCCCCTAGGGGAATCACAGTCGCCGGCGGCAGTAGTGTGTTTTCCCTAGGGGAATCACGATTGGGCAGAGCGATAAGGTGACTTCCCTAGGAAACACGCACTTGCAAGGCACCTCTACGACTCCAGCTCTTAGCGCCGAAACAGCTCGTGGGCGCGGTCGCGGAGATTAGTTGCTCGGATGACGCCCTCGTAGCGGTTGATACGCAAGCGCGGGAAGGCATTGAAGA
>CABUHI010000046.1 GCA_902491345.1 uncultured Collinsella sp.
GCCACGATGTGGTGTTCGATCGCGTGGCATTTGGCTATGGTGCGGGCGAGGACGGGCGCGCCGGCGAGAAAGTTCTTACCGATGTGAGCTTTACCGCCAAGGAAGGCGAAGTTACGGCGCTGGTCGGTCCTTCGGGTTCCGGTAAGTCTACGGTGAGCCGCCTGGCCGCACGCTTTTGGGATGCCACCGCGGGCAAGGTTACCGTGGGTGGCGTGGATGTTGCGAGCGTCGATCCCGAGGTACTCCTGCGCGACTACGCCATTGTGTTCCAAGACGTACTGCTCTTTGACGACACAGTGATGGGAAACATCCGCCTCGGGCGTCGTGACGCCACCGATGAGGAAGTCTTGGCTGCCGCACATGCCGCCAACTGCGATGAGTTCGTGAGTCGTATGCCGCAGGGCTACGACACCATGATCGGCGAGAACGGCTCCAAGCTCTCCGGCGGCGAGCGCCAGCGCATCTCCATCGCTCGTGCGCTGCTTAAGGACGCGCCCATCGTGCTGTTGGACGAGGCGACGGCAAGCTTGGATGTGGAGAACGAGACCGTGGTGCAGCAGGCGCTCTCCCGTCTGCTTGCAGGTAAGACGGTTATCGTTATTGCCCACCGTATGCGTACGGTGGAAAATGCCGACAAAATCGTTGTGCTCAAGGATGGAGTGGTTGCCGAACAGGGCACTCCGGCGCAGCTCAAGGCAGCAGGCGGAGAATTCGCCCGCATGGTTGCGCTGCAAAAGGAAGCAGCTACCTGGCAGTTGTAAGAAGGGGCAAAGGGACAGTCCCTTTCTCACATTGACAATCGGTTACTTCGCATCGTTAATTTTCAAAAGGTTAGCCATGGCTGACCTAGATAGTTAGATAAAATTGAGATATTTCAAAAGCGTGCTCGAGCAAACTTGTTTACTCGGGTGCTGAGTCACCATGCCGCGTCCAATGCGGCAAAAGGGAGAAGCAACATGAAGAAGTCGACGTTTAACACCCTGCTTGTTGGTGGCGGTTTTCTGCTTGGCACGGCCGGCATCAAGCTGCTCACCAGCGCTCCGGTAAAGAATGCCTGCGTGCAGGGCATCGCGTGCGGCATGCGCATCAAGAACGGCTACCAGGACATGGTCGAGCAGGCCAAGGCCAATGTCGACGACATGGTTGCCGAGGCTGCCTATATCACCCAGAGCGAGGCTGGCGCGGACAACGCGGCCGAGTAGCGCTCCCAGGCACAAACTATGAGATTCTCGATTATCAGCGAGATCCCCGGCAGGACCCGCCTCCAGTTGGCGGGTCCTGTGCCAGAGAGCGATCTCGATGCGCTTCTAAAGCTCAGCGGCGAAATCGACGGCGTGCACAAGGTGCGCGTTTATGGCCGTATTGGCCAGATGGCGCTGGAGTACGACGAGCCGCGCCGCGCGAGCGTGCTCGACGCCCTGGGCGCACTCGATGCTCAAGCTATCGCCGATGCCAAGTCGGGTTACGTGATGCAGCTTGAGCCACGCAAGCACAAACTCGTTATGGACCTGGCGACACTCGTCGGTGCCCATTACGCGCGCCGCTGGTTCCTGCCTACGCCGCTGCGTGCCATCTTTGTCGTGGCCGGTTACATGGCATTTTTGCGCGCTGCCCTTCATGAGCTCGCGAAGCCGCGCCTGACCGTTCCCGTGCTCGACGCTTCGGCCATTGGCATCTCGTTCGTCAAGCGCGACGTCGACACCGCGGGTCAGACGATGTTCCTGCTCAACGTGGGCGAGCTGCTTGAGGACTACACCCGCGCCATGAGCGAAAACGAGCTCATCAACTCGCTGCTCGATGTGCCCGACAAGGCGCAAAAGGTCGTCGGCGACACTGAGGTAAGCGTTGCCGCGACCGAACTTGAGCCCGGCGATCTGGTCGCCGTGCGCACCGGCATGTCTATCTGCATCGACGGCGTGGTCGAGCGGGGGAGCGCTATGGTCAACCAGGCGACCCTGACCGGCGAGCCGCTGGCCGTCGAGCGCAGCGCGGGCGACGACGTGTTCGCCGGCACCGTCGTGGAAGACGGCAGCATCTTGGTGCGCGTGCGCGCCAACACGGCTCAGACCAAGCTCCGCTCGATCGTCTCGCTCGTGCAGACGGCCGATTCACTCAAGTCCGAGGGCCAGTCGCATATGGAGGACCTCGCCAACAAGATTGTCCCGTGGAACTTCCTGCTCGCGGGCCTGGTTGCGCTTACCACCCGCAGCCTTATCAAGACCTCAGCGGCGCTGATGGTCGACTACTCGTGCGCACTTAAGCTCACGGGTTCGGTCGCCGTCATGACCGCCATGAGCGATGCTGCCAAGATGGGGGTGATGGTGAAGGGCGCCAAGTACTTTGAGTCGTTTGCCAAGGCCGATACCATTGTCTTTGACAAGACCGGTACGCTGACCGAGGCCCAGCCGCGCCTAGCTTGCGTGCTCACGACCGACGGCTGGAGCGAGGATGAGGTCCTGCGCCTTTCCGCTTGCTTGGAGGAGCATTTCCCGCATCCGGTGGCGCGTGCCGTGGTCAACGCCGCCCGCGAGCGCGGGCTCGAGCACCGCGAGCGCCATGCTGCCGTCGAGTACATCGTGGCACACGGCATCGCTTCGTCCATCGAAGGACGTCGCGCGATTATCGGCTCGGCACACTTTGTGTTTGAGGATGAGGGCGCGCAGCTCGAGTCCGACATAAAGGAGCGCATCGAGTCCCAGATGCAGGGCCTGTCGCCGCTGTATCTGGCGG
Organism: uncultured Collinsella sp.; assembly: GCA_902491345.1. Taxonomy (GTDB): domain Bacteria; phylum Actinomycetota; class Coriobacteriia; order Coriobacteriales; family Coriobacteriaceae; genus Collinsella. Next base: position 2,731 of record CABUHI010000046.1, read on the forward strand.
TCGACGGCACCGTTGTGGGCGTGCTCGGTATCGAGGACCCGCTTAAGCCCGGAGTGCGCGAGGCCATCGCCGATCTGCATGCGCTGGGCGTCAAACATGTCGTTATGCTTACGGGCGACTCCGAACGCACGGCCGAGCGCATTGCGCGAGAGGCGGGGGTCGACGAGTTTAAGGCCGAGCTGCTGCCCGAGGATAAGTACGCTTATGTGGAGCGCATTAAGAGCGAGGGGCGCCACGTTGCCATGGTGGGCGACGGCGTCAACGATTCGCCGGCGCTCGGTTTGGCCGACGTGGGCCTGGCGATGGGTGGCGGAAGCGACATCGCCAAGGAGGTCGCCGATATCATCCTGACCGATACAGATCTGGCCGCAATCGTGCGCCTGCGCCGCATGAGTCAGGGGCTTATCGACCGTCTGTCGAGTTCGTATTCCAAGGTGATGCTCACCAACTCGGCGCTGTTGGCATTGGGTATTACCGGCATGATCACTCCGCAGACGTCGTCACTGCTGCACAACGGCTCAACGATCGCCTACAGCCTGGGCAACGCAAAGGCGTACCTGCGCTAGCGCTTTTACTTAAGTTTTTGGCCTGCATTTGGGCGGTGTTGCAGCCGCCAGAATGCAGGCCTTTTGCGTTTGACCATGTGCTAGCAGAAATCTATAGTTGTGCTAGCTTAGATAGCAAAAGTCGAAGGTGAGGTTGAGATGGGTGCTGTTAGCGACATGGCGCAGGTGAACGTTCGCGTGGATCGCCAGGTTAAGAACCGTGCCGAGGAAGCGCTGCGGCTTTCGGGCGGGTCACTGCCCGAGCTCATCAAAAAGGTGGTGGCCAAGGTCGCGCAGGGTGGCGGGCAGTGCGAGGAAGTGATTGCGGCCGTCGACGACCGGCAGCAGACCGTCGCGCACGATATTCCGTTCGCCGCGTCGTGGGCAGCGGCAGACCGGCTCTATGCAGATTTGGGCATCGCTCCGTCGCCCGTATCCGACGATCGCGGTTGGGACGCAATCTATTCCGAAGCCATGGATGAGCATTATCGCCAAAAGGGGATGATCCAGTGAGTGGGGCGCCTCTCAAGATCATGGTGGACGCCAACGTATGGGTTGATTCGTTTTGCGTCGACCATGCCGAGTCGCTTGCCGCGCGTGCGTTTATTAGTCAGGCGACGGAGACGGGGGCATTGCTGTTCTTTCCGGTGCATATCGCCAAGGACGTGCTGTACGTTGTCCAACACGAACTGAAGCGCAGCGTTCTTGCCAGCGGGGGAGCGCTCGACGAGGCATCTGCCCGTGCAATTGGCGATGCGGCGTTGGCGTTTGTTCGGAACATGACCGAAAACGCCACGGCCGTGGGCGCTGATGCATCCGATCTGTGGCTGGCCGACAAATATCTGACGCTCCATCGCGATTACGAGGACAACTTGGTGCTCGCCGCGTGTAAGCGCGCACAGGTCGATTACTTGGTGACCAACGATCGCAAGCTGCTCGAACATGCCGATCTTGCAGCAAAGAAACCTCGTCAAATGATGCCGATTCTTGCTTTGGCCGAACGCGGCGGCGCGGCTATCGGTTGACGCGAACTGTTTGCGGGCCTCTTGGACGACGATGCGCCAAGGGACCCGCGTCTGCTATTTACAAAAGCTCGGCCTTAATGGCGGGACTTTCCGCGAGCTGCTCGGCTGCCTTTTCGTCGGAATCGTTTAGTGCTGCCAGACTGCGGTAGACCCACTCGTTGACCTGGGTGTTCTTGACGCCTGCGGTCTGCATAAGGGCGCCTACCTCGCGGATTGCTGCGAGCAGATCGGCCTTGGGACCCGCGAGCTCGACCTCGATGCCGTGGTAGGCGGTCACGCCGCGGTTCTCACTCACGTGGTCGATAAAGCCCTCGACGGTCTCAAGCTGCTGGGCGAGAGCTGCATCATCGTCAGCGTCCAGCGCGACGAGTGCGTTCGAAACCGTGAGGGCGGGATGTCCGCAGGGGACAAAGCCCTCGATGACATCCATAGCTTCGGTAATGGTTGAGCCCAGGCCTGCGAGGGCATTGACGAGTTGCTGCTTGGTATCCATAACGGTCCTTTCGACGGGTCAATTTTGCTTGGCGAAAAATATACGTGACGTGATCGGTAGCAAAAGTGCGAAGTATGGTGCACATTAGGGTCTTCACAGCTCGTGCATAGAGCAGCTGTCTGTCTTTAGAACGTGGTAAGATAGCTATCCACGAGCGGGGTTCACCCCGCGTGTTCCTTGAAAAGTCGACGGTTATCGGGTGTTTGCAGATCCGATACCATCCAGACTTTCCCGACATTCGGGGGCGACTGGTTTCGACACGATAGCTCTGAGAGAGGAAGCAAGCCGAGGTCTCCTCGCCTCGTTAAATAGGGGTACCGTCAAATTGAATTGACAACAACTCTTCTTTTGAGCCTATGGCTCTCGCTGCTTAGTTTATAGCGGCGCGTCAACCCGGTGATTTCCCCGACACCGGCGCGACGTCATTTTAGGGGAATGCTCCTGCGCACGTAATCGGTATGGCGCAGGCTAAGACCGAACCGGTTGGGATGCCGCGAGCGTGTCGTTGCGCGCAAAGCGTCCGAGACTAAACCAGCGACTGAGCTTGGAGATGCCAATCAGGGGGCTTTCGTGGACCGGAGTTCGATTCTCCGCGCCTCCACCAGCGTAGAATTAGGCGAACACCTCTCTTCGTAGAGGTGTTCGCCTTTGTCAACATCATTTGGCGTAAAGCCGTCACCGTGCTTGTCAAAGGCGAAGTAGACGCGTACGCGGTTGTTCTTGCTGTCGATTTCCGCAAACCGAACAAACTTGTTGAGTATGTCGAGCGGCGTTAGCTCCGTTGCGATCTCATCGAGCCAAAGCATGAGTTCGTCAACGCCGAATGTCAGCGATTCTCCGCGCTCGGCGATGCGCAACTGCGCTTCGATTTCGCTTTTGCGGCGCTTCAGTTCGTCCGTTCGTTCCTTTCCGCCCGGTGGTGCTATTCCATCCTCTATCGCTTGCCAAATGCGCTCAAACGCCGCGTCAATGCGTCTCAGCTCTTTCTTCAGATAGTAGCTTTCTGGCTTCGTCTCTTCCTGTTCGGACTGATAGAGAGCCATACCCTGCGCTATCCTCTTCCGCACGTCTTCGCGCGCCACCGCTTGAAGCGTCATATCCACAACGGCATCTTCTATAAGATCGCGCCGTACAGTTCTGCGACACTTGCGACAGCGGTAGTAGTGATAAGCCCTACCCGTCTTAGACGTTCCACTCATCCCCGCCATTGGCATACCGCACTTCGAGCAGTAGAGCTTTCCGGAAAGCGGGAACTCTTTTGCCGAATCGACCTTGCGGCGCGGACGGTGCCTGTCGTTCAGGATGCTTTCTATCATGTCCTGCTCTACCTGCGGCCAAAGACCGGGCATCCCGCCATATACAACGTGACCGGCGTAGCTATACGTGCCGCCGTTCTGCACCCTCCGCAGAAGCTTAGTCACCTTGTCTTGGTTGAAGGGCTTTCCATTGCGCGTCTTCTCACCTTCGAGCGCCCGCACGATATCTGCCACCGAGCGACCGGAAAACAACATGTTCTTCATCTTGCGCATAAGTGACGCTTCTCGCTCGTTGACGCTATAGCGACCGTCCACGATATCCCATCCGTAGAGGGCGTGTCCGTTGGCAAGGCATCGAGCAGCGTTCTTCTGGATGCCGTCGCGTATGCGCTCGCTGTCTATGGCGCTTTCCCATTCCGCGAGAACTTCGAGCATGCCGAGCTGAAGAACACCGCTCGAACCGCTCGCGATCTCTTCACCCGCGTACAGTATTTCTACACCAGCCTTGCGAAGCATTATGCGCGCTAAGGCCATTTCGTCGCGGTTGCGCATTATGCGCGTCACCTTATAAATCACCACATAATCAAATAAACCTAACTTCGCATCGTTCATCATGCGCTGGAACTCAGCGCGATTAACATTGCGCCCCGTCTGCGCATAATCGCAGTATTCGCGCACAACCTGCAATCCCTCGCGCTCGCAGTATTCGCGCGAGTTCTCAACTTGTATCTCGATGCTTTCCGAACGCTGATTGTGCGAGCTGAAGCGCGCATATATGGCGGCTCGGTTCTTCGCCATGCTAAAATCACCTCTTAGAGCGGTCGCGGCAAAGCGACCTGCTTTTCACCTATTCCCCGCGCGCCAACCGCCAAGAAGCCGTGCGGGGATTTTTTTATGGCTCTGTTAGACCAGGATTGACATTCCGCCCCGTCATCTTCTTGCGATTGCACA
>CABUHI010000047.1 GCA_902491345.1 uncultured Collinsella sp.
TGACCGTAGGCGATGCAGCCGTCATTGACGGGTACGGTGTGGGGGACAAGGACAGTAAGGCCCACGCTTTTGAGCTCGCGGGCGAGGAGCTGAAGCAGAAGTCGGTTCATGAACACGCCGCCCGAGAGCGCGACGGTGTCGATGCCCTCGTGCACGCAGATATCGCTGGCGATGCGCGCCGAGGAGCGCGCGATGCCGACATGGAAGTCGAGTGCGAGCCTGTTGGCGGGCGCTCCGGCTTCAATTCCTCCCAAAAGTGCCTCAAAGAGTGCTTTCTGGTCCAGAACATAGGGGCCGTCCAGCCACGATGGGTCAGATGCGGAGTAGCCGGCGTTGTCGTCGGGAAAATGGGCGATTTCGCTGTCGAGCGCGCGCCAGGCGGCGGCTTCGAGCTCGATGGCGGGTTCGCCCTCGTAGGTTGCCTTGTCGCAGATGTCCAGAATTGCTGCCGTGGCATCAAAGAAACGCCCCATGCTGCTGGTACGCGGGCTGTTGATGCCGCGCTCGATCATGGTGGCTGTCACGCTGCGCGTTTGCTCGTCGAGGCTGTCTAAAAGCCGAGCGGCACCTGGGTGCTCGAGCAGGCCGAGCTCACTGAGCAGGGCAAAGGCGTTGCGGCGGGCATCGCGCACGGAGGCCGCCCCACCGGGGAGCGCCCAGGTGCGCAGATGCGCGACGCGCTCAAAATCGGCGAGACGGGCGACAAGAAACTCACCGCCCCATATGGTGCCATCGGTGCCGGCGCCCGTGCCGTCGAAGGCGATGCCGAGGACGCGTGCATCGGGCGCAAGCCGGCCTGCGACAATCGCCTCTGCCATTACGCTCGCGATGTGCGCATGGTGGTGCTGGACTTCGATAAGCGGCAGATCGTGCTCCCGCGCCTGCTCGCGCGCCCATTGGCTCGACAGATAGCTGGGATGCATGTCGCATGCCAAGGCGGCAGGCGCCAGGTCAAAGAGGTTTTCCAGACGCGAGCGCGCGGCGCTCCAAGCATCGAAAGTCGCGCCGTTTTCGACATCGCCGATATGCTGCGACACAAAACAGGTCGCTTCGCCGTTCGTCCCTTCACGCGTGAGCGCAATCGTGGCTTTTTGCTGCGGCCCGCAGGCGAGTACGCAGGGCGTGGTGCCGTCGAGCGCCGGCAACGGCAGCGGCTGGGGTGCATATCCGCGAGCGCGGCGCACGGGCATAACGGCGCCGTCGACCACGCGCACCACAGAATCGTCGTAGCGCGAGAGGATCGCGCGGTCGTTACCGAGCAGCGCGTCGGCGATGCCGGCGGCAACGAGGTGTTCCCAGGCAAGGTCGTCGTCGGTCTCGATGGGTTCTTCGCTCAGGTTTCCGCTGGTCATGACCAGCGCGTGCATGTCATGCGACGCGGCAGCTACAAGCAGCAGATGTTGAAGCGGTGTATAGGGGAGCATGACGCCGAGCTCAGGAAGGTCGCGCGCGACGGACGGCGCGAGCGCGAGGGCGTCGGGGGAACCGCCGTTGCCCTCGCCAACAGTGCGCCGGCGCAGCAGCACAATGGGGCGGATGCTGCCGGCGAGCAGATCGCGTTCAGCATCGTCGATATGACACAGGCGCTCGGTATCAGCAAGACTGCGCACCATGACGGCAAGTGGTTTGTTGCTGCGGCGTTTGCGACGGCGCAACTCGGCCACCGCTTGCTCGTTGGCAGCGTCACAGGCTAGATGGAATCCGCCCAGGCCCTTGATGGCGACGATGCCACCGCTGGCCAGCAGCTCAACGCAGCGCTCGATGATAGCGTCGCTGGCCTCGCGTGTGGTGCCGACGGTCGGTGTCGCGGACGAATTCCCGCACGCATCGCCGTTCACAGCCTCGCGCCACGTAATATGCGGCCCGCAATCAAAGCAGGCATCGGGCTGCGCGTGAAAACGCCGGTCGAGCGGATTGGCATACTCCGCGGCACACTCGGGGCACATGGGAAAACGGTCCATCGAGGTAGCCGCTCGATCGTAAGGCAGCGAGCGGATGATGGTAAAGCGCGGTCCGCAGTTAGTGCAGTTGATAAAGGGGTAGTGATAGCGTCGGTCGGCGGGATCGAACAACTCGCGCAGGCAATCGTCACAGGTGGCGATATCGGGCGAGACAAGTGTGGTGTGCGCGGTCTGGTCCTGCGACGCCACAATGTGAAAGCCCTGCTCATCGGCAGTGCTCCAACCGCCAGGCTCCAAATCCGCAATATCGACTCGCTCAACGCGAGCCGCCGCGGGCGCATGCTCAGAAAGCGCAGCGACAAATCCGTCAACCGCCTCGGCACAAGCGTGCGCCTCGATATGCACGCCGTCGCCCGCATTGAGCACCCATCCGCAAATGCCATGCGCCATGGCCTCGCGATACACAAACGGTCGCATGCCAACGCCCTGCACAATGCCCGTCACATGAATATGCACATGCCGCATGCGACACCCCTCATCAAAACCGACCAAAAAGGGACAGGTTTATTTTGGTAGGTAAAACGCTAAACCTGCCAAAACAAACCTGTCCCTTTTTGGCAGGTGCGCTGCGGGAAATCCCGCTACAGCCCCAGGCTCTGCTTGGTGGCGGCACACGTGAGCTCGCCGTGCTTAACGCCGCGCAGGCCCAGCAGGCGGTCGGCTAGTTCGTAGACGCGCTCGCCGCGACCCTTGAGCGCCAGAATCTCCAAGCAGTTGTGGTGATCCAGATGCACGTGCATGGTCGACACGATCTCGTCGGTGTAGTCGTGCTGCACCTCGTCCAGGCGGCGCGTCAGATCGCCGGTGTGATGGTCGTAGATCATGGTGAGCGACCCGATAACGTGCTCATCGGGCGTGCGCATCTGCTCTTTGGCGATCGAGGCGCGAATCAGGTCGCGCACGGCCTCGGAGCGGTTGGCCACGTCGCCGCGGCGCGCGATCTGTTCGTCAAAACGGCGCAGCAGGTCGTCCGGTGCGGTAACCGAAAAGCGGACCAGCTCGGAGCCGGAGCCACTACAGTGGCAGCCCGCGTCACCGTCCGCCCCATGCGGATGCTCGTGCTCGTACCCGCAGCCGTGCTCGTGTTCGGCCACGTTACACCAGCTTCACGGAGCCGACGGAGTTGTGGTCGGCCTCGATGGCCTCTTCGTAGCCCTCGAGTGCATCATGGGCCTCGTGCAGCGCGGCCATGGCTGCCTCGAGCTTGGCGCCGATGCGCTCCATGTCAAAATTCTCGGTCGCATGCAGCAGCTGATGGCTCCACTCGTGAGCGAGCTCGATGGTGTCGTCGACCTGCTTGACGCTCATGGCAAGCTGGCTCATATTCATTCCAACATCATGCATGGGAAATCTCCTTTTGTATGGGGCAGTTCAGTGGTTCAGATTTTACTACGCCCGCTTTGCGCGCAGCTGCATAAGAAAACGGGTACGAGTCTGTGCGACCCGCACCCGTTCACTGGGGGCTGTTTGTAACTACCATACTATCCGTGGTCGCCCGCGCCGCATCCGGCGGTCCGGCGAGCGGTGCAAAAGCGCTCATAGACGGCGGGTAAGTAACAAGCGTATTACAGATGCTTCTTCAGCAGCGCCTGCAGCCTCGCCTTGGGCAGAGCGCCAACCGAGCGGTCAATCTCTTCGCCGTTCTTAAACACAATCAGCGTCGGGATGCTCATGACGCCATACTTCATGGCCAGGTCCTGGTTGTCGTCGACGTTGCATTTGGCAACGGCAAGCTTGCCCGCCAGCTCATCGGCAACCTCGTCAACGATGGGCGAGAGGGAGCGGCAGGGACCGCACCACGGTGCCCAAAAATCGACCAGCACGGGCAGGCTGTCTTTAACGACGGAATCGAAGTTCTCGGGGGTAATCTGCTTGATGTCAGCCATGGTGACCTCCATAATGTGACGCGGCTCAGCCGCGTAAAACTCAGTACGACCGTGCTTATACCCAGCCGCCCGCAAAGCAACCACTCGCGGGCAGCTCTTTTATATAATGGTGGGCACGCAAACGATTGGAGAGCGCATGCCCACGTCACAAAGCCAGAAAAAAGAAGCCATCGCCCAGGCGGCCGAGCAGGAGCTCACATCGCTTGCGGTCCGTGGCGTGCGTATCGCGGGCAACGCGTGCTCGCCGATCGTGCTGGTCAAAGGCGATTTGGACGAGGCCGAGCGTTCGGGTGGCGAGCTTGCCGCCGGCCCGGATGGCGCGGCGTTGCGCAAGGCGCTTGGGGCCATCGGCTACGCGCCCGAGGATTTTTGCGTGCTGGCAAGCGTCGCCGGCGTGGGTGACGGAGCGGTCGCGGTGGGCGAGACTCTGCCGTGCGAGCTGTTCCGCGAGGCGCTCGAGGCCTTGGACCCCGAGGCGGTGCTACTGCTCGACAACAACGCGGCCGATGCCATGCGCGAGACCTACGCCGATATGCTCGTGGCGATCGATGACTTCGACACCGCCATGCTCAAGCCCGGCCTGGTCGCCCATGTGCAGGGCCGCCGCGTGCTCGCGCTCGACGGCTTTGAGGCGGCGCTGACCGACAAAGCGGCCAAGCAGCGCATGTGGGCCTACATCAAGCAGCTGACTCCGGCGGCCGCTCCGCTGTAGCGGATTGGCGCCGGTGAGCGATTGCCTAGCGGGCAAGACACGCCGCGAGATCGGCGCCGCACTTCTACATCACAGCGCGCAGCTCAAACCGATCGCCGTTAATGCGGAACTGACAGTTGCCGTTCATGCGCTCCACGGCAAGTTTGATGCTCCTGGTGCCAAAGCCGTGTCCGGTGTGCCCGGCTACGGGCATGCCGTCGACCATGCGCGGCGCGCGGTCAAACGTGTTGGAAACTAACAACAGCAGCTGGCCGTCCTCTAATCGCAGGTCAAAGTCGACGAATCGCTTTCCTTGGGGTGCGGCGCTTGCGGCGGTGATAGCGTTTTCCAAGGCATTTGAGAGCACGCTAAACAGATCGGCGTCGCCTACGTGGATGGTTTCGGGTACGGCGGCGCGCAGGTTGGCGGTAATGCCGTTTCTATTGATATCCGAGTTAAATGACGAAAGCGCGATGTTTACGGTCTCGTTGGCGCAGAAGCGGCGTACGGCGGTGCGGTCGCCGGCTTCGCAGAGTTCGTCGATTCGATCGAGCGCCTCGTCGGTGTGGCCCTCCTCAATTAAAGCGGCCAGGCCGCGTAGGAAGTGGCGCATATCGTGGCGAAGAATCGACAGCTCGCGCCCAGATTGACGCCAAGCCTCGAGCTCTTTGATGGCGGCGCTGTCGCGGGTTTCGAGCATCCAGCGCTCTCGCTCGGCGGTTTCCTTTTCTTCGTATTCGCGCAGGTAAACGGCAAGAAACATAAGATAGAAGGCGCAGAGCGCAAAGGCCAAAAACTCAACCGTCACCACCGAGCCCGAGTGGAACAGCGTGGTGTAGACGTTGGTGGCATAGTCAAAGACGTAATAGACGAGCGGCAGGATTAAAAGGATGCCCAGCTCGGTGGTGCTTTTAATCGCCAAGCGCGGACCGATGTCGCCGGCCCAATGCAGCAGGACGGCAAAGACGGCGAGTGTGGTCGCGATGCGCGCCAGATAGTACGCGATCTGAGAATCGGTTGCGGCAAATGCGGCGATGCCCATCCAATTGCTGAACTGGCAGCTCAGATAGGCACTCGTAATGCCGAGCACGGCAAGCAGCGGGCTCAGGCGGTAGCGCGCGCACAAATAGATGACGAGCGGCAGATGCACGACGAGCGGATATACCTGGCGGGCGAAAAGCTCGCCGCCGACGGCATTGGCGAGGCCAAATGCGCATCCGGTTACGGCACCGACCAGCACCAGTTCAAGCGCATGACGCCGGTTGATCTCGATACCGCACAGCGCCGCCGAGGCAAAGATGCCAAAGAGCAGCGTCGTGGCGTGGTGGATTGCCCAAAGGACCATTTCGACCGAGGAGACCATCAGTGTCTCCCACCCTCAAAGCGCACCGCAAAGTAGGCGTCTTGGAATCCCTGCTTGCAGCTGCGCGAAAGCGGGATGCACGCGCCCGAGCGCATGACGATGTCCGTGCGGTCAAAGTGATCGATATTGCGCAGGTTGACCTGGTAGCTGCGGTGGCATTTAAAGAAGACCGCGTTTTGCTCCAAGCGGTCCTCGACGCTGCGGAACGACTCGAGTGCCTCGATATCGCGTCCGTCGCGCAGGTGGAAGACCACGTGCTTGTTGCGCGCCTCGGCATATTCGATGTCGGACAGGCGCAGGGCGTGGTAGCCAAAGGAAGTTTTGATCACGAGCTCGTCGGTTGCCGCCGGGCGCATGCTCGAAAGCTCGTCGAGCAACTGCGCCAGGCGCTCGTAGGCCATGGGCTTGAGCAGATAATCGAAGGCGCGGACCTCGTAGGACTCCAGTGCAAACTCGGGCGATGAGGTGAGGAACACCAGGCGCACGGCGGTATCGGCCTGGCGCAGTTCGCGCGCGGTGTCCATGCCGTTGACGAGCGGCATGATCATGTCGAGCAGAATGATGTCGGCGCGCGACGCGGCATGGCGCGCCAGCAGGTCCTCGCCGCGCGTGACGAGCGCAACATCGACCGCCGTGCCCGTCTCGCTCGACCAACGGTCGATCATCCGGTGCAGTCTATCTAGAAAAGCGACGTCATCGTCGCAGGCAATAATCTTGAGCATTCGGCCCCCTTAAGTAGTTCGATTTTGCCACATCGGGTACGCGCCGCTTGCGGGGGTGCGGACCGTTTGCGCCCCACGGCGTGCAACTCGCGCCAAGCGGTATTGCGGTGGCGAAAGATGCCCCTTGCGCTACCGAAAGCCCGGCTATCCTCAGCTTGCCAGTTCGAAAATGGACCTGCCACATGACTGAATCTTTATTTCAACTTTACACCTAGGTTTACAGCTGTCTTGTCAGCTGTAAACCTAG
>CABUHI010000048.1 GCA_902491345.1 uncultured Collinsella sp.
TGTGCAATCGCAAGAAGATGACGGGGCGGAATGTCAATCCTGGTCTAACAGAGCCTATTGTAATCTGCGCCCTCATCGCCATTGTTGACGTACGTGACGTGAATGCCCGTCATGGTCGAACCGTCATAATTTGTGAGGCCGGGCTGGACGGAATCGACGACGACGGAAAGACCGGCAGCCGTGGTCACCGTCGTACCAACCGCCAGGTCAGTCGTAAGCTGCTCTTCCTTCTTCGTCTCTTCCTTCTTGTCACCATCGCCAGCATCCTCGGTGACGGTCGCCTTGTCGCTACCACAACCGGCAAGAAGACCGGCAGTCCCCAAAGCGACGGTGGCGAATGCGCCAAGTGCAGCGCGACGGCTCAGCAGCACTTCGTTTTCGAGCTTATTCATCATGCATCCTTCCTACGATCCGGCTACCGCGCCGGCACACAGCACATCGTAGGAAGGATTAAACATGAATTCATTAGCTGAGAGCTAAGGTTGCGGTAAACGGCCAATGCAGTTATCCAAACGCCGAGCAAGCGCACTTTGCTCGACCGTCTGCTGGCAGCGCATCAACCCACCGTGACAGATTCCCCGGTAAAGGTGCTTACAAGTAACAGGATAAAGAAGGCTAAATAGCTGATGCTCAATAGGTAGGCGAAGACTAAAAAGATGGCCCATCCAACATTGGTCTTACCATCGGCACGACGCTGCTCGCGAGAACGACACAGCCAGACCGTCACGCCAATGGCCACAATCAGCAACACGAATGCCGCTGCTGCCAGCCCGGCAAGCGCAAACATCACGCCAATGCTCACAGCAATAACCGGAAGCAGTAGCAAGCCACACCCGCATCCACCCGGACTATATACGGCAGATTGTCGGCGTCGCCCCATCGTCACTCCATCACAAGCAATCGTTTGTAGACATCGAGGCCTTTGAGCAGGATTTCCTCGTCAAAGAGCATGGTATCAGTGTGAAGGGCGCTCGTGGCATAGGCGGGACAGCCATCCGAATCGCTCGGATTATCTTGGCCGGCAGGCACACCCGTGCCCAGCAAGAAGAACACGCCCGGCAGACGGCGCTGATAGAACGCGAAATCCTCGGCGATCAGCAGCGGCTCGTCCACAAGCTGCAGCTCGGACAAGGCAGGCGCAATGTGGGCGAACAGCTCGGGGTCGTTATCGACTGGCGGATAACCCTCGGCAAAATCGAGATCGTACGTGCAGCCCGTTGCGACGCAGGCATCGTCCAACACGCGGCGCACGCCCTCGCGCGCACGGTCGAACATACCGTCCGTAAACACGCGCAGGCTGCCAGCCACATGGGCCTCCCCCGCCACCGCATTGCAGACGGTGCCGGCCTGCAGCAGGCCGAACTTACCAATGCAGGGCTCATCGGCACCCAACTCGTCCATGAGCTCGCGCTCGGAAACTAAGAACTTGGCCGCTGCCAGCGCGGCATCGTGCGATTCGTCAACGGGAACGCCATAGGTCTTGGCGATATGGATGCTCGTGCCATGGATATGAATGTGCGTCTCGCTCGAACGCGCCAGCAGCGGACCGGGACAACTCGCCAACGTACCGGCAGGCAAATCGGGCCACACATGGAAGCCAAAGATGCGATCTGCCCCATAGCGCTCGAATACGCCGCTCTCGCACACCGTCTTGGCGCCACCGGTCGTTTCCTCGGCCGGCTGAAACACAAAGAGCACGTTGCGCTTGATGGCACCCGGCTGCTCACGAATCGCTCGGTCGACAAAAGTCGCCGCCGCGAGCGCCATGGCCATGTGACCGTCGTGACCGCACGCATGCATCTTACCGGGATGCGTCGAGGCAAAGGCCGCGCCCGTTGCCTCCGCGATGGGCAGGGCGTCCATATCGGCGCGAATCGCCGTTGCATGCGCGGCGCCCGTGCCGGCATCGAAGAAAGCGCAGACGCAGCTGGGACACGGATGGGTCACCTCGCAAGCGAGCGGCGCCAACACGCCCTCAATATAGGCGATAGTCTGCGGAAGATCGAAATCGAGCTCCGGAATGCGATGCAGATCGCGCCGATAGCGACGAAGTTCTTGGAGCTCGGTCATAAAGGGTCCTTTCATGGGGCATATCCATTCACACACTATTGTGATGCAGAATTATGACGCCCTTATTTCCAGCATATCCCTGCATTTTTTAAACGTTATATACGAATACTCTTGTTTGGTAAAGTGCAACGTGGTAGGGTCTTTACCACTTGATAGAGGCGCGGGCACGAAGATCCGCGGGCGAGTCGGCAGACTTTGACCCCGTGGGGAGGCGAAACCCGCCGAACTGGGTTTTTCGGGCACGAACAACCTGGTGGGCCTGCGGGAAACACCCGCAGGACTGTCTGCAGCAATGCGGGAGCGCTATCCGGACATGGGGTCCACGCTATGCGGATTCGATGCGCCGATGGCGCCGTCTGGATAGCGAGGTTTACGGGACATGGCATTGACCCCCAACGAGGCATATGCGGCAAAGCAGCCGTTTGTGGACAAGGAGACGCTCGAGCATATCGTCGAGCAGTTTCCCACGCCGTTTCATCTATACGACGAGGCGGGCATCCGCCGTAACATGCAAGAAGTGCGCGACGCCTTTGCATGGAATCCGGGATTTAAGGAGTACTTTGCCGTCAAGGCCAACCCTAACCCGGCACTCATCTCCATCCTCAATGAATACGGCTGCGGCTGCGATTGCTCGAGCTATACCGAGCTCATGATTGCCCGCTCACTGGGCATCACCGGCCACGACATCATGTTCTCGTCCAACGACACGCCGGCGGCGGATTTTGCCCTTGCAGATAAACTGGGCGCCATCGTCAACTTCGACGACATCAGCCATATCGAGTTCTTTGAGCGCGTCGCGGGCCCCATCCCCAAGACGGTAAGCTGCCGTTTTAACCCGGGCGGCCTGTTCCAGCTCTCTAACGGCATTATGGACAACCCCGGCGACTCCAAGTACGGCATGACCACCGAGCAGCTCTTTGAGGCTTTCCGCATACTCAAGGCCAAGGGCGCCGAGCATTTTGGCATCCATGCCTTCCTTGCCAGTAACACCGTCACTAACGACTACTACCCCAAGCTTGCGCGCATCCTCTTTGAGCTTGCCGTGCGCCTGGAGCGCGAGACCGGCGCACATGTCACCTTTATCAATCTGTCCGGCGGTGTGGGTATCCCCTACCTGCCCGAGCAGCAGGCTAACGACATCCGCGCCATCGGCGAGGGCGTACACGCGGCATACGACGAGATCCTGGTTCCTGCCGGCATGGGCGATGTGGCCATCTGCACCGAGATGGGCCGCTTTATGATGGGCCCCTACGGCTGCCTGGTCACCAAGGCCATCCACGAGAAGCAGATTTACAAGGACTATATCGGCGTGGACGCAAGCGCCGTCGATCTGATCCGCCCTGCCATGTATGGTGCCTACCACCACATTACGGTGATGGGACAGCCGGGTGGCCCTGACAAGACCGCAGCACCGGTCACGAACACGTATGACATCACGGGCAACTTGTGCGAGAACAACGATAAGTTCGCTATCGACCGCGAGCTACCGCAGATCGACATGGGTGATGTACTCGTGATCCACGATACCGGCGCGCATGGCTACTCCATGGGCTACAACTACAACGGCCGTCTGCGCTCCGCCGAGGTATTGCTGCGCCCCGACGGCTCGGCAGATCTCATTCGTCGCGCCGAGCGCCCGGGCGACTACTTTGCCACGCTCGACGTGCTGCCGTGCGGCCGCGAGCTGCTGGCAAAGTCGCGCGCCGAAAGTGCTCGTCGTCGCGCCCAAGACGAGCGCCTGGCCGTCGCCGCCCAATGGAACAAACGCATCCAGATCGCGGAAGCGAAGGAGAAGAACATGAACATCCGCAATCTCGAGGGCTCAATCGTCGCCCTCGTCACGCCATTTAAAAAGGACGGCAGCGTCGACTTCGACGCGCTCGAGCGCCTTATCGATTTCCACCTGCAAAATGGCACCGACGCCATCCTCACCCTGGGCACCACCGGCGAGAGCGCCACGATGACCGATGACGAGGACAACTCCGTCGTCGCCGCCGTGGTCAAGCAGGTTGCAGGACGCGTCCCCGTCATTGCAGGCTCGGGCTCCAACTCCACGCAGACCATGCTCACCAAGTCGCTCACCTACCAAGGTCTGGGCGCCGACGGCCTGCTGCTCATCACCCCCTACTACAACAAGTCCAATGAAGAGGGTATCTATCAGCACTTTAAGACCGTCGCCGATGCTGTGGACATCCCCTGCATCCTGTACAACATCCCCGGCCGATGCGGCTGCGGCATCAGCGAGCGCAACGTAGAGCGCTTGGCCGCGCACCCCAACATCATGGGTATTAAGGAAGCCTCGGGCAACGTCGCCTACGCGGCCAAGATTGCCCACCTGTTGTCCGACGACTTCCGCATGTACTCGGGCGAGGACGCGCTCACCGTGCCGCTCATGAGCCTGGGCGCCTCGGGCACCATCAGCGTGTGGGCCGACGTTCAGCCGCAGCTCGTGCATGACATGTGCCGCGCCTATTTGGACGGTGACGTGGCGCGCGCCCGCGATATCCAGATTGCCGGCCAGCCGCTCATCAATGCACTCTTTAGTGAGGTCAATCCCATCCCCGTTAAAGAAGCGCTCGCCCAGATGGGTATGATCGAGGCAAACTACCGCATGCCGCTGTGCCCCATGGCCAACGACACGCGCGCCGCACTTACCGACGCTCTGAAGGGAGCTGGTCTGCTTGATTAAGACCGTCATTATGGGAACGGGCCGCATGGGCTCGCTCATCCGCACCACCGCCGAGGGCGCTGTCGACGCCGCCGGTCAGCCCGTTTTTGATATCGTCGCCCAGATCGGTTTTGATCTGTCCGAGCTCGAGGGCGCCCCGGCAGCCGACGTCATCATCGACTTCTCGAACGTCGTGACCTTCGATGCCGTCGTCGCCTATGTCGAGCGCACGGGCGCCGCACTCGTTTCCGGCACCACGGGCTATACGCCCGAGCAGATGGATCGTCTGCGCGAGCTGGGTCAGAACGCCCGTGTTATGCACTCGGGCAACTACTCTATCGGCATCGCTGCCCTGCGCCATCTGGTTGCCCAGGCCACGCGAGAACTGCCCGGCTTTGACTGCGAGATTGTCGAGACGCACCACAACCAAAAGGTCGACGCTCCCAGCGGCACCGCCAAGCTGCTACTCGACGCCGTCGTCGAAGCCGAGCCCGAGGCAGGCTACCACCCCGTCTATGGCCGCGAGGGCATGTG
The DNA here is from genome assembly GCA_902491345.1 of uncultured Collinsella sp. Taxonomy (GTDB): domain Bacteria; phylum Actinomycetota; class Coriobacteriia; order Coriobacteriales; family Coriobacteriaceae; genus Collinsella. Next base: position 5,273 of record CABUHI010000048.1, read on the forward strand.
CGGCGCTCGCGATCCCAAGGAAATCGGCATGCACTCGCTGCGCGGTGGCACTGTTGCCGGCGTGCACGAGGTGAGTTTCTTTGGCCAGGACGAGGAGGTCACGCTCGCCCACCGCGCCACGAGCCGCCAGATTTTTGTCAACGGCGCTCTGGCCGCCGCTCAAAAGCTCGTCGTCCGCGACCCCGGCTTCTACACCTTCGACCAGGTCATGTTCGCCTAACCAGTTATCTACCGTACCCACGCAAAGGAGAAACAGTATATGAGCAACGCAGCCGAGATGGATGCACAGGAGATTATCAACTACATCGCCACCGCGCCCAAAAAGACGCCCGTCAAGCTGTATGTGCGCGAGAAGCCCGGCATGAAGGTCCAGTGGGGCGATGCGCACGTCTACGGCGGTCGTCGTGGCAAGACCGTCTTTGGTGATTGGGATGAGCTTAAGGCCATCCTGGACGCCAATGCCGACTCCATTGACTACTACGACGTCGAAAACGACTGCCGCAACTCCGCTGTCCCCATGCTCGACCTTAAGGGCATCAACGCCCGCATTGAGCCGGGCGCGATCATCCGCGACCGCGTCGAGATCGGCGACCGCGCCGTCATCATGATGGGCGCCATCATCAACATCGGCTCCGTCGTTGGCGAAGGTTCCATGATCGACATGGGCGCCGTGCTGGGCGGCCGCGCCACCGTGGGTAAGAACTGCCACATCGGCGCCGGCACCGTGTTGGCGGGCGTCGTGGAGCCCGCCAGCGCCACGCCCGTCATCATCGAGGACGATGTCATGATCGGCGCCAATGCCGTGGTCCTGGAAGGCGTGCACGTAGGCAAGGGCGCTGTCGTTGCCGCCGGCGCCGTGTGCGTCGAGGACGTCCCCGCCGGTGCCGTCGTGGCCGGCGTTCCTGCCCGCGTCATCAAGATGCGCGACGCCCAGACCGACAGCAAGACCGGTCTCGAAGAAGGTCTGCGCCAGCTTTAATAGTTACGGCGTTTTACCAAACGCCGTAACGACCCGACGCTGCAAACGCCCCTAGGCGGCAATCTGACGTTCAATCGTCGGGCATGACCAGAAGGTCAATGCCCTCCTCT
>CABUHI010000049.1 GCA_902491345.1 uncultured Collinsella sp.
GGCCAGTGCATGAAGGCGAGCCGCGGCAAGGGCAACCCGAAGCTCTTCAACGAGTTGCTGAGAACGTCGCTCTCGTAGCTGCGAGGCCGGGGAAGCCCCGAGTCGCCGGGGTGTTTCCTCCAAATTTCAAACAGTCCTATGCAAGACGAAGGCCACATTTAGTGGCCTTCTTTGCATGCGGAACTCATTTGGAGCAAACACCCCGGCGACTCGGGGCTTCCCCGGCCAGACGACTCGGCCGTTCGGGTCAGGTGGGCTGATGGGAAAGATGGTGACGGAGGCGCAAAATGCGCCTCCGTCTTTTGAATGTGATGAAAGTGTGGCGAAATGAGCTTAAAACTTCCGTAAATGTGATAAATGTCACGTTTTACCTAGGGTAAAATGTGGGAAATATCACGTTTACGGAAGTTTCTTTGCGGGAGGTTCGGCCATGCAGCGAGATATCATTGCCAAGCTTAACGCTTGGAAAGCGTCAGAATATCGTAAGCCGCTTATCCTTAAGGGGGCGCGCCAGGTTGGAAAGACGTGGGCGCTTAAGGAGTTCGGCCGAACCTCGTACATCAATTATGTGTATCTGACGCTCGAGGAGCCGTCGCCTGGGGTACAGAGCGAGTACGCTCAGTTTTTCGAAGGTACGCGCGATCCTCGACGGATCATCTCAAATCTTTCCCTGGCACTTGGACAGCCTATCGATCCTGGCGAGACGCTGCTTATTATTGATGAGATCCAGGATTGTCCTTCTGCAGTCGGTGCCCTTAAATACTTCTGTGACGAGGCCCCCGAGTATCACGTCGCATGCGCAGGGTCTTTGTTGGGCGTTCGCTTGTCCCGTGAGACCAGCGCTTTTCCGGTGGGAAAGGTCGAGTTCATGGAGATGCGCCCCATGAGCTTTTCCGAGTTTCTGAAAGCCGAGGGCGCTGCAAACTACGACGAATACCTTGGCGGCCTGGATCAGATCGAGACAGTGCCCGATTTCTTCCATGTCCGTCTCGTCGAGCATCTTCGTCGTTATTTTGCATGCGGCGGCATGCCAGAGGCTCTTGGCCGGTGGGCGGAGACGGGCGATATCGTTCAGGTCGATAAGGTGTTGTCTGATCTCTTGGATTCCTACGAGCGCGATTTTGCCAAGCATGGTGGCCGTGCGCAGTTCGCCAAGCTTTCGCAAATATGGAACTCGATTCCAGCTCAGTTGGCGCGCGAGAACAAAAAGTTCGTTTGGGGTGCGGTGCGCGAGGGGGCTCGTGCTCGAGAATACGAGGATGCTCTGGAATGGCTTGCCGATGCTGGGCTCATCACGGCGGTTCGCCTTAATGCTGCCGGTGGTGTGCCGCTCTCTGCGTACGATGACCTCAAGGCATTTAAAGTCTACTGTCTTGATGTCGGCTTGCTGCGCCGCATGGCAAGGCTGGATGCGTCCGCTTTTGCCATCTCGGATGCGCTATTTTCGGAGTTCAAAGGTTCTTTCGCCGAGAACTATGTGCTTCAGGCATTACTTTCACAGTTAGATGCTGCTCCGCGTTATTGGACAAACGAGAAGCCGAAGCACGAAGTCGATTTTTTGATTCAAGTCGGAAACGAAATCGTTCCCGTCGAGGTCAAATCGGGAGAGGTCGTTCATTCCAAGAGCCTTAAGTACTATGCCGACAAGCATGCGGAGACGACTCCATTGAGGGTCCGCTACTCACTTAAGAACCTAAAGCTCGACGACGGGGTGCTCAACATTCCGTTGTATTTGGCTGATCGATCTGTCCCTCTTATCAAAAAGGCGCTTGATTGTGCGCATCTTGACGTTTAGATCCTGGGTGAGCTGACGGGCGGCGGCTAATTAATCGCTCCGTTACGGCCAGGGAGCTTGGGCCTTAGCGATGCTTGCTTCGCCAAGCGGTGGGGGTGGTGCCGGTGTATTGTTTGAAGGCTTGGGCGAAGGCGGCTTGCTGAGGGTAGTCGAGCCGCTCTGCTACCTGCGCTATCGTGAGCCCGCTATCGGCCAAAAGGTCCTGTGCTCGCTCCATACGGCGTCTGCGAATGTAGGCGCCCATCGACTCGCCAGTTTGGGCCTTAAAGGTGGCGCATAGTTTGGAGCGGCTTGTGTAGAGCCTCTCGGCCACCTCGTTGATACCCACACGTCTGCCTTTGTCGAGCGCGCGCTCAATCATTGCCGTTGCTTCTTCGGCAATGGTTATGCTGACGCGTGTGTCTGCCGCCTGCCGCGCCTGCTTGTGGGCCGCGCGCGAACAGGCGAGCTCCGCGACCATGGTCTCCACGATGCCCTGCATATAGACGTGTCCGCCTACGGTGCGAGCGCGGTCCTCGTTAATCCGGCGCAGCGTGTGGCAGATGGCAGACGTCGCTTCCTCGTGCCATGGCTCGGCAAACGCCTCAAAGATTCCCGCGAACTCGGTGGGATAGCGGTGCTCCAGTTCGTCAAAATATTCAGGCAAAAAGAGCACCGAGCGCGAGTGATAGAGCTCCCCCGCAAACAGCGGGCTTAATTCCTCGCCACAGTTATCTTGGATAAAGCTGCAAACGGCATTGTTTGGCCACGGTCCATGCAATGGTTTGAGGTTCGCGGGCGTTATGCCAGCCTCGGGCATGCATGTAAGTGTGGGCGCGCTGACCTCGCTCACGCAGGCATATGGCTCGGGTGCGTATTCGGTCAGGTACATATCGTGCGTCGGGGTGATGAAATGCTCCATGACGATGCAGGCAGGGGAGAGGGGCATGATCCATGCGCGTCCGTGCGCCCGATCGTTTGCCACCTCGCCGGTAAAGACAGCGCCCTTGCCGGAAAGCTCCAGGCCAAACTGCTCAAACTGTGGTGCGTAGAGCTCGGTTATGTCGGTCGCTGCCCGCCGTATTTGCAAAAGCGTCCCTTTCCTTTGCAGAAACGTCCACGCCTGGCTTGATTGTGAGCCATGGCTAACACATCAATGATAAGTTCATTACGGTTAACTCTCAAGCCGTTAGAAAGGAATCTCATGGCAAAGGGATCAAAAAGGGAAGGTGGAGGCATCGGCGAGTTGCTCGCGTATGCCGGTGACCGTAAATTCCTAACGTATTTGGGCATGGCGCTCTCGGCGCTCTCGCAGCTGCTGAGCTTTGGCCCGTACGTGTGCATTTGGCTTGTCGCTCGCGACCTGATCGCCGTGGCGCCTAACTGGAGTGAAGCCACCGATATCGCGATGTATGGCTGGTGGGCCGTGGGTTTTGCCCTGGCAAGCATCGTAGTTTATTTCGTGGGGCTCATGTGTACGCACCTGTCTGCGTTTCGCTGCGCGTCCAATATCCGCAAGACTACGAGCGAGCACCTGCTTAAGCTGCCGCTTGGCTACTTTGACACGCACGCCACCGGTGAGCTGCGCCGTATTGTAGACGGATGCGCCGCCTCCACCGAGACCCTGCTCGCGCACATGCTGCCCGATATCGCCGGCGCCACTGCCATGGTCGCAGGCTTGCTCGTGCTGCTTTTCGCCCTCGATTGGCGCTTGGGGGCGGCATGCCTTATCTCGGTCGTCGTTTCGTTTGGCGCCATGGCCACCATGATGAGCGGCAAAGGCGGCGAGTTTATGAAGGCCTACATGGGAGCGCTGGTCAAGATGAACAAGACCGGCACCGAATACGTACGCGGCATCCCCGTGGTCAAGGTGTTTCAGCAGACGGTCTACTCCTTTAAGGCCTTCCACGATGCGATCGCCGAATACGCCGACATGGCACAAAACTATTCGGGCACGTTCTGCCGAGGTCCGCAGGTACTCAACCTTACCGCGCTCAATGGTCTTGTGGCATTCCTGTTGCCCGTGGCGTTGCTGTTGGCACCGGGTGAGACGGACTTCGCGCATTTTATGGTCAACTTCACGTTTTACGCGATATTTTCGGCCGTGGTGCCGACGGCCATGACCAAGCTCATGTTTGTGGGCGAGGCCTCTCAGATGAGTGCTGATTCGCTGGCTCGCATTCGAAGCGTCATGGATTCCAAGCAGCTCTCCGTGCCCGCCCAACCCAAGCACCCTGCCGGCGGCGACGTGCGATTTGAGGACGTGAGCTTTACGTACGAGGGTGCCGAAGCACCTGCTGTCAGCCATGTGAGTTTTAGCGTTTCCGCTGGTAGCACCCTCGCCCTGGTGGGTCCCTCGGGTGGCGGTAAGTCAACCTGCGCAAGCCTGATCCCGCGTTTTTGGGATGTTTCCTCGGGTCGAGTGCTCGTAGGCGGTGTGGACGTTCGCGATATGGACCCGCACGAGCTTATGGACCAGGTCGCCTTCGTGTTCCAGACCAACCAGCTGTTCCGGCAAACACTTGCCGATAACGTGCGCGCCTCCAAGCCTACGGCCACTGACGACGAAGTGCGTGCGGCCCTCTCCGCAGCTCAGTGCGACGACATTGTGGCCAAGCTCCCGCAGGGCATCAATACCATGCTCGGTGCCGGCGGAGCATATCTTTCGGGCGGCGAGGTCCAGCGCGTGGCCCTCGCCCGCGCGATCCTTAAAGACGCGCCTATCGTGGTGCTCGATGAGGCCACGGCGTTTGCCGATCCCGAGAACGAGGCGCTCATTCAGCGCGCCTTTAGCAAGCTGGCGGCGGGTCGCACGGTCATTATGATTGCGCACCGGCTTTCGACCGTGGTGGGCGCAGACCAAATCGTGGTGCTCAACCAGGGCAGCGTGCAGGAGTCGGGTACCCATGCCGAGTTGCTGTCCCAAAATGGCCTGTATGCCAAGATGTGGGCCGAATACGAACAGGCCGCGAGCTGGAAAATCACTGCAGCGACCGCGGATGCCGCCGTCACGAAGGGAGGCGAGGCCTAAATGTTCGCCTCATTCCAAAAGAAGTATTTCCTATCCGATAAAGGCGTCGCCGGCGTAAAACGCGGCATTTTCTGGACCACGCTCACCAATCTTATTACCATGGCCGGCATGGGCTTTTTATTCCTGGTTATGGCCGGTTTTGTCGAACACCTCGCCAGCGGGGCTGACCTGCCGGATGCCCTGCCGATCGTGGGCGGCCTCCTGGTCTTTTTTGTGTTGCTCTTCGCTTCTAACTGGCAGCAGTATTACTACACCTACTGCATCTTTTACGAGGAGTGCGGCAAGCAGCGTATGGAGATTGCCGAGCGCTTGCGCAAACTGCCGCTGTCGTTTTTTGGCCGTCGTGATCTGGCCGATTTAACCGAGACCATCATGGGTGACGTCCAGGCCATGGAGCACGCCTACAGCCACGTGCTGGGAGAGCTTTGGGGTGCCATCATCGCAAGCGCCATTGTGTTCGTGGCGTCGCTGTTCTTTTGCTGGCAGCTGGCGATCGCGGCGTTTTGGAGCGTTCCCGTGGCCTTTGCCGTGCTGTATCTAACGCGCGGCCCCATGACTCCGGTGTTCGATCGCGTGCGCGCCGAGAAGGTCAAGGTTACCGAGGCGATTCAAGAGACGCTCGACTGCGTTCGCGAGATCCGCGCCACCAACCAAGAGGCCCATTATCTTGAGGGACTCAACGTTGTGATCGATGCCGAGGAGCGCGAGACCACCAAGGGCGAGCTCGCTAACGGGCTTTTGGTCAACTCCGCCTTTGCCATCCTGCGTCTGGGCATTGCCACTACGCTGGTCACGGGTGCTGCGATGGTCGCCTCCGGGCAGGTCGACTTTTTGGTGATGTTTGCCTTCCTGCTTATGGTGAGCCGTATCTATGCGCCGTTTGACCAGGCGTTAATGTTAATGTCCGAGCTGTTCGTCGCCGAGTCGTCTGCCAAGCGCATGCGTTCCATCATGGAAGAGCCTGTGGCGCGGGGCAGCGAGAAATTTGAGCCCGCGGGCCACGATGTGGTGTTCGATCGCGTGGCATTTGGCTATGGTGCGGGCGAGGACGG
>CABUHI010000050.1 GCA_902491345.1 uncultured Collinsella sp.
GAAGACCTCGGTTGCGAAATCGACGGGGAAGTCCTCGGGGATGGCGGGCGCTACGGGTGCGGGGGTTGGGGCCGCTGCGGGTGCCGAAGCCGGTGCGGATGCGGGAATTTGATTGCAAGCAGCGGCGGGCACGGATTCGACGACGGGTGCGGGCTCCGACGTTACTTCCGGCTTGATCTCGGAATCTGCGGGCTTCACGGTGACGGGCGCGTCTGCAACTGCGGTTTCAACCTCAACCTGCGTCGCGTTCTCGTTCTCGACGCTCGACTTTGCCTCGATGGGCGTGGATGCCATGGTGGTGATGCCGGCGTTTGCGTTCTCGGGGTCATAGACGACCGTGAGCGAGATGGCGGGCTGCGGCGTCTCGGGCTTCGGCGTCGACTCGGTAGCGTCTTGATCGGCGGGCTGATCGTCCTCGGCCTCGTCGCTAAAGACATCACTGTTTTGGAACGAAGGCGTCTCGGGTTGGTCGGCGGTTTTTTCGGTTGTCGACTTGGGAGCTTCGTTGAGCTCCGCAGTGGCTTCCTGCTCGGATATGACTTCGGGATCAGTCGTGGCGGTGATTTCGGTTTCGGCTTCTGCCGTTACCTCAATAGCGACTTCAATCTCTGCCTCGGGCTCGGATTCTGGCACGGCTTCAACCATGGCTTCAGGCTCGGGACGCTTAACGTGCTTGGGGCGCACGGCCTTGAGGTCCTTCTCGCCGCGTTTTTTCTTTTTGTAGGACTGCTTGGCTCCCTTGGCAGCCTTGGGCTTGTCCTCGCCCTTGGCAAGGGCGGCATCCCAGGCCTCGTTGGCGATGACCGTGGCATACAGGCGACCGCCCTTAAAGACGGTCAGCTTAATGCAGTCGTCGAGCTCCTCGAGCAGCTCGCGCGTGGACTCGAAGCCCAGGTCATAAGCGGCCATGTCACCAGCGGCGAGTGCCTCCTCGACCTGCGTCATAAACGTTTGCTTGCCGCATCCAATCGCATCGCGCAGCAGGCGATACAGATAGATGTGGTTGCCCAGCGAAAGCGTGGGCGTAACTATTGTCTTGCTCATGGCAAATCTCCTCTTTACACACCAAAGCATCTTACCATCGCGCGGGGCTTGCCATCTCGTCGCCCAAGGCAAACGGGCGCGAACCGCTATCGATTCGCGCCCGTTGTACAGGTTGCCTATCTGGGGATGCAGCGCCTAGTTGTCCGATGTCGTGCCTTGGCTTGAACTGTCAGATGCCGTGCCCGATGTGGTGCCACTCGAATTGCTGTTGTTGCTGTCTGCTGTGCCCGTTCCCGACGTGGTGTCGCTCGTCTGGCCTCCCGTGTTCGGCTGCGAACCGTCAGTCGTTTGGCTTGAGTCGGTCGTGCCGGATTGCGCGCCGCTGTTGTTCACAGAAGAATCGGCGCCCTGCGATTGGTTTTGGGTATTCGAGGACGAATCGGTAGAGGTGGAACTGTCTTGCGTGCCGTCCGTCTGTGCCTGCTGGTCTTGCGACTGGGTGTTGCCATTTGCATCGCTTTCCGTCGTGCGCGACGAAAGGATTGGCTCGGGGCGCTCGCCCAGACCCTCACCGGCGGTGGTGATAAGGATGGCGCCGGCGCAGGCGATGACCGCGACGATGGCGATGGCGATCGAGAAGACGATCACCTTCTTTTGCGTCTGACTGCGCTCTGCCGCCGCCTTGGCGCGCAGGCTGTCGGGAGCAACGCGCGCCGTGGTCGCGCGCCCCGCAATCTGGCGCATCTCCTGCGTAGTCGCGGCGCCGCCCAGGTGCTCCTCGGCATTAAACTCAACGGGCTCGTAGGCGCCGGCGGGGTAGTCGACGGCGGCGTGCGTACCTTTGATGGCTTCGGCGCTGGCAGAGATAAAGTGGCGGTAGACCTGCGATGACACAACGGTGATGACCGAGCTCACGGCGGCGCCAATTACTGAACCCGCGATACCAATCTTGGAGGCAAGTGCGACGCTCGTGGCGGCAGCTGCGGCGCCGGCGATGATCTGGGGAATGGAAATGTCGTCAAACAGGCCCTTTTTGGGCGCGATGGCCATGGTCTGTCCGATGGAATGGTTCTCGTGCACGCCGTTGTTGAGCGCGGCCGGTGTCATGACGCGCGTGCGCGGCGCGTCGGTGTACTTGGTTGTCATACGGGGTCCTCCCGGTGTAAATCTGCTTCGTTTCATGTAGCCATCAGGGTACCCACCAGATGTGAATCGTACGTGACATTTAACAGATACCATCAACTCATCAATAGCTCACCAAGTTGGTGGGATGCGGTTGCACTCGGCGGTTGAACTACAATAGAGCTTGCTAATTGTTGTGAATGGCGTCTACGCACGGGAGCATTCTTATGAATCTTCACCTTTCTCAGTCTGATGGCTTTTTGCGTTTGGCGGCGGCGTCACCGCGGATTCGCGTTGCCGATGTCGAGGGTAATGCTGAGGTGGCGCTTTCCACTGTTCGCGACGCTGCCGAGCGCGGCGTTCGTGCTCTGGTGCTGCCCGAGCTTAACCTGACCGGCTATACCGCGGCCGATCTGTTCCATAACCGCACACTGCTGCATGCCTGCGAGGCTGCTCTGGTGCATATCCTCGATGAAACCCGTGAGCTGCCGATCATCTTTACCGTCGGTCTTCCCGTTGCGGTGGTCGAGAACATCTACAACTGCGCCGCCGTGTGCTGTGCGGGCGAGCTTTTGGGCCTCACGGCCAAGAAGTACCTGCCCAACTATGGCGAGTTCTACGAGCGCCGCTGGTTTGCTCCGGCGCCTGCGGATCCCGTGTGGGTTGAATTTGCCGGTCAGGGTCCGGTCCCGCTGGGTTCGGGGCTTGTCTACCGTTGCTGTGATGAGGGCGCCGAGGACCTGGTGCTGGGCGTTGAGGTCTGTGAGGACCTGTGGGTGCCGGCGCCACCTTCGACCGAGATGGCGCTTGCCGGTGCGACGGTGATTCTCAACCCGTCGGCCTCTGACGAAATCATCGGTAAGGCAGATTACCGCCGCAGCCTTATCTCTAACCAAAGCGCGCGCCTGTACTGCGCTTATGCCTACGCGGACGCGAGTGAGGGCGAGTCCACGACCGACATGGTTTTTGCGGGGGAGAACCTCGTCTACGAAAACGGCTCCAAGCTCGCCGCGACTAAACTGCTTACCTGCGACATGGCCATCGCCGACGTTGACCTTGACCGCCTGGCTGCCGAACGCCGTCGCTCGACGACGTGGACGCGTACCGACGATGCTCCGGAGGCCACGACCGTTGAGTTTTCGTTTGAGGGCGTGCTGGCCGAAGAACCTGTCCTGCGCGATGCCTGCGATATCGACCGCGTTTTCCCGCGCGCGCCCTTTGTGCCGGCCGACCACGGCGACTTGGCCGAGCGCTGCGAGACGATTCTCGACCTACAGACTGCGGGCCTCAAGACCCGCCTCGCCCACACAGGTACCAAGGCTGCGGTCATCGGCCTTTCGGGCGGCTTGGACTCCACGCTAGCGCTGCTTGTGACCGTGCGTGCCTTCGATGCGCTGGGGCTGCCGCGCACGGGTATCACGGCGGTTTCCATGCCCGGCTTTGGCACGACGCACCGCACTAAGTCCAATGCCGAGTCGCTCGCTCGTGACTTGGGTGTGAGCTTCCGCGAGGTCTCAATCCATGCTGCCGTGGAACAGCACTTTAAGGATATCAAGCATGATCCGGCCGTGCAGGACGTGACCTACGAGAACAGCCAGGCGCGCGAGCGTACGCAGATTCTGATGGATCTGGCCAACCAGGCTGGCGGTTTTGTCATTGGCACGGGCGACCTGTCGGAGCTGGCGCTCGGCTGGGCTACCTATAACGGCGACCACATGAGCATGTACGCCGTCAACGCGAGCGTGCCCAAGACGCTTGTGCGCCATCTGGTGCGCTATGCGGCTGATGTCTTTGGCGGGCGTATTGCCGAGGTCTTGCTCGATATCCTCGATACGCCGGTGTCCCCCGAGCTTCTGCCGCCCACGGGCGACGGTGAGATTGCGCAGAAGACCGAGGATTTGGTGGGCCCGTACGAGCTGCACGATTACTTCCTCTACTACCTGTTGCGTTTTGGCTTTGAACCGGGCAAGATCTACCGCATGGCGCTCAAGAGCTTCGAGGGCGTCTACGACGTCAAGACCATTCACACGTGGCTACGAACGTTCTACCGTCGCTTCTTTGCCCAGCAGTTTAAGCGCAGCTGCCTGCCCGATGGCCCCAAGGTGGGCTCGGTCACGCTCAGCCCGCGCGGCGATTGGCGCATGCCGAGTGACGCCAGCTCGCGCCTGTGGCTTGCGCAGATCGACGCGCTCAATCCAATTGACTAAGGTTGGCTAAATTGAACCAATACGGGGGTTGCAAGCGTTACACTTTTGCAATCTGATGGCCCGTATCGCGCGGCGCTCTTGTCGGAGCGCTGCGTTTTTTATATCGAAAGGTGGCACCATGCAGGCATCGCAGCGTCTCGACCGCTTTGGCGCGGAGGTCTTCGCCTCGCTCAACAACAAACTTCTCGCGCTGAAGGCTCAGGGCAAGACCATTTACAACATGAGCGTGGGCACGCCCGACTTTAAGCCGTACGACCATGTGGTCGAGGCGCTCACGCATGCAGCCCAAGATCCCGAGATGTGGAAGTACGCCCTGCGCGACCTGCCCGAACTCAAGCACGCCGTGTGCGATTACTATGAGCGTCGCTTTGGTGTCTCCGGCATTACGCCGTCTATGGTGCAGTCGTGCAACGGCACGCAGGAGGGCGTGGGCCATTTGGGCCTGGCCCTGCTCGATCCGGGTGACACCATTCTGGTTCCCGATCCGTGCTACCCGGTCTTTGAGGCGGGTGCAAAGATCGCCGATGCCAAGCTCGAATACTATCCGCTGGTTGCCGAGCATAATTACCTGCCCTATGTGGCGGGTATCGATCCCGAGGTGGCCGATCGTGCCAAGTATATGATCGTGTCGCTGCCTGCAAACCCGGTCGGCTCGGTGGGCACGCCCGAGGTCTACGAGGAGATCATCGCTTTCGCCCGCGAGCACGACCTGCTCATCGTTCACGACAACGCATACTCCGACATCGTGTTTGACGGCGAGCCGGGCGGCAGCTTCTTGCAGTATCCCGGCGCGCTCGAGGTGGGCGTTGAGTTCTTTTCGCTCTCCAAGTCGTTTAACGTCACCGGTGCGCGTATCGGCTTTTTGGTCGGTCGCGAGGATGTGGTCTCGGCCTTTGCCAAGCTGCGCAGCCAGATTGACTTTGGCATGTTCTTCCCGATCCAGAAGGCCGCCATCGCGTGCCTTAATGGCCCGCGCGATGAGGTCGAGGCGCAGCGTCTGAAGTACCAGGAGCGCCGCGATGCCCTGTGCGATGGTCTTGAGGACCTGGGCTGGGAGCGTCCCAACGCGCATGGCTCTATGTTTGTGTGGGCCAAGCTTCCCGGTGGTCGCACCGATTCCATGGCGTTTTGCGAGGAGCTCATGGAGAAGGCCGGCGTTGTGGTGACGCCGGGCGCGAGTTTTGGTCCTTCGGGCGAGGGACACGTGCGCATGGCGCTGGTCCTACCGCCCGATCAGATCGCTTTGGCTGTCGAGGCCATTCGCGAGGCGGGCCTGTATTAGAAACCTATTTCGACTCGTCAATAGCTCGAAACCGATTTCGCGCAGTTATTTTACGAATACTGCAAACAATTTCGGTAAACGGTCGATTTTTGGCTGCGAATAGGGGCATAATCAAAGTCCCGATTGGATGTATTGGGATTACGACAAGCCGCTCGGGTCG
>CABUHI010000051.1 GCA_902491345.1 uncultured Collinsella sp.
CTTGCCAGCGAGCTTGCCGAAAGCGGCGACCTTTCGCGCATTAATGTCGCGTCGCTCACCGAGCGCGCTGGCCTTACGCGCCGCACGTTCTATTCGCACTACCGCGATATTCCTGACTTTATCAATCAAATCGAGGACGGCTTGCTAGCCGAGATCCGTGAGCGGGTGGAGCTTATCACCGCAGCTCAATTACCCGATCTTTACCGCAACATTGACGAGCTCGAGCCGGCGCCCGGTTCGGTTGAGTTGCTGCGCTACCTTGCGGCCAACCGCGATTTGATCGGATCGCTGCTGGGCCCGGGCGGCGACCAGGCTTTCATTAAAAAGATTATCGACACCGCGCGTGAGGCCGTGGTGCCTCGTGCGCAGACGGGCATTTTGGGCCTGGCGCTGGGCACATTCTTTGACTACTACGTTACCTACGTCGTGAGTGCCGAGGTCGGCCTGATTCAGCGTTGGTTTGAGCGTGGGCTCACCGAATCGCCCGAGGCCATGGCGCGCATTATGACGGTTATCGCCTTTGTGCGTCCCGGCGACCTATATGGCCAACCCATCGATATCAACGTGCCGGAATACGGCTTGAAGCTATTGAACCTGCAGCTCGAGGACGCGGCCGACACCGCCGCAACCGTCGAGTCCAACAACTAAGAGGAGAGACAATGAGCAAACTCGTCGAGGGCATCAAGGACCGTATGGTCGCCGTCGCGCGTGAGGCCGCGCCCACCGTGGTGGACGCCGCGCAGAAGGCTGCGGCCGCGGCTGCCGAGAAAGTTGCCGAGGCAGTTGCCGATGCCAAGAACGCGGCAGGGGAGACGTCCGTCGCTAGCGAGCCCGCCACGTCCGCCGAGCCCGTAGCCGCCGCCCACGCCCCCGAAGGCGCAATCTTCAACCCCGAGAACGCTCGTGGCAACCTGCACCTGGGCATCGACGTGGGCTCCACCACCGTTAAGCTCGCCGTGCTCAACGACGACAACCAGATTGTCTACGCCAAGTACCAGCGCCACCACACCGACGTCCGTGCCTGCGCCCGCGACCTGTTCGAGGGTGCTGCGACCGTGTTGCCGACGGCCCAAATGACCTGCGCCATCACCGGTTCGGGCGGCCTGCTGCTGTCCCAGTGGCTCGACCTGGAGTTTGTCCAGGAGGTCATTGCCAGCAAGCGTGCCGTCGAGACCCTCATCCCGGCCACCGATGTCGCCATCGAGCTGGGCGGCGAGGACGCCAAGATCATCTACTTTGACAACGGCATCGAGCAGCGCATGAACGGCACCTGCGCCGGCGGTACGGGCGCGTTCATCGACCAGATGGCAACCCTGCTGCACACCGATGCCAGCGGCCTTAACGAACTCGCGGCCAACGCCACCACCATCTATCCCATCGCCAGCCGCTGCGGCGTCTTTGCCAAGACCGACGTCCAACCGCTGCTCAACGAAGGCGCCCGCCCCGAGGACGTGGCTGCCTCCATCTTCCAGGCTGTCGTGACCCAGACCATCTCGGGCCTGGCGTGCGGCCGTCCCATCCGCGGCAACGTCGCCTTCCTGGGCGGCCCGCTGCAGTATCTCTCCGAGCTGCGCCACCGCTTCTACCTCACGCTCAACCTGGACGAGGAGCACCGTATCGTGCCCCAAAACGCTCACCTGTTTGTGGCGAGCGGTGCCGCCATGGCGCACGAGTCCAACAAGCTCAGCACGTTCCCGCAGCTCATCAAGGCCATCGATGCCCTGGGTGACACGCAGGGTGCCGAGGTCGAGCGTCTGGATCCGCTTTTTGCCACCGACGAGGACTTTGCCGAGTTCAAGAACCGCCACGACACCGAGGTCGTCCCCAAGGGCAAGCTCGAAGGCTACACCGGCCGCGTGTTCATTGGCATCGACGCCGGTTCCACCACCATGAAGGCCGCGCTCGTGGGCGAGGACGGTCAGCTGCTGCACACCTGGTACGGCAACAACAACGGCGACATCCTGGGCACGGCCAAGGTCATCATGGCCGATTTCTACAACCACATTCCCGCCGGTTGCACCATCGGCCACGTGACTACCACGGGCTACGGCGAGGCGCTGCTCATCGAGGCCCTCAAGGCCGACTCCGGCGAGATCGAGACCGTCGCGCACCTGCGCGGCGCCAAGGCGTTCCTGCCCGGCGTCGAGTTCATTCTGGACATTGGCGGCCAGGACATGAAGTGCCTGCGCGTCAAGGACGGCGTCATCGAGCACATCATGCTCAACGAGGCCTGCTCGTCGGGTTGCGGTAGCTTTATCGAGAGCTTCGCCGTCTCTATGAACATGGACGTGCGCGCGTTCGCCAACGCCGCCATCCATGCCAAAGCCCCGGTCGACCTGGGAAGTCGCTGCACGGTCTTTATGAACTCGCGCGTCAAGCAGGCGCAAAAGGAAGGCGCCACGGTGGGCGACATCGCCGCCGGCCTGTCCTATTCCGTCATCAAGAATGCCCTGTTCAAGGTCATTAAGCTGCGCGATCCCAAGGAGATCGGCAGCCAGGTAATCGTCCAGGGCGGCACCTTTATGTCCGATGCCACGCTGCGCGCGTTTGAGCAGCTCACCGGCGTTCATGCCGTGCGTCCCGACATCGCCGGCTGCATGGGCGCCTACGGTGCGGCCCTGCTCGCCCGCGATCGCGCCGGCGCCGACGGCACCTCGACCATTCTTTCGGCTGAGGACATCGCGCACCTCACCGTGACGCAAAAGCATGTCCGCTGCGGCCGTTGCTCCAACAACTGCCAGCTTACCGTCAACGACTTTGGCGGTGGCAGGCGCTTCATTACCGGCAACCGCTGCGAGAAGGGCGCCGGCCACAAAAAGCAGAAGACCGAGGCCCCCAACCTCTTCAAAAAGAAAAACGAGCTGCTCTTTAACCGCGAGGTCCTGAGCCCCGACGAGGCCCCGCGCGGCACCGTCGGCATCCCGCGCGCGCTCAACATGTACGAGAACTACCCCTTCTGGCACGCGTTCTTTACGCGCCTGGGCTTTAGCGTGCAGCTGTCCGACCAGTCGAGCAAGAAGACCTACCAGGCGGGCATCGAGTCCATGCCGTCCGAGAGCGTATGCTATCCGGCCAAGATGAGCCATGGCCACGTGATGAACCTCATCGACCGTGACGTCGACTTTATCTGGATGCCGTGCGTGCGTTGGGAGCGCAAGGAGGATCCGACGGCTGGCAACTGCTATAACTGCCCCATCGTCATGAGCTACCCCACGGCGCTGGCGCTCAATATTGACGAGATCCGCGAGCAGAACATCGAGTTCCTGTATCCGTTTGTGCCGTATCACGACAAGACCGAGCTCAAGCGCCGCCTGTACCAGGTGCTCGCCGTCGACCGTGTGGCCGATGCTGAGGCCGGTCGCGGTCGCGTGCGCGGTCCTAAAATCACGCGCTCCGAGGTTGATGCCGCCGTCAACGCTGCTTTTGAGGCCGACGCGCGCTTCCACGAGGATATCCAGACCATGGGCGAGGAGGCTCTCAAGTGGGTCGAGGACCACGGCGGCCACGGCATTGTGCTCGCCGGCCGTCCCTACCATAACGATCCCGAGATCAACCATGCTCTGCCCGAGCTTATCTCGAGCTTTGGCTTTGCGGTCTTTACCGAGGATTCGCTTGCACACCTGGTAAAGCCCGAGCGTCCGATTCGCGTCGTCGATCAGTGGATGTATCACAGCCGCCTGTACGCCGTCGCCCGTTTTGTGACGATGCGCAACGACCTGGACCTGATCCAGCTCAATTCCTTCGGCTGCGGCCTGGACGCTCTGACCACTGATCAGGTGCAGGAGATCCTGGAGGCCAGCGGCAAGATTTACACCGTGCTCAAGATTGACGAGGTGTCCAACTTGGGCGCCGCGCGTATCCGCATCCGTTCGCTCATGGCCGCGCTTAAGGACCAGGAGGCCGAGCGCTTGGCCGAGGCCACGGCAGCGGGCGAGGCCTACGAGCAGGGTGACGCCGCGCCGGTGGCGCCCTCCACGGATGCCCCCGCGTTCGCGAGCCGTAAGTACATGTTCGAGGCGCAGCGCGAGAGTGCTTCGACCGCGTGGCCCAAGGTGCCCTTTACCGAGCAGATGCGCGAGGAGGGCTACACCATCCTGTGCCCGCAGATGGCGCCGATCCACTTTGACCTGGTCAAAGAGGTGTTCCGTGGTGCTGGCTACAACTTGGAGCTGCTGCCCTCGACCGATCACGATGCCGTCGAGGCCGGCCTGCGCTACGTGAACAACGACATCTGCTATCCGTCGATCCTGGTGACGGGCCAGATCATGGAGGCCATCGAGAGCGGTCGATACGACCTGTCCAAGACAGCCGTGGTTATCAGCCAGACCGGCGGCGGCTGCCGTGCCACCAACTACATCGCACTCATCCGCAAGGCCCTGCGCGAGAGCGGCCACCCCGAGATCCCGGTGATCTCGCTTTCGGCCGTGGCGCTGGGCGAGGACAACCCTGGCTTTAAGATTACGCCGGCGCTGCTCAAGCAAGCAGTCTACGCGGTGCTCTTTGGCGACGTGATGATGCAGATGCTCTATCGTTGCCGTCCGTACGAGGCTACGCCCGGTGCCGCCAATGCGCTCTACGAGGAGTACATGGCGCGCGCCCGCAAGCTGGCGCCCAAGTTCAACAGGCATAATTACACCAAGCTGTGCCGCGAAGCCATCCGCGCGTTCGATACCATGCCGCTCGTGGGCGAGGGCACCAAGCCGCGCGTGGGCGTGGTCGGCGAGATCTTGGTCAAGTTCCATCCCACGGCCAACAACCACGTGGTCGACGTTATCGAGCGCGAGGGCTGCGAGGCCGTGGTGCCGGGCCTGCTCGACTTCTTCCTGTACTCCATGAGCAACGCCGAGCTGCAGAAGGATGAGCTGGGTAGCTCTGCTACAACGCGTGCGGGCATGCAGGCGCTCATCAAGCTCGTGGACTGGATGCGTACGCCGGTGGAGGAGATGCTCGAAAAGTCCCGCCGCTTTGAGGCGCCCGAGCGCATCGGCACCATGGCCGATAAGGCCCGCACGGTGCTTTCGGTGTGCAACAACATGGGCGAGGGCTGGCTGCTCACGGCTGAGATGCTCGATCTGATTGACCACGGTGCGCCCAACATCATCTGCACGCAGCCCTTCGCGTGCCTGCCCAACCACGTGGTGGGCAAGGCCGTGATCAAGGAGCTGCGCCGCCAACATCCCGAGAGCAACATCGTCGCGGTGGACTACGACCCCGGTGCATCCGAGGTCAACCAGCTCAACCGTATTAAGCTCATGATCAGCGTGGCAAAGGAGAACATGCGCGCCGGCAAGGGCTTTAAGCTCGAGAAGGTGGCGCCGCTCGCGATGGACGAGGTCACCGGTCAGATGCATGCCCACGACGGCTGTGCGAGCTGCGGATCTGCCAGTGAGGAGGCCGTTGCATCGGTCGCCAAGCGCCTGGGGCGCGGCATTAAGAAGTAGCTGGTCTGCTATGGGCTAGATATGAGACAAACGGGTGGTAGCCGTACCGGCTACCACCCGTTTTTGCTGGACACATGTTGCGCAAATGACCTTGCTACAGCCTTCCGTGGGCTTGCCCGATTTTTGGACCGGTTCGGGCTTTGAGGAAAAGCTGCTGCAAGCTCAGGGCGATTTTTCGCTCAACGCGGGCCAGCACAGCGTGACCTATCTGCCAAACGACGAGATGATCGCTGCGGACTGCCCATCACCACCTACGAGATGGAAGCCGAAAAGTACATCTACCGCGTGTACAAGTACGAGCT
>CABUHI010000052.1 GCA_902491345.1 uncultured Collinsella sp.
CAACGATATGGCACCGTGGGGACACATGTATGTCAATCCTGGTCTAACAGAGCCTTACAATATCTACGACTGGAAGGGCGAGGACGCCAACGGTGCTCAGCAGAACCAGGGTTATTACAGCGAGGGCTCCGATGAACTGCAGTCTGGTACCCTTGCCGCCGGCGGTTCCGTGGCGGGCAATATCTACTTTGATGGTGACATCAAGAAGGCTCTCTATTTTGCCAACGTGTTTGATAAGTCTGCCGCTGCAAGCTGGGTGCTGGCCTAACATGTCGCTACCGTTGCGCCGTATGGGAGGTGAGGTCGTATGCCCGATAAAAAGCTGACGGACGAGTTACTCAATGAACTCCTCGACGCGCCAAACATCGATGGCTATATCAAAGAACACGACTTTGCCGCCCCGTCGCTTTCGGACTATCTTAAGCAGCTGCTGCAGGAAAAGGGCCTAGAGCGCTCGCGCGTGGTGCGCATGGCCGACCTCAATGAGACTTTTGGTTATCAGATTTTTACCGGTGCGCGGCATCCGAGCCGCAACAAGGTGCTGCAGATTGCCTTTGCGATGGCGTTGACGCTCAAGGAGACCAACCGCGCCCTGACGGCTGCCGGAGTGAGCGTCCTCAACTGCAAGGACCGTCGCGATGCAATCATTATCTTTTGCATCGATCGTGGCTGTAGCCTCCAAAAGGTCAATGAAGAGCTGTACCGCTTTGGCGAGGAAACGGTGAGTTAGCGGCCGATGGCTGAGTTGGCTGTTACCAAAACAACTATGCGAACGAACGGGGCGCGGACACCATGGGGTGTCCGCGCCCTGCGCTATGATGGACGCCATGGATACTCAGAGCCCAACATATTCCGATGACGAGCTGACTGCTTCACTTGTCGAGCATTTGGCGTCGCTCGACCGCGATGACAGCTATCGTGTGGAGCGCGTGCTCAAGTTCTCGGATGTCGAGACGACCGAACTCGTCTATTTTGAGGGCTCTGGCGGCGGGTCTCTCGGTCCCTTTGTCCGCAAGCGCATCGATGCTTCGGCGCAGATTGGCGGAGCATATGAGCGCCTGTTTGCGGCCCAGCGCGCCGGTCGTCGTTTTGAGCATTTGCCTCGAATCGTCGATTGCCGCCGTGTGGGCGACGAGCTTGACGTGGTGATGGAGTATGTCGAAGGCGAAACGCTCGAGGCGCTCGTGGGACGCTTGGGTGCGACGCCCGATTATGCCCGCGGGCTGTATCCCGTTCTGTGTGAAGCGGTGGGCGAGCTGCATGCTGGTTTTGCAGCTGCGGGGGAGCCGGAGGTACCGGTGATCCACCGCGATCTTAAACCCTCGAACATCATCGTATCGGGCGTGAGGTATGCGGCCGATGCTGGCATGACCTTCTCGTCGCTGGTGATTATTGACCTGGGAATCGCGCGCGTTTGGCGCGATGGCGCCGACGCCGACACCGTCAAGTTTGGCACGCGTTCCTATGCGCCGCCCGAGCAGTTTGGGTTTGGGCAGACGAGCGTCCGCAGCGATATTTACGCGCTGGGCGCACTGCTGTTCTTTTGCCTAACGGGAACTGACCCCAAACCGGGGCGGGCCATACGTGAGCAATGCGAGACGCACGGTATGCCAACCCCGCTTGCCGATGCGGTTTGCATGGCGATGGCGCTCGATCCCGCCAAGCGCTTTGCGAGTGCAAAGGCACTGGGGCATGCTGCGCGTGCGGCGTATGAGCTATGTCTCCCTGCACCGTCGCCCGTGACCATTTCTGCTGCCAGTGTGCCCCGGGTCGCGGCGTCACAGGTGCAGTGGGTACAGCAGCCGGTTGCCCTCTCGCTTCCGTCTTCTGCAAACCGGCGTTCGATCGTCTCTCCCGTGACGTCCAAATGTGCGCGTCTGCTCTCGCGTATCCCCGAGTCCGTGGGGCGCATATGGAACGGATGCGTCTATGCGACAACATTGTTGCTGCTGATGGGTAGCCATTTTGCGGTATTTACGCCGACGGGCGAAAACCGAAACTATCCAATGTGGTTTTTGGCACTTGAGTATTTCTTTATGGTCGATGGCCTGGTGCTGCTCGTTACATTCGGAATGCTCGACCGGCGTAGGCTTCGACGTCGTTTTCCGGTGCTCGATCGGTATCGGGGGAGTGCTTTTGTCGAACTATGGTTCAAGGCGCTCGGGTTTATGTTTGCCGTCATGTGCGTCGTCGTTATTATCGGCAACGCGACCGGTGTCGTCTCTTAAAAAATCGAAAAGGACCCCGTTTGGGGCCCTTTTGCAGTTGCACTTAAATACGGTTCATTTGATTGGCGACCTTGTTGTACCAGTCCTGCCACGTGGGCGGGCAGTACTTCTTGGCGGCTGCCGGGGTAAGCGTGGAGTCATAGTTGGCGCCCAGGTAGGCAACGTGGGCGGAGACACCCTCGCTCCAGCTGCCAAAGCTACGCCAACCGCCGCCGCGGGCACTCCAGCCCCAGGCGTTATAGGAGCCGGCGCAATAGAGGCCCTTGCTGCTCTCGATACAGGCGATGGCGGGGGACCAACGGGGATCGACGCCGGTATTCCAGGCGGCAACGGCAAAATTGTAGCCCTGGCCTGCCATAGGGGAGCCGGCAAGGTAGTTGTCGATGCGGCTCGTCCACTCGTTAATGAACGAGTCGTAATCGGAATTGCCGCTGTCGGGGCTGTTCGGCGTGGTGTCGATGGTGGTGTTGGAGTTGGTGGCCTGACTGTTGGAGTTATTGCCGCTCACGCCGGTACCCGAGATCTTCTCGGCGGCAGCGGCCTTGTCGGCCTCGAGCTTTGCCAACTCGGCGGCATTTTCCTGCTCGGCCTTTGCCTGCGCCTCGCTGCGGAGCTGCTGTGCCTGGGCCAGCGCGTCCTCGGCATTCTTTTGCTCGCCCTCGAGCTGAGACTTAGCCTGATCGAGCTCGGTTTTGTTCTGCTCGAGCTCGGTCTGCATCTTGTTAAGCTCTTCGATCTCGTCGACGCTCGAGCTCGTAATCTGGTTGGTGTATTTGCAGGTGGTGATAAAGTCGCCCAAGCTCTGCGTGTTCACCAGGAAGCTCACGATGGGGCTGGTGCCCTTCTGGTACTTATACAGATCGCGCATGGCGGAGCTTGCCTTGGCCTGCTGCTCGGGTAGCTCGGCCTCAATCTTATCGATGTTCGCCTCATTGGAGTCGATCTGCTTTTGCAGATCCTCGAGCTTGGTTCGGGCGTCGTTGTAGGCGCTCGTAGCGTCCTCGATTTTTTTCTGGGCGGCGGAAAGCTGATCCTGCGCGGCCTGCGAGGCGGCATAGGCCGCGACGGGGGAGAGCATCGGCGTGGCCGTCAGCGCGACGGCGAGCGCGGCGCTCGTGATGATACGAGCCGGCTTCGACGCGACGAGCGCTGCGGTGCGATGGTTCGAATGCTGCATCCAGTCCCTCTGCAATCAATCGTAGGTTATTGGTCGAGGTGTATTCTACTACTGCTTTCGACCTCAACTTGAACCTTAAAGGTTCTAAAGGGTCAAGTTAAACTTGAGGCTTTAGCCTTGACCTGCGGGAATGGTGAATTGTTGAGAAACCATAGAGTTCAACTTTAACGTTACGGCACCCTGTTGCAACGGGATTTTTGGCTGTAAAAGCTACCTTAACGTGGGGTTTTGCAACTACAGGGTTCCTTCGCGACGAGCCCGCTCCACCTCTCTGAGTGCCTCGGCGGGAGTGAAGGAACAGGTGCCGTCGCCGAGCCTGACCACCTGGACGTCGTCACCGACATGGACTTCTCCGCCCTGCAGCGCGACGCCAAAAATGCCCTCGTGGGGGAAGATACAGTCGCCGGCGAGATAGTAGATGGCACAGCGTGTGTGACAGACTTTGCCGATCTGGCTGATTTCGACGAGCACTTCGCTACCGAGTTTGAGCTGCGTGCCCAAGGGGAGTGAGAGCAGGTTGATGCCCTGGGTGGTGAAGTTCTCGCCAAAGTCGCCCTCGTGCACATCGAGCCCGCGCGCCTGCGCCGTCTGGATAGACTCTGCAGCTAAAAAGGAAACCTGGCGGTGCCAATGCCCGGCGTGCGCATCGGAGGCGAGGCCAAACTGCTCGATGACGGTGTCGTGCCCGTCGGCGACGGGTGACTTACGCGTGCCTTTGTGCTCCGACGTGTTGATTGAGACGATGCGGGCAGGCCCGTTGTAGGCATCTTTTGCGGTGTGTAGGGGAGCTGCCGTCCGGGCCCGATCCGTAAGTTCGCGCTTTGCGGCGTCAATGATGGGGTTGTTGATCGGATGAGCCTGGGGCACAGTGTACCTTTCGACGGGGCGGGCAACATGTTGAATCCTACAACAACGGTGGGTTCATTGCCCGTTGTCGTACACCGGTGATCGCCGCCTTCGTGCTGGATAATTACGCCGATTGCCATAGATACGGTGGAGCTTTGGGTGCCGGCGGCTCGGCACGCTAGAATAAATCAGTTGCACAAAGACCGCCCGTCGTGTGGGCAGTTCTAGATAGGAAGTTTCCATGGCATTGCAGTTTACAGAGCGCGAGTTTATCCCCGTGCTGCTCGGCGGCGACATCAACGCGTATTCGGTGGCGCGCGCTTTCTACGAGGAGTATCAGGTTAAGAGCCTGGTTTTTGGCAAGTACCAGACCGGCCCCGCGTATCGCAGCCAAATTATCGATTACACGCCCAACGTGGATATCGACACCATGCCGGTCATGATCGAGACCGTTAACGGCGTCGCACAGGCCAATCCTGATAAGAAGATTATTCTCATGGGCTGCGGCGACAACTACGTCGCGCTCGCCGCGCAGGCTCAGGACGCCGGCCAGCTTGCCTCGAACGTCATCGCGCCCTATGCGCCCTACAGCATGCTCGAGCAGTGCCAGAAAAAGGAGATCTTCTACGAGCTGTGCGAGAGGCACGGTGTGCCCTATCCGCACACGTTTACCTTTACCATGGCGATGCTCAACGCTCAGGGCGAGGCTTCCGCCGAGGCGCTCGACCAGATTGACTTTCCCTTCCCGATGATTCTGAAGCCCTCTGACGGCATCATGTGGTGGGAGCACGAATTCGAGGGTCAGAAGAAGGCCTACGAGATTGCCGATCGCGCCGAGCTGGAGCAGGTCATTCGCGATGTGTACGCCAGCGGCTACACCGATGACCTCATCTTGCAGGACCGCGTGCCCGGCAACGACGAGTACATGCGCGTGCTTACCAGTTATTCCGACCGCAACGGCAAGGTTCGCATGATGTGCCTGGGTCACGTGCTACTCGAGGAGCATCAGCCCCACGGTGTCGGCAACCATGCCTGCATTATCACTGAGCCCAACGACGAGCTCATGGGTGGCGTGCGCAAGCTGCTTGAGGACCTTAAGTTTACGGGCTTCTCCAACTTCGACGTCAAGTACGACCAGCGCGATGGTTCGTTTAAGTTCTTCGACTTCAACACGCGTCAGGGACGCAGTAATTACTATGTCACCAATAGTGGCTTTAACGTTGCCAAATACGTGGTGGATGAGTACGTCTATAACCGCCCGTTTGAGCCGGAGTTTGTGACGGCGCAGGACGAGGCACTGTGGATGG
>CABUHI010000053.1 GCA_902491345.1 uncultured Collinsella sp.
GAGCTGTTCCTGGGCAACTTCCTGGCCCAGACCAAGGCGCTCGCCTTTGGCAAGACGGCCGACGAGGTTCGTGCCGAGGGCACGCCCGAGCAGATCGTCCCGGCCCGCTGCTTTGAGGGCAACCGTCCGACGACCTCGATCTTCGGCGACACGCTGACCCCGTTCGCGCTCGGCGAGCTCATCGCCCTGTACGAGCACATCACGTTTGTTGAGGGCACGGTCTGGGGCATCGACTCCTACGACCAGTGGGGCGTCGAGCTGGGCAAGCAGCTTGCCAAGCAGATTACCCCGGCCTTCCACGACGATGCCGCCAAGGCCGAGCAGGACGCTTCGACCCAGGCGCTCATCGAGTTCTATCGCGCGCATCGCAAGTAGTCGCTGCTGTTAACGCATCGCGCCTTATAGTCAGGGGCCCGTATCCTATCGGATGCGGGCCCCTTTGCTTTGCCGTGGTCCCGGGGCGCACGGCCTTTGTGGAACATCGCCGGGGCGCCGCGCGCTGCGAGAACCCTGCGCCTAGATCTCGGCCTCCGCATGGCCTCGCTGCGCCTCGGGCAGCTCCCCGTAGAGCGGATGGTCTTCGAGCCTAAAGCGCTCGACCTGTTCGGGAGTGTGGCCGCGCACAAAGAGCCACGAGCGATCGATCGGCGTCGCCATGAGCGTGCTGGGCAGTGCGTCGGCGCGGTCGGAAAACACCCGGGCGCTCTCGGGATCCTGGAACGCCAGCACCAGATGCGTGTCGCAGTTGCCCATGATGGAGCGTGCGCGTGCCTCGCCATAGAGCGCATCGAGCTGATTGGTCGACTGCAATAGCAGCGTTGCCCAGATGTTGCGGCTTCGGATAATCGAGAGCACGTTGTCGATCTGGGAGATCTGCAGATTTGCGAAGTCATCGAGCATAAAGCGCACGGGCACGGGCAGGCTGCCGTCGGGCTGCCTATCGGCCTCACGAATGAGGCCCATAAACGCCTGCGTAATAAAGAGGCCGGTCAGCGGATCGAGATTGCGGTCAATATCGCTCACGGTTACAAACAGGGCGCAGGGGGTGTGTCCCATGGAAGCGAAGTCCACCTGATGGCACTCACGATAGAGCTGTGCCGCACCGTCGAATCCCAGACACATGACCTTTTCGGCAAGGATGCCGACGATGCTCGCGTGCATGCGCTCGGCATTTTGCGTAATGGCGTAGCGCCGCCATAGCGAGAGGGCATAGCTTTGGGGGTCGGTCGTGATCAGGTCGTCAAACAATCGACTCGTGGCACCGTCCTGCAGGTGCTCGATCAGCTTGATGACCGAGCTGATCGTCTGCTCGTCGGCGGGTAGCTGTTCGGTGACGTAGGCGATAAGACACGACAGCAGGTTTGCCGCCGCATGATCCCAAAAAGGCTGGTTGTTGTCCTCGATGGGGCAGATGGCCTTTGCCACCGAGAGGATGTCCTGCTGGTTGGGCCTGCCGTCCGCCTTGCGGCGAATGTGCCTCAGGGGATTGTAGCCGCAGCGCTCGATGCCGGGCGCAAGGGCTGGGACGGTGTTGAGGTCGGCGAAGTTGAGACATTGCACGCGGTAACCGTGGGCTGCCAGCACGGGTCCCACTTCGCGACAGAGCGTGCCTTTGGTGTCGAGCACGATGTAGCTTGCGTTCATTTGCAGTAGGTTGGGCTTGAGGACGTTTCGGGTCTTGCCGGCTCCCGAGGGGCCGATCACAAGTGCATTGTTGTTGAGTCCCGTTTGGCGGGTGTCGCAGGAAAGCGTTCGATCCTTGGCGAGGATGGTGGACAATGCGGACTCAGATGCGGCGAGGCGGCTGGCGAGGTTAGACATGGGCGACCTCCTTGGTGGTCGAGAGGATTTCGTGGGCAAAGCCGAGCTCGACGGCGCGCTCGGCCGAAAGGTAGGTGTCTTTTGCAGTGAGGGACTGGATGCGCTTGGGCGTGAGGCCGCTGCGGTCCGAGAGGATTTGCGTGAGGGTCTTGCGGGCCTGCATGAGACGCCGGCTGGTTTCCTGCAGCGCAAGTGCCGAGCCGCCTGCCCCCTGGGGGATCAGCGGGTCGTGAATCATGAGCTCTGCATGGGGCGCCATACGGCGATCGTCGCCGCCCATAAAGATCACGGCGCCCATGGACGCGGCGAATTCCAGGCAAACGGTGCGGATGGGGCACGATGCGAGGCGCATGGCGTCATAGATCGCAAGACCCGATCGCACGCTTCCGCCGGCGCTGGCGACAAATATGGTGATGGGGCGGCTGGGGTCGGTGGCATCGAGCAGGCGGATCTGCTGGCATAGGTCGTGGGCCATCGGGGTTTCGATGTTTCCCATGACGGAGAGCTCGCGACGGGCGAGCATCTCATCGTAAATGCTGGTGAGCGTGATACCTCGGGCGGATTCACGCATGGTGAGGGGGCTGATGATGGGGGAATGATTGGTGTCCATGAGGACTCCTTTCTGTTGGTTGTGTTGTGGAATAGGATTGTTGCCCGCGGAGGGGCTGGCGGGCTACAGGGTTCGTCCGAGCCTGAGATCGAGCTCGGTTGTGGGGCAGGCTGCCTGTTCGTGCGGCTCGCAAGCGCCAAGGGCTCCAAAGCGATAGAGCGTTGCGGCGGGCGTGGTATAGGCGAGCCGCAGCTGATGCTCGACAGGGGCACATCCGTCATTTTTGTAATGAGCCGCGTAGTACTGCGCGATGCTGGCGTTAATCTCGCTGCCATTGCGATGGCGCTCAAACTGGCGTCTGCAGGTCTCGATGATCTTTGCTACCGACTTGGGTGCCGTCGCGGGAACAAGGGCGAGATAACCCTCAAATAGCTCGTTGATGCTCAGGAGGCACAGCAGGTCGACCAGCGTCCTTATGGCTGCTCCCTCGGCGGAAAAGTGCGCGGTCATGCGGTTATATCGGTTGCGGTCGACGATGGCCGCATGGGGTCTTGGAGTTTTCTGCCCCGTGGTCCCGGGCTTTTGCCGCGCCTGTGTATTGAGCTCGACGTTGCAGCGCTTGAGGCCGTCCAACGGAAGGAACAGTGCGGTGCGCAGGGTGTTCCGCTTGCTTTCGAGTTCATGACGCTCGTCGGGTTCCCATTCGAGCTTGAGTTTCGTGTCGAGCGCCGTAAGCATATGGGCTAGGCAGCCTACGGTAAGAACGTACGAATCGTTGTCGCGTTTTGGGGCATAGGGGTCTGTCAGCTTGCGAATGTCGGGGTCGCCCATGATCTTTGTGCAGCGCTTCAGCAGTTGAGGGTGGTCGGCCAAGATCGTCGCGAGCGGTAGCGACGCGTAGTTCTTGATGGTCGCGGCGGCAAAGGCGGCGTCATATTCGTTTGCATATGCTCGCTCAATGCGGGCATCCAGAAT
Source organism: uncultured Collinsella sp. (assembly GCA_902491345.1). Taxonomy (GTDB): domain Bacteria; phylum Actinomycetota; class Coriobacteriia; order Coriobacteriales; family Coriobacteriaceae; genus Collinsella. Next base: position 3,347 of record CABUHI010000053.1, read on the forward strand.
GCTTTTCTTATCGCCGTCTTCAGCGTGGTGGTTTGTCATAGCTTCTCCAATCGGTTGATGTTCGTGCTGTTTGTTGATGCGTTGGTTGTCGTGAGTGATGTGCTTGCCGTGGGTGATGTGCTGACGTTGGGGTGCTATGCGGTTTTCAATGAGCCCGTGAGGCAGTTGCTGCAGGGGCGGGATGGAACGGCCCATGCAAGGCGGAAGGCATCGTGCTCAAAATCGAGACAGCAATGCCCTGGGTGCTTCACATGTGGCAGTTACCTCATTAAGTTGTCATTGCGTTTGGGGTTGTACTTTGCCGATCTTCCTTCTCTTACACGCTAAAACTCAAACTTCATATGCTCGATCTACTTAAAACCGCAACGGCGGTCTTTTATCAACTTATATGTCGGAACGCGTCTTTGCAAGTACTTTTTTGCGTTTGTTTCAAATGGGGTGGTTTTGCAACCGTCATACGCGTGCTGTGCGAACGTGCCCCGGCTCGGATAAGATAGTGCGCGATAAAAAAGATGCAAGGAGGCATATATGGCAATCAAAGCCATCGCAATGGATATCGACGGTACGCTCACCAACGACCAGAAAGTGATTAGCCCGCGTACGCGCGAGAAGCTGCTCGCGGCGCAGGAGTCGGGCATTAAGCTCATTTTGGCTTCGGGCCGTCCCGCATGGGGGCTGCACGCCTTGGCACAGGAGCTCGACCTTCAAAACCATGACGGTCTGCTGGTGGCCTTTAACGGCGCTCACGTCGTCGATGCCCAGACCGACGAGGTGCTGTTCGATCAGGCTATGCCTGCCGACGAATTGCATCGCCTGATTGATCACCTGCGTAATTTTGACGTGATCCCTATGATTTCGCTCGGTCGCGATTTACGCGTCGAGGACTCGTATCATTGCATGATCACGCTGCCTGACGGCTCGCAGAAGAATATCGTCAAGTATGAGCGCGATGCGTGCGATCTTAAGATCCGCGAGGTGGAGAGCCTGCATGAGGTCGCTGACGCTTATCCCGTGGACAAGCTGCTCACTGCGGGCGACCCGGCCTATCTGCAAACGCATCACGAGGAGATGTACGCGCCCTTTACTCAGACGCTTTCGGGTATGTTTACGGCCGACTGGTACTTCGAGTTTACGGCGCCCGGTATCGACAAGGCCCGTGCGCTCGAGGGTGCCCTGCCCAAGCTCGGCATCGATGCCAGCGAGGTCGTATCGTTTGGCGACGGCCAGAACGACAAGTCCATGATTGAGTGGGCGGGTACCGGTGTTGCCATGGGTAACGCCGTCGACGAGGTCAAGGCTGTGGCCCAGATGGTGACCGCCAATAACAACGAAGACGGTATTGCGGTGGCGCTGGATAAGCTGCTGGGTTAGAATCGCCGATAATGCATGGTTCGGGCGCCTGCTTACAGGCGCCCTTTTGTTAGGGAGGGTGCCGTGTCCGCATTTCCGTTCGACGCCGTTATCTTTGACATGGACGGCGTGATTGTCGATACCGAGTATTACTACCTGGGCGAGACTGCCGCGTTTGCCAAGGAGCTTGGGCTTAATCTGACTCAAGAGGAGTTGAATGGGCAGGTCGGTACCTCGCATCAGTTCTTCCTGCATATGCTGGTCGATTGGTTTGAGCGTGCCGGTAAGGGGCATTTTACTGGCGAGGAAGCGTTGGCCCGTTGGGACGAATGGGCGCATAAGCGTCCGCGCGACTATCAGGCTTTGATTAACCCAGGCGCCGTGGATACGATTCGAGAGCTGCCGCGCCGCGGCGTTCGCGTGGCGCTTGCCAGCTCGTCTCCCATGGTTAGCATCGAGGAAGTGCTCAATGCATGCGGGCTGTCGGATGCCTTTGAGTATGTGGTGAGCGGCGAGCAGTTTAAGGAGAGCAAGCCCGAGCCCGACATCTACCT
>CABUHI010000054.1 GCA_902491345.1 uncultured Collinsella sp.
GCGGCAATCTGACGTTCAATCGTCGGGCATGACCAGAAGGTCAATGCCCTCCTCTTTCGCGTCACCTTGCTCGCCTAGGGGCGTTTTCGCTGGCGTATGCTCAACCTACGACGCAATGTCGGTAACCAAGCCGAAAACAAAAAAGGCCGAAGCACCATCGGAACTTCGGCCTTCCCTATCTCAGGGTTCCGTCGTATTCAACCATGGCGGGTTGCTTTGACAGGCGCCCTACGGCCGTCTTATAGACCTCGGAACGATCGCGCCGCCCTATTGCCACAATCTCGGCAATCTCAACCATTCCGTCCTCTCGGATTCGGAAAACCATTCTGAGTCCCGCATTCCGCCATTTAATCTTTTTGCAGCCGGCGAGCTCGCCGTGAAGCGGCGTTCCGATTTCATCAGCGCGCGTCTTTAATTTTGCGACGGCAATACGGACGAGCCTGCGCTGGGATCCATCTAGTTTTTGATATTCTTTCTCGACGTCTCGATTCAAAAAGCCGACAACAAAATGCCCACTCATTCGAAAAGATCCTCGTCGGGAATCGCGTCCGGATCCATCGACTCAAGCTCCGCGAGTTCCTCGGCAGTTAAGGCGTCCTCAAACGGAACAAACTCATGCGGACCATACTTGACTCGATCCGCAGCGATGCGATTTATCTCAAGTTCACGCAGATACTGCAGCGCGCCGTACATTTCCTCATAGGCAGCGTAGTCGATAATCACGGTATCGATATCATTATGATCAGCAATGAACTGAGGCGCGCGTTTTGCGCGTTTACGAATGGCGGATAAGGACTTGCTTGCTTCGGTAGCAGAAACAACCTGGTCTTTTGTAAACACCGGTTTTTCCAGAACAAGTGGGGACATTTTGACCTCCAAAAAATAATCTGGATTATATTTCAAAGTATACTTCAAAATATAATCCAGACTTTTATTCAAAAGTAAAAAGCCTTATCGATTCTCGATGCTACCGATATTCTTGAGCTCGATGGAGATGAGGCCGTTGGGCTCGTTGACAAACTCGATGTACTCGGAGTTCGAACCCATCTCTGCCGGGAAGCTGATTTCGATACCCGTGTCGGTACGGATCTTATGATTGCGCACCGCCGCGCGTTCGACCTGCTTGCGCTCCACGGGCACACGCTCAGGCACCTTTTCCTCGGTCAGTGCCGCGCGCACACTCTCCTTGATAACCGGTTCGTCTTCAAAGACCTCATCGACGATATCCCAAGGCGGCAGCTCCTCGTCATCCTCAACCTTCTCGGCAACGGCAGCCTTAACCTTAGCGAGCGCTACAGCCGTGTTGGCACCGTGCTCCTCGGCGACCTCCTCGACCACACGCGTCACGGTGTCGATGACCTCCTTGCCCGATACGCCCGTGTCGCACTGCAGCAGGCCATCGGGGATAAGCATACGATCCTCGCCGGCAATCTTGCGCTTCTTGTCCACGTAGCCGATCTCCATGGTGCTTGCGCGCACGATGGCATAGCTCGGCACCTTTTGCGAGGGGTTCGGCAGAATGGCGTAGTGGCGCGCGATGTCGTTGCGCACCTCCCCTTCCTCGCGGCCCACTTCGTGCATGAATGCCTGCTTGGAGCCCAGCAGCATCACGGCAAACCAGCGGGCATCCTCATCGTCGTCAAAATCGGCCACGAGCACGTCGGTGGACTCGGCTTTCTCGGCTTTGGTGAGCTCGGAGGAGATAAACTCCGCAATCTGCTGCGACAGGTCCACGAACTCGCGCTCACCAAAGAAATAGCCCTTGAGCTCGCCGCCAAACGCAGAGTTCTCGGCAAACGTGGAGCGTTTATTGTCGGCCGAGGTGCGCGCGCGGCGCAGATGCGTGGTCACGAAGTTGCGCACGGTACGGCTCTCGATATCGAGCTCGCGCTGGCTCATAACGTTGACGGCAGAGTCAAAATCCAGGATATGCAGAATCGCGTGATTGATTTTCATATACGGCATTCCGTTCTAGATCGATTTCGGCACGAACCAGTATAGCGGTCGAGCCCGCCCCAAGCGCATCGAAGATTGCCGCATTGGGGTCAGGTTTCTTTGCACCAATGGTTAGCGCAGGAGTTCGGACTGCCGGGCCTCGAGTTGCTCTGCCGGACTCTTACCGGCAGCGGACATGTCGATCTGGGGTCGTTTGGGCAGCAGCGCACACTTAAGAATCGCAACGATGGTCTGCGAGACAAAGCGTCGTGTATCCTCGTCAAAGCCTTGCGCAGCCTGGAGCATCACGGGCAGGCTCTCGCGCAGATTCCCAGCGATATCCGCAAACCGCTCAGCACCCGTAGCCTCAAACACGGAGAACAACGCATCTACAAAACGCTCGCGTTCGCTAGGCGACACTGCAAGCAGCATCTCACGAATGGAACCATCAACGTATCGAGCACCGGCAGACAGGCGCTCACAGTACACGAAGTCGTGACCATCAACCACCCAGCTAAAGGGATTGTGCTGCAGCAGGCTGAACTCGGTGCTCTCAACGATGGCATAGTCCTCCTGTGTCTCGAACATCATGCCAAAGATCGACGACCGAGGTAGCGTCTTGTCGATTCGACCGGAAAGATCGGCAAAGGCGTTGCCGTTCAGAAACTCCTCGACGAAGCCCGGGCCATCATGGGAATACGCCCGTTCGATTCGTTCACGGGCAACATCGGAGCACATCGCTGCACCGTACACCGCAAGGTTTCCACCCTTGGAATGACCCCCGCACAAAAGCGGCCCGCCAATCGCATCCGCCGCCTCGTCCACATAACGTGCCGCGGATTCCTGGGCCGGCACAGGACACCGGAACGCCATGTTAAAGTCTTCTTTCCAGCCAACAATCGTACTATCGGTCCCCCGGAAGGAAAGATAACTAAACCCCGCCGGAAACCGGAACGCCATGGCTGCAAACTGCTCCGTCGCCACCATATCGCTCACAGCACGATAGCCGCAAACGTGCACGCCACGGTAGCGAGGACTTGCTGCCACGGCCTCCAACAAGGCCCTGCTCCCCTCTGGATCCCACAAGTCGTCAATCATGTCCCGATAGCACTCGGCACGCAGCAGCTCGCGTACGTCTAGGCCCTGCCAGTTCGTCAGCTCCGCCATATCACCCGGCAAACGCAAATAGGACAACCACGCAAAGACCAGGCTGTCCACCGCGCAGAACGGCCGCTCCTCAAACGGATCAAACGCCGTCTGAGCATAGGTCAAAAAATTAGGCGAATCCGACATGGCCCTCCCATCAACTATGGTGTATTGGGATGGTGCATTGGGGTCAGGTTACTTTGCACCAAAAGGCGCCCGGGCCGTGTGGACCCGGACGCCTTCATTGTAGCTTTTCGCTCTAGCGAGCTCGATTTAGCAGGAGAAGTCGACGCTGTCGATGATGTCCTTGAGGGCCTTGGCGGAGACGGTGAGCTCATGCTGCTCGTCATCGTTCAGCGGCACGGGGACGCGGCAGACAACGCCGTCGCGTCCAACGACGGTCGGCATGGAGATGGCAAGATCGGACAGGCCATACTCGCCCACCATGAGCGAGGAGACAGGCAGAACGGTCTGCTCATCGCGCATAACGGCGGTGCAGATGCGCTTGACGGCCATGGCGACGCCATAGTAGGTGGCGTGCTTCTTCTCGATGATGGTGTAGGCGGAGTTCTTGACGTCCTCAGCGATGCGCTTCTCGGCAGCCTCATGCTCCAGGTGGCCGTGAAGCTCACAGAAGGTGTTCAGCGGAACGCCGGCAACCTGAGCGCTGGACCAAGCGACAAACTCGGAGTCACCGTGCTCGCCCATGACATAGGCCTGGACATCGCGCGGGTCAACCTCGACGTGGGCACCAAGCATCTGCTGCAGGCGGCCGGTGTCGAGCACGGTGCCGGAACCGATGACGTGGCCCTCGGGCAGGCCGGACATCTTGATGGCGGCGTAGGTCAGAACATCGACCGGGTTGGAGACGATGAGCAGAATGCCGTCGAAGCCGGACTTCTTAATCTCGGGAATAATGGACTTGAAGATGCTGACGTTCTTGTTGACCAGGTCCAGGCGGGTCTCACCGGGCTTCTGGGCAGCGCCAGCAGTGACGACGATCATGGCGGCGTCGGCGACATCGGAATAATCGCCGGCGTAGATCTTCATCGGCTCGGCAAACGTCATGCCGTGCGCGATATCCAGGGCCTCACCCTCGGCACGGTTCTTGTCCACGTCGATGAGGACCATCTCGGAGAACAGACCACTCTGCATCAGTGCGAACGCCGAAGACGAACCGACGAAACCGCAGCCGACAATAGCGACCTTCTTCTCGTTAACCATTAGAAACTCCCATCTCTCTCCACAAACAAGCCGCCCGGGAACGACCCGAGCGGCTTGTCGTAATCCCAATACATCCAATCGGGACTTTGATTATGC
>CABUHI010000055.1 GCA_902491345.1 uncultured Collinsella sp.
CGCCGGAAGAAGTAATTCCACATTGGTATGATATTCATCCAATTATCGTCTCCCCCGTTGTTTATGCATTTGCCAGACAGCGGGGGATTTTTCTTTGTGCCCTGTGCAAGACGCTTTATTCAGGTACAGTAATTGCAGGGAGTCTTTATTTAAATAAAGCTAGATAATGAGTATTCTTGTCCGCTCATCGCATATTTTAGGACGCTCATCGAGTATTTCATCGAAATAGATGAATACTATTTAGACTTCCGATAGGCTAATAGATGTATTTATTAGCTGAAATCCTGCACGGTTCCGCGGGGTTTCAACGGTTGGGAGGGATCATGAGGTTTACTCATCCTGTCAACACGCTCAAAAAGCTCGGCTGCGGCCTTGCGTTTGGAGCAGCGGCCATCATGGCCATGCCGACTTCGGCACTCGCCTGCACCCAGATCTACATGGGCAGCAAGCTCACGGCAGACGGCAACACATACTACGGCCGTTCCGAGGACTTCGGTCCGCGCTATGTTAAGCACTTTGGCATTGAGCCCGCACACAAGGACGGCAACGAGTACACATCGGTCGAGTCCGGTTTTGAGTACAAGTCCAAGGGCGCAACCTACCGCTACACCTTCGTTCGCGACAACCCCTCGCAGTGGGAAGATCGCTACGACGCATATTCCGAGGCCGGCATCAACGAGAAGGGCGTCTCCTGCTCTGCCACGTTGAGCACCTCCTATAACGAGAAGGCCGAAGAGGCCGACCCCATCACCGAGGAGACTGGCATTGGCGAGTACAGCTATGCCAGCGTCATCCTGGGCGAGAGCGCCACGGCCCGCGAGGGCGTCGAGCTCATCGGCAGCCTAATCGACGAGCAGGGCGTCTGCTCCAACGACCAGATCATCATCGCCGACAGCACCGAGACCTGGCTGTTCGCCGCGCTTTCCGGCCATCAGTGGATTGCTATGAAGCTCGTCGATGACATTGCCTCGCTCAACCCCAACATCGGCAACCTCACCTATAACGTCGACCTCGATGACACCGAGAACTGTCTCCATTCCGAGGGCATCGAGTCCATGCCTAAGGAGAAGGGCTTTGCCGAGTACACCGACGGCAAGTTCGACGTCGCCAAGACCTACGGCGAGGAGATTAGCGAGGCCGGTATGCACCAGTGGTCGCGCTATATCCAGGGTCGCGATTACTTCATGGCCCCGCTGGCTGAAGGCACTGACTACGAGATCGTGAAAGACGAGCGCGAAGATGCTCGCGCCACGACCGGCGCCCTGGTCCACGAGATGCAGCCGCTGTTCTTCCAGCCCGGCAAGTCCGACTGGAACACCTTTGAAATGATCCGTTCCTTCGCCGCTCGCGGCGAAAATGTCGCCGGCCTCAACGCCAACACCGACGGCGCCTATGCCATCGGCTCCAACCGCAACACCGAGATCCACACCTTCCAGATCCGTCACGGCATGGATCCCGAGATCGCGACCATCCAGTGGGAGATGCTCTCCAACGCCGAGTTCTCCGTCGCTATCCCCCTCTACTCCGCACTGCTCACCGAGGTCAGCCCCTACTTTAGCGATCAGGATGTCTCCTTCGATCACTGCGAAGAGGAAGACGTCGTGAACAACGAGGAGCCCAAGAACTCCATCAACTACGTCCTCATGGACATCAACACGCTCGCCTATGAGAACCGCGACCACTGCGCTTCCGGCGTCCGCGCCTACCTCGATGCGCTGCAGAAGGAACTCATCGAGCAGAACCTGACCGTCGACGAGGCCATGCAGGCCGCCGAGGACACCGAAGCCCGCACCGCCCTAGCCAACAAGGCCGGCAAGGCTGCCACCAAAAACACCTACCTCAAGTGCAAGGCCATGCTCGAGGAGATGCGCGACTACCTCAAGGAGGGCGACTTCTCCGAGGAGTTCGTCCCGAGCGACTACGATGCCGACAACGACTGCCTGGTCGAGTCCATCACCTACGCCGACGAGGCTCTCTCCGATGAGGACGTAGCCGAGCCCGAGGTCGAAGAGGAAGAGGCCACCGAGAAGAAGTCCGAGGGCAACAACATGGCCGCCATGGCCGTTGGCGCCATCGTCATCATCGGTGTCTGCGGCTTCGTGCTCTATCGTCGCAAGAAGGCCTAAGGCGCGGGCGGGATGGCGCAGGTCGCCCCGCCCGCTCAGCCCGCTCTTTTGACCGGTGGGAAACCCGCCTGAAATCTTTTCAAAAAAGATTTCCCGCAAACACTTTGCTGTGCTATAGTGCAGCGCAACAGCAACAAGGTGCGACCGCGCCATGGCATCACGAAAGGAGCCACCAACATGAAGAACACGATGAAGTCTCTCAACAACTGGTGGTGGCGTGATGCGAATACGATCGGTCGACAGTGAGTCCCTCACGCCTGTTTTTGCGCTCTAGGTGATTGAAAGGCCTCCGGTTTCGACCGGGGGCCTTTTTCTATCTCGAGCCCGATCGCATTCGCATCACGCGCCTCCGCTTTTCCCTTGTACTCCCCTTCCGAAAGGATTTTCAACATGTCTCAGAACACCACCACCGCACAGCCCCGCACCGTCCAGACCGCCGACCGCGGCAAACTCGACGTCCGCGCTCTCGTCTTGCTCGCCATCCTGCTTGCCGCCGGCTTCATCCTCAACTTCACCGTCGGCAAGGCCATCTCCGGCATCTCGGGCGGCATGATCAGCCCCGAGTTCATTATCTCGGCCTTCTGCCTCACTATCCTGGTTGTGCGCCCCAACATCGGTCAGGCGCTCGTTATCGGCCTGATCTCGGCCGCCGTGATCCAGATCACCACCACCTCGCCGTTCGTCGATTTTGCCGCCGAGGGCATCGCCGCCATGCTCATGGCCGTTATTGTCAACGCTGCTGCCAAGGACGGTCAGGTTAAGCCTGCCGTCGCCATCGTCGCAACCTTCGTGACCACCTTTGTCTCGGGCGTCATCTTCATGGTCATCAAGATGGCCATGCTCGGCGTGGTGAGCGAGCTCGCCGCTGCTATGCTGCCCGTCGTCGCCATGACCGCCGTCTTTAACGCCATCCTGGTCGGCGCTCTCTACCTGCCCATCCAGAAGGCCCTTAAGCTCAATTAAGCCGCTCGGCTTTACGAGCCACCCCATCTTGGCGTTCATTCGTCGCTCGCGTACCCAAGTACGCTTCGTTCCTCTTTCGCGCCAACCTGGGGCACCTCGTAAAGCCGTCTCCGTGCTTCACCACCAAAGACTGTCCCAAACAACGAGCTTTTGGGGACGTTCTTAAACGACTAGTCATTTAAGAACGTCCCCAATGACTATGAAAGGTATCCATGGAAACGATCATCAACGTCGACGATGTCTCGTTCTCCTATGGCACGCAGACCGAGCAGGCGCTTAAGCATATCTCGCTCGGCGTGAACAAGGGAGATTTTATCGGCATTATCGGGCCTTCGGGCGCCGGCAAGTCCACACTTGCCGCCTGCCTGTCGGGAGCCGTACCCCACCATTACACCGGCACGTTCTTTGGCTCCGTCACTGTCGACGGCAACGACACCTGTGAAGTTTCGCTCACCGATGTGTCGCAGATTGTCGGCAGCGTATTGCAGGACATCGACACGCAAATGGTCGCCTCGGTCGTCGAGGACGAGATGCTTTTTGGCCTGGAGAACTTTGGCGTTCCCCGCGACCAGATCGAGCAACGTGTGAGCGAGACGCTCGAGACCGTCGATATCAGCGACCTGCGCGACCGAGAGATCGCCACCCTCTCAGGCGGCCAAAAGCAAAAGGTTGCCATCGCCGCCATCCTCGCCATGCGTCCGCGCGTGCTCGTGCTCGACGAACCCACCGCGGCGCTCGACCCCGCCAGCTCCACGCTGGTCTTCGAGACCCTGCGTGAGGCCAACCATGCACTCGGCATCACCATCGTTGTCGTTGAGCAAAAAGTCGCCCTGCTTTCGGAGTATTGCAACCGCGTGCTCGTGCTCAATCATGGCGAAATCGCGCTACAGGGCGAGCCGCACGAGGTCTTCGCACACGCCGATGAGCTCCGCGCCATCGGCGTCGATTGCCCGCGTGTCACGCGCATTTTCAACAGCCTCGAGACCGACGGCCTGGCCAGCGGCACTCCCTGTTTGGATGTTGATGAGGCCGAGCGCCTGATTACGGGCATCGTCGACCCCGCACACGCAAGCAGCGACATTCAGGCACCCGCCGGCTCACCGCACGCACCGTCGTTGCGCCCGCATGCCAAGGACGCCGAGCCCGTGCTCGCCTTCGATCACGTTGAGTTTGCCTATCCCAATGGCGGCGCCGCCGTCCACGACCTCAACCTGACCCTCTATCCCGGCGAGCTCGTGGGCATCGTCGGCCAAAACGGCGCCGGCAAGACCACGCTCACCA
>CABUHI010000056.1 GCA_902491345.1 uncultured Collinsella sp.
CGGTCTTTCATGCAGCAGGGGCTCTCAATGTTTTTATGTCCTGCTCATATCGTCTCTGCCGGCAGTTTGGGATGTTCCTTGGGGTAGTCATTGGGGACGTTCTTTAATGACTGGTCGTTTAAGAACGTCCCCAACGACTACCCAGAATGAGAGTGGATAATCTCCCGTTTTTGGCCTATACCAGCGCTAAAAGTGGGAGATTATCCACTCTCATCGAGCAAGTGTCCGAAAATCCGCCCTCATTCCTTCTTAGGACCCTCCGTCCCCGAGGATTCGAGGCTCGCCTGCCGAATGGTCGATGCGGCCGTCCTGCGTCCATGTCACACTCAGGGGTGGCCTGACCCAACTTGGAAGGAGCCCCCATGAGCCTTGACAACGTAACTCTGCGTGCCGCCACGCTCGATGACCTGGCCGGCATCGCCGCCATCTACAACCAGCTGTGGTGCAACACGCTGCGCAACCGAGGCGACGTCGAAGCCGCCGATTTCTGTGCGCGCTTTAACATCGCCATGCAGCTGCAGCGCTCCCCCATCGCGCTCGTTGCCGAAGCTGAAGGCCGCATCATCGCCGCTTGCTGCATCGGTATCTTCGAAGACGGCAAACCACGCACCAATCCCACGTGGGAGCCCTGCTACAACGAGATGTTCGTCCAGGCAACCGAGATGGCAAAGACCGCCGATGCCAAGCTCGAAGGCTCGCTCTTTGGCGATAGCCGCGAGAAGGCAACAGCCGACCGCTTTGCCGCCACGGGCAACGAATATGCCCAAGGCCAGCTCAACCTGATCATCATCGTGCCCGAATGGCAGGGCAAGGGGCTCGGCCGTGCGCTCATCGACCTTGCGCGCGCCGAACTCGCCAAAGCCGGGTGCACCAAATTCTTCCTGATGAGCGACTGCAACTCCGACTGGCAGTTCTACGAGCACCTCAACATGAAGCGCATCTTGGAGGATCACAGCCAGGACACCGGCGACGGATTTATCGTCTATATGTACGGAGGCGACACGCAGGATTAACTTGCATGTCGCCTCACGGGCTTTCTACAAGACGGCCCAAACCATCAACCAAGACGAGTCAACAAGGCGCGCTCTCCTCGGCAGCAAGGGCATTCGTGCTGTAACGAGTGGTGGAGATGGCCACGCTTGCACACAACTGTCTCGGATAGATAGCGGTCGAGCAGGCGCGCCCATGTGCGTGCGTCAAGACGCTCCTCCGCCCTGCCATACAGCGATCGACGGAGTGCCTCGCCCATAGTGCCGCTAAAATCATCGAGCTCAAGAGCGTACTTTGGGACAACGTATCCGACCAACGTCCCCACAAACGGGCTGTGCCCATTACACACGCAGCTGTTTATCAATGGTGCAGGCGGAATGTCATCGTCGTCCAGGTCAAATATGTCCAAGTCCAGCTCACCAGAAGCGTATGGGTGTATTCCGCGGTTAAGCATCTTAAAGATATGGACCGCGAGTCCAAAGTCATCCGTCTGTGGCGTAAACACGGGGGCATTCGTGGACGCTGCCAAGCTCTCGAAATCGCTGATGCCGGCTATCTCCATGAGTTGAAGCACCTCGGGGGCAATATAGCCGGGAGCGGCGCACGCAGTCCTATGTGTCACATCCGAAAGCGTAAAGCTATACGAGCGCCTTGATGGTATCCATGCCCGCATGCGCCGAAGCCTCGCAACCCTTCTGCCCGTTGAGCACGCACTCGAGCAGCGTATCGTATGCGCGCTGGGCTTCGGGGGCCAGGTACGCCCTGTTAAACATGCCCTCGGGTCGCACGTTTCCCTTCGAGTCGATCATATAAGGCCCCAATCTGTTTGGTTTCCCCAGATTGTGTGCCCGCACACCCAAGCCGCACGGCCCGCCGTTCAGCTGAAACCACCACACAAAAAGTCCGCCGACCATTGAAGTCGGCGGACTTTCGCGTGCGGACAATCAAGCACTGTTCACCATGGAACTGCTATTTACAGCGCGCCTTGGGCTGCTGCTGGGTGATGCAGTGGATGTTGCCGCCGCCGTAGATAACCTCGCGAGTCATGATACCGATGACTTCACGGTCCGGATAAGCAGCCTGGATATCCTTGAGCGCCTGGGCGTCATTGGGATCGCCGAACTGCGGTACAAGCACTGCGCCGTTGATGGGCAGGAAGTTGAGGTAGCTCGGCTCGAAAGCATCCTCGGGGGTACGCGGCAGCACGCCCTCGACGGGGTCAATCGTGCTGGCCTCCTCCTCGGTCATATATACCGAGGTCGCAGGCATAATCACCTTGTGGATCTTGAGCTTGCGGCCACGGGCATCCGTCGTCTCGGAAAGCGTCTTATACGCCTCTTGGCACTCCTTGTAGAACTTATGGTTGGGATCATCGGTCCACATGCAGCAGACCTCGCCGGGCGCACTAAAGCATGCGACGTCGTCCACGTGCCCGTTGGTCTCAAACGGGTCGATGCCATCCTTGATCCAAATGACCTTCTCGATGCCCAGGTACTCGGCAAGCTTCTCCTCGATCTGCTCCTTGGTGTACTGGGGGTTGCGGTCCTCATTGAGCAGGCACATCTCGGTGGTCACCACGGTGCCCTGGCCGTCGCAGTTAAACGAGCCACCCTCGAGGATATAATCCTCGGGACGATAGCGGTTAACCTGCTCGAGCTGTGCCACCTGCAGGCCAATGGAAGCGTCCTTGTCCCACGGGAAATACAGGCCGTCAATGAAACCGCCGTAAGCATTAAAGTGGAAGTGCGAGAGTGCCACGTCCCCCTTGTCGTTGACAAGAAACGCCGGGCCGGGGTCGCGAATCCAGCTGTCGTTGTACTCCATGTGGATAACGCGCACGTTCTCAACGCCGTCGAAGATCTCACACACCGCGGGGAAGTCTTCAGTGTTGACGCCCACAGTGATGGGCTGAAAACGTGCAACGGTCTTAATAATCTCGGTAAAGACCTTTTGCGCCGGCTTGGCACCACAGCGCCACACATCCGAGCGATGCGGCCACAAAATCCAGGTGCGCTCCTGCTCTTCGTACTCGCCGGGCATGTAGAATCCGTCCTTCTTTGGCGTAGACTCGCTCTCGTAAATGGTCCTCATTTCAAGCTCCTAAATCTCGGTGCTTTTGCTTGACGAGACCATGATGCGGCCGCACCGAGATGTTCTCAATGGTCCCTCGAGCCCCTTTCAGCGACCGACGGTATACCATTCGCTGACCTAAAGTTCTATTCAGGCCGAGAACATGACATACTGGGTTCCACAATGGAAAGGATGCCCTATGCCCCCATGCAATAATCAGCAGACTATTGAGTTGGACAGTACGACCTGGACTGCTCTCAACGAGCTCGCGCTTGCAATCCACGCATCACACGGTGTCGATAAGCTGCAAAAGGAGACCCTCGAGGGAACGACAGGGCTCGTGCCCCATCGGATCGCCATGTTCGACCTGATCGAGGCAGCGGGCAGTGATGCCCCACGCTACGTCCACCCCGCAAGCAGCGGAATGGACGACCGCGCACTGAGCGACTACTACAACCGCTACGCCGCGATGGACTATACAACATGGAGCTTTGACTTACATAAGGTCGGCGTCTACCGCGACCTCGACCTCGTCGACGTCGAGCGACGCGATGCCACGCCCATCTATCGCAAATGGATGGAACCGCAGGGCGTCTACTTTGGCTGTACGGCCACGCTCGCGCACAACGACAGCCCGCTAGGAAGCATCACCCTGTTTCGTGAACGCACGGCCGGAGACTTCACCGACACCGAGCTCGCAATCCTGCTCGAAGTCGCTCGGCACGCGAGCCTCGCGCTCGCCAACCTCTATCCTCGGGGCATTAAACTCACCCAGACAGAAGACACAAACCAGCTAAATGCTTTCATTACAGAACACAATATCCAACCGCGCGAAGCCGAAGTCATGCGGCTCATGCTCGACGGCAAAACGAACAAACAGATGGCAAACGAGCTATTCATAAGCGAGTCAACCGTCAAGAAGCATGTCAACGCCATCTATCGCAAGCTCGGCGTCAGCAACCGCCTGGGCCTCATGACTGCCACGCAAAACATCCCGCGATAAAAAAGGGCGCCCTCCATGCAGAGAACGCCCTTTGATTTCGCCATTTGAATTAGTGTCGGCTCTGGCTCAAAGAGTAGACAGGTTTATTTTGGCAGGTTTTATCTGGGCAAATGTCAGCCGCCGCGAGGGAGCTGCCTTCCCTCGCGGCGGTCTTCTAGCAGAAAAACCAAGTGAGTAGGCTTTTTGCAGGAGGTCAAGCACGCCCCAAAACGCCACAGCTCTGACCTGCACTGATAATTGTTCTCGGGGGAAGCGGGCACTGCGGGGCGCGGCGACAG
>CABUHI010000057.1 GCA_902491345.1 uncultured Collinsella sp.
GTTGATGGGAGGCAGCCATGGGCTTCTTTGACAAGATGTTCGAGAAGAAAGAGTGCGCGATTTGCGGTACCGAGCTGGGACTTCTAGGTAAGACAAAAATCAATGAAGGCTACCTGTGCAAAGAGTGCGCCGGCAAGCTCTCCCCCTACTTTCACGGCTATCGCTCCAGCACCGCGGACGACATCCGCGAGCAACTCGCCTACCGCGAGGCCAACGCCGAGCGCCTGGCCTCGTTCAACCCCACGCGCACGCTTTCTGCCGGGCGCACCAATATTATGCTCGATGAGGATGCGGGCCTGTTGATCATCACTTCGCAGAGCCGCTGGCGCGACGCCAATCCCGACATCATCGAGTTCTCGCAGGTACTCGGCTGCGATATGGATATCGACGAGCAGCGCACCGAGATCTATCGCGAGACCAAGGACGGCGAGCGCGAGAGCTACAACCCGCCGCGCTACGACCTGGATTACGACTTTAATCTGACCATCCACGTCAACACGCCGTACTTTACCGAGATCAACCTGCGCGTGAACGACTCCACCATCGATCAGCGCGGCTCCATCGAATATCGCGAGGCCAAGCGCCAGGCAACCGAAGTCCGCGATGCGCTGGTGCAGCTGCGCCAGGAGACGCGCGACAGCGTCGTGGCCGCCAAGGCCCCCAAGACCGCGGTGACCTGCCCCTTCTGCGGAGCCACCACCATTCCCGACGCCAGCGGGCGCTGCGAATACTGCGGCGGCGCCATCGGCGCATAGCCTCCGGCAGCGAAAGGACCGATCATGGCCTTCGAGAGCGTCAACTATCAATGCCCCGCGTGTGGCGGCCCCCTTCACTTTGCCAGTGCCGAGCAAAAGCTCGTCTGCGACTACTGCGATTCTCGTTTTGAAGTCGAAGAAGTCGAGGCCCTCTATCGCGAGCGCCAGGACAAGGCAGATGCCAAAGCCGATGCGGCAGCCGCAACGCCCAAGCCTGCTGTCGACGATGCCGTGCAGGAGCTGGCCCAAAACGCCGGCTACATTTGCTCGTCGTGCGGCGCCGAGCTCGTGTCCGACGGCACCGTCGCCGTCACCACCTGCCCGTACTGCGGCAACTCCGCCGTGGCGCCCGGCCAGCTCTCTGGCGACTTCTCGCCCGACCTGGTAATTCCGTTTAAGCTCGGGCACGACGACGTCACGGCCGCACTCAAGGAACACTACAAGGGCAAGATCTTGCTGCCCAAGAGCTTTGTCACCGGCAACCACATCGACGAGGTCCAAGGCGTCTACGTGCCGTTTTGGCTCTACGGCGCGCACGTGGACGGCGAAGCGCACTTTGACGCGACCAACGAGACCGTGACTGAGGAATCCGATCGCACCGTCACGACCACCGACCACTACGATGCCTATCGCAAGGGCAATATCTCGTTTAAGCGCGTGCCCGTCGACGGATCATCCAAGATGCCCGACGGCCACATGGACGCCATCGAGCCGTTTGACTACGACGCACTGCGTCCGTTCTCGGTCGCATATATGCCCGGCTACATCGCCAACCGTTACGACGAGGACTGCGAGACCTGCAAGGCGCGCGCCGAACGCCGTATGGAAGAAAGCACGATCTCGGCCCTGCGCGAGACCGTCGTCGACGAATACGACGATGCCACGGTCGAAAGCAAGCAGCTCGACTACACCTGGGAAGACAGCGACTACGCCCTGTTCCCCGTCTGGATGCTCTCCACCTCGTGGAACGGCAAGAGCTACCTGTTTGCCATGAACGGCCAGACCGGCCGCTTGGTCGGCGAGCTCCCCTGCTCCAAGCCCAAGCTCGCCATCGCCTCGGTGCTGTTCTTCGTGATCGGATTTATCCTCTCCCAGATTCTCTTTATGGGGGAATACGCCTTCGATCCGGATTACCTCACCTTTGATATCGAGGGCATCCTCATCAACGTCATCGCGCCGCTGATCATCGTGATTATCGGAGACGTGCTACTGGTAGGCCAGCTCAAGACGGCCAACGAGGCCACCCACGCCGACGAGTACTGCGGCGAGCTCGACCTGACCGAGAAGCACGACACCTTCAGCCACACCGAGACCACCGTTGTCATGAAAGACGACAAGGACGACTAAGCAATCCAACCAATACCACCCGGCCTTTGACGAGAAAGGAAGATTACCATGGGACTCTTGAAAGCTGGATTGGGAGCTGCCGGCGGCGTCATGGCCGACCAGTGGAAGGAATTTATCTATTGCGAATCGATGCCTGCTGACGTCTTGGCCTGCAAGGGCAGCAAGCGCACCGGCGGCCGCAGCTCCAACACGCGCGGCGAGGACAACGTCATCTCCAACGGCTCGGTCATCGCCGTCAACGACGGCCAGGGCATGCTCGTGGTGCAAAACGGCAAGATCATCGAAGTCGCGCTGGAGCCCGGTGAGTTCGTCTTTGACACCGGCAGCGAGCCGAGCGTCTTTAGCGGCAACCTGGGCGACTCCATCAAGGAAACCTTTGCCAATATCGGCAGCCGCTTTACCTTTGGCGGCGACGCGGGCAAAGACCAGCGCGTCTACTTCATCAACACCAAGGAGATCATCGGCAACAAGTACGGCACCGCCTCGCCCGTGCCCTTCCGCGTGGTCGACAACAACATCGGTCTGGACGTCGACATCTCCGTGCGCTGCAACGGCGAGTATTCGTACCGCATCACCAACCCGCTGCTGTTCTACACCAACGTGTGCGGCAACGTGACCGATAGCTACACGCGCGACAAGATCGACAGCCAGCTTAAGTCCGAGCTGCTCACCGCCCTGCAGCCCGCCTTTGCCAAGATCTCGGAGATGGGCATCCGCTACAGCGCCATCCCCGGCCACACCACCGAGCTCGCCCGCGCGCTCAACGAGGTCCTCTCGGCCGACTGGCGTGACCTGCGCGGCGTCGAGATCGTGAGCTTTGGCGTCAACTCCATCGCCGCCTCGCAAGAGGACGAGCAGATGATCAAGGACCTGCAGAAGGCCACGGTCATGCGCGATCCCACCATGGCAGCCGCCAACATCGCCAGCGCCCAGAGCGACGCAATGCGCGCAGCAGCCGCCAACCCCAACGGCGCGATGGCAGGCTTTATGGGCATGGGCATGGCAGGTGGCATGGGCGGCATGAACGCCAGCCAGCTGTTCGCCGCCGGCCAGGCACAGCAGCAGGCCGCCCCGCAGCCGGCTCCGGCTCCCGCTCCCGCACCGGCTCCCGCCGCACCTGCGGCCGGCACATGGACCTGCAGCTGCGGCGCCACCAACACCGGCAAGTTCTGCTCCGAGTGCGGCAGCCCCGCGCCCGCGCCCGCACCGGCCAAGTGGTTCTGCCCCAACTGCGGCAGCGAAAACGGCGGCAAGTTCTGCAGCAACTGCGGAACGCCCAGGCCCTAGCGCCCCTAACTGGTAATGAGCGGGGGATCCGCCACCCCCGCATTTGCTTCTATGGGTTTCGTTCGATGAAGGAGGACACCATGAAGACAACGTTCAAAAAGTCCGTACTCGCATTTCTGACATGCGTCCTGGCGCTCGCCTTTGCCCTGACGGGCTGCAGCGGCGGCGGCAAAGACCCCAAGGCCAACTTCGTCGGCAGCTGGGAACTCTCGGGTGGAACCTTGGACGGCGAAGAGCTCACCGATGAGTACATGAAGATGCTCGAGGATTGGGGTGTCCACTGCGTCTTGATTCTCGATGAGGACGGTACAGGCGCCCTCGACCTGTTCCTTGAAGTCGTCGACCTTAAATGGGAGGCAAAGGACGGCACCACCGTAACCATCACCGCCGAAGACGAGTCGCACGACCTGAAGCTCAAGGACGGCAAACTCATCCTCGAAGAAGATGACGGCAATCTTGTCTTTACCAAGTCCGACAAGGACCTGTCCGGTACGGTGAAGAAGGATCGCGAGGCGGCCGAGAAGGAAGAGGAAATCGATGAGGCCGTCGAAGACGACGATGTCCAGAGCGTCGAAATCTCCCCCGCCGTCACTGTCGCCGATGACGATCTGTGCACCATCACCATCACCGAAAAGTTCAAGGATGACTGGGGCGACATCGGCTTTGTCGTCAACATCACCAACAAGAGCGACAAGGACCTGACCTTCTACGCTCCCTCCGGCAAGACCAACGTCAACGGCACCATGAAGGAACCCTGGTTCTCGGCTCACCTGATGCCCGGCACCAACGCCACCGAAGAATTCACCTTCTCGAAAGGCACGCTCGATAGCCTTGACGACCTAGTCAACACGACCATCGGCATCGACGCCTACCTGACCGATTCCTACGAGGACGTCGC
>CABUHI010000058.1 GCA_902491345.1 uncultured Collinsella sp.
AGTGCGGCGTCGAAGCCGCGCTTGGCTGCCTGCGCGGCGAGTTTGGCTACATGATTGCCCTGCGTGACAGCAAGATGTGCCACATGCCGCTCGAGGATGTCGCCGGCAAGCTCAAGTATGTCGATCCCCAGAGCGACTTGGTACGCGAGGCCAAGGCGTTGGGCATCAGCTTCGGCGACGAATAGCCTCGGCTGGAACCGCCCCATCGGAGGCCCCAGGGCTTACCTCCCAAATCGTCCTCGGACATGTCAGGACCCCGCCGTGCGCTTCGCGCGGCGGGGTCCTTCCGTCCTGCGGAAAGATTTGGGAGGTAAGCCCTGGGGCCTCCTGCGGTAACTAGGGAGGCCGAGGCTATTCGTCTTCTTGCTACGGGTGCCTGGGGTAGGATGCGGCGTGCATTTTTGGGAGTATTCAGCAGCCGAGGGTGCCTGCATACTGGATTTTGGGCGAAAGGCAGGCACCATGGGCCGCATCCTGTAAAAAACGAGCGGCTCTAGAGGCGTTGGGACTCAGAATCGGGGCTTTCAGCGCAGTTTTGCACCCCCGCCCCCGCGCCCGCGGACCCCGGGACGCTGAATACTCCGAAATTTGCACGCCGCCCCCTGGGGTACCCGCGGGCAAAAAGCAACCGCCCCGCCGAAATATGCAATCGGCGGGGCGGTTTATGCAATTTAGTGGCTGTGGGCGCGTCGGTGGCTCGCTACAGCTTGAATCCCAGAACGGGTTACTCGGCGCTCTTAAAAGCGCCGAGTAACCCGCCAAAAAGGGACAGGTTCATCTTTGGCAGGTTAATCTGGGCAAACGCCGGACAACCATTAGGTGGCCCGGCGTTTGCCCCGCTTTGCTGGGAATGTCTGTCGTTCAGTGCTCTTACTGGCCAGTCCAGTGTTGCGCATAGCTTTTAATGTCTTCGGTAAAACCGTCAAGATCGTCGAGGGTAATCACGCTGTCGATAAGCAAATTGGCTATCTCACGGTGCATTGTACTGCGGCGAAGGTCGTTCACCAGCACTCCTGAGGACAGCTTATCCCTATTGATACGCTCTTCTAGCGCCCAAAATCTACTGGACGCTTCGCTGTCGCCGTTCAGCATCTCAACGTACCGGCCGATGAGCTTTTCCATATAACGTTCTTGCCATTGAGGAAGCATTTTCTTAAACAGCTTCCAGTCGCTTTCGGCTACGTCGCGCATATGTTCTCCGCTCGTCAAACGGGCTTTCCATTTGCCTTTCATTCTATTTGATTTTCGCTCGCAGGCGTGGATGAGAGGCTCTCTTCAGCCTTCGAGATTGAGCTTGAATGATCCGTTGCCACAAAATGGACCTATCTACTACGTTTGCTACCACACCCTCGACCATGACAAAGATTGTAAAAATAAAACCGCAGGTAGAAAGCTTGCCAGTTTTCGAAAAAGGCGGGTATGGTCGGCCCCTTCGGGCTAAACGTAGTAAATAGGCCCTTTTCTTGGCGCGCGGTCAGCTCAATGCTTATCTCCGTGCCGGAACTGACCCAATTGTTTGTTAGTTGCGGTGATATAGGGACTGTTTGGCGCTTTGGAGCCTCAAAACAGTCCCTATATCACCGCAACTTGGAAGGGACGGGCGGTGTCGGATGAGTGGCGCTGGCGGGTTAGGGCGGTTTAGGCCTGTTTGCGGTGCTTCCATTGTTTGCGGCACCAGTGCATAAGCGCTTTTACGATGGGAATCGTGATGAGGATGACCCATGCGGGATGGGGCTGTCCCAGGCAGAACCACATGTAGAGGAACCAAGTTATGGCAGCTGCCGGGTAGACGGCGTCGACAAGCTTTGACAGATGACGTCGGTCGATGAAATCGCCAAGCGCGTAGTAGACGGGAATCAAAAAGACGAGGAAAAGTCCCGTAGTCCACACGCCGCAAATAATGCCGAGCGCCAGATAGGCGAGGGCGACAAGCACGGGGAAGGGGAACTTATTCCACGCGCGACCGAGCTTGGTGTGGAAATGCTTGCCATGATGGTCGAGCTTGTCGCGCGCCTCTTTCCAGCTGGAGAATTGTTCGCC
The DNA here is from genome assembly GCA_902491345.1 of uncultured Collinsella sp. Lineage (GTDB taxonomy): Bacteria > Actinomycetota > Coriobacteriia > Coriobacteriales > Coriobacteriaceae > Collinsella. The sequence goes on from CABUHI010000058.1 coordinate 2,041, forward strand.
GTCGATAACCACGGTGCCATCGGCATTGGTGTGCACGCTGTGCCCGTCGTCCTCTAGCGTGTCAATATGTACGCCGCCCGGCCCCACGTGCACCTCTTCACCCTTGCGGTCGTTGGTCACATGGATGCCGCTCCAGCCAACATGTACTTCCTCGCCTTTATTGGGATCAATGACGTGGATACCGCGCGCGAGGGAAATATCGACAAGTGGCTTGTCGCCGCAATCGGCGTGCTCGGCAGAATCCTCAGCCTCGTCAGCCACATCCGCCGTCTCGGTGTCGGCACTGCCGTCCTCAAGGTCGTCGGCATCGCTAGCCGCTTCCCCATACAACAGCTCGTCCAACGACACGCCATACAGTGCGGCGAGCGCAATAAGGTTATCGGTATCGGGTGAGGACTCACTGCGCTCCCATTTACTGACAGCCTGGCGACTTACGCCCAGTTGGGCAGCAAGGGCCTCCTGAGAAAGACCGGCAGCTTTGCGGCGATCGACGAGACGCTGTGCCATCGCAAGGTCCATGGTGGTTCCTTTCATGTGGTGACCGTAATCGAATGAGGCGAGTATGCCGAAAACAACCGGTAGCGACCACCATTTCTAGTTAGAATCTGCCCCAACCCTACCGCAACTACCAGTAGCAACCCCTAACGACCTGCCATTTCATGACAAATGTCAGTGCAAATAACAACCAAGAGCCCTCTCGATAAGTTGCGGTGGAATAGTTCCCGTTTGGCATAGCAGAGCCATAAACGGGAACTATTCCACCGCAACTTACTATTAGGCCACGCACTCGCAGAGTAGCTGCGGGTGCCTGGGGTAGGATGCGGCGTGCATTTTTTGGAGTATTCAGCAGCCGAGGGCACCTGCATACTGGATTTTGGGCGAAAGGCAGGCGCCATGGGCCGCATCCTGTAAAAAACGAGCGGCTCTTGAGGCGTTGGGGGCTCAGAATCAGGACTTTAAGCGCTGTTTTGTGCGCCCGCTCCCGCACCCGCGGGCTCCGGGATGCTGAATACTCCGGAATTTGCACGCCGCCCCCTGGGGTACCCGCGGGCAAAAAGCAACCGCCCCGCCGAAATATGCAATCGGCGGGACGGTTTATGCAAAAATGCGGTTGTGGTACGTTACAGCTCGCTACAGCTTGAATCCCAGGCAGGTTACTCGGCGCTCTTGAGGGCGCCGACCATGTCGATCTTGTTGAGAGTTCGGTTGGTGGCGAGGTTGACGATAATCGTAAAGCCGAAGGAAAGTACCACGGCAAGCACGTAGCTTAGCGGCTCGACCTCAACGTCAAAGTACAGCGACGGCATCTGCAGGATGTACGTGAAGCTCTCGGCCAGCAAGCCACCCAGCGGCACGCCCAGCGCAGCGCCGATCGCCGTGAGGATCAACGTCTCCTTGTTGACGTAATGGTGCACCTCGCCACGGCGGAAGCCCAGCACCTTGATGGTCGCCAGCTCGCGTTCGCGCTCGGAGATATTCGTGTTGGACAGCGTAAACACCACCACAAACGATAGGCACGCCGCCATAAAGGTCACGAGCACCACGACGGAATTGATAATCGTAAAGTTCGCCTCGTAGTTCTCCCAATGCTCGGCCGTACTCGAAATCGTAAGCCAACCGTCGCTCTTAAGATTCTTGCTAAACGCAATCTGGTCGGCCGACGAGCCCTTAAGCAGCACAAAGACGCCGTTGAGGCGTGCGCTTCGACCGAACGCGCGCTCATAGGTGCCCTGCGTCATGTAAAGCGTGTTGCCCAGATAGTTAAGCGAAATGTCGCTGACTTTGACCTTGGCGACATTGAGCGACGAATCCTGGATGTGTGCCGTATCGCCCGGCTGAATCCCCAGCACCAGCTGTGAACTCTTACTCAGATACACGTCTCCGTCACGCAAAGACAGCGGCTCTTTGGACTCGTCCTCGAGGCACACGTAGTCGTCCAGATCGTTCATGCGGTCATCGGGCACCACGATCAGCTGCACGGTCTCGCTCTTGCCGCCAAACGTAAAGGTAACGTTGTCAGTCATGATCGGCAGCGTCGAAGTTACGGTCACGTTGGAATCATTGGCCGCGCTGCGCTCATCCAACGCCGCGCACGTCTGCGTAAAGTCATCGGGGTTGGCGACCGCCAGCAAGTCATAGCGCGTGATATGCCCGTACTGCTTGGGCGAAAGCGCGA
>CABUHI010000059.1 GCA_902491345.1 uncultured Collinsella sp.
CGGGCGCACTTGAGCATAGAACCGCGGAACTTCTTGGTCGCCACGAACTTACCGCCCGTCACCTCAATGCAGGGCTTAATCTTGAGCAGATGGGCACCAAGGAATGCGACGTTGGACAAGCGACCGCCCGCCTTAAGGAAGGCAAGGTCCGTAGGAACAAAACCCAGCAACACGCGGTCCATGACGGAGTTCGTAAATGCAAAGATCTCGTCGACGGTGGCATCGGGGTGAGCCTCGATGTATTTGGCGGTCTCGACGACAACGAGCGACTGGCCTACCGAAACAAAGCGCGTGTCCATGGAGTAGACGTAATCGCGACCCTTGGCGGCGATCTTCGATGATTGATGCGAGCAGGTCGTGGCCTCGGAGTACGCAAGATGCAGAATGGTCGCATCGGGCTGCTCGACATGGATGCGGTCGTACACATGCGCAAAATCCGCTGGCGAACAGCCACTGGTCTTGGGCATCACACCAAACTCGTTGCAGCGCGAATAAATCTCGAGCGGATCGATCGAGCCGTCCTCGACGGTCTCGTCACCAATCGTGACATGCATGGGCACGCGCACGATGCCGTAGCGCTCGCAGAGCTCCGGCGTCACATCCGACCCAGACTCGACCACGATTACGTACTTGCCCATTAATATCACGACCTATCTCGACATTGGCTTTTAATATGTGACGCACGTCCGCCATCCTGCTGCAGAACGGCCTACAAGCGCCAAAGAGACGCCGTCCCTTGCACACAACAAAGGACAGCGTCTCCCTGGAAAACTCCGTGCTTATCTAGGATTCTACACGGTTTATTGAGGAGTGTTACTTATTCCGCAAACGGTCGCTATACGCGATAAACGGTAGTTGGCCGCGGCAACTGCGACACATTCCGCCCAACAAGTCCAATCGTGCTCCATGCACGGTTAATGAGCGAGGCGGTAGAAATCCATCGACGCCGCGCCCTCGGCGTGCAGCGCCATCGCCGGAACCGCCGACGAATAGGTACGGCTCGTAAGTGCCGCCTCACCGCCGTTGGCAAAAATCTCGACCATCGTAGTGTCCGAAAGCACGCGCAGGTCGCGAAGCTCGCCGAGCTCAATCGACCTCTGGTCGCGCCCATAGCCTTCGTCACCCATGTCGAGGGTAAGCATCCCGTCCGCATAGCGCACAAAGACACCCTTGCGAATCTCGAGCTCAACCATCTTGGCGCCCTCACAGGAAACCACGAGATCAAACAGGCGGCCCGGCTCCTCAACGGTTTCACCGCCTGTCGTGCGAACGCAGTCGCCGCGCATCCTCTCAATCTCGTGCGCCGGCTGCTGGCAGAGCTTACCATCGCGCATGCTCAGCTCTCGCGGCACCGTCAACGCGCACTGCCACCCGCGCGCCACCGTCGGGTTTTCCGCCGTCGCATCGGGGCAACCCGACCATCCGATCATCAATCGCCGGCCTGCAGCATCCTCAAAGGACTGCGGAGCATAGAAATCAAAACCGGCATCGACCATCGGGGGCATGCCCTTCCCGACGATTTTAAAGCTCGGCGCCTCCCAATCGGCCTCGATGGGGAACCACACGCACTGATGCGGATTGCGGTAACGCCAACCATCGGCAGGCACACCCTGCGGACAGCAAACGAGAATAAGCTCGCCATCAAGCTCAAACAGATCAGGGCACTCCCACATAAAGCCAAACTTCTCGCCCAGCTCAATGCGCGTCGCATAGCTCCAGACCCCTAAATCACGCGAAGTATAGACAAGCACGCAGCCACGGTCGTCTTTCGTACGAGCGCCCAGAACCATGTAGTAGATACCATCGTGCTCAAGGATCTTGGGGTCGCGCACGTGCGTACCGATATCGTCGGGGTAATCGACTGGTCCAACAGCCATGCGCTTCTCGCCCAATTCGTCGGGATTCTCGGCAACCATATGAATCTGGTTTTGCTCACGGCCCGTCAACACGTAGTCGTAATCATCGCGGTCAAAATGCTTGACGTTGCCGGTATAGAAGTAGTGAATCTTGCCATCACGTACAAAGGCAGAACCAGAATACGCTCCGCTCGAATCCAAATCGGAATCGGGGAACAGCACGGGGCCGTGATTCTCGTACGACACAAAATCCTTTGTCGTCAGATGGTTCCAAAGCACTGGACCGCCATGCGCAGCATCGAACGGATCGTATTGATGATAGATGTGATACGTATCACCAATCTGAACCAAACCGTTGGGGTCGTTGAGCCAGCCAAGCTCAGGCTCCACATGGAACAGAAGCCTATCGGGGTCGGACGCGATGCGAGCCGCCGTCTCATCCTGTCCGACACGCCACTGCTCATAGTCCGCGCGTGTCACCTTGTTTTTTTGATTTAACATCGCCGTTGACTTTCTCGTCTATGGGGAAGGACGCTCGACTCACACGAGTCGAACGCCCTTCCTCAAATGGACTTATCCTCAGATTACACTGAACGGCTCAACTAGAAGCTAACGTCGAAGCCAGCGCCAGCGCCCTCTTCATCGGTGGTCGGCACGCCCTTTGCCTTGTTGTAGGCAAAGATCAAGACGATCGGCACGATAAAGGCGATGAGATTGCCAGCCACATACCACACGAGGGTCTCGGGCGTGACGATGAGCAGGCCAAGCACGCCGGTCAGACCCTGACCGATAGCGCGCACCTCAAAGAGCTTGACGAAGGCACCGCCGCAGCCTGCACCGATGCATGCGCAGATGAACGGAATGATCGAATAGCGCATGTTTGCAGCAAAGATAGCGGGCTCGGAGATTCCGACCAGCGTCGGGATAAAGGACGACATGCAGATGTTGCGCTCTTTGGAGTGCTTCTTGTGAATGAGGTACATACCGATGGCGCCGCCGCCCTGGGCGATGATGGAAACCGACCAGATGGCCTGGATGTAGTTGAAGCCAGTCGTGGCAACAAGGTTTGCCTCGATACCCTGGATGAACTGATGCGTACCGGTAACGACGAGCGGCTGCAGGAACGCGGCGAAGACAAAGGCACCAAAGACGCCCATCCTGTTGTACAGGATATCGATTACGCCGGCGAGGACGTCACCGATCAGGTTGCCGAGCGGGCCGAACACGGTGAACAGGGCGACGTTAGCAAGAATCAGGGTAACGGTCGGGACAAAGACGAACGAAACGACCTCGGGGATGTACTTCTGGGCAATCTTCTCGACCTTGGCCATAAACCAGGCAGTCAGGATTGCGGGGAACACACCGCCCTGGAAAGCAACCATGGGAATGGATAGCGGACCGAAGTTCCAGTACTCAGCACCCGTCGGGTCCATAACGAACGTGTTGCGGTTCATAAGGCTCGGGTGAACCATGACGATACCGACGAGGATGCCCAGGATCGGGTTACCGCCAAAACGCTTGACCGCGCTGTACATAACCAGGACAGGCAGGTAGTCGAACGTGGTGGCGATAATGGCAAAGAAGCTTGCGAGGTTCTTGAGGAACTCGCTGTGATCGGCGAGGCTGCCCTCCATGCCAAAGAGGCCGTTGGCAACGATCAGCGACTTAAGGCCGATGATGATTGCAGCGCCGACGAAGGCGGGAATGATGGGGATAAAGATGTCCGAGAATACCTTGAGGACCGAGAAGAACTTGCCCTTCTTGTCCGCCTCGGCGCCCTTGACCTCGGAAGCACTGATCTCCTTAACGCCCGTCAGAGCCATAAACTCATCGTAAACCTTGTTGACGGTACCGGTACCGAAGATGATCATGAGCTGGCCGCTGTTGTACAGCACGCCCTTGACGCCATCGATGTTCTCGAGCTCGGCCTTGTTGTATTTGCTCGTATCCTTGAGCACCAGACGCAGACGGGTCACGCAATGCGTGGCGCCCTCGATGTTCTCCAGTCCGCCGACGTTGTCGACGACTTGCTGGGACACTGCCTTGTAGTCCATGTTCCTCTCCATTCCTTTTCTAAATCATAAAACGGTTCGTTGCCGCTACAGAGACGCGATCGTTGCGTTTGCGCACTTGAGCGCACCGTCGGTGACGGTAAGCGCCACACCCTGGCCCTGCTTGTTGCAGAAGCGAGCGTTGAGCGCAACATCATCGACAAAGATGGTCGCGATGTCGTCGTCGACGACCAGACGCACATGGTGAGTGCCCTCGCCCTTAAAGAACAACGGACGCTCGAGGCCCATGTTGTTGACCTGGAACCACGG
>CABUHI010000060.1 GCA_902491345.1 uncultured Collinsella sp.
TCGCCCAAGCGAGCCGTATAGGTATCCCAGGCACGGCGACCGCGCTGATCGAGCATCTCCAGGTCGACCTGGGCCGACCCAATCATCGATGCCATCGCGGCACCCAGACGCTGATAGCGCGCCTCGAGCACATCGGCCAACTCCGTCATAGCCGGCGCCACCGATTCGGCCGCCGCCGTAGGCGTAGAGGCGCGACGGTCGCTCACCATGTCGCAAATCGAGGTATCGGGCTCATGGCCAATGCCGGTCACCACGGGCACAGGACAAGCCGCCACCGCGCGGGCAAGCTCCTCGTCATTAAAGGTCATGAGGTCCTCGAAGGAACCGCCGCCACGCACAAGCAAAATGCAATCGGGCGCCGGCGTAATGGCAGCGGCGCGGCGCAAGCCTTCAATAAGCTCTGCCGGCGCACCCTCGCCCTGGACCTTTGCGCCCACGCAGACAAGCTCGACGAGCGGGTTGCGACGGCGCAGCGTACGCTTGACGTCGTCGATCACGGCGCCAGAAAGCGAGGTGACGACCGCCACGCGTGAGCAGAACACCGGGATACGGCGCTTGCGCGCTTCGTCCATCAGGCCCTCGCGGCGGAGCTTTTCGGCCAGTTGCGCCACTTGTTGACGCAGCAGGCCCTCCCCCGCCAGCGAGAACGAGCGAGCGACGAAGCTCATGCGACCCGTAGGCTTGTAGAGATTGAAGCTGCCCTTAAAGCTTACCTGCATGCCGTCGCGCAGATCGAAGGTGCGCTTAAGGTAGGCGCCCTTCCAGATGATGCAGTCGACGGCCGCCGAGTCGTCCTTGATTTGGAAGTAGCAGTGGCCGCTTCGGGCATTGGGACCACGAAAACCCGTGACCTCACCCAAAACGCTCAGCTGCGGAATGGCATCGAGCGCACCGGCAGCGATCTCTACCGCCTGGCTCACGCTGAGCTCCTTGCGCTTTTGCTCATCCGAACCGTCGAACTCGGCGGAAACGGCATTGCCGGTTAGATTCCAGCCTGCCACGCAGCCTCCTTTCGTCATCGTGCACAAGGGCTCCGGCCCTGCGCAAATTCAAGTCCAACACATAGTACAGCGCCGCGGGGACACAAATCTCCGCGGCGCCTGTCAAGCCAATTTGTTATCGGTTGGAGTTTCTGTTGTAGCGAGCCATCAGGTAGAGCAGTTGAATGATCGAAGTGAGCGCTGCGGCCACATAGGTAAGCGCGGCTGCCGCCAGCACCTTCTTGGCGCCGTTGACCTGCTTGGAACTCATGCCCGACTGCTCGATATACGCCACGGCGCGGCGACTGGCATCGATCTCGACCGGCAGCGTAACCAGCTGGAACAGCACGCTAAACGAGAAGAAGACCAGCGCGAGGGTCGTGAGCCCCGCGATGTTCATGAACAGGCCCATGAGCAGCACGATCGTCCATGTGTTTTGGGTAAAGTTGACGACGGGGACCAAAGCGGTACGTACCTTCATCATGGCATAACCACTTTGACGCTGGGCGGCATGGCCCGCCTCATGGCAGGCGACGGCAACGCTTGCGACCGACCCGCCCGAACGGTTGGCATCCGACAGATATAAGTTGTTGTCCTGCGGGTTGTAATGATCGGTGAGCTCGCCGGCAACGCCCTTGATGCCCACGGCGCTACAACCGTTGGCGTCGAGCATGCGGCGAGCGACCGTGGCACCCGTATCGCCGTCCGAGCGAACCTTGGACCAGGTCTTGTATGTCGAGTTGATATAGCCCTGCGCGGCAAGGCCAAGCACCGTGCAGACAAGAACAACCAGCAGGTACAGCGGGTCAATGCCAAAGCCGTATCCATAGTAATAAGGCATGCGAATTCCACCAAATCGAGATACACGTTGGAGGCATTCTACCCACTCAGCCGACTAGGCTTCCCTACAGAAGCTCGATTTTGCCGTCCTTCACGGTGAGTCCCATGTTGCCCGAGAGCAGATCGTCCAGGCGCGAGCCCACGAGCTCAAAGCGCCAGCCTTCGCGCAGGGGGCTCTGCTCGGGATGCTCAATATAGTCGGCCAGGTCATCGCGTGAGGCAATGACCGAGGTCGCCACGCCCGAGCGCTCGGCAACCAGGCGAATGAGCGCATACATCAGGTCCGTCACGCTCTCCAACTCCGGCGAAATCTGACGGTGCCCGCGCACCATGAGCGGCAGGCGATCGTGCGGGCAGCTCGCACCGCGTTTGATGGCCATGAGCGCGCCGTCCACGTCGCGCTCCCCCAGCTGGTCGGTACCGCGAATGCTGCGGAACTCCTCAACACGAACGGGATTACGTTTAACCAGGGCCAGCAGCGTATCGTCGGACATGACCCACTTGCGCGGGATGTTGCGGCGCTCGGCGCGGTCCTCGCGCCAAGCGGCAAGCTCACGCGCGATGCCCAACTGGTGGCGGCTACAGGAGTTGATGCGCTTGACCTTGCGGAATGCCTCGTGACGATCGGCGCGGTAGTGCGACTCGTCGGCCAGCGGGCGCAGCTCGTCGAGCACCCAGTCCACCCGGCCCAGCTCGCGCAGGCGACTCATCATCTCGGTATAGGCGACGATCAGGTACTTGACGTCATCGATCGCGTACTCGATCTGCTTATCGGTCAACGGGCGGCGCGACCAGTCGGTCAGTGACTCGGTCTTGGGCAATGAGACGCCGCAAAACGTCTGCACGAGCGCGCCGTAGGAAATCTGCTGGCGCTCGCCCAAAAAGGCGGCGGCCACCTGCGTGTCAAAAATGGGACGCGGCAGCACGCCCACGGTATGGAGCATAACCTCCATATCCTGCGAGCAAGCGTGAAACACCTTGGTCACGCTCTCATCGCCCATAAGCTCGGCCAGCGGCGACAGGTCGTCGATCACCAGAGGATCGACCGCGACGCTCTCGGCAGGGGTGGCAATCTGGACCAAGCACAGGCGCGGGTGGAACGTGCGCTCGCGCAAAAACTCGGTATCGACGGCAATCGCGTCGAACTCGCGGGCGCGCTGGCAAAAGTCGAGCAGAGCCTGATGTGTGGAAATGTACATATCAACCCATCGAATAAGGTTAGGCCCGAAAAACACGGGTAGGATATCGGCATTGCCTTACAACTATACTCGGTTAGTCACAGAACGGGAACGTAAGTATGCGCTGCCTTATCATCCACAACCCGGCATCGGGCCCCAGCTCAGATGAAATCTACGCGTTCACGCACGCCCTCGCGCAGGGCGGCGACGAGGTCGTGATGCGCTTTATCGGCGATGGCATGGAACCCGAGGACGCCGTGGCAGACGTGCGCGAGTTTGATCGCGTGGTCGTTTCGGGCGGCGACGGCACCGTCTCCAACGTGCTCGACCAAATGCGCGGGTGCGGTGTCCCCACGCTCGTCTTCCCCTCCGGCACAGCCTGCCTGTTCTTTAACAACATCGGTAATGCCCCCGAGGCAGCGGCGCTTGCCAAGGCTTGCCGCGCCGGTCGCACGGTCAAAGTGGACATGGGCGAGCTCTTTTGGCTCGACGAGAACGGCAACGAGAAGCGCCACGGCTTTATCATCATCGCCGGCTCGGGCTTCGACGCCGAGATCATGATGAAGGCCGCCCCCGCCAAAAACGACATCGGCGAGATCGCCTATTTCCTGTCGGCGCTCGCCACACCCAACCCCACGGTGGCGCATTTTACGATTGAGCATGACGGCATTGTCGAGGAGCTCGATGGCATCTGCTGCATGGCCGGCAACACCTCGGTCATTCAAAACGATATCAACCTGTTCCCCGATTGCCGCATGAACGACGGCATGGTCGACATCGCGGTCATCGAGCCCGTAAAAACCGTCCAGCTCCTGCCCACCGTGATCACCGCTGCACTCGACCCCGCCGGCAAGGTGCTCGGCCGTCCGCAGTTCAAGATCATCCAGACCAAAGAAGCCAAGATCACCTGCACCCCGTCACTGGGCATGCAGTTCGATGGCGAAATCATCTCCAGCAACTCGGGCGTCTTTGGAGCCCGCGCACTTCCGCAATGCCTCGACCTCATCGTCGACGAATTCTCCCCGCTCGGAAAATAGGAGGACCCCATGAACGACAACCCCCTGATTGGCTTTATCGTCATCGTCTTGGCCATGCTCGTCGGCTATGCGATTAACGTGATCCACCGCCGGAAGAAGTAATTCCACATTGGTATGATATTCATCCAATTATCGTCTCCCC
>CABUHI010000061.1 GCA_902491345.1 uncultured Collinsella sp.
CAAGGTGACGTGAAACGAAAGGGCGCTGACCTTCTGGTCGCGCCCTTGAAGTTGAACGTCAGATTGTCCAAATGCGGCCCGCGTAACTAAACCCGCTCCGCGATTTCGTGGATGAGGTAGTCGGTCTTTTCCCAGCCCAGGCACGGGTCGGTGATCGACTTGCCAAAGACACCGCCGTCGACCGGCTGGTTGCCGTCCTCCAGGTAGGACTCGATCATAAAGCCCTTGACCAGCTTGGAGATGGACTCGTTGCGGCGGCAGCTGTCGAGTACCTCCTTGCAAATGCGATACTGCTCCAGCGGACGCTTGCCCGAGTTGTCGTGGTTGCAGTCGATGACCGCCGCCGGATTGGCATAGCCGGCGTGCTCGGTATAGCGCTCGGCCAGACGTTCCAGGTGTTCGTAGTGGTAGTTGGGGTAGGTGCGCCCATCGAGACCGATGTAGCCACGCATAACGGCGTGCGCGAGCGGATTGCCGTCGCACTCGACCTCCCAGTTGCGGAAGATGAAGCTCTGGTGCGCCTGGGCGGCGTAAATGGAGTTGAGCATAACGGTGGTAGAGCCGGCAGTGGGATTCTTCATGCCGACGGGTACCGAAATGCCGCTCGACACCAGGCGATGCTCCTGGTTTTCGACCGAGCGCGCGCCCACGGCAACATAGCTCAGCAGGTCAACGAGGTATTGGTAGTTGGACGGATAGAGCATCTCGTCGGCGGTGAAGAAGCCGGTCTCCTCGATGACGCGCAGGTGCATGTGGCGGATGGCCTTGACGCCCTCGAGCAGGTCGTCGGGAGCCTCGGGGTTGGGGTTGTGCAGAAGACCCTTGTAGCCGGTGCCCTTGGTGCGCGGCTTATTGGTGTAGACGCGCGGAATGATGATGAGCTTGTCCTTGACCTCTTCGGCGGTCTTGGCCAGTCGGTTCATATACTCGAGCACCGAATCCTCGTGGTCGGCAGAGCACGGGCCGATGATGAGCACCTTACGTGCGTCCTCGCCGGTAAAGACTTTGGCGACCTCGGCGTCAAATGCCTGCTTTTTGGCGGTAAGCTCGGCAGAAAGCGGCATTTCCTCGCGGATTTCCATGGGGATCGGCAGCCTGCGTTTGAATTCCATAGCCATAGGGGTCTCCTCAATCTATAGAAAGAGCAATAAGCGTATTGTCGAATGCTCGGCATTATCCGCTGTCGCACGCTAAAGTGCAAGCCCTTGTCACCCCGAAACCTACCAAAAAGGGACAGGTTTATTTTGGCAGGTTTTATCTGGGGAAACGTCGGCGGATGCCGGGAGGGAGCGGCGCCGCGCGGGACCCTAAGGCTGTTGTCGGTTCCCCAGGAAATACCCTGTGGGCAAAAAATGCCAAATATGAGTACGGTTGCTATCTTAGTATCATATTGCCTTCGCAAAATAATAGACATAACAGCAAAATATGTTCATTAACGTAAACACATATAAGTTCGTTATAGGGCTGTTTATCAATTTAGGGACGCGTGTAAGCCGTGAAAACGGCATTTGGGGCTGTTTTGGCTGTTACTAAAAAAGTAACAGTACTCATATTTGCCATTTTTTGCCCACGGGGCCTCGAAGGGGCTGTCAATCAGGTCCCAGGGGAGGCGGTTCGAGGATCGCAAAACAAAAACGGGGGCGCAGGTTGTCCTGCGCCCCCGTTCTCGGGCGTTATTCGCTCCTTGCGGCCGAATTTACGCCGCCTCGTCGAACTGCGAGTTGTATAGGTCGGCGTAGAAACCGCCCTGGGCGAGCAGCTCGTCGTGCGTGCCCTTCTCGACGATGTCGCCGTCGCGAATCACCAAGATCACGTCGGCGTTGCGGATCGTGGACAGGCGGTGCGCGATGACAAAGCTGGTGCGGCCCTGCATCAGCGCATCCATGGCGCGCTGAATGAGCTCCTCGGTACGGGTATCGACGTTGGAAGTCGCCTCGTCCAGAATCAGTGCCGGGCGGTCGGCCAAAATGGCACGGGCGATGGTCACGAGCTGGCGCTGACCCTGCGACAGGTTGGTGCCCTCCTCGTTGATCATAAAGTCGTAGCCACCGGCGAGCGTATTAATAAAGTGGTCGCAGCGTGCGGCGCGCGCGGCGGCCTCGACCTCGGCGTCAGTCGCATTGGGACGTCCGTAGCGGATGTTCTCGCGGATGGTGCCGTTAAACAGCCAGGTATCCTGCAGCACCATGGCAAACTCGCCGCGCAGTGCCGCGCGGTCCCAGTCGCGCACGTCGACGCCCTCGACGCGCAGCGAACCGCCGTCCACGTCGTAGAAACGCTGCAGCAGCTTAATGAGCGTGGTCTTGCCGGCGCCGGTGGGGCCGACGATGGCGATGGTCTGGCCGGGCTGCGCCTCGCAGCTAAAGTCGTGGATGATGGTCTTGTCGGGCGTGTAGCCAAACTTGACATGGTCAAACTCCACGTGGCCGGGGCGCTTCTCAGGGATCTGCGCGTCGGCCTTCTGCTCCTCCTCGGGTGCGGCCAAAAACTCAAACACACGCTCGGTGGCAGCTGCCATCGACTGCATCGTGTTGCTCACGTTGCCCAGCTGCTGCACGGGTTGCGTAAAGTTGCGCACGTACTGGATAAAGCTCTGGATGTCGCCGGGCGTGGCATTGCCGGTCAGCGCGAGCTGCGCGCCCACCACGACAACGCCCACGTAACCCATGTTGCCCACCAGGCTCATAAGCGGCATCATCAGGCCCGACAGGAACTGCGAGCGCCAGCCACTAATAAAGAGGCGGTCGTTTTGACGGTCGAACTCCTCGATCGAAGCCTCGGCGCGGTCGAACACCTGAATGACGTTCTGGCCGGCAAAATCCTCCTCGATAATGCCGTTGACGGTGCCTAGGACCTGCTGCTGCTCGCGGAAGTACGGCTGCGAGAAGTGAATCATCACCATTAAGATAATCGCGGCGGCCGGCAGCGTGAGCACGGTGACGCCGGTGAGCGGCAGGCTGATCGACAGCATCATGACGAGCACGCCGATAATCTGCGTGACGGACGTAATAAGCTGCGTCACGCTCTGGTTGAGCGACTGGCCGAGTGTATCGACGTCGTTGGTGATGCGGCTGAGCACATCGCCCTTGCTGTGACCGTTGAAGTAGCTCATCGGCACGACGGCAATCTTGGCGGCAATCTCCTTGCGCATGCGGTAGCAGATCTTTTGCGTGACACCGGTCATGAGCCAGCCCTGGATCAGGCTGCAGGCAGAGCTCGCCAGGTACAGGCAGAGCAAAAAGCCGAGCGTCTTGGCGATCCAGTTAAAGTCGACATCGCCGGTGCCGTTGACCTTGGCAACCAGGCCCTCGAACAGCTTGGTCGTAACCTGGCCGAGTACCTTGGGTCCCACAATGTTAAAGATGACCGAGCATACGGCAAAGGCGACGGCGACAAACACGGCAACCTTGTGCTGGCCGATATAGCCGAGCAGCTGCCTCATGGTGCCCTTAAAGTCCTTGGCCTTTTCGCCGCGACGCATGCCGCCCATGCGGCCCATGGGTCCACGCTGACGGGTGGGCTTGGGAATCTGAGTCTTGGTCTCGTCTGCCATTAGCGCTCGCCTCCTTCCGTGACGGCTGCAATTTCTTCTTGGGTAAGCCCCAGCTCCTCGGCGGAAAGCTGCGACTGTGCGATCTCCAGGTACGCCGGGCAGCTGCGCAGCAGCTCCTCGTGCGTGCCGGTGCCCACTACGTGGCCGTCATCGAGCACGATGATCTGGTCGGCATGCATGATGGTCGCGATGCGCTGGGCCACGACCACGAGCGCGGCGTCGGTAACGTTTTTGGCGAGCTCCTCGCGCAGGCGCGCGTCGGTCTTGTAGTCAAGCGCGCTAAACGAGTCATCGAACACCACGATCTCGGGCTTCTTGGCCAGGGCGCGGGCGATGGCCAGGCGCTGGCGCTGGCCGCCCGAGACATTGGAGCCGCCCTGGCTGATAGGGGAGTCGTAGCCGCCTTCGCGCTCGGCGATAAAGTCCTCGGCCTGGGCGATGCGCGCGGCCTCGTGCATGTCCTCGTCGCTCACCATGTCGCCGGCAAACTTGAGGTTGCTCTCGACGGTGCCCGAGAACAGGCG
>CABUHI010000062.1 GCA_902491345.1 uncultured Collinsella sp.
CGTCCAGGGCAGCCTGGCCACCGGTGAGGACGGCGATGTCCTCGAGGATGCGCTTACGGCGATCGCCGTAGCCCGGAGCCTTGACGGCGCAGACGTTGAGAGCGCCACGGATCTTGTTGAGGACCAGGGTAGGCAGAGCCTCGCCGTCGATGTCCTCAGCGATGATGAGCAGGCCGCGGCCAGCGCGCTGGACAGCCTCGAGAACGGGCATGATGTCCTGAACGCTGGAGATCTTCTGGTCGGTGATGAGGATGTACGGATCCTTCATCACGGCCTCCATGCGGTCGTTGTCCGTGACGAAGTAAGCGGAGACGTAGCCCTTGTCGAACTGCATGCCCTCGACGGTGTCGATGGTGATGTCGAACGTCTGGGAATCCTCGACGGTGATGACGCCGTCCTTGCCCACGACCTCCATGGCCTCGGCGATCTTCTCGCCGACCTCGGGGTCACCGGCGGAGATGGTACCGACGGAAGCAATCTGCTCCTTGGTCTCGACCGGCTTGGCCTGCTTCTTCATCTCGGCGACGGCGGCGTTGACAGCCTTGTCGATGCCGCGACGGATGGCCAGCGGGTTGGCGCCAGCGGCGACATTGCGCAGACCGTCGTTGACGATGGCCTGAGCGAGCAGGGTTGCGGTGGTGGTGCCGTCACCCACGGTGTCGTTGGTCTTGGTGGCGACCTCCTTCACCAGCTGGGCACCCATGTTCTCGATGTTGTCCTCGAGCTCAATCTCCTTGGCGACAGAAACGCCGTCGTTGGTGATGGTCGGAGCACCGAACGTGCGCTGCAGCGCAACGTAGCGACCCTTGGGGCCCATGGTGACGGTAACGGCGTCGGCCAGAGTGTTGACACCCTTGGCGAGCTTAGCGCGGGCATCGGTGTTGAACGTAATGTTCTTTGCCATGGTAGGTAATCCTCCAAAAGAAATGTGACTCGCGTCGCCGCTTCCGAGTCCTATGCGACGATCGCGTTCAAAGACGAATCAGAGATTCTGACGAGACTAGGCCTCGACGACGGCGTAGATGTCGTCGGCGCGCATCAGCAGATACTTCTCGCCGTCGACCTTGACCTCGTTGCCACCGAACTTACCGTAGATGACAACGTCACCGACCTTGACGTCCATGGGGATGCGCTCACCCTTGTCGTTGACCTTGCCGGCGCCAACGGCAACGATGGTGCCGCGCTGCGGCTTCTCCTGAGCGTTGCTGGCGATATACAGACCAGAAGCGGTCTTCTGCTCGGCCTCGTCGGGCTTGACCAGGACGCGATCTGCAAGCGGCTTCAAAGACGACATGCTTGTTTCCTCCTTTGTGGGCCGCACGGTTGAGCCGTGCGGGTTAACCCTTTTTGTTTGCGTACGCGTTGAATGGTACCCACGAATGGCGGGTTATACAACACGGAGTCAAAAAATCTTATTTTTTGGCACTTAGATTTTCTGAATGCCGGGGGATAACTTAGCGGTGGCTCCCGTGTGGCTCCGGCGGGGCGGGGCATAAGGTTTCCTGCTCGGGCAGTCCTGCTCGCACGAAGGCCACATTAAGTGGCCTTCGGCTCGTGCGGAACTCGCGATAAACCTTATGCCCCGCCCCGCCGGAGCCACACGGGAGGCAGGTTAACTAATTCGGGCCCGGCATTCAGAAAAGTCAGTGCAGCAAAATGGCGATGCAGATGGTGCGAATAAGAAAGGGGCACGTTGCTGAAACGTGCCCCTTATGAGTGGGGTATGAGGCTAGCGCTCGTAAATCAAGTTGCCTGCCAGGTAGGTGGCCTGAACCTTGGTGGCCTGAAGGTCTTGAGGGTCAACGGTGAGCGGGTTTTGGTCTAGGACTACCAGATCGGCGTATTTGCCGGGTTCCAGGCTGCCGAGGTTTTGCTCGTCGCCCGCTGCATAGGCGCTGCCCAAGGTATAGTTGCGCAGAGCCGTTGCCGCATCGATACGCTCACTCGGCAGCCAGCCGCCCTCGGGCCAGTGGCTTTTGGGGTCTTGGCGCGTGATAGCCGTGTAGAGCACGTTCATGCTAGTAACAGGCGTGATAGGGCTGTCGGTACCGAAGGCTTGGCGAATGCCGCGCTGTTTATAGGTCGCAAACGGCCACATGATGCGGCTGCGCTCCAAGCCCAGGTCGCGCTCCGGACCACCCGGGTCGAGTGTAATGTGACAGGGCTGGCTCGAAGCAACCACGTTGAGCTTGCGCAAGCGATCGATGTCCTTGGGCAGGAGGTTCTCCAGGTGCTCGAGCGTGTTATGGCCGTGCTGGGGCAGGCCATACAGGTCGGCCGCTTCCTCGAAGATATCCAGCGCGGCATGAATCGCACCGTCACCAATGACGTGGATGCGCACGGTGTGACCGCGCTCCGCGGCCGCCAGAACCAGTTTGCGCATGCGCTCAGCCGGAACCGTCAGACGGCCCTGGTCGCCCGGGAAGCGCGGATTGGTATAGGGCTCGGTGAGATATGCCGTGTGTTCACTCGAGACGCCGTCGAAGAACTGCTTAAAACCAGGCGCCGAAAGTAGCGCATTGTTCGCGTAACGTACCTGCAGTTCTTCTAAGCGCGACTGGTCATCCAGCAGTGTGGGGAACAGATGGACACGAATGCCCAGCTTGCCAGCTGTTTGCAGCTTGTCATAGACGTCGTCGCGGATGAAGTCACAACCCGGCATGGGCATGAGCGACATATCGCAGATCGAGGTGATGCCCTGCTCGGCCATGCGCTTCATCTGGTCGGCGTAAGCGCTCGCGATGCGGTCCTCGCCCAGCCACTCCAGGCAGCGCGGCAGCAGCTGCATAGCAGCTGCCTCGTGAGCGATACCCGTGAGCTCGCCGTTTGCATCCTTGTCGTAGCTACCGCCCGCCGGAGGCTCGCTGTCGCGCGTGACGCCGAGCGCCTCGAGTGCGCGGCTGTTGAGCCACAGCGTGTGCCCGTCGCCCGAATACATAACGCAGGGGCGATCGGGGAAGGCCGCATCGAGCGATGCCTTGGTAGGATGCTCGGACGGGTCCCAGCGGTAGTCGCGCCAGCCCTGCGTCACCACCCAAGCGTCGTCGGGCAGACCCTGGGAAAACTCGAGCGCATGCTGCACCAACGCCGCCTCGGACGTGCCCATATCCATGAGCATGTACGGCGAAGAGCCGACCGAGGTATGGAAGAAGTGCAAGTGCGCATCGTGGAAACCGGGGCAGACAAACTGCTCGCCGTAGTCGATAACCGACGTAGCGGCAGGAGCGGCGGCGATCACGTCATCGGGCGCACCGACTGCGACGATACGGTCGCCTGCGATGGCAATCGCCAGCTCGCGGGTGGTATCGATGCCGTCTTGCGCGGTAAAGACGTTCTTGGAGCGGATAATCCGATCGATATGTTGCATGGGCATCCCCATCTCTGGCAGGAAATTCAACACCCCCGAGTGTACTCCCCCGCCCTTGTAACAAAACCCCAAGCGGCAAACGGCAACTTTACCAGCCCTAGCGGCAGGTGGCATACTGGAGAGAGCCTGTACGATTTTGCGATCAACCCAGCAAGGAGCAAATCGACCATGACGAAGACCAAGGCACAGCAGATTATGGCGGCGACCGAGGCTCGCGCGGCTGACGACGTCACCGCAGCCATCAAAGATATCGCTACCGAATTTGAACCATATATCATCAAGCAGCGCCGGCACTTCCATAAGCACCCGGAGCTGAGCCTTGCCGAGGAGCGCACGACCTCCGACATCGCCAACCAGCTCGACGCCATGAATATCCCCTACGAGCGTCCCCTTAAGACGGGCCTTGTGGCGACCCTTCGCGGCACCGCGCC
>CABUHI010000063.1 GCA_902491345.1 uncultured Collinsella sp.
CTTCGTCGAGAATGCCCGTGCGGCTACGATAGCCGTACATATCGTAATAGGTGACGCGCACCAGGTCGCCGCGTTTGAGGCTCTCGAGCTTTTTCGAAAGCTCGAGAGCTTTTTCTTCCGTGAGTTCGCATTTGGGCTCAACAGTGATCTCTTGTTTGCGCACAAGCTCGTAGTATCCCGTGAGGGCGGCAAAGGGCATAAACTGCGCGGCACGGCCGGCGCGGACGGAGCCGTTGGCGGTGAGCTTGGGGTCGGCGGAGCGACGTCTTCCCTCGGGGTCCGCTAGACGTTCAAAAGGCGTCGGTGGCCGCATCGGCTGTTGTTGGGGCTTAGGCACGATGTCCTCCTACCTGATCGTTGCGTTCGCGTGCAGTGGCACCGGCGGTAAAGCTTAATCCCTTGACGAGTGCGTTCTTGCCGTACTTACCCTTTACGGCCAGGACGGCGCGCGCCAGGTCGCGCTCGCGCTCATCGGCCTTAACATCGCTAAACAGGTCGATAGTGGCAAATTCCTCGGGCACGAGGTTGCCAAATCCCAGGTTGATGCGCTTGACCGGTCGTTTGGGATCGACAGTCTGCGCCCAGAGCTCATCGAAATAGCCCATGATTTTCTTAAACGAATTGGTGCGCTCGGGCAGCTTTCGCGAGGCGTTAGAGTGTGCAAAGAGTGCGGCGTAGCCACCGCGCGGTTTACCGCCATGCTCTCCCACAAAGATGCCATCGATTGCCTGCGCCTTACGTACCAGTCGGCGCCGTTCGTCATCGCGTTGGACGGGCTTGGGCGCACGGGGTGCGAGCTCAGGACCGGAGGTTGCGGCGGGCTCGATGCTCGACGTGCTCGAACGCAAATGCCCACATCCGTCCACATATTGCGCTGTACCGCTGGCGTCGAGGCGGCGTATGTCGGCGCGCTCGCTCGCGTAGCCCACAAAGAGCGAGATGCTGTCGCACACCACGTGCTTATCGACTAAGTCCAGCACAGCGTTGTCGACCATCTCGCGCAACACGGTGTAGGCTTGCTCATAGGCATAGCCTTTCGATAGCACTTGCCCCGTGGTAGTTGAGGTTGCCTGCGGGCGATAGGCCTGAATATCGGCGATAGTTGTCGGTTCGCGCCCAAAGGCGTGGTCGATGAGATACTCGGCATTGACGCCGAGCTCATCGTAAAGCAGGTTTTCGTCGAGCGCCGCGACGCCCATCAGATCGTAGACGCCGTATTTCTCGAGACGGGCCGCCAAGCCGGGGCCGATGCCCCAGATGTCGGTGATGGGGCGATGGGGCCAGATCTCCTTGCGAAAGGTCTCGTCGTCGAGTTTTCCGATGCGACTGGGCACGTGCTTGGCGGTGATATCGAGTGCAACCTTGGCCTGGAATAGGTTGGGGCCGATGCCGACCGTCGCCGTGATGCCGGTGCGTGCCAGGACCTCGTCGCGCAACATGCAGGCGAAGCCTTCCGCATCGGTGTGATAGAGGTCCAGATAGGGTGTCACGTCGATAAAGCACTCGTCAATTGAGTAGACGTGAATGTCTTGCGGACTCACGTATTCCAGATAGATGCCGTAGATTTGCGCCGACACCTCCATATAGTGCTGCATGCGCGGTACGGCCTTGATGTAGTCGATGCCGTCGGGAATCTCGAACAAACGGCAGCGGTTATGTATCCCGAGGTCTTTCATGGCCTGCGTGATAGCGAGACAGATGGTCGTGCGCCCGCGCGATTCGTCGGCAACGACCAGGTTGGTGGTGAGCGGGTTAAGCCCACGGTCAACGCACTCGACGCTAGCGTAAAACGTCTTGAGGTCGATGCAGATATAGGTGTGACGCTCGTGCCCCACGCGTCCTCCCATCAAACACATGTTCTTATCGAATACATGTTCGATAATAGCCGCTCGTCCGGACACCGTCAAAACCTGTCCCTTTTTGGCAGGTACGGTCGTGCGGCCGCATCGGGTTTTAACGCAGCTCTAAAGAGTGCGAAACAGCTCGGAAAACCTCGCTTCGTAGCATGAGCCTAACGATCGATACCACCATAAAGCACGGAAGGGTTGTGGGGATAATGGTCAACTATGGGTTTGGTATGCCGACGCGCCTTGTTGCGGATGGAGACGTGGCTCGCTGGTGCGGACGATTGGTCGCTCACTACGGTGGCACCAAGGTGCTGGTCGTGCTGGGCGGTGACAAGCATACGCGCGATGAGCTCGTCTCGGCGGCACTCGGCTCGGTTGATCGAGCTCTGCTCGAGCGCGTGCTTTTCCGCTGCGGCTCGGTTGGCGATGGGGGAGACGAGCTGATCGACGAGGCCGTGGCCCTGGCGACCGACGAAGGCGTGGACTTTGTCCTGGCGATCGGCGATGCCGATACTGCCGGCTTTGCGCGCGAACTCGCGCGTCGCATGGCGGCGCTCGATGCCGGCGAAGACGGTTTTGTTCCTTATGGATGTATTGTCTCGGAGGGCAAAGTGCCTGCCGTCGTGGGGGCCGGTGAGGTTCCCGTTTTTGCCATCATCGCGCCCGAACTGCTGGAGGGCATCGGGTCTCCTCTGCGTGAGTTGCTCGGTAGCGTGTGCGCCGCGGCCTAATACCTGCCAGGAAGGGGCAGGTTTATTTTGGTTGGTGAAGCGTTTGACCTGCCAAAATAAACCTGTCCCTTTTTGGTCGGTCGCCGTTTGGGGGCGGATTGGCAACGCTCGCTGATTACGGTCTTGACCTGCGCTAGAATAGGGTTATCTGATTATCCGGGCGCATGGAGATATGCGCCCGTATGTTGAGGAGGACTTTATGGCAACTGTTGCCGCACCTATCGACGCTACGTCGACCGCCGCTTGGAAGGCGCTCGAGGCCCATCAGGAGAAGCTCGAGGCCGAGGGTATCGACCTTAAGGCATGGTTCGCTGCCGATGCAGAGCGCGTGAACAAGCTGAGCTTTGACGCCGGCGACCTGCACTTCGACCTGTCCAAGAACCTGGTGACCGATGAGACCGTCAAGCTGCTGTGCGATCTTGCCCGCGAGGTGAAGCTCGAGGAGCGCCGCGACGCCATGTTCTCCGGCGAGCACATCAACACCACCGAGGACCGCGCTGTTCTGCACACCGCACTGCGCCGTCCGGCAAGCGAGAAGGGCCAGCTCATCGTTGACGGCCAGGATGTCGTCGCCGACGTGCACGAGGTCCTCGATCGCATGTATGCCTTCGCCGAGCGCGTGCGCTCCGGTGAGTGGAAGGGCGTTACCGGCAAGAAGATCGAGCATCTGGTGTCCATCGGCATCGGCGGCTCCGACCTGGGCCCGGTCATGGCCTACGAGGCTCTGCGTCCCTATGCCGACGCCGGTATCGACTGCCGCTACATCTCCAACATCGACCCCAACGACCAGGCCGAGAAGCTCAAGGGCCTGGATCCCGAGACCACGCTCGTAATCATCGTCTCCAAGACCTTCACCACGCTCGAGACCCTCACCAACGCTCGCGAGGTCAAGACCTGGATGCTCGAGCAGCTCAAGGCTCAGGGCGCCATCGACGGTTCCGATGAGCAGAACGCCGAGGCCGTGGCAAAGCACTTCGTCGCCGTTTCCACCGCACTCGAGAAGGTCGAGGCCTTCGGTATCGACCCCGCCAACGCCTTCGGCTTCTGGAACTGGGTCGGCGGCCGCTACTCCGTCGACTCCGCCGTGGGCCTGTCGCTGATCGTCGTGCTCGGCCCCGAGCGCTTCCAGCAGTTCCTCGAGGGCTTCCACGCCATCGACGAGTACTTCTGCAA
>CABUHI010000064.1 GCA_902491345.1 uncultured Collinsella sp.
CCACCGCCGAGCTGGTCCGCAAGCTTTCCGCCGACGGCATCAAGGTCAACGTCACCACCATCTTTACGCCTGAGCAGGTCGATGAGATGGTCGAGGCCGTTGACGCCGAGACGCCGTCTATCATCTCGCTCTTTGCCGGCCGTATCGCCGATACCGGCGTCGATCCCATTCCGTTTGTGACGGAGTCGGTCAAGAAGGCCGCCGTCAAGCCCAACTGCGAGGTCCTGTGGGCATCCACGCGCGAGCTCATCAACATCTACCAGGCCGAAGCCTGCGGTTGCCAGATTATCACGGTGCCCAACAGCATCCTGGCCAAGCGCAAGAACATCGGCCGTGATCCGTACGAGGTCTCGCTCGACACCGTCCGCGGCTTTGCCAAGGATATCGCCGCTTTGGGCTTCCATATTCTGCCGTAACGCGAACACTGGCTGCGCCGCGGGCTGTTCGCCCCGGCCTTTCCTTTCCCTATCGCTCACGCGCTTCGCGAGGGTCGCGCTAGGCAAAGGAAAGGCCGGGGCTGCCGACACGAACTTGCCGGTAGGTTGGTGATCGGCCTCCAATCCTGCCGTGGGCAAAGGTACCCCCGCCTGCGACGTGCAAAATTGAGAGTATTCAGCAAGGTAAAGGCTTTTACCAGCTAGATAAAGCACGGAACAGCCCCCGTTTTGGCTCTGACGACGCTAAAACGGGGGCTGTTTGTGACTTTATTGCCTCTGAGGGGCATCCGGAACGGCGGAATTTGCAGAATACTCGCGATTCTGCACGTCGCGAGAGGGGGGACCCTTGCTTTAGGCGGTTTACTTCCCCTGCACAAGACCTGACTGATGTCGTCTCGATCGCGCTCTCGCTCGCACAGATTTTTTCTCCTTCGGGACATGTTGCGCAACAAGTTTGGTTGTCTTGGGTCTAGCCTTAACGTGTGAAAAGCGAAAGGAAGGAGATCCCATGTTCTGCCCCAAATGCGGTACTAAGAACGTTGACGAGGCCAAGTTCTGCTGTTCTTGCGGCGACCCGTTCCCCACAGCATCTGCGACCCCCCCCTCAGATGAAGTCGGTAATCCGGTTGTAGCTTCGAGCAAGATGCCTGATGTCGCACCCGCGCCATATGCCGCAAGTGCACAGCCCGCCAATAAGGCTGGTGGCAAAAAGAGACTGCCGCTTATCATCGGAGGGGCGGCGGCCGGCGTTATTGCGCTCGTGCTGATCGCCGTCTTTGTCGTTGTCCCCGCGTTCAACAAGAACCCCTTCAAGGGGGCGCAGGTGGGTGATATCGTCGAGTTCGGTTCATATGAGCAAGACGGCGACACCTCGAACGGTAAGGAGTCTATCGAGTGGCGCGTCCTGGCGGTCGAGGGCAACCGTGCCTATGTCGTGAGTCAGAAGGCCCTCGATGCCCACGCGTTCAATGCGGATGAGAATGACGGCAACGACTGGAGTTCTTCCAACCTCAAGAAATGGCTTGAAAACGACTTTGCTTCCCGGGCCTTTACGGGCGATGAGATGAAGGCGATCGACGGCGCCCCTACGCTGCTCTCCGTCGAAGAGGCTAACAAGTACTTTATGTCCGACAACGATCGTATCTGTATGCCGACACCGCAGGCCGTGAATAACGGCGCTTGGACATGGGACAACAACGGTGCGTGCTACTGGTGGCTTCGCTCGCCGGGTGGTGACTCGAACGTCGCGGCCGGCGTCTACGCGGAGGGTTGCGTGCGCTCCGACGGCGTCTACGTGGACGGCGCAGACTGCGCCGTTCGCCCTGCTTTATGGATCAATCTTTAATCTAATAATCAACTAACCTATATCTAAAAGAGGGCCCGGACGTCCGTTGAGACGTTCGGGCCCTCTGCTCGTGGCATGTTTTGTGCGCTTTACTTCCCCTGCACCATGGTGAGTGAGATCTTCTTGCGGTCGCGATCGACCTTTTCTACCCACACCTTTACCGTGTCGCCGACGCGTACCACGTCGCTCGGGTGCTTGACGAAGCGGTTGGCGAGCTTGGAGATATGCACGAGGCCGTCCTGGTGCACGCCCACGTCGACGAAGGCGCCAAAGTCCACAACGTTGCGCACCGTGCCCTTGAGTTCCATGCCGGGCTCTAGGTCGTCGATGGAAAGCGCTGAGCGGCTAAAGACCACCTCGGGCGCGTCGTCGCGCGGGTCGCGGCCGGGCTTCTTGAGCTCGTTGACAATGTCGATGAGCGTCAGGGTGCCGCAGTCTAGGTCGCTTGCCAGCGCCGAGATGCTGCCCAGACGGCGCTCGATGTCGGGCACGCCGCCGTGGCTGAGCTCGCTTGCTTTAACGCCGGCGCGTTCCAAGACGGACGTGGCCACCTCGTAGCTTTCGGGGTGGACGCTCGTCGCGTCGAGCGGGTTCTTACCGCCGCTAATTCGCAGGAAGCCCGCGGCGTTGAGGTATGCCTTGGGGCCCAGCTTGGGGACCTTCTTGAGCTGGCGGCGATCGGTAAAGGCACCGTTTTCCTCGCGGTAGGCCACGATGTTCTTGGCCAAGCTCGGCGTAATGCCCGATACGTATCCCAGCAGGCTCGCGCTCGCGGTGTTCACGTCGACGCCCACACGGTTGACGACGTCCTCCACCACGTGGCCCAGGGTGCGCGAGAGCTCGGCCTGGTCAAGGTCGTGCTGGTACTGGCCCACGCCGATGGACTGGGGCGGAATCTTGACGAGCTCTGCCAGCGGGTCCTGCAGGCGGCGGCCCAGGCTCATGGCTCCGCGCACGGTGACGTCCAGGTCGGGATACTCCTGGCTGGCGAGCTCGGAGGCGGAGTACACCGACGCGCCGGCCTCGTTGACGATGGTGTATCGCAGCCCGGGCGCCTGCTCGGCAATGAACTCCGAGACGACTTCCTCGGTCTCACGGCTAGCGGTGCCGTTGCCGATGACGATGGTGTTGACGCCGTCCTTCTTGACGAGGCGAGCGAGCTCGCGCTTGGTGCCGGCGACGTCGTGGCGTGGCTTGGTGGGATAGACCACGCCGTGGTCGAGCAGCTTGCCGGTCTCGTCCATGACGGCGACCTTGCAGCCGGTGCGGTAGCCCGGATCGAGCGCGAGCACGCGGGCGCCACGGACGGGGCGTGCCGAGAGCAGGCCTTCGAGATTCTTGGCAAAGACGTTAATGGCCTCGGTCTGGGCGCGGACGGTGAGCTTGGCACGGGCTTCGCGCTCCAGCGAGGGGGCCATGAGGCGCTTGTAACCGTCGGCGATGGCGGCATCGAAGA
>CABUHI010000065.1 GCA_902491345.1 uncultured Collinsella sp.
TTGGAACTACAACCCAAAACCCAAGATTTCACCCGTTTGAGAAGGATAACATAGCGACCCTCTCCATCTGGGCTGTTATATGTTTCTTTTTTTATATCATAAGGGCGTTTTTTACAAACCCGCAGGAAATGCGTGCGCGAACAACTACCGTTCACCGATTTGTTTGGTTTTTTCCTTGCCTTTGTACGACGTTCACCCTAGCTGTTATGCCAGCTTTAGCAGAGTAAAGTGCCTCTGAGTAGGCTTTAGGACATGCCTAACGATCTGCCCCTAACTTTGCTGGCACCGACGGTGTACGGAGGTCGCCTAAAGGTAGTTTTCTAGACATGTCCCAAAATCTACCGCATAGGGCACGCGTGCAAGGGTATCATCTTTCACCGAAAATAGTTTCTAGTGTTAGGGGTTTTCGGTGGAAGATACCGATTTCCGTGAACTTGGACGTCAGCTCCTTACCGAGTTCGGCAGCATGCATCAGCGCATTTCGCGCTTTGCGGACAAAGCTCTCGGTGGCGAGATGGCCGTCATGCGCGCCCTCATACTCGCCGGCGGTTCGCTCACGCCGAGCGAACTCGCTGATCGCGCCTGGGTCTCGAGCGCCCGCATCGCCAATATCCTACGCGCTCTCGAAGCCAAGGGCTGGGTCGAGCGCGAGCACTCAAAGACTGACCGTCGTCGCGTACACGTCATAGTGACCGACAAGGGATTCCATGATCTCGAAATCAAACGTCGGGAATTCGAGGACCGCACCGCGGCTTTCCTCGAGCAGCTCGGCGAAACAGATACCCAAGAGATGGTGCGTCTTCTAAGGCATGCCAACGAAATTATCGACCGCAATCAAGAAAGGAGAGATGCCGAGTGAGGATTCTCAAGCTCTTTAAAAAGCATATCCTGGCACTGTTCGCAGCTATCGTACTTATCGTAATCAGCTGCAACGCCGATCTGGCGCTGCCTACCTATATGAGCGACATCGTCGACGTGGGCGTGCAGCAAGGCGGCATTGCCTCGCCCGTGCCCGACACCATTCGCGCCGAATCGCTCGACGACCTCGAACTCTTTATGAGCGCCAAGGACGCCAAGGCTGTGGAGGCCGCGTTTAGCAAGGCTGACAAAAACGACATTCGAAAGTACAAGGGCACCGAGGAAGAGCGTGCCGATGGAGGCAAGATTGCCGACATCATGAGCCTGCCTGAGACCGTCGTGCTCGCCTTCAACCAGGGCATCGACGCCGACTCCATGGGCGACATGACCGGCGCATCCACCGAGGCAAGCAATGGCGGCGCCGCCCAGGCCATGCCCACCCCCGAGCAGATGGCAGCGATGACGCCCGAGCAGCTCGCCGAGATGCAGCAGAAGGCCGCAGCCGCGCAGAGCATGCAAAAGCAGATCGACGCCGACGGCGGTAAGATCACCATGAAGAGCCTGCGCCTAGGCGTTGAAGGCGGTCTTATCGATCAGGGCAAGCTCGTCGAGGGCGCCAACGATATGGCTGACAAAATGGGCTCCATGTCGGGCTCCATCGTGACCCAGCGCGCCGTGACCTACGTACAAGAAGAGTACAAAGCGCAGGGCATCGACCCCGCCGACGTGCAAAACGCCTACCTGAGCCGCATGGCGACCACGATGTTTGGGCTGTGCCTGGTGTCGCTCGTCGCCACCATTCTGACCGGTGCCGTGGCTTCGCGCACCGCCTGCTCCATCGCCCGCGACCTGCGCCGCGAGACCTTCAATAAGGTCATGCACTTCTCGCCGGCCGAGGTTGGCAAGTTTAGCCAGGCTTCTCTCATTACCCGCTGCACCAACGACATTCAGCAGATTCAGATGGCAGCGACCCTGTTCATCCGCATGTGTCTCATGGCTCCCGTCATGGGCATCGTCGCCGTCATGCGCGTCCTTGCCAACCACACCGGCCTTGAGTGGACTATCGCCGTGGCCATCATCGCGGTCTCGGCCGTCGTCGGCGTGCTCATGGGCCTCACCATGCCCAAGTTCAAAAAGATGCAGGGTTTTGTTGACCGCGTGAACCTTACCGCCCGCGAGCTGCTCGACGGCCTCATGCCCATCCGCTCGTTCAACCGCGAGGAGCACGAGCTCGAGCGCTTTGACAAAGCCTCGCTCGACCTGATGACCACGCAGCTCTACACCAACCGCGCCATGAGCTTTATGATGCCGCTCATGATGCTCGTCATGAACTACGTCACCGTGCTGATCGTGTGGTTTGGCGCGCAGGGCGTGTCCGACGGCGTGATGCAGGTTGGCAACATGATGGCGTTTATCTCCTACACCATGCAGATCGTCATGGCGTTTATGATCCTCACCATGGTCTCGGTCATCCTGCCCCGCGCCGAGGTTGCCGCCGAGCGCGTGGAAGAGGTCATCACCTGCCCCACCAGTATCAACGACCCTGCTTCGCCCAAGCTTCCCCGCCCGAGCGCGCCGCGTGGTGAGCTCTGCTTCCGCGACGTGAGCTTCCAGTACCCCGATGCCCGCGCCGACGTAATTAGCGGTGTGAACTTCACCACGCACGCCGGTCAGATGCTCGGCATCATCGGCTCCACGGGTTCGGGCAAGTCCACGCTCGTGCAGCTGATCCCGCGCCTGTACGACGTCACGGGCGGCAGCATTTCGCTCGACGGCGTCGATGTGCGCGACATGACCCTCTCGGAGCTGCGCCGCCGCATTGGCTACATCCCGCAGCAGGGACGCCTGTTCTCGGGCACCGTCGAGAGCAACCTCAAGTTTGCCGGCGACATGGTGA
>CABUHI010000066.1 GCA_902491345.1 uncultured Collinsella sp.
GGCGAGCTCGTGGGCATCGTCGGCCAAAACGGCGCCGGCAAGACCACGCTCACCAAACTGCTCACAGGCTTGCTTAAGCCCGCCTCGGGCAGCGTGCGCGTCACGGGACTGGATACCGCAGCCGTTCCCACGAGCCGCATCGCTCGCGAGGTCGCGACCCTTTTCCAAAACCCCGACCGCCAGATCTGCAAGGACACCGTGCTCGACGAGGTCGCCTTTGGCCTGGAGCTTGCCGGCATCGACCGTGCCGAGGCGCTGCGTCGCGCCCAGCTCGTCATCGACCGCTTTGGCTTGCCGGCCGACGAGGCGCCCTTCTCGCTCTCGCGTGGTCAGCGCCAGATGGTGGCACTCGCCTCCGTCGTGGTCGTAGAGCCCAAAATCGTGGTGCTCGACGAGCCCACGAGCGGCCTTGACTACCGCGAGTGCATGACCGTCATGGAAACCGTGCGCACCATGGCCGAGCGCGGCTGCGCTGTAATCATGGTCTGCCACGACATGGAAGTCGTCTCTGACTTTGCCGAGCGCATCGTGGTGATGGCCGACGGCCGCATCCTCGACCGCGGCCGCACGCACGAGCTGTTCTCGAACATCGAGCTCATGCAGCGAGCCTACGTTGAGCCACCCCAGGTCATAGAGCTTTCTCGTCGCCTAGCATCCTCTGTCTCTCCCACCTTTGCACAGGTGAGCGAGGTCACCGATATCGTTCGCATTACCGAGGAGATGGTCCACCGTGGTTAACGTCATCGACTATATGCCGGGCGATACACTGCTGCACCGCTTGAACCCGGTCGTCAAATTGGGCCTTGCCGCCGCCATCATCATCGGCATCTTCCTGTCCGACACCTACGTGGCGCTGTTGGGCTTTTTGGCGCTCACCCTTGCACTGGGCGCCTACGCCGGTGTCGTCGACCGCCTGCTCGTGCTGCTCAAGCTGCTGATTCCGCTCGCGCTCATCATGCTGGTGCTTCAGCTGGCTTTTATGCGCGATGGCAACATCGTGTGGGGCTTTATCACCGACACGGGCCTCATTACCGGATCGAAGGCCTGCCTACGCCTGTTGGGCGTGGCGCTGCCACTCATCCTCATGCTTATGGTGACCAAGCTCAACGACCTCGCCAACGCCTGTGTCGAGGTGTTGCACGTGCCATATCGCTATGCCTTCACCTTTACCACGGCGTTGCGCTTTGTGCCGGTATTTGGCCAGGAAATGAACGCCATCATGGAGGCGCAGACTGCACGCGGCGTCGAATACGACACTAAGAACCCCATCAAGAAACTCAAGCTCATGCTGCCGCTGTGCGTGCCACTGCTTATCTCGAGCGTGGGCAAGACCGATGCCACCGCGCTTGCCGCCGAGCAGCGAGGCTTCTACCTGCGCACGCGCGCGAGTTCGTATAAGCGCTACCCCATCAAAGGCCTGGATATCGCCGTACTTATCGTCAGTATCGCCCTTATCGCCATCGGCTTCCTGTTCTAGCAATCGCTGGCAGCAACCGGCAAATGCAAAAGGCCTCGGCTCGCACCAAACGAGCCGAGGCCTTTACTGTTTTCCCAGATAATACCTGTCAAAATAAACCTGTCCCTTTTTGGCAGGTCGGAAGCTAGAGGCGGTAGGGGGCGCCGCTGCGGATGATGGATTCGCGCACCAGGACATCCATCGCATCGAGGGTGATCTCGGGCATCTCGCGATACTTCTGCAACACCGAAAGCTCCGTGCAGGCCAGGATGACGCGGTCGCAGCCGCTACGGGCGAACTCCCACATCACGCGGTCAAACTTATCCATATCGGGTTCGCGCCCGGCCTTCACATCGTCGTAGATGAGCGACATCACGTCGGCCTGACGCTTTTCACTGGGATAGACGACCTCAACGCCCGCGGTCTCACATTCGCGCCCATAGACGTCTGCGCCCACGGTACCGTCGGTGCCCATGATGCCGATCTTGCGCACCGGCTCGGCCGGCATACTCAGGTTGGGGTCGAACTCGCACTCCCCCATCACCGCGCCGGCCAGAGCATAGCGCACCGACTCGCGCGGCATGTGGATAATCGGCACCTTGGTAAACGACTGGATCTGATCGTAGAAGTAGTGCGACGTGTTGCAGGGAATCGCTATGTGCGCGCAGCCCAGCGTCTCGAGCGCCTGAGCGCACTCCTTCATGGTCGCCAGCAGCTCGGCATGCTCGCCAGTCTTGATGGCCAGCGTACGGTCGGGCATGGTCGACTTGGAAAGTACCACCATGTCGATATGCTCCTGATCACAGGTAGCAGCCGTATGACGTACCACCTGGTCGTAGTAATACGACGTGGCCTCGGCGCCCATGCCGCCGATAACTCCCAGCTTTTCCATCGCCGCCTCCTTGGTGACGCCCACGCAATTGCGCGTATCATACCCGCGCCCGTCCGATGCAAACCGGGCGGGCGCCGCGCTCATCTACTTGTAATACGTCTTGAACAGCTTAAAGTGACGCAACTTGGTGTGCCACATGCGCAACCAACGGTTAAAGACAAAATCACCCTTCATAAACGAAGGATCGGCAGCCTTGCCCTCCTTGGCCAGACGATGCGCCTTCGCACGCAGCTCGGGGTCCTTGACATACTTGTCAACGACGCCCATAGGAACGACCATCCACAGTGCCTCGTCCTGCGCCGTCACAAACTCCGGCTCAAACGGGCGGTT
>CABUHI010000067.1 GCA_902491345.1 uncultured Collinsella sp.
GCGCAGCTTTCGGGCGGCGAGCAGCAGCGCGTGTCCATTGCCCGCGCGCTGGCCAAAAACCCCAAGCTGCTTCTATGCGACGAGCCCACGGGCGCGCTCGACTACAAAACCGGCAAGCAGATCTTGCAGCTGCTGCAGGACACCTGTCGCAAGCAGGGCATTACGGTCATTATCATCACCCACAACTCCGCGCTCGCGCCCATGGCCGATCGCCTGATCCGCTTTAAGAGCGGCCGCGTGGAGAGCGAGACGGTCCAGCAAAATCCCGTGCCGATCGAGACGATCGAGTGGTAGCGCCCATGGACCAAGATCGCCACAACAGCCAGAACCACGATACGGAGCACGTGAGTCGCGACCGGGAGTTCGCAACCTACCGCACCGCCCAAAGCTCAAACGATATGGTGCCGACGGTTTTTCGCCGTGGCATCTACCGTACAATCCGCGGCAGCCTCAAACGCTTCTTGTCTATCGTGGTCATCACCGCGCTCGGCGTGAGCGTGATGTGCGGCCTCAAGGCGGGTTGTGAGGATCTGTGTGATTCGGTCGACGCCTATTTTGACCAGCAGAATGTCTATGACATTAACGTGCAGTCGACCTATGGCCTTACGCGCGACGATCTTGCGGCTATCCAAGAGGTCGACGGCGTCGAGACGGCCGAAGGCATCTACACCGAGACCGCCTACACCGCCGTGGGCACAACGCGCGAGCGCGTGGTCGTGCAAAGTCTCTCCAAGGAGAACATCGATCAGCCGGTGCTCGTGAACGGCGATTTGCCCGAGAGCGCCGATGAAGTCGCGGTGACTTCGAAGTTCCTGAAGGCATCGGGCAAGAAAATCGGCGATACGGTGAGTTTTGCCGCCAATGACGCGAGCTCGTCCAATCAAAGCGCCAAGGACCAGTTTGCCGCGGGCGATTACACCATTACGGCCGAGGTCCTCGACCCCACTGATGTGAGCTCCGACTCGACAGTCAACGCCTTTCGCGCTGCTTCGGCGGCGGACTATAAGTTCTATGTGAGCGAGGACGCCGCGACATCTTCTTCCTACTCCGCGGTCCACGTGATCGTCGAGGGAGCCAAGAGCCTCAACTCCTATTCGGATGCCTACGCGGCAAAGATCAACAAGGTCAAGGGCAATATAGAGAAGATTCGCGAGGAGCGTGAGAAGGCGCGCGCTCAGGAACTGACGGTCGACACGCCGGCAAGCTTGGATGCGGCCGAGCGCCAGGCGAATATGCTCTTTGGGATTGAGCAGGACAACATCAATCGCATGGCAGAGGGCAGCGAGGAGCGCGTGCAAGCGCAGGCCGACCTGGATCAGCGCCGCGCCGCCGCCGACCAGCAGTTTGCCGATGCCCGCGCCGAGCTTTCCGATCTGGGCGAATGCACCTGGTACATCCAGGACCGCGGCAATATCGCAAGCTACTCGAGCGTGGAGAGCGATAGCTCGTCAATTGAAGCCATCGCCACGGTGTTCCCGTTCATCTTCTTTATCGTCGCCGTGCTCATCAGCCTTACCACCGCCACGCGTATGGTCGAGGAGGAACGCACACTCATCGGCCTGTATAAGGCGCTCGGTTATTCGCGCGGACGCATCCTGTCCAAATACGTGGACTATGCGCTGTGGGCCTGTCTGATCGGCGGCGTGCTCGGCAACATCATCGGATTTGTGGGCCTGCCGCTGTTCCTGTTTACGGTGTTCGACGACATGTACTCACTGCCCCAGATGCTGCTTTCGTACGACATCGTGTCCTCGATCGTTTCGGTGGCGCTGTTTGCCGTGGGCGTGGTGGGCGCCACGATTATCGCCTGCCGCCACGAGATGGCCGAGACCCCGGCCTCGCTTATGCGTCCCAAGGCCCCGCGCGCTGGCTCGCGCATTCTGCTCGAGCGCATCGGCTTTATCTGGCGCCGCATGGGCTTTTTGAACAAGGTCGCTGCACGCAACCTTTTCCGCTATAAAAAGCGCGCCTTTATGACCATCTTTGGCATCGCGGGTTGCACCGCGCTTGTGATCTGCGGTATGGGTATTCGCGACACGTCGGTCGCGCTTTCGCCCAAGCAGTACGGGCATATCACGCGCTATGACTTGCTGGCGGT
>CABUHI010000068.1 GCA_902491345.1 uncultured Collinsella sp.
GGACTCGTCGGGATTGGCAAAGCCAGAGGCCTCGCCGTAGCGTGCCGGGTCGATATAAGTGTACGCGCGCCCGGTCAGCGCCTTATGGGCGTAGGTCTGGTGCGAAACGTCAAAGACAATCTTGTCGATGGGGGAGTTAAACACGCGATGAAGCGCAACCGTAAGCTCAACGACGCCCAGGTTGGGGGCAACGTGCCCGCCGATGGCGGCGGAGCTTTCGAGGATGGCGTGGCGAATCTCGTCGCAGAGCTGCGGGAGCTCGGCACGATTAAGAGCCTTGACGTCCTCGGGCGTTGTCGTTTGCGTAAGCAGCATCGTTGTGGGTTACTCCATGCGAATCGAGCGCCGGCACTCCCTCGGCCGGCACAATTGCACAAGACAGTCTCGCACATTTTGGCGTTTGATATGTGACGGCGGCGCGGTAATTCGCCAACTGGTGGGGCAAAACGTTTTGTCCGATGCCATACTGATGTGTTCCATGATGTTTTTATCGATTGTGCACAGGCCGTGGCTTGCCGCCGTGAGCCGCTGGAAGGAGGCAGCATGTCCGATGCCGTTCGTGCCGAGAAAATCGCGCGCGAAGTAGACCATGCTGCCCGTCAACTGGCACAGGCGGGCCGTCTGGACCTGACGCGCGAGTTTATCCAACATGGCGATGTGACGGTCTATGCGCACGTGACTTCGGTAGCGCGGGCGAGCCTGTCCTTTGCCGAGCGCCTGGGCCGCGTCGGTGTTTCGGTCGACCGCGCCTCGTTGCTGCGCGGAGCCTTGTTACACGATTACTTTCTCTACGATTGGCACGACCCCGACCCGAGCCATCGACTGCACGGATTCCGGCATCCATTTTTTGCTCTGGCGCGTGCCGAGGAAGATTTTGAGCTGACGCCGCGCGAGCGGAATATTATCGTGCGGCATATGTTTCCGCTGGTGCCGGTTCCGCCGACGTGTCGCGAGGCGTGGATTGTGTGCCTGGCGGATAAATGGTGTGCTCTGCGTGAGACGGTCGCCGGCCGCCTGCCGCGCAAGGATGAGACGGACGATAGCGTGAGCAAAGCATCGAGTGAAAAGAGGAGAGGGTAGACGGTGGAAACCGCGATTGATATGGCGTTTGGCGGCGCGACGCTTGCCGCCTGCCCACTCTCGGCACTGGTGCTCTCGTTTGCCTTTTACGGGTTTTGCGGTTGGGTATGGGAGTCGACAGTATGCGCCATGCTCAATCACGGACGATTTGCCAACAGTGGCTTTTTGCTGGGGCCGTGTTGTCCTATCTATGGTGTGGGCGGCATTGCCTGCTGGCTTTTGCTGCGCGGGATTCCGGATGCCTCGAGCCAGTTTGTCGCCGCGGCGCTTGTATGTAGCGCAATCGAGTACAGCGTGGGCCTTCTATTGGAAAAAACAACAGGCGCGCGCTTTTGGGATTACTCGCACCTGCCGTTTAACCTGCATGGACGCATCTGCCTGTACTGGGCCTGCGCGTTTGGCTTGGGTGCGCTGTGCATTTGCCGTTTAGTGGAGCCGGCATTGCTGGGGCTGCTTGGCCATCTGCCGGTGCTGATTGTGCGGCTGTCCGCCTTTATCGCCGCGGTCGCGATGATGGTCGACGCGGTGTGCTCTTTGGCCAGCTGGCGTCGCCTGTTCGATCAGCTGGAGCGTGTGCGCGCTGACCTTGCCGACCGCATCAATGAGTCGCTTGCCGATGCCTCGGACTCAATGCTCGAACGTATTCCCGATTCTACGATTGACTCGGTGGCACAGACGCACATCCGCAGCCGTGCCGTTAACGCGTGGCTGGCGGAGCTGGGCGATGCGACGCTCGATGCCCTGCGCGAGAAGGCTTCGATGCCGACGTTTATCTCGGATGGTGCTCGCGGCTTGGCGCTCGCTGCCCGCCGCGTGGCCGATGCCGCGCCGAGCATGCCGCGTCCGTCGCTCGGTCGTCGCCTTGCCGGCAAGCGCATGAGCCGTCCGGTGCCAAGCGTGTCGCTCAGCCGACGCGACCTGCGCTTCTTCAATGCCTTCCCGCGCTTGCGTATCAACCGCTACGAGGGCGTCATCCGAGC
>CABUHI010000069.1 GCA_902491345.1 uncultured Collinsella sp.
GCAGGTCGGCATCGTAGACGCGGTAGCAGCTCACGCCCTCGCGCTTTGCCCACTTGCGACGCAGGCGTGCGTTCTTGCGCAGGCGGTTGGCGAACTGCTCGGACTCGGGGATGAGCACGGGCAGCGGCTTGCCGTCGCTCAAGTCGAGCGTGGCGGTAGGTTCGGGCATGGCGGAAGCGGCGGCTTCATCGTTGACTTCGTTGGCATCCGCAACCTCGGCCTCGACATCCGCACTGGTCGCAGCTTCGAATGCTGCGGCGGCGTGGTCGAGCGAGGGCCAGACTTCGACGGTTGCCTCCTCGTTGTTGGGCATGATGGCGATCGAGCGTTCGGGCTCGGCGTGGAGCGCGCGGGCCAGCAATCCGTCGCGGGTGAGCGCGGCGACCGGTGCCGAAGCGAGCTCGGGCGCGCGGCGCAGCTCGCCGACCAGCGTCATGGCGTCGTGCATGAGTGAAAGCGGTGTCTCGGTGGTGTCTGCGACTACGGCGGCTCCGGCGACGGCGCCAGCATGGTCCAGCACGGTGGCGGACTTGGCGGCGCAAAAGTCGACAAAACGCTTGTAGCCGGCGCACTTGACCATGCGCTCGGCAGTCTTGCGGGCGGCGGGGTCGATGTCTACGGCCACGATGCGCGCCTGGCGCTCGCGCGCTGCCGTCTCGCGCTCGCGCGCCTCGGCAAGCAGCTGCTCCCACAGGGCGGCGTCGTGTAGCTGCCAGCCCTCAAAGCCCCAGCGCTCGCGTGCGGCGCCCGGGGCGCGGTTGGTCAGAATGTTCACGGCCTCCAGCAGCAGACCGCCGCCGGCGCACGAGGCATCGATCAGCGTGGGAAGGGCTTCATTCTCGTAATCGTCAGCCGTTAACTCGCGCTCGCACAGTGCGGTCCAGCCGACCTGTGCCAGCACCAGGGCGGCGTAGTCGGGGCGCAGCACGTGCGTACCCTCGCCGGCGCGGGTCGCTGCGGGCGGCAGACGCTTGAACAGCGGATCGCCCGAAAGGTCCAGGCTGATGCTCGCGCGGCGCTGACGCAGCGAAAGCAGCAGGTGAACATCGGGATCGGTGGCGTTGACATCGGCGCGACGGCCCGTGGTTTCGGCCAAGCGGTCGCACAATGCGTCCTTGGCGCGCAGGGCCGAGAAGCGCGTGTTGCGCAGCTGCTCGGTCACGCCGCGGGCGGTGATGGCGATGGTGGCGCCGGGGCGGATGACGGTCTCCCAGGCGATGTCGTAAACGCTGTCGTACAGTTCATCGGCATCCTGCGCCTCAAAGCGCCCGAGTACCACGAACACGCGGCTCGCCAGGCGCGACCACAGACAGGCGCGGTAGCCTTGCTCGAGCTCGCCCTCAAATGTAGCGCGGCCCTTCAGCCGGCGAACATGCGAAAGCCCGAGGCGTTTAAGCTCATCGGCGAGTGCGGACTCAAAGCCCTCGGGGCAGCTTGCGTAAAATTCCATGGGTGACCTCTCTGGTTGCGTCGCTCCATTATATGATGGATGCTTCGTTTGCCCTTATCCTCGAAAGGAACCCATATGATTGATGCGTGTCCCGAACCCGCTGTGCTCTTTTTTGACGTGGACGGCACGCTGACGTCGTTCGATCCCGACAACATGACCGACAAGGACTTTTCGGCGGTTCACCCCTCGCAGGCGGTCGTTGAGGCGTTTCATCGTCTGCGCGACGCGGGACACCAGGCATTTATCTGCACGGGTCGTCCCTTGTGGCTCATCGCCGATAGCTTGCGTGCGCTCGACCCCGCGGGCGTCGTTGCCATGGCGGGAGCCACGCTCGAGGTCGAGGGCCGCGTGGTGTATGAGGACTGCTTTGACGAAGACATTGTTGAGGAGCTTGCACGCCGTATGGCCGCGGCAGGGATTGAAGCCTTTTTCGAGACCA
>CABUHI010000070.1 GCA_902491345.1 uncultured Collinsella sp.
CGCCGTAGATGCCGAAGGCCGCGTGCGCACCGGTCGCAATTACGACTTTAAGGACGACACCTCGGCGCTGCTGGTGCGCAATCACCCACGTGGCGGCTATGCCTCCATCGGGTTTGCCGCCCTTAACAACCTGGGCGATAACACTCCGCTTGACTCCGTCGCCGGACGCGCCGCCGCACTCATGGGCCCGTTTGCCCAGCTCGACGGTGTTAACGAATGCGGCGTGTCCATTGCCGTACTCACCCTGGATTCCAAGCCCTGTGACCAGGACACGCAACGCCCCGTCATCAATACCTCGCTCGCCATCCGTCTGGTGCTCGACCGTGCCGCCACCACGCAAGAAGCTGTCGACCTGCTTTCCGCCTACGACATGCACGCCATGGCAGGACGCGATTACCACTTCTTTATCAACGACGCCGCCGGTGACGCGCGGGTGGTGGAGTGGGATCCGCGCGACCCCGACCGTGCTTTCAAAGCGACTCCTATACGCCAGGTTACGAACTTCTACGCCTGCTATGGAGACGAAGTGCTGCCCAATCAAAAGAATGGCGAGCTGGGCCATGGTAAAGAGCGCGCCGTCGCAATCGCCGATGTCCTTGACGCCCACGCCGGTGCCCAGGACGAGGCAGTCGCTTGGAAGGCCCTTCGCGCCGCAGCCCAAGAGCCCAATCCGGAAGACATCACCAGCAATACGCAATGGTCGGTCGTCTTTGACAATACCGAACCCGCCGCCGCTATTACGCTGCGCCGCCACTGGGGCAACGTCGATGCCTTCGCACTGTAAGGAGCCAGGCCCGTCGACCTTACGTTCCCTGACGTTGCTTACATTTCCATACGCTTGAGCTAACACGTTTACCCCCGTATCAACAGTGTGCGGGGGTAAACTTATGCGCATGTTATAACTTGCCCGGAAGGATTCATCATGCTTAGGATCGGTCTTCTTACTAGTGGCGGCGACTGCCAGGCGCTCAACGCCACCATGCGCGGCATCGTCAAAACGCTTATGACCAATAGCGAAGAGCCTATCGAGATCTACGGTTTTGAGGACGGCTACCAGGGCCTTATCTACAGCAGGTTCCGCGTCATGACGCCCGCCGATTTTAGCGGTATCCTCACCCGCGGCGGCACCATCCTGGGCACGAGCCGTACGCCGTTCAAGCGCCTGGATATTCCCGAGGCCGATGGCGTCGAGAAGGTGCCCGCAATGGTCCACACCTATCATAAGCTGCAGCTCGACTGCCTGTTTATGCTGGGTGGCAACGGATCCACCAAGACCGCCAACCGCCTGCGCGAAGAGGGCCTCAACGTTATCGCGCTGCCCAAGACCATCGATAACGACACATGGGGCACCGAGCTGACGTTTGGCTTTACGAGCGCCATCGACGTCGCCACCAAGTGCATCGACGACATCCACACTACCGCCTCGAGCCACGGCCGCGTGTTTGTTATCGAGATCATGGGCCACAAGGTTGGCTGGATCCCGCTGTACGCCGGCGTCGCGGGCGGCGCGGATGTCATCTTGATCCCCGAAATCCCCTACGACATGGATAACGTCATCAAGACCATCGAGCATCGCATGGAGACCGGCAGCCGCTTTACCATCGTGGCCGTCGCCGAGGGCGCTATCTCCAAGGAGGACGCGGCGCTGTCCAAGAAGGAGTACAAGAAAAAGCTCGCTGAGCGCACGAGCCCGTCGATTGTCTACGACATCGCCAAGGAGATCGAGGCCAAGACCGGTCGCGAGACCCGCGTCGCCATCCCCGGCCACACGCAGCGCGGCGGCCAGCCCGACGCCCAGGACCGCATCTTTGCGACCCAGTGCGGCGTCGAAGCCGCGCTTGGCTGCCTGCGCGGCGAGTTTGGCTACATGAT
>CABUHI010000071.1 GCA_902491345.1 uncultured Collinsella sp.
GGGAGCGCGCCTGTGCGAGGTTGGTGTTGGTGAAGCGGAAACCGACGCCCTGGACCTGTCCCTCCCACCGCAGGAAATAGCGCTGCGGGGCGTCTTGAGTGGCCTCGTCGCTTGCGAGCACGGTGAGCCTACGGCGCAGCTCAAGCTCGACGCCAGAGGGCTTTTGGGGTTCGCGGCTGCCGCCGGTGACGCCCGAGAAAAACTTGTCGAAAAAACCCATCGCTATGCCTGCTTGTTAGAGTCAGCGGGGAAGGCGATACCCGCCTGCTGACGCACGGCATCCATGATGCGCAGTGAGACGAGCGTGACATCGCGGTAGTGGCCAAGCTCGTGACGTCCCGCCGGGGTCTCCCAAATCTCTTCCTTGACGTTATCGATGCCGCCGATGGCGGTGATAAAGTCTGCGAGTTCGTATTCCATGGTGTTGCTCGATTTGGGCAGGTCGAGCACGCGGCCGTTGTCGCTCTGTTCGCGCGGCGCCTCGGTCGCCGAG
This sequence comes from uncultured Collinsella sp., assembly GCA_902491345.1. GTDB lineage: Bacteria > Actinomycetota > Coriobacteriia > Coriobacteriales > Coriobacteriaceae > Collinsella. The sequence continues at coordinate 494 of CABUHI010000071.1, forward strand.
CCGCGTACGACGTCGCCGCGATAGTCGATGCGGACGTTGCGGGGCGTGGACAGATGGTCAATCTGGATAGTGCCACGCTCGCCTTCGATCTGCGAGGGCAGTAGGTCATTCGTAATTTTGGAGTGCGCGAGCTCGACGGAGATACGGCCACCGCCGTAGCTGGCGAGGATGGAACCGCAGCCATCGATGGGGCCATGGGTGAGCTCTTGCGTGGTGGGGTCGAGCAGAGTAGCCATGCTCGTAAGGCCGGAGGGCATGCCGAAGATCTCGACCATGGGCTCGACGGTGTAGACGCCAATATCCATGAGGGAACCCGATGCCATATTGCAGTCGAAGATATTGGTGGCGTGTCCCGCGAGAATCTCGTTGTAGCGCGAGGAATATTTGCCAAAGCGCAATGAGGCGCGGCGGATGGGGGCGATCTCACCCAGGGCGTCCTCGATGGCGTGGAAAGCGGGGTCATGGAGGGGGCGCATGGCCTCGAGGGCTACGACGCCCGCCGCCTCGGCTGCGCGAAAGACCTCGAACGCCTGTGCCTCGGTGGCACAAAAAGGCTTTTCGACGATAACGTGCTTGCCGCCGGCGATACAGACGAGCGCCTGCTCGTAGTGGAGCGCATTGGGGCTGCCGATGTAGACGGCGTCGACGTCGGCAGCGGACGCAAGCTCGTCAAGCGCGGTGAAGTTACGCTCGCCACCATGCTTAGCGGTGAAGGCGGCGCCGCGATCTGCATCGCGCGAGAGCGTGCCCACGAACGCGGCTTGGTCGTTGGCGTTGACGACCTGGATAAAGTCGTCGGTAATCATGGATGTGCCGATGGTCGCTATACGCAACATGTATCCCCCTCGTGCCGTTCGGTTTACAGGATGAGTGTAGCGCGAGGGGGCAGGAAATAGCGTGCGAAAACGCCGTTACAGGTCGCTCTCGTTAAAGCCGGTGTCGATATCGAGGTTGCTGCCGTCGGCCGCCGTGGTGGCAAGCTCGTCGCAGCGCTCGTTGAGCTCGTGACCGGCGTGACCCTTAACCCAGATGAACTCAACCTTGTGCTTGCTTTTGGCGGTGAGCAGGCGCTCCCACAGATCGCGGTTCTTGACAGGCTGCTTGTTGGCAGTCTTCCAGCCGCGTTTTTTCCATCCGTCAATCCAGTGCTTGTTGAAGGCGTTGACGACGTACTGCGAATCGGAATGGACTTCGACGTCGCAGGGGCGGTTGAGTGCCTCGAGCGCCACGATAACGGCCATGAGCTCCATGCGGTTGTTGGTGGTCTTGGCGTAACCGCGCGAAAGCTCGGAGGTAAAGGTCTTGCCGGCGGGGTTGGTGTATTTGAGCACGGCGCCGTAGCCGCCGCGTC
>CABUHI010000072.1 GCA_902491345.1 uncultured Collinsella sp.
GCCCGGGGCCCGTGGGTTATACCCTAAGAGCAAACCACCCTTTTTAAGGGTGGTTCTGATTGCTTGCATGTCCTCGGCAGCATTTGCCCAAATGGTGAATGCTGGTGCCGGCAGGTTGCTGAGTGCGTGTTGCGGGTATACCTCACGCGTACCATGATCCAAACACTGTGAGGTGTCTGCGCGTGTGCGCGATAATTCATTTTGGAACTGACGGTTGGCGCGCTCGCGTCGATGAGGACTTCACTGCCGATAACGTTGCCCGTATCGCCGACGCCGTCGGCGAGTTGTGGCAAAAGACCAATCCGGGCAAAACGGTATATATAGGGTTCGACAACCGGCCTCTGGCGCGCGAGTTCGCTGAGCTTGCGGCGGGTGTGCTAGCAGCGCACGGGCTAGACGCCGTGCTCGCTTCGCGACCTGTCCCGACCCCTGCCCTTACGTGGGCGGTGGCTTATGACGGTGAGGCGTGCGGCGCGCTCATGGTGACGGGATCCCATCATCCGCAGGGTTATCTGTGCCTCAAGATTCGCATGGGTGACGGCTCGACCGCCAACCAGGATGTCATCGAAGAGCTCGAAGAGACCATGGCTCCCGAGCCAATGGGGATCGAGGGGCAATATCGCACCGCGGATATCATTCCTGACTATATGCAGGCGGTGGCATCGTTTGTCGATGCCGAAGCCATCCGCGCCGCGCACCTGCGCGTGGTTGTCGATCCCATGGGCGGCGCAGCCCAGGGCTATCTGGCCGACTTGCTACGCGAGCTTGGCGTTGAGGTGCACGAGATTCACGCCGGGCAGGCGTCTGACCAAGAAGATATCTGCCCCGACCCCGTTGAGCCTTGGGTGGACGCTTGCGAGCGCACGGTTATCGAGGACGGAGCTTGCGCTGGCCTGGTGACCGACGGCGACGCCGACCGTATCGGCGCGGTTGACGAGCGCGGCAGATATATACATCCGCATCAGATCATGGCGCTCGTTTTGGGCGACTTGGTTCAATTTCGTAATTTGGAGGGGCGCGTCGTCGTCAATCTTTCGTGCTCGACGCTCGTGCGTCGCATTGCCGAGGCGCTTGGCTGCCGCGTGACCGTCAAACCAGTCGGTTTCAAATATATAGCGGCAGAGATGAAGAAGGGCGGCGTCCTCATGGGCGGCGAAGAAGCCGGTGGTATCGGCATCGCCGCGCATATGCCCGAGCGCGATGGAATCCTCGCCTGTCTGATTCTGTGTGAGCTTATGGCAAAGACGGACGCGCCTTTGGGCGTTCTGGTCGACCAACTCGAGGACAGTTTTGGTAAGACGAGTTACGGTCGACGCGATTTGCGCCTTGAGGCCGAAGATGCCGAAACGTTACGAACCCTGCTGCCGGGCGTAAACCCCAAGTCGATTTGTGGCAAGGTGCCGCAAAACGTTAGTCATATGGATGGCTTGCGTTTGGCATTCGAGGATGACACGTGGCTGCTGGTCCGTCCTAGCGGGACCGAACCAGTGGTGCGCGTCTACGCCGAGGGGTTCTCGGTGGAAGAACGTGATGAGTTGCTCGATGCTGGCTGTGCTTTAGCTAGGGGGACGTATCCGCTTTAACCATGAGACTGCCTTATATAAAGAGATGCTCGGCGAGCGGTAGGTAACGGCTGGCAAACGTTAGTCGGATTCCAAGATGTGTAGGAAATGTGTACGCCCAGATTCCCGCCCCCGGGGCCCCTCCGGTCTGGCAATATATCTCCTTGCCGCGCGGCCCGGTCGGACCGGATGAGCCGCGGGGCGTGCACCTTGAGAACCGGATACTGCGAGGATGGACACTTACTTCAGTGTCGC